>CAYFMP010000056.1:0-15706 GCA_964344215.1 uncultured Thalassospiraceae bacterium | reverse complement strand
CAATATCTACGAACCCGACGAGATGGCCGAGGCCGGCTTCCAATACGTCTGCGTCGGCCGGGCGACATTGCCGCCGGAGTGATCGCCGTGGGTCAAGGCCATACCCTCGAACCGACCATCCTTCGCGAATACGATATCCGCGGCATCGTCGGCGACACCCTGAATCCGGCCGACATGGAAGCCATCGGCCGCGCCTTCGGCACCATCCTCAAACGCCGCGGCGGGCAGACCGTCGCCGTCGGCTACGACGGGCGTTTGAGCTCGCCTGAGCTGGAAACGGCCGTGGTCGATGGGTTGGTAGCGTGCGGCCTGACCGCCTACCGGGTCGGGCTGGGACCGAGTCCGATGCTCTACTTCGCAACTCATCATTTCGGCGCCGACGGCGGTTTGATGATCACCGGATCGCACAACCCGCCGGACTACAACGGCATCAAGATGACGATGCAGGGCGCCGCCTTCTTCGGCCAGGAAATCCAGGACCTGGGCGCCCTGGCCGCGGCCGGCGATTTCGCCGAAGGCGAGGGGCGGGCCGAGCACAGGGAAGTGTTCGGCGACTACGTCGCCCGACTGACCCGCGATTTCTCTTCGCCGAAATCGCTCAGCGTCGCCTGGGATTCCGGCAACGGGGCCGCCGGCAACGCCGTCAGCAAGCTGACCGCGAGCCTGCCCGGCCGACACATTCTCCTCAACGCCGATATCGACGGCACGTTCCCGGCTCATCACCCCGACCCGACCGTGGAAGCCAACCTCGAACAACTGAAACACGCGGTGGTGGACGAGGGCTGCGACCTCGGCTTCGCCTTCGACGGCGACGGCGACCGCATCGGCGTCGTCGATTCGAAAGGCCGGGTCCTGTGGGGCGACCAACTCCTCGCCATCCTCGCCCGTGGCGTCCTGGCCGACGAGCCGGGCGCCACCATCATCGCCGACGTCAAGGCGAGCCGGGCGTTCTTCGACGAGATCGAGCGGCTCGGCGGCAAGCCGCTGATGTGGCGCACCGGCCATTCGCATATCAAGAGCAAGATGGCGGAGATCGGGGCGCCGCTGGCCGGCGAGATGAGCGCCCACATCTTCTTCAAGCACCGCTACTACGGTTTCGACGATGCGCTTTACGCCGCCGTCCGCCTGCTCGAGGTCGTCGGCGCTACGCAAGACAGTCTGGCCGACATCCGCGATTCGCTGCCGGCCCTGGTCAACACGCCGGAAATCAGGTTCGAATGCACCGAGGACCGCAAGTTCCAGGCCATCGACGAAGTGCGCGGTCGGCTGCAAGGAGTCGACGGCATCACCGTCCACGAACTCGATGGCGTTAGGGTCGAAACCGCCGACGGATGGTGGCTGCTTAGGGCGTCGAACACGCAGGCCGTCCTTGTGGCGCGCTGCGAATCGGAAGACGCCGACGGCCTTGAGCGCCTCAAGAGCAATCTCGTCGAGCAGTTGCGGTTGAGCGGATTGGAACCGCCCGCCCTATAGGGCCCACTAGTCGCGGCTCGAAAAACAGATGCCGGTCATGGCAATCCGGCGGCATTTCGACTACTCTTATATGGTCTCGAATACCAACCGGTTCGGACAAGACTGGCGCTTCCTGCTCGGAAGGAAGACACCATGGACGCTTCAACAGAAACCGACGACCTGCTCGACGAAATCCGCCAACAGATGCCGGTTGAGCTGGGGGCTTTCGACCTGTCCGACGCCAGAAGCGGTCTCGTCATCGTCGACGAGGTCAACGGCTTCGCCACCGTCGGTGCCGGCAACTTGGCGCCGCCAACGGCCAACGCCCAGGTCACCCGTATGGTCGCCGAGACCGACCGCTTGGCGCGGCGCTTCGTCGGCAGCGCCTTGCCGGTGCTGGCCTTCCTCGACACCCATGAGCCGGGCAAGCCCGAACCGCCGTATCCGCCGCACTGCGAGATCGGAACCGGCGAGGAGGATCTGGTACCGGCCCTGCAGTGGATGCCGGGCCGCGAAGGCGTCACCCTGGTCCGCAAGGATTGCATCAACGGTTTCGTCGGCGCTACCGACCCCGAGACCGGGGCCAACGGTGTCGTCGAGTGGGTCAACGCCAACCGCCTCGGCGCCATCGTCGTGGTCGGCATCTGCACCGACATCTGCGTCATGGACTTCGTGCTGACGGCGTTGTCGGCCCGCAATCACGACCTCATGCCGAACCTCGAGAACATCGTCGTCTACGAGCCCGGTTGTGCCACCTACGACCTGCCGAAAGAAACGGCGGCCGACCTCGGACTGCCGGAGACGGCGGCCCATCCGCAGGACATGACGCACCACCTAGGCCTCTATTTCATGGCGTCGCGGGGCGCAATGGTGGTCGGAGAGATCGTCTAAAGCGGATTCCGGCCGGCTCCCGGTTATCTGGCGGCGACCCGGACGCCCTTGTCGATGCGCAGTTCCATGCAGTGCCTCTTGCGCTTCTTCAGATAACCGCAGGCCAAGTAGGCTTGGCGCTTGGTGATGCCGTGGATGCGCGCCCGATGCAGAACGCGGCCGCTCTTCTTGCGCAGAGGGACGACCTTGATCTTGCCGGTGCGGAGCAACGACGGCGCCAGGTCGACGGCGGCGCGGGCGACCTCGTAGGCCTGGGCCGGCCGCGAGAAAGCGCCGACCTGTATGCCCCACAACTGCCGGCGAGGCGACGGTTTGGCCGCCGTACGGACGCCCGACGGGGCCGGCTTGGCGGCCGGTTGGTTCGATTTGGCGACGACGACCTTGCCCCGAACCGCCCGGAACCCCTTGTCCAGCAACCGGATCATGTGGCGGTTGCGCTGCTTCGAGGAATCGCCGCCGAAAACGACGCCGATCAAACGGTTGCCGCCGCGCTTGGCGGACGCCACCAGATTGTAGCCCGACGCCTGGATATAACCGGTCTTGATGCCGTCGGCGCCGTTGTAGGTCGCCAGCAGAGCATTGTGATTGCTGTGGATGCGGCCGCCGTACGAAAACTTCCGGGTCGAGAAGAAATGGTAGTGCTTGGCGTGATCGCGAATCAGCGCCCGGGCCAGACGGGCCATGTCGCGCGCCGTGCTCATCTGGCCGCGGTGCGGCAGGCCGGAAGCGTTGCGGAAAGTCGTCCGGTTCATGCCGAGCTTGCGCGCCTTGGCGGTCATATGCAGGGCGAAAGCGCGCTCGCTGCCGGCCATGTTCTCGGCGATGACGGTGGCCGCGTCGTTGGCCGAACGGGTGACCAGCGCCAGCACCGCGTCGCGCACGGTGATCGATTTTCCGGCCCGCAGGCCGAGCCGCGAGGCCGGCTGGCGGGCGGCGCGGCGCGACACCTTGAGGCGCGTTCTGAGCTTCCAGGTGCCGGTCTCGAGCGCGTCGAAGACCATGTACATGGTCATCATCTTGGTCAGCGAGGCTGGATAGTTGCGGGTGTCGGCGTTGGTGGCGTGCAGGATTCGGCCCGAGTCGAAGTCCATCACCAGCGACGCGTATTTGGCCGCTGCCGGCGCGGTGCCGAACGTCCCGGTGAAGAGCAGCGCCAGGGCGACGGTGAAACCAAAACCCCGGCAGCACCGCCGAAACGGCCGGACGTCGCCGCTCGGGACCTTCGATCGATCCTCATCCCCTCTCAAGACCGCGTCATCCACAGAATGAATTCCCCCAGAGACCTTGATCCCAAAGCGCCCTGATCTTAACGATCTATGCTGGCGCCGTCTCCAAAAAAGTGTTGTCGAATCAATCGCTTCTAGTCCCGGGGTGATGAAAATTCCGTTAACCGCCCGAAATCCGGCGACCGGCGGGGCGGTGGCGGCCGTTTCGCAACCTCTATAACGCATCTGCGAGAAATACGGCGGGGATGGCTTCCATCAGAAAATAAAACGTTAATAAAAACAATTAGATACGAGGCTACTGAAGAAATTTGTGCAGTGCACAATTTTTTTGTTGACTTTGGCTCGGGATAGGCTAAATATGATCCTATCGCTGCAGTGCAGCAACGGGATATGCCGCGGTCCGGGCATCCCCGGAACGAGGGACCAACCGAATTCAAGGTATGATTGGAGCAAGAGAATGAGCGAATCGAAGAAAACAGCGGCCAAGCAGGCCAACGAAACGGTCGAAGCGGCCGTCGCCGCCGGCAAGGAGACGGTGGAGACCGTCGTCAAGGCCGGCGCCGAGGCGGCCACCAAGAGCGTCGAGAAGGCCGTCGCCATGAGCCAGGAACAGGTTACGGCCGCCGTCAAGGCCGGCGCCGAGGCGTTCAAGTCCTATGAGGAAGCCATTTCCTTCGGGAAGGACAATATGGACGCGATGTTCAAGGCCAACGCCATCCTCGTGAAGGGCGTTCAGGACATCAACAAGGAACTGTTCGGGCTCGCCCAGGAATCGCTCGAGGAGAATGCCGCCGTCACCAAGAAGCTTCTCGGCTGCAAGTCGGTGCAGGACATGGTCGCCGTTCAGAACGACCTAACCGCGGCCAGCTACACCAAGGCGTTCGACCAGGGCCGCAAGATCAGCGACATGTCGGCCAAGGTGGTGGAAGAGGCCTCGAAGCCGATCACCAAACGGTTCAACGCGACGGTCGAGAAATACACCAAACCCCTCGCAGCCTAGGATCGGGTTTTCTCCCGGCCCGTTCCCAAGGGCAGCGCACACCGGACGCCCGGCGGTTTCCTCCAACCGCCGGGCGTTCTGTATTTCGGCCCCAATGCGGCGGTTTGCCGGCGCCAAATACCCGCCTTTTGAATTCTTTCCTTGTACCGAGGGTTTCACCAATGCGGCCCGATCCCATATTATAAGGGATTGGGATTCCGGCCGTGGCCGGGACGTGAAACATCTGGTCCGAATATGAGCGAACCGAACAAACCGCCCAACACGCCCATCGACGTCGACGACGACAGCGCCGAGACGGGGATTGCGGTCAAGTCGCGGGTGCGGACCCGCAAGCCTTCCATGTACAAGGTGCTGATGCTGAACGACGACTACACGCCGATGGAGTTCGTGGTTCACGTGCTCGAGCGCTATTTCTCGAAACCCCATGAGGAAGCGACGCGGATCATGCTGCACGTACATCAGCGCGGGGTCGGCGTTTGCGGCGTGTTTACCTACGAGGTGGCCGAAACCAAGGTCGGACTCGTCATGGACCTGGCCCGCCAGAACCAACATCCCCTACAATGCACCATCGAGAAGGATGGCGACGGAGAGGACTAAGCCCATGCTTTCGCGCAACCTGGAACAGACACTGCATCGCGCCCTGGCGCTGGCCACAAAGCGTAATCACGAATACGCGACGCTCGAACACCTGCTGCTGTCGCTGACCGAGGACCAGGATTCACTGGCCGTGCTCCGGGCCTGCGGCGTCGATCTCGGACGCCTGGTCGAAGACCTGACCGATTTCGTCGACAACGATCTGTCCGATATCGGCGGTCCGCGCAGCGCCGAGCCCAAACCGACGGCCGGTTTTCAACGGGTCGTCCAGCGCGCCGTCATTCACGTGCAGTCGTCGGGCCGCGAGGAAGTGACCGGCGCCAACGTTCTGGTGGCGCTGTTCTCGGAGCGCGAATCCCACGCCGTCTATTTCCTGCAATTGCAGGACATGTCGCGCCTCGACGCCGTCAATTACATCAGCCACGGCATCGCCAAGGTGGCCGGCGAGAGCCGACCCCGGCCGGTGCACGGCGCCGATGCCGACGCCGCTGCCGAAAAGGTCGTGCCGAAGGACGACGAGGCGTTGGAAGCCTACTGCGTGAACCTCAACCGCAAGGCCGCCCAGGGGCGCATCGATCCGTTGATCGGCCGCATCGACGAGGTCGAGCGAACCATCCAGATTCTGTGCCGGCGCAACAAGAACAACCCCCTCTATGTCGGCGACCCCGGCGTCGGCAAGACCGCCATCGCCGAGGGGCTGGCCAAACGCATCGTCGAGGGCGACGTGCCGGAGGTTCTGGAAAACGCCACCATCTTCGCCCTCGACATGGGCGCCCTGCTGGCCGGGACGCGCTATCGCGGCGATTTCGAGGAACGCCTGAAAAGCGTCATGGCCGAGTTGGAGAGAACCGACGACGCCATTCTGTTCATCGACGAGATCCACACCGTGATCGGCGCCGGCGCCACCTCGGGCGGCTCCATGGACGCCTCCAACATCCTCAAACCGGCCCTGCAGAGCGGCACGCTGAGGTGCATGGGGTCGACCACCTACAAGGAATACCGCAGCTATTTCGAGAAGGACCGGGCGCTGGTCCGGCGCTTCCAGAAGATCGACATCTACGAGCCGAGCGAGGAGGACACGGTCAAGATCCTGCGCGGCCTGAAACCCTATTTCGAGGAACACCACAAGGTCCGCTATACCTCGGAGGCGCTGCGCACGGCGGTGACGTTGTCGGCCCGCTACATCAACGACCGCAAGCTTCCCGACAAGGCCCTCGACGTCATCGACGAGGTCGGCGCATCGAGAATGCTGCTGCCCGAGAACAAGCGCCGCAAGACGGTGACGGTCAAGGACATCGAGAACGTGGTCGCCAAGATTGCGAGGATCCCGCCGAAGAGCGTCTCATCCGACGACCGCAAGGCGTTGAAGACGCTGGAACGCGACCTCAAGACGGTCGTGTTCGGCCAGGACAAGGCGATCGACGCCCTGTCCAGCGCCATCAAGCTGGCCCGTGCCGGGCTACGCGAACCGGAGAAACCGGTCGGCGCCTACCTGTTCTCCGGCCCGACCGGCGTCGGAAAGACCGAGGTCGCCCGCCAGCTTGCCCACGTGCTCGGCGTCGAACTGGTCCGTTTCGATATGTCGGAGTACATGGAGCGCCACTCGGTCTCGCGGCTGATCGGGGCGCCGCCCGGCTACGTCGGTTTCGACCAGGGCGGCCTGCTGACCGATGCCATCGATCAACAACCCCACACGGTGCTTCTGCTCGACGAGATCGAGAAGGCGCACCCCGATCTGTTCAACATCCTGTTGCAGGTGATGGACCACGGCAAGCTCACCGACCACAACGGCAAGAGCGTCGATTTCCGCAACGTGGTGCTGATCATGACGACCAACGCCGGCGCCGCCGATCTGGCCAAACCGGCCATCGGGTTCGAACGCGAACAACGGATGGGCGACGACCTGGAAGCCATCGAGAAGATGTTCACGCCGGAATTCCGCAACCGGCTCGATTCGATCATCCAGTTCAATTCGCTGCCGCCCGAGATCGTCGCCCGCGTCGTCGACAAGTTCGTCATGGAGCTTGAACTGCAACTGGAGGACCGCAACGTCACCATCGAGCTGACCGACAGCGCGCGCGAATGGCTGGCCCGCAAGGGCTACGACGAGAAATTCGGGGCGCGGCCGCTGGCCCGCGTCATCCAGGAGCACATCAAGAAACCGTTGGCCGAGGAACTGCTGTTCGGCAAGCTGGCCAAGGGCGGCGTCGTCGTCGTCAAGATGGTCAAGGGCAAGGTCGCCTTCGACTATCCCGACCCGAAAGGCTCGAAGCTGCCGACCAAGCGCGGCAAGGGCCGCGTGCCGGCCCTGGTCGAGTAACCGGTCCGGCCTGCAAGACATGCCCGGCGAATTCCTCAAGGGCGTCCGCGCCCTTGACCTTTCGCAGTTCCTGCCCGGTCCGTTCGCCGCCCAGATGCTGGCCGACCTGGGCGCCGACGTGCTCAAGGTCGAGCCGCCGCAGGGCGACCCCATGCGCGACCTCAATCCCGTCACCAACGCGCGCGGTCCGGCGCCCTTTCACGGCGTCGTCAACGCCGGCAAGCGCGGCGTCTTTCTCGACCTCAAATCGGACGACGGCAAGCGGGCGTTCGAAGAACTGGTCGGGTCCGCTGACGTGCTTCTCGAATCCTACCGCCCCGGCGTCCTCGAACGTTTGGGGTTCGCCCCCGACCGGCTGCGCAACCTCAATCCCGGCCTCGTCCTGTGCCGGCTTTCCGGCTACGGCCAGACCGGCCCGTTGCGGCTCAGGGCCGGCCACGACGTCAATTACGTGGCGATGACCGGCGCACTCGACGCCACCGGTTCCACCGACAAGCCGTTGATGGCGTTCCCGCCGATCGCCGATTACGGCGGCGCCCTGCAAGCCGTCGCCGCCATCCTCGGCGCCTTGGTCGGACGCCAGCAGAGCGGCCGCGGCGCCATCCTCGACGTCGCCATGGCCGATACGGTGCTGGCCTGGCAGGCCTACGGGCTGACGCAGGCCGGGCTGGCCGGGCACGGCCAGGGCAACGCTCCGGCCCGCGCCACCGACCTCTTGAACGGCGGCGCCGCCTGCTATCAGGTGTATGCCGCCGCCGACGGCGGCTTTATCTCGTTGGGTGCCATCGAGGAAGTGTTCTGGGCCAATTTTTGCCGAGCGGTCGGACGCGACGACTGGATTGCCCGGCAAATGGAGCCGATGCCGCAGCACGGCCTGATCGCCGAGGTCGCCGAGGTGATCGGCGGCCGGCCGCGCCGCCATTGGGACGGGCTGCTGGCCGACGTCGATTGCTGCTACCACCCGGTCCTCGATTACGCCGAGGTCCCGGGCTGGCCGCAGGTCGAGGCGCGGCGCCTGGTCGGTGAGGGGGGCGTGCGGCTGCCGGTCTGGATCGACGGCGAGGCGCCATCCGCCCGACCGCCGTTCGAGGAGGTTACGGTCGAACAGGCCGTTGCCGCCTGGGCGCAACCCTCGCCGCCGACGGATCGGTAGGCGCGTTTACGCCAGGCTGCCGGAAATGATCACGAAGGGCAGGGGATGTCGGCCAGTACGCCGACCTTGGCCGCGCCCTTTCGCTTCACCTGCCGGATCGATTGCGGCTCCATCTTGTAAACCTGCCGACCCAGCGGCTTACCGGCGATGTTCTGGCGCTGGATGGCGACGCCGCGGCACGCCTTGCACGAGTTGACGAGGACGACGCCGCCGGCCGCCGTCTGCTTCAGCTCCACGCATTGTTGCCGGGCCTGCTGCTGGGGCGTCGGCTCGACCAGGTTGCGGACGCCTTCACAGGCCTGCTCGGTGGTGATCCGGGAGCGGCCCGGACCGCGGAACGGAACCGGGAATTGCGAGCGGCCCTGGACGTTGAAGGTGCGGTTGACGGGAACCGCGATACCCGGCCGTTTGCGGGTGATGGAGACGATGCGGCATGACGAGCACGCGTTGTAGATGACCTCGCGACCGCCGCTGCGGATCAGCCGGCTGCAACGGTTCAACGCCACCGGCACCAGGAGAGGATTCTTGGCGCCTTTCGGCGGCGGCGTATACGGACCGGCGCCGTCGGCGGCGGTGGCGAAAGCCAACATCGGCAAGGCGATGGCGAACACCCTGAGTGCGGATATCCGGCGTGGGGCGCGTCCGCCGCGCCGACGTCGAGAAATCATGAATACGGTCTCCGTTCCAACCGTTTACAGGGTAGCCGGGAAAGGTTAACGGAGAGTGACCGGGGCGGCGCCTCAATCTCCTCTCTGCGCTTGGCGGAACGGCGAATGGCGGTCGAGGGCGGCGATTTCGGCGTCGACGCCGCGCCGTTCGTCGGCCAGGAAACCATCGAGCGCGTCGCGAAGGCCGGGATCGGCGATCCAGTGCGACGAAAAGGTGCGCTTGGGGAGGTAGCCGCGCTGAATCTTGTGCGGTCCCTGGGCGCCGGCCTCGACCCAGGAAAGGCCGTGGGTGATGGCGTAGTCGATGGCCCGGTAGTAACAGGTCTCGAAGTGCAGGAACTTGTAGCTCGCCTCGCACCCCCAGTTGCGGCCGTAGAGCGTGTCGTTGCCGACGAGGTTGAGGGCGCCGGCGACCGGACGGCCGCCGTCCTCGACCATGAACAACACGACGCGCTCGGCCATGCGCTCGCCGATCAGCGAGAAGAAATCGCGTTTGAGGTAACTCTCGCCCCATTTGCGGTCGGACGTGTTGCGATAGAACCGGTAGAACGCGTCCCAGTGGCGCTCCTCGATGTCGGCGCCGGCGAGGGTGCGGATGGTCAGGCCCGCATCGGCGACCGACCTGCGCTCCTTCCTGATTTGCTTGCGCTTTCGCGACGCCAGATCGGCCAGGAAATCGTCGAAGGTCTCATAATCGCGGTTTTGCCAGTGGAATTGCTGACCGGTCCTGGACAGGAACTCCGAGCTGCCGAACGTCCGCCATTGCTCCTCCGTCGGGAAGGTGACATGGAGCGACGACACCCCGGTCCGCTCGACCAACTGTACCATGCCGGCGATCAGAGCGGCTTCAAATTCGCGGCGCCGCTCGCCTTGGCAGTCGCCGCGCACCAAGAGCCGTCGGCCGGTCGCCGGCGTGAACGGCACCGAGCATTGCAGTTTCGGGTAATACCGCCCGCCGGCCCGCTCGAAGGCGTCGGCCCACCCCCAGTCGAACACGTACTCGCCGTAGGAGTGGCTTTTCAGATAGAGCGGCGCGGCGGCGACGAGGCGCCCGTCCGGGTCCTCGATGCTCAGGTGCTGCGCCATCCAGCCGGTTTCAGCCGTCGCCGAGCCCGATTCCTCGAGCGCGCCCAAGAAAGCGTGGCGGGTGAACGGGTCGTCGCCGGCCAACCCGTCCCACTCGGCTGCGTCGGCCTCGGCCAGGGAGTGCAGGACCTTGATGGTGACCGCTTCGCGTCCGTCGGGCATGGCTTACAGATTAGGGCAACCGGGGTTCGGGACAAGGGGGAATCGGCGGTGGCGGACCTACCGCGGACAGCTTGTGGTTCCCTGGCGCGGCTAGAGGTTGTAGGCTCGATTGGAATTGGGCGTTCGAAATCCTGGAACCGGCCCTTGGCAATGGTATCGATGTGTAGGATATCCGCGGCCTTCGCCGTGTTCGCCGTCGTCGTCTCGGCGGCGGCGGGCGCTCACGCCGCCGTCAAAATCCTGCAGACCGACGAATCGGGCAAGGCCACGATCAAGAAACTCGATCCCAACGATCCGGCTTCCGGGAGATCGGCGGCGCAGCCGAAAACCTTCACCGGCGACCCGACCGACCCGGTCAACCACTTCGAACCCGGCGAGCTGATTGTTCTCAATCCGCCGAGCGGCTTTGCCAGCGGCATCGGCGGCATGGGTTTCAAGATCGTCGAGACGGCGCGTCTCGACGGCTTGGGCCTGATCATGATGCGGATCGAGATTCCGCGCGGCATGACCGTGCCGGCCGCCCGTCAGGCCCTGGCGGCGCGCTATCCCGGGGCCACCATCGACGCCAACCATAGTTTCGAGGCGCAGGCCAAGGGGCAGGACCCGCGCAGCGCCATCGGCTGGCCGAAAGCGAGCCCGAAGTGCGGCGCCGGGGTCAAGCTCGGCATGATCGATTCCGGCGTCGATATCCGGCATCCGGCGCTCAGGGGTCAACGCGTCGAATTCCGTTCCTTCCATCGCAAGGACCGCAAGCCGGGGCCGAAGGTTCACGGCACCGCCGTCGCCGCCATGCTGGTCGGCAAGCCCGAATGGGGCGGATTGCTGCCCGGAGCGTCGTTGAAGGCGGCCAGCATGTTCGAAACCAAGAAGGGCGGCAAAAAGGTCGGCAGCGCCGTCGCCCTCCTGAAGTCGCTGAGTTGGCTGGCCAAGAGTCGGGTCGACGCCATCAACCTGAGCGTCGCCGGCACCGACAACAAGGCCCTGCGGCTCGCCTTCGGCCGCGCCAAGAAGGCCGGCCTGGTGTTGATCGCGGCAGCCGGCAACTGGGGCCGCGCCGATCGGCCAGCCTACCCGGCGGCCTACAAGCACGTCGTCGCCGTCACCGCGGTGGGCACCGGCAAGATCGTCTATCGCAAGGCCAACCGCGGCGATTACATCGACTTCGCCGCCCCCGGCGTGCGTATCAAGACGGCGGTGCCGGGCGGCGTCAAGATCATGAGCGGCACGTCGTTCGCCTCGCCCTACATCACGGCGCTGGTCGCCCTCGACATCGCCGCCGGGGCGAGCCGCCGGATTTCGAGCCTGCGCAAGAAACTGCGCGGCGGCGCCCAGGACCTCGGCAACCCCGGCAAGGACAAGGTGTTCGGTTACGGATTCGTCGGCCTCGGCCCGAAATGCCGTTGAACGAGGCCGGCGGCGCCGGGATACGGTTTTAAGCGAGTTCGAAGATACCGTCGACCTCGACGGCGACGCCCAACGGCAGCGACACCGCCGAAACGGCGGCACGGGCGTGTTGCCCGGCTTCGCCGAACACCTCGGCCATCAGGTCCGAGGCGCCGTTCACCACTTTCGGCTGGTCGGTGAAATCGGGCGTCGAGTTGACGAACCCGCCCAGCCGCACCACCCGTTTGATACGGTCGAGGTCGCCGCCGGCCGCCGCCTTGGCCTGGGCGATCAGGTTGAGTCCGCAGAGGCGGGCCGCCTGGTACCCCTCGTCGACGCCGAACTCCTGGCCGAGCTTGCCGACGAACTTGAACTCGCCGTTCAGCAACGTCACCTGGCCGGCGACAAAGACCAGGTTGCCGCTGATCACGTACGGCACGTAGTTGGCGGCGGGTGCGGCGGCTTCGGGAAGTTCAATGCCGAGTTCGGCGAGGCGGGCGTCGATGGTTCCGGCCATGTCTTGGTCTCCTGGAGATTAGAATATCGGTCCGCCCGCAGGGGCGCTGACGGATCGCACCATAGCGCTCGCCACCGCCGGACGCCAAGTCCGAATCGGAGTTCTGAACTCTGTCGGAGCCAGGAGCGGTCAGACCAGGAAGCTGTCGCCCTCGGCCGGCGCCACCACTTCGGTTTCGGCGTTCCGTTCGGAAACCGCCTGCTTGGCCTGTTCCAGTTTTACGTCGATGTCGTCGTCGGTCTGATCGGGGTCGTGGTGGAAGAGGTAGAGCTTCTTGACTTTGGCCGCGACCGCCAGGTCGACGACCTTGCTGACACAGGAATGTCCCCAGCCGACATGATCGACGTATTCCTCGTCCGTGTAGGTGGTGTCGGTAACCAGGGCGTCGGCGCCTTCGCAGAACTTCGCCAGCTTGCTCTCGTAGTGGGGCGAATGGTGTTCGTTCGATTCCAGGTACATCTCGTTGTCGGTGATGTAACAGAACGAACGTCCGTTGTAGTTGACCCGGTACCCCAGGCACTTGCCCGGGTGGCTCAACAGCATGCTTTTGACCTCGACGCCATCGACCTCCAAGGTCTCTTCCTCGAGGTCGTGGAAATAGGTGCGCGACCCGAACTCGGTCAGGGTGATCGGGAAATAAACCCCGTCCATCTGTGCCGAAATCAGCTCGCGCATGGTGGCGTCGCCCTGATTGGCGCCGAGAATTTCGAACTCATTGCCCTGCACGTAGAGCGGCGCGAAGAACGGGATGGCGTTGATGTGATCCCAGTGCGGATGCGAGATGAATATCTTGGCGCTGATGCGTTGGCGCTGCTCCGCCATCAGCGCATCGCCGAGGTTCTTGATGCCGGAGCCGCCGTCGAAAATAAAGAACTGCCGTTTCGGGAATTCGAGCGATACGCACGGTGTGTTGCCGCCGTATCTGAGGCTTCTTTGGCCGGAGACGGGAAGGGTGCCGCGCACCCCCCAGAAGGTCATGTTCAAGGGGTCGGCCATGATTCGGCTGATGCGCTGGGCGAAGGTCTTCGGATCGAGCGGCTTGCGAATGTAGCCGTCGGCGCCGAACTCGAAGGCGCGCTTTTGGTCGAACTCGTAGGCCTTGGCCGAAACCATGACGAACTTGACGCCGTTGAGTTCCTCCGAATCCCGTACCTTCTTGCACAACTGCAGACCATCGGTGTGCGGCATCATCAGATCGGCGACGACGCAATCGGGATGGATCTCGACGATCGAATCGAAAGCGCTTTCGCTTTCGGTCGTTGCCGTGACTTCGAAACCGGCCACTTCGAGCAGGGCCGTCATCGCCTTCAGGCATACCGGATCGTCGTCGACGACAAAAATCTTGTTTTTTTCGCTGCTCGTCATGTCAATCTCGGCTGCTTACGCAGCCATCCGTGGGCGTCGGCTTTCGCCAGCACAGTATCTTCGCCCCCTGACGTTTACCTGACAATTGGGTTCGGGGGGCATCAGGAGCAGTCGTTATAACTAAGATTAATAGCCTAGGCGGTTCCCGTAGGCAAGGATTCGGACCGCTCCCTCACGGCTCGTTGGTTTCGTCCCGGAACCGCACGGGCTCCGAGGAGTTGGTGGACGGCCCTAGAAAAAAGGGTGGGGCACACGCCAGGGAGGGCCCCCGGCGTGTGCCCCGAGTTTCCCAGGGAGGATTCGGAGTACGAAACGGTCCATCACGAGCATCCGCTCGTCGAACCGCAGGTATTGCATTTCATGCAGGTGCCGTTGCGCACCAGGGTGAAGTTCCCGCACTCGCCGCAGGAATCACCTTCGTAGCCTTTCATCTTCGCTTCGCGCGCCCGCTCGAGCCTGGCGTCGGCCTGGCGGGCGAGTTCCGCCGAAACGCTGAGCGGCGGCGGCGAGATCTCCGAAGCCGGCGTCACTTGAGCGCCGACCGGCTGCGCCACCGGGCCGCCGTCGGTGCCGGTCGCCACTGCGCCCGTCTCGTCCTTGGCGCCCTTGATGACCAGGAGGTTGGAGCGCATGTAGCCGCTGGAGGCCACCCGCTGCACGACTTCGAGGGCGTCGCTGTCGGCCGCCTCTCCGGGCAGGTTGCCTTCGTCGGCGCCGCTTCCCATGGCGTCGGGCAACAGGTCGTTGGGATCGACGTGGGCGAGATCGTGGCGGCCCAGGTAGGACACCGCCAGTTCGCGGAAGATGTAGTCGAGTATGGACGTCGCCATCTTGATGGTGTCGTTGCCGCTGACCATGCCGCTTGGTTCGAAGCGGGTGAAGGTGAAGGACTCGACGAATTCGTCGAGCGGCACGCCATATTGCAGGCCGATCGAGATGGCGATTGCGAAGTTGTTCATCAACGAACGGAAAGCGGCGCCCTCCTTGTGCATGTCGATGAATATCTCGGACAGCCGCCCGTCCTCGTATTCACCGGTCCGGAGGTAGACCTTGTGACCGCCGACCGTGGCTTTCTGAGTGTAGCCCTTGCGCCGGTGCGGCGGCCGTATGCGCTCGGCGACGACCCGCTCGATGATGCGCTCGGCGACGATCTCGGCCCGCACCGCGCCCGGCGCCTCCGTCGCGGCGGCTGCGATGCCGGTTTCGTCGGCCTCGATGTCGTCGATCAGCGAGGCTGAGAGCGGTTGCGACAGCTTCGAGCCGTCGCGGTAGAGGGCATTGGCCTTGAGGCCGAGCTGCCAGGACAGCATGTAGGCGTTCTTGCAGTCCTCGACGGTCGCCTTGTTGGGCATGTTGATGGTCTTCGAGATGGCGCCGCTGACGAACGGCTGGCTCGCCGCCATCATGCGGATGTGGCTTTCCACCGACAGGTAGCGCGTGCCCAACCGGCCGCACGGGTTGGCACAATCGAAGATGGCCAGGTGCTCGTCCTTGAGGTGCGGCGCACCCTCCAGGGTCATGGCGCCACAGACTCTGAGATTAGCGGTTTCGATGTCCGATTTCGAAAATCCGAGTTCGCTCAGCAGGTCGAACGACATATCGTCGAGATCGGCGGCTTCGAAGCCGAGCGTTTCGGTGCAGAACTTCTCGCCCAACGTCCACTTGTTGAAGACGAAACGGATGTCGAAGGCGTCGCCCAAGGCGTTCTCGACCGTCCTAATGGCGTCGTCGGTGAAACCGCGCTCGCGCAGCAGGTCGTGGTTGATCGCGGGTGCGTCGCGCAGGCTGCCGAGCCCGACCGCGTAGTCGACGATGTCCTGAACTTCAGTGGCCGAATAGCCGAGGCCACCGAGCGCCTTCGGCACCATCCGGTTGATGATCTTGAAGTA
>CAYFMP010000055.1:0-27119 GCA_964344215.1 uncultured Thalassospiraceae bacterium | reverse complement strand
GGAAAAGCCGCGTTCGAATATGTGACCCAGGTGTTGGGATACCCTCCGCCGCGGGTTTTCGTTTTCGGGCGGTCCATCGGTTCGACCGTCGCCGTCGATCTGGCCCGCGACAGGGACATCGCCGGTCTTATCCTGGTCTCGCCATTGAGCGACGCCGCCGATCAGGCCTCCGTCATGGGACTGGGGTTCGCCGCTCCGTTGACCGGAAACGCCTTCGAGAACGACAAGAAAATCCGGCGCCTGAAAGCGCCGCTTCTCGTCATCCACGGAACCCGGGACCGGATCATCCCCATCGGCATGGGGAGATCGGTTTTCGATGCGGCGCCCGGTCGAAAAAGTTTCCGCGAAATCGTGGGCGCCGGTCACAACGACCTGTCCACCAGGTTCGCGGACCCGTACTGGTGGGCCGTTTCCGAATTCCTCGAGGCCTCCCCGGACATCCAATAGCCGCTCCCCAATCCGTGGAAATCGGATACCGAGGCGCGAATTGTCGGCTTGGCGCACGGAAGCGGCTATCTTTGCGTGGACCGTAATACGTGGAAAGTTAGCTAGGTGCGGACTTTCTGACCCACTCTACATCTGGGCGAAATGGCTGCTGTCCACTCAAGACGTCTATTCCGGTCTTATCGCGCGGCAGTTAACATGGAAAGTCATGCAAAAGGTACAACAAGTCACCTTATGGGAGGAAGCTAAGAGCCTAGCTAACATAGCGTGCTGGGCTATCGAGCTACAGGTTGAGAGGCTCCAACGCGAAGAACCTGAAATTGATGATTTCGTCCTGCAAAATGTTGTTGACTTCCATTTTCTTGTAACAGCGATCAGCCGCTTGCGACGAGCAGCCGACCTAGCTTGCAAGGCTGTGGATATCTCGGATCAGATTCGCGATTTTGACAAGGCCGTTGACGGTTGGCGCAAGATGAGGAATGCCCTTGAGCACATTGATGACTACTGGAGGCACGAGGGGCGAGACAAGTCGATAGAGCCGGGTGCTCTCCCAGTCTTCGAGTTTGGTCCCGTTATCCGTTGGTTAGATACGGAACTCGACCTTGATGTATGTAAGCGAGCATCGTCTGCCCTGTTTCAGGCAATCAAGGACTGTTCGCCGGTTCCCAAGGAAAAAGGCTGAAGGACTGATTTTCGCCGGAGGTTGCCTTAGTTCCCCCTTTGGCCTGACTTCCGCCTCGGGTCTCAATCTGCCTAAACCGCTAGCCTGATAGGTGGTCCACTCTGCGGGGCGAAGCCGACTCGCCGGTGCGCCTACAAAATCGGCAAAATGAGTTCTGAAGTTCTTTTTTGTTCTTGAAAAAATAGTTATATTATCCTAGTATGGGCTAAAATATCTCACCGAGGCCGATTTTCAGCGCATGCAGAGGATTGGCCAACGGTGGGCGGTGCTCTTTGATATTGCGAATAAGCTCGCGGATCGGTTGCGTCGGAAAGCGGCTGTGAAGCGGAGTTTGGGGCTCTCCCCTCGATCCTTCGAGACGGCGCTTCAAGCGCCTCCTCAGGATGAGGGGGAGATGACTATTCGCTTCATCGAAGAGCAGGACCGAAGGTCTGTGTCGAAGGATGGGTGGCGGTCTCGTTTTCTAGCGCGAATCGGAATTGACGACAAAAGACGACCCGCCCGACCCGTTCGCGGAACGCTATCGGGCGCAAGCAAGGGCTTGGAGCCGAAAGCGGCTTAAAAACATGAAGACATTCGGATGACAGGGTGACGACATCATGACGACATCATGACGACATATGGACGACGGGGCGACGGCGCGCGGACGGCAGGGGGCTTCGTGTTTCCCTGTCGGACCTTCGGTCCTCCGCGCCTCTTGTCGGCGGGGAGGCGCGGACGCGGTTTTTGGAGGTGGGTTTACCATCTATTCTCGGATACCGGCATTTCGCGGGAAAGCGGACTTGGATAAACTAGGGTTCCCGTCATTCGGGGCAACCGTCGGGAGGCCGGTAACGGTCGAGCCTGACGGATCAATCGAAACGGAGTTCAACGGCATGGTCGCCGAAAGCAGGGAAGTCGGACCCAACCGGTACCGCGAGTCGTACGGGCGTTACCTTGAGGACTTCCGGGTCGGCGACGTCTACGAGCACCGCCCGGGCCGCACCATCTCGGAGAGCGACAACACCTGGTTCACGCTGATCACCATGAACCAGCACCCGCTTCACTTCGACGCCGAGTACGCCGCCAGGAGCGAGTTCGGAAAGCCGCTGGTCAACTCGGCCCTGACGCTTTCCATGGTCGCCGGCATGAGCGTTTCGGATGTTTCGCAGAAGACCATCGCCAACCTGGGCTGGGACAAGATCAGGCTGACGGCGCCGGTCTTCGTCGGCGATACCATCTACGCCGAGTCGGAGGTCTTGAGCGTCCGCGAATCGAAGTCGCGGCCGACGCAGGGCATCGTCACCGTCCGGACCACCGGCAGGAAGGCCGACGGCACCGTCTTCATGACCTACGAGCGGACCATGCTGATCCCGAAGCGCGGCCACGCCGTCGACGACGCCGCCGACTACTAACCACGAGCAAAAAGCCCCGCAAGGACCTCCCAGGAAACACGCCATGTACCCCGACAACACCACCGACGCCGAACAGGAAGCGCTGATCCTCGATTCCGTCGACCAGTTCCTGGAGCGCGAAGTGAGGCCGGTCGCCCACCGGATGGAGGCCGACGACGAGTACCCGCGCGAGATCGCCGACAAGATGGCCGAGCTCGGCCTGTTCGGCGCCACCATCTCGACCGACTACGGCGGCCTCGGGCTCTCGACCGTCACTTATGCCAGGATCGTCGAGCGGGTGTGCGCGGTGTGGATGTCGGTGTCGGGCATCTTCTCCTCGCACCTGATCATGGCCGCCGCCGTCGAGCGCTTCGGCACCGAGGAGCAGAAACAGGCCTTCCTGCCGCGCTTCGCCACCGGCGAGCTCAGGGGCGGCATCGCCCTGACCGAGCCCGACTGCGGCACCGATTTGCAGGCGATCCGCACGCGGGCCACGCGCGACGGCGACGACTACGTCATCGACGGCAACAAGATGTGGATCACCAACTCGGTCGAGGGCGATATCCTGGCCGTGCTGGTCAAGACCGACCCGGACACCGACCCGCCGCACCGTGGGATGAGCCTGATCCTTTCCGAGGGCGGCCAAGGCTTCGAGGCCAAGAAGCTCGGGAAACTCGGCTATCGCGGAATCGACACCGGCGAGCTCCGCTTCGACGGCGTCCGGGTGCCGGCTTCCAACCTGATCGGGACCGAGGAGGGGCGTGGCCTGCAACAGATCCTGAGCGGTCTCGAACTGGGCCGGGTCAACGTGGCGGCGCGCGGCGTCGGCGTCGCCAGGGCCTGCCTGGATGAATCGGTGGCCTACGCCCAGACCCGCAAGACCTTCGGCAAGCCCATCGCCCAGCACCAGGCGATCCAGATCAAGCTGGCCGACATGGCGACCCGGGTCGAGGCGGCCAGGCTGCTGACCGAGCAGGCGGCCCGGGCCTACGACTCGGGCGAGCGTTGCGACATGGAGGCCGGCATGGCCAAGCTGTTCGCCACTGAAGCCGCGGTCGACAACTCCATCGAGGCGATGCGCATCCACGGGGCGTACGGCTATTCGAAGGAGTTCAATATCGAGCGCTACTACCGCGACGCGCCGTTGATGGCGATCGGCGAGGGCACCAACGAGTTGCAGCGCATCATCATCGCCCGCCAGCTGGTCGAGCGGAACCCGGTGTAGGGGCTACCCTCTTTCCTTTTTGGTTGGGGTGGCCCGATGGTGTAAGTCGGTATGAAATTGCGGCCGTTGACAGGTGTGTAGGCGCCCGCGATCACGCATTGAACTGGTCGTTGGGGTAGTTCTATACAAGTTCTTGATTCGGGTGAGGTGAGTGAGGTGAGGTATGAGGCACATAGACAAGACCGTGCAGGAGGAACTGCGGCTCCCTTTTTTCCCTCAAACTAGCGTGTTATACGATAACCAGGAGGAAGCGAGATGCCTCACAAGAGTCCCAAATCTTCAGTCCGGCCTGTTAAAGCAACCTCTTCGGCAAATGTTTCCAAAGCGACGAACCAGTTTATCCGAGCCAACGCGTCAAGAGCGTCTCATGTACTTCGAGATCCAAAAGCGACCCGGCAATCAAAATCTATTGCTGGATCTACAATGAGTCGTCTTAGCCAGGTGAAGAAAGGTGGAATTGCATATCACGTTACTGGTATCGAAATAGATTCTACGGTTGTAGCCACTGCAACGTCAGTACATACCGTTAAGGAAGCAACGGGAAAATACCGCAAAGTGCTATCCCGCCTTGCCAAAAAGTAAGAACCACTATCATATCTCTCTTGACGACGTGATCCACGCCCACGAGGAAGCCCTGCGCTTTGGTGGGCGGAAAGGCGTGCGGGATTTGACCTTGATCCAGTCGGCGATCGGCCGACCTTATACTGGTTACTACCGTTTCATTCATCAGAAGGCTGCGGCATTGCTTGAATCGATTGCCGCCAATCATGGGTTCGTTGACGGCAATAAGAGAACGGCGCTGATCACTGTCTTACTTCTATTGGATCGAAGTGGCTACGAACTTAGGGAAGTCGATAATAATTCGTTACAGGACGACATTGAGGCTGTGATTCTCGATATAGTCACCCATCGAATCACATTTCCGGACTTAGTTGCCTGGATGAAAGATCGCGTTCACCGTAAATCTGATCCTACTTGATCGATCCAATTTGGAGTTTGTGGACAAAGGTCCATGAAAAACGACGAAATCCAGCATCTGAAAACGATCGAGGAACGCCTTTTGTGGCTGTCGTGCTGGATGATCCACAACGCCAATCACCTGCGCGAGGATACGGACGGCCTAAAGGTCGGTGGTCATCAGGCGTCCTGCGCCTCGGTGACTTCGATCATGACGGCGCTGTATTTCCATGTGCTGCGGCCGGCCGACCGCGTAGCGGTCAAACCGCATGCCGCGCCCGTATTCCACGCCATCCAGTACCTGATGGGCAACCAGTTCCGCGACAAGCTGGAGAACTTCCGGGGATACGGCGGCGCTCAGTCCTATCCGAGCCGGACCAAGGACATCGACGATGTCGATTTCTCGACCGGTTCGGTCGGCCTCGGCGTCGCCATCACCGCTTTCGCGTCACTGGTGCAGGATTACCTGGCAACCAAGCCGTGGGCGTCCGAGCGATCGCTGGGGCGGATGGTTGCCGTCGTCGGCGATGCCGAGCTCGACGAGGGCAATGTTTACGAGTGCCTGCAGGAGGCCTGGAAGCACGACCTCCGAAACACTTGGTGGGTGATCGACTACAATCGCCAGAGCCTGGACGGCGTCGTCCGCGAAGGGCTGTGGGAGCGCATCGAGGCGATGTTCGGTGCCTTCGGCTGGGACGTCGTGCGCATCAAGCACGGCGCCCTACAACGCGAGGCGTTCCGGGAACCCGGCGGCGAGCGGCTGCGCGACTGGATCGACGAATGCCCCAATCAGCTCTATTCGGCCCTGACCTACCAAGGCGGCGCCGCCTGGCGGACCCGCCTTCTCGACGATATCGGCGATCGGGGCCCGGTCGCCGAGCTGATCAACGGGCACTCGGATGAAGAACTCGCCACCCTCATGTCCAATCTCGGCGGACACTGCATCGGCACCCTGGTCGAGGCGTTCGACGCCGTCGACGGCGACCGCCCGACGGCGTTTCTCGCCTACACCGTCAAGGGCTGGGGAACACCGCTCGCCGGTCACAAGGACAATCACGCGGGTATCATGAACGCGGCCCAAATGGATGCCTTTCAAGCGCAGATGCGTGTTCCCGAAGGGAAGGAGTGGGAGCCTTTCGCCGCCGTCGGTGATCCGTCGGGCCTGCGGGAGTTCCTGCACGCGGTGCCGTTCTTCTCGCGAGGGAAACGGCGGTTCTCCGCCGACAAGGTTGCGGTTCCGGATATCCCGCCGCTGGCCGACCGAACGCTTTCCACCCAGGCCGGCTTCGGCAAGATTCTGGATCGGCTTGCCAAATCCGAAGCACGGCTCGCAGACAGGATCGTGACGACGTCGCCCGACGTCACCGTTTCCACCAACCTCGGCCCCTGGGTCAACCGACGCAGCCTGTTCGCCCGCAACGAGGTGGCCGACACGTTCAGGGACGAAAGCATCCCTTCCGCCCAGCAATGGCGGTTCTCGCCGACCGGACAGCACATCGAGCTCGGCATCGCCGAGATGAACCTGTTCTTGCTGCTCGGCGCCGCCGGGCTGTCGCATTCGCTGTTCGGCGAGCGCTTGATCCCGATCGGCACCGTCTACGATCCCTTCGTGTCGCGTGGACTGGATGCGCTCAACTACGCCTGTTATCAGGACGCCCGTTTCATGATCGCCGGCACCCCGTCGGGGGTGACGCTGGCACCGGAAGGCGGGGCCCATCAATCGATCGGGGCGCCGCTGATCGGAATGAGCCAGGACGGCTTGGCCTCTTTCGAACCGGCCTACCTTGACGAGTTGTCGGTCATCGTGGAATGGGCCTTCGATTACATGCAGCGTGACGGCGAAGGCGACCCGGACGAACGAACCTGGCTCCGCGACGAAACCGGTGGATCGGTCTATCTGCGCCTCAGCACGAGGTCACTCGAACAACCGGTCCAGCGGCGTGACGACGCGTTTCTTCAAGGCGCTATCGACGGCGCCTATTGGTGGCGCGAACCGGGCCCCAACTGCGACGTGGTCATCGCCTACCAGGGCTGTGTGGCGCCGGAAGCGATCGCGGCCGCCGGTCGCATCGGCGAATACCGTCGCGACCTCGGGGTGCTGGCGGTAACCTCGGCCGACCGGCTGAACGCCGGCTGGACGGCGGCGCAACGGGTGCGGCGGCGGGGCAACGGCAACGCCTACAGTCATATCGAGCGATTGCTGTCCGCGCTGCCGTCGCATTGTACCCTGATTACCGTCATCGACGGTCATCCGGCGACGCTGGCTTGGCTCGGCTCGGTCCAGGGTCATCACACCGTGCCGCTCGGCGTCGAGCATTTCGGACAGACCGGACGCATCGACGACCTCTATCACCACTTCGGCATAGACGCGGAAACGATCGTCCGCTCCGTCGAAGGGCTGACGCTGGGCCCGCGGGTGGCGACGCCGCTGTTGATGACCTAACCCGGGGTATCGATCGCCGCCGGCTGGACGTCGGTGCCGCCGGCGATTTGCCGCGCACCGTCATCGCCCGCCAAGCGGTCGAGCCGAACCGGGTAAGGTGAACCGCTCTAGTATTCGTTCGGCAGGTCCGGCGGCAACCCTTCGAACCACAGGTCGTAGGTGATGCCCTTCGCCTGCATGTCCTTGCCGATATTGCCGAGCCAGCGCTGGAAACTGGGTTCGCTTTCGTATCCCTTGCTCTGCACGTAATGGAACAGGAAGTAGAAATGGAAAGGCTTGAAGGAACCCTCCGAGCGGAATACCTCCATTTCCTTGCCGCCGAGAGCGGCCATCTCTTCGAGCGATTCGGGCAGGAACTGAAGGGTCGGGGTATAGAGAACCCTGTATTTGCCGGCCAGATCGCTCTCGGTCATGACGGCGCCGTCGAGGCCGGTGACCTTGCGCTCGCCGAGCACGTCGAGTTTGACGACGTTGAAGTTCCTGGTGATCTTGTCGATGACCCGCGGGATGCGCAGGTTGGTCTCGTACATCGGCCGGCAATAGAGGCACTGCTTCTGTTCCCAGAAGATGACCAGACGCTTGCCTTCCTTCCGCGTCGCCGCCAGGTCCTTGCGGAGGTCGAGCGAGCTGTCGTACAGCCACTTCTGGACGTACATGCCGTCCGCGTTCAGCTCCGTCACCGGCAGGGTCGGCGTGTGGCGGTCGGCCCGGACCGGCGCCGATACCGCCAAACCGACGGCGGCGACCACGGCCATTGTTCTCCATGCGATCACGACTTGCGGCTCATTTCCCTTCGATTGGGCCCCGAAAGCCCTGCCAGTATCAAGTATTTTCCGGTAAACCTCAATTTCACGACAATCGCGCTCGATTCCCGCCGCCGAACTGTTGGTCAAGGTGTCGTTGTCGATGTCCGCGTTCCGGCAACCGACGTTTCGTTACCCGTTTCTCTTTTGCGGCCCGATATTCTAGAGTTTCCCCTTGCCGCCGGCGGCTACCAACGGCGGCGGCGAGAACAACGCGACCGTCGCCGCAACTGAACACGGGATTAAGCAATGACCCTCCCCTTGAAAGGCGTTCGGGTGCTGGCCGCCGAGCAATACGGAGCGGGGCCGTTCGGGACGCTTTTTTTGGCCGACCAGGGGGCCGAGGTCGTCAAGATCGAGAACCCCGGGACCGGCGGCGACTACTGCCGCGAGGTCGGCCCCTATTTCTTCGACAACGGCGAAAGCCAGTTCTGGCACACCTTCAACCGCAACAAACTGAGTCTGACCCTGGACCTCGGCTCTGAGGAGGGCCAGGGCGTGTTTCACGACCTCGTCGGCTCGGCCGACGCCGTCGTCTCCAACCTGCGCGGTGACGTGCCGGCCAAGCTCGGCCTGACCTACGACGCCCTGAAGGACCACAACCCGAAGCTGGTGTGCGCGCACCTGAGTGCCTACGGGCGCGACGGCCCGCGCGCCGCCTGGCCCGGCTTCGACTACCTGACGCAGGCCGAGGCCGGCTACTTCACGCTGACCGGCGAGCCCGATACGCCGCCGACCCGCTTCGGGCTGTCCATCGTCGACCTGATGACCGGCTTGGGGCTGGCCTATTCGGTGTTGGCCGGCATCACCCGGGCCAGGGCGAGCGGAGACGGCGGCGACATCGATCTGAGCCTGTTCGACGTGGCGCTGTTCAACACCTCCTACCCGGCCACCTGGTATCTCAACGAAGGCGTCGTCCAGGAGCGCCTGGCGCGTTCGGCCCACCCGTCGCTCACCCCCTGCCAGCTCTATCATACGAAGGACGGCTGGCTCTACATCATGGCCAACAAGGAGAAGTTCTGGCCGGTGCTGTGCGAGGCGGTCGGGCGCCCCGAATGGGGCGACGACGCGCGATTCGCGACCTTCTCCGAGCGCTTGGACAACCGCGCCCTGATCGAGGAGATGCTGGACGGCGCCTTGTCCGAGCGGACCACGGCCGAGTGGTTGGACGTCTTCGCCGGCCGGGTGCCGGCCGCCCCCATCAACGACTTGCGCCAGGCGCTCGAAAACCCGTTCGTCACCGACAGCGGCAGGATCCAGACCATGGAGCTCGACGGTCACGGGCCGTTCCGCATGCTCGATTCGCCTATTCGGTGCGGCGACGACGAGACGCCGGCCAACCCGGCCCCGAAACTCGGCCAGCACACGGAGCAGATCCTCCGCGGCATCGGCTACGACGACGCCCGCCTCGACGAGCTGCGCGATGCCAGGGTGATTTAAGAAATTTTTCATGATTTGTTCTAATGAATGTATACTTATGGGCGAATTTTGTAGTCTGGAACCGATCGCTAAATGAGCACTTCCATCGAATGGACGGATAAGACCTGGAACCCCACGAAGGGATGCTCCAAGGTTTCCGAGGGCTGTACCAACTGCTACGCCATTCGGATGGCGGCCCGGCTCGAAGCGATGGGGCATCCGTTGTATCGGGAGCTCACCCGCCGTTCCGGAAAGAGAACCCAGTGGACAGGACGTATTTCCATCGATGAGCGGTCGCTTGAGGCCCCGCTCAAGTGGCGCAAGCCGGTCCGCGTGTTCGTCAATTCCATGTCCGATCTGTTCCACGAGGACATACCGCGCGACTTTCTCACGCGTATCTGGGACGTGATGAAGAGTGCGGACCGACACCAGTTCCAGATTCTGACCAAGCGTCCACAGAACATGCTGGAAATGCTGACCGATACCGAGAGCTTCCCGGTGCTCCCCAACGTCTGGCTCGGCGTCAGCGTCGAGAACGCCGATCACTTGGATCGGGTCGAGGTGTTGCAGAAGACGCCGGCGACGGTGAGGTTCCTTTCGCTGGAACCGCTGCTTGGACCCCTGCCGGGGCTCGACCTCGCGGGAATCGACTGGGCCATTGTCGGCGGGGAGAGCGGGCCGGGGGCTCGGGCAATCGAAGAAGAATGGGCGCTCTCGATAAGAGATCAGTGCCGAGAGGCGAATGTAGCATTTTTCTTTAAACAATGGGGTGGGCAAACCCCGAAGACTGGCGGTCGCTCACTTCAAGGCGAACTATGGAACGGAATGCCGGAGCAGCATGAACACTCCCAAGGAGTTCAGATGGGGGCGTGATGGGTCACCGCCGGAACTCCAGGTTCATAGTGAAGCCAAGTTACGAGTCTTTAGGGCCTATCTCCGTCGGTATTTGGATATCCTCACACAACCTAGGCAGCGCAGAGAGCTAAAGCTAACCATCATTGATGGCTTTGCTGGCGGGGGCTATTTCACTTTTCGCGGTGAAGAAGTTTCTGGCTCTCCCTTGATGATTCTTGAGGAGCTAGAATCCGCAGAGATTCGAGTAAATGAAGGCAGGCCTAATCCTGTTATTTTTAATATTCGAACACATTTTATCGACGACAATAATAACAATCTGTCGGCCTTACGAAACTATCTCTGGACCCAAGGATACGGTGCTCGAATCGGCTCCGACATAAACCTCCACCATGGAAAGATTGAGAGCAAGATAGATCATATCCGGTCCGACGTTTCCCTCTTAAGCCCGAGAAGCGGCAGATCGATATTCTTACTTGATCAAACGGGGTACACTTCCGTCGAACTTTCGATGGTTCGAAGCCTCCTCGATGAATTCGATAGATCAGAAGTCATAATGACTTGGGCTATCGATTGGCTAATCGATTTCTTAAATGCAGGTTCAGATTTCGCGAAAGCGGCGCTTGGCGCTGGCATCGATCAGAGCGCCCTCCAGGAGTTACTTGAACTGAAAGGACAAAAAGGCGCTCGCTATCTTATTCAAAACAGACTTGCCCAACACCTCAAAGCGCAGTTAGGCAACCCCTATTTTACAGTCATTTTCGTTAAGCCTGCTGAGTCAGGTCGTGCGCTATGGCTCGTTCATGCCTCAAACCATCCTGCGGCACGGAATGCCATGGCATGTACGCACTGGGAGGTCGCAAACGCTTCGATTTCGCACGGCCCGGATGGTTTGGGGATTCTTGGCTTTACGGCAAACGATGTGAGCTCACTGCCATTACCACTAGACTTTGATTCCTCAGCATTACAGAGGGTTAAAGCCGGTCTAAAACAGGACCTACCACCAACTATCCTTGAGACCTTTGGTCACAATCCTGTTTCTTACCGTGAAATTCAGCGAAAAGTGCTAAATGCGGGCGTCATGGGTACATTCGAGCAATTTGGAGAGGTTGTTCATTCTGCCGCTGAGGATCGGGAGATAAAGATCCTTACGAGTTCGGGACGAGACAAGAGATCTGGGGCAAAACTCAACGCTGATGACCAAATTCTGATCCCTGAAACACCTCCACTCCTAGCATTGATGGGGTTAGACCTTCCCAAGAAATAGACCAGCTTTCGTTTTGGCCTCACTGTTCGCTCGCGAATCTATCGAGAGCGAGCCGACAGTTGGTAATCTTAACGAGCGAAAACAGGCCGGAGTGATCTAGAAAAAGCTTTTGAAATCAATACGATTCGAGAAGCACCGTTGGGCCAAGTGAACTTAAAGCTGGCATATAATAAGCTGACTTAGTATAATCTCCTCATGCCACGCACCGACGACGCCTACCTGACCAGGAGCCTGGGCTTCCTGCTGGCCGACACATCGCGGCTGGTCCGCAAGCGCTTCGACCGGCGCGCCCAGACGCTCGGCCTGACCCGCGCCCAGTGGCGCGTCCTGGCCCAGCTCAGGCGCCGCCAGGGCATCAACCAGACGGCCCTGGCCGACATCCTCGAGGTCGAGACCATCACCTTGGGCCGCCACATCGACCGCCTGGCCGACAAGGGCTGGGTCGAGCGCCGCCCCGACCCCGACGACCGCCGCGCCTGGCGGCTCTATCTGATGGAGGAGGTGCAGCCGGTTTTGGACGAAATGCGCCGGTTGTCGGAAAAGACCCGGGCCGAGGCCTTCGAGGGCGTGCCGGAAGAAGACCGCGAGAAGCTGATCGACACCCTGCTGCTTATCAAGGCCAACATGCTGAAGGACGGGGGCGGAGACGACGATGGCCGATAAGAACAAGATTGGCAAAGCCGGCGGAGTCTCCGAGGACGCCAAGGCGGTCGAATTGGACGCCCCCGGAACGGCCGAGGCCGCCGAGCCCGAAACGGTGGCGGCCGCCGCCACCGCCGAGCGGCGCCCGGCCGCCCGCCGCCTCGCGCGGTTGCTGGCGATGGTGCTGGTCGCGGCGCTCGGCCCGGTCGCCGTCGCCGCCGGCGGCGCCTACCTGTATCTGACCGGCGGCCGCTTCGTTTCGACCGACAACGCCTACGTCAAATCGGACAAGATCGCCGTCAGCGCCGACGTCTCGGGGCGCGTCGTCGAAGTCGCCGTTCGCGACAATCAGGTACTCGGCAAGGGCGACGAGCTGTTCCGCATCGAAGACGAGCCGTTCCGTATCGCGCTGGCGCACTCGGAAGCGGTGTTGGCGACGGCGCGCCAGGAGATCGAGGCGCTACGCGCCTCGTATCGCCAGAAACTGGCCGAGCTGAAGCTGGCCGAAGGCGACGTCGGCTTCTACCGGACCCAGTTCGAGCGCCAGGACAAGCTCAACAAGAAGGGTTATGCCTCGCAGGCCAACCTCGATACGGCCGCCCGCAACCTGCGCAACGCCCGCGACCGGGCCGGCGCCATCAAACAGGACATCGCCGAGGCCCTGGCCAACCTCGGCGGCGACGTCAACATCGCCACCGCCGCCCACCCCCGCGTCCGCCAGGCCAAGGCGGCCCGCGACCGCGCCCGGCTCGACCTCAGAAGGACCCGGGTACTGGCGCCGACGGCCGGCGTCGTCACCAACTTCGACTTGCAGTCCGGCGAGTACATCGAGGAGGGCGAGGCGGTGTTCAGCCTGATCGGCACCGGCGAGGTATGGGTGCAGGCCAACTTCAAGGAGACCGACCTTACCCATGTCCGCCTCGGCCAATCGGCCGTGCTGCGCATCGACACCTATCCGGGCCAAGCGCGCAACGCCACCGTCGTCGGCATCAGCCCGGCGACCGGCGCCGAGTTCGCGCTGCTGCCGGCCCAGAACGCGTCCGGCAACTGGGTCAAGGTGGTGCAGCGGCTGCCGGTCCGCCTGGCCCTCGACGAGGCGGCGGCCGAACCCGCGCTCCGGGCCGGCATGAGCGTCGTCGTCGAGATCGACACCGGGCACGAGCGCGCCCTTCCCGATCTGGCGCAAGCCGCCTTGGGTTGGGTGCGGAGCCTGCTGTGAGCACCGTCGCGGCCGAAGGCTATCCGACCGGGCTTCGGCTGTGGGCGATCACCGTCGCCCTGATCATGGCGCCGCTCCTGCAAGTGCTGGATACGGCGATCATGAGCATCGCGCTGAAACAGATGCAAGGCTCCCTGTCGGCGACCCAGGACCAGATCGCCTGGGTGCTGACGTCGTATCTGATCGCCGTCGCCGTGATGACGCCGCTGTGGGGGGCGATCAGCGGCCGGTTCGGGCGCAAGCCGTTGATGCTGATCGCCATCGCCGGCTTCATGGCGTTCTCGTTGCTGTCGGGTCGTTCGGAGACGCTGACCGAGATCCTCGTCTACCGCTTCTGCCAGGGGGCGCTAGGGGCCGCCCTCATTCCGCTGTCGCAATCGGCCCTGTTCGCCATCTACAGGCGCGAGGACTTCGGCATCGCCATGAGCTGGTGGGGGGTCGGCATCATGTTCGGCCCGATCATCGGTCCGACCATCGGCGGCTACATCACCGAGTACTATTCGTGGCGCTGGGCGTTCTACCTCAACATTCCGGTCGGGCTGTTGGCCTTCCTGATGATCCTGGTCCTGGTGCCGCGCCCCGGCCACCGCCTCAAACGCCCGTTCAACTACTTCGGCTACACCATGCTGGCGATCGCGGTGGCCTCCCTGCAGTTCATCCTCGATCGCGGCGAGCGCTTCGACTGGTTCGCCTCGCCGACCATCATGATCCTGGCCGGCGTCTCGGCCGCGGCGCTGTGGGTGTTCGTCGTCAACTCGCTGACCGCCAGGACGCCGTTCGTCGACCCGGCCATCTTCCGCGACCGCAACTACATGTTCGGCATGGTGTTGCGCGTCCTGTTCGGGGCGATGCTGTTCGGCAGCCTCGTCCTGGTGCCGCCGTTCGTCCAGAACCTCGGCCGCTACCCGCTGATCGACAGCGGCCTGATCATGGCGCCCCGCGGCGCCGGCGCCATGTTCGCTGCCCTCTTCGTCGGCCGCTTGCTGAAGGTGGTCGATCCCAGGAAGGTCATCTTCTTCGGCATGAGCGTCGCCGCCATCACCATGTGGCAGCTCTCGACCTTCACCGAGGATATCGACATGACCCGCATCCTGGTCATCAACTTCATCCAAGGCATCGCGTTTAGCTGCTTCATCATCCCGGTCAACACGGTGGCGTTCTCGACCATGGCGGCCGAGCAGCGCGACGTCGGCACGGCGTTCTATTCGCTCCTCAACAACATCGGCCGCAGCCTCGGCATCGCGCTGCTGGCCGGCTACCTGGTGCGCGCAACCCAGGTCAACCACGCGCGCTTGAGCGAGTTCGTGACGCCGTTCCGCGACAGCTTCCGCCACGGCGCCGTGCCGGAGCTCTGGGACCTGACCAGCCCGCAGGGGCTGGCCGCCGTCGATCACGTGCTCGGCCGCCAGGCCGAGTTGATCGCCTACATCGCCGATTTCCGGCTGCTCGCCGCCATCATCTTCGTCTGCGTGCCGGTGCTGCTCCTGATGCGCAACCCGCACCGCATCAAGGCGGGGGCGTGAGCGGGCGCAGCCTTGAAGGGTGCGAACGGGGCCGGTGAGTGACGTCGCTCGACCACTCCAGTCACTCCGGACACCAATCCGCGAGCATCTCAATCAAAACATCAACGACGGCAAAATTCCGGTTGCCGCTTTCGTCGGCTTCTTTTACGGCGCTAATGGCGGGTGCGAAAAGCAGGGCCAATGTCTTGGCCGTATCATCATCCTCGAACAAGCACGCGTTGATCCGACTGTCCGGTTGGCCGTTCTCCTCCACATAGTAAAGCGCGTCAAGGACGCCGGAGAGATAGTCGATTTTCGACATTCCGGGCGAGCCTAGGAAGGAACCCGGTGGATTGAAGATCAGTTTCTTTTCCCCGGCGCTCGAGGTGATCGGGAACAATAAAACGAGCGCGGCAAGAACCAAACGTGTCACGGAAACTTTCATCGCCCATACCTGCTTTCGCTGAATCCAACAATGCGCGCTTCTGTCTCATCGAAGATTTACAACTTCGCATAGTCTTGATCGGTTTTTCTTCTCGGTTTTGCTATAGTCCTCGGCATGAAGAAATGCTTGGGTCTCTTTATTGGTGGACTGGTTGCGGTGTTCGTTGCGACTGCCGGCGTCGCGACTGCCGACGAGTTTGATCGGGTGCAAGGACTCAGCACGGAGCTTCAACTTGCCTACCATCACTGGACAGGCAATCTGACGACCAAGGATCGCGAGACGGTGCGGGAGGAACTGCGCTTATTTGTTCTCTCGGAAAAACCCGAGACGGTAGCCGATGAGCGCCGCAAGGCTCAACAAGCCGGTTTGAAACCGGGCTTCCTCTCCCAGATCGACGATGCGGTTGCCTGGGGAGCGGCAATGCGCGATGGGGACCCTCAGATCGCCTATGAGTTGTCAAAGACCTATGCCACCGAGACGGGGAAGAGATTTCGGACCGAACTTACAGGTCATATTGCCTCGCTTCTTCTTGCCCTGGCGGCGAGAAACGGCCATTCGCCCGCCCGCTATGACCGGGTTCAGGATTCGATCGAGCAGTGGGGCGCGACGGTTGGCAGCGAGGTCGAACTCACCCGACTGGCCAACGAGGGGTACCTCCCCGCCCAGATCGATCTCTACGAACGCTATCGGGACGGCAACGGGCTTCTTCTCGCCAACGACCACGCCCTTTATTGGTTGATGCGGGCGGGAGCCAACGGGATGGCTGTCGAGCGGGATATCCGGCTGCTGGCGCCACGCATGACCCGCTACGAATCCGATCGCGTCCGCGAGTGGCTGGCCCGGGGCAGTAAACCGCCGCTGCCGCTTTACCCTCAGGCTCACTAGACGTTGTTCATCTAGCCACGATTGCCTTTATCGCGGCGGCAGTTCTCAAGGTGATCCTTGGCCTGCAGGAGTGCACCGTCCTTTCGCTTCCTTAAAGCCACCAGATCTTTGAGGTTCTCTTCAAGTTCTTCGATCTTGCGTTGGACGGCCTCAATGTCGCCTTGTTCGGCCGCCCTCCGCCACCTGTCCTCTTCGCTGGCTCTGCCCGCGACGATGGCATTCAGGATATCGAGGATTGGCCCGAACGCGACGCCCGGGCGGCGGCGCCTGCCGCCGACGGGTGGCATGGCGGTAATTGGCGGCAGGCCGGTCGGTCGCCCGTCCCTTTCCCTTTTCATACGGGACAGGGCTATCTTGTCTCTTGCTAGCTCGCGCTCGGCTGCCTCTATTTGCTCGTCAACCTCTTCGATTTCGCCTTTTATTTCATCAATCAGTTTTTCCCAGCCTTTGCAGGGATTCTCCTTTGGCTTGTCGGGCCGATCCGGCTCCTTGGGATCGGGGTGCTGGTCTCCCGGTGGTTTCGGCTTGCCCGGTGGCTTCGGCCTGGCGTGGCCCGGGTGCTGGTCGCCGGGTGGCTTAGGTTTGACCGGTGGTGACGGCAGCGGCGGGTGCTGGTCGCCGGGTCGTTTCGGTTTGGCGCGGCGGGCGTCGGACGACAGGCCGGCGGCCGGCAGGTCGCGGCGGCGCTCTGTGAGCGCCCGGTTGAGCCGCCGGATGGTCGGCCCGCCGGGCTTGGCGACGCCGTCCTCACGAAGGCCGCTGCGGCGCTGGAAGGCCTTGAGGCCGTCGATCAGCGGCATGTCCGGGTAGCGGGTCAGTCCGTAGCGTTTGGGGGGATCGTAGAGGCCCAGGGAATGCAAGGCCTGCTTGGTCTTCAGCACGTCGTCCTCGTCCATGGTGTAGGCGAGGCCGATGGGGCGTTTCAGTCTGAACAGTCGCGGCATGGCGATGTCTCCTGGCGCCCGGGCGCGGCACCCGCACGTCAAGGCGAGGGCGCGCACGTGGGCGCTCCATCCGGCGCGGGCAGGTTCAAAGACCGCCTCGCGCGTTTCGAACAAAGGGTTATCGGGGAGTGTTGTCCGCTCTCGGTTGTCCCGGTCTCTCTAGGTAGGTCCGGGGCCGCGCGGGCACTCGATCATGGTTTGTATATGATAGAATTCATGAAATGTCAAGAAAGATATCATAAATCCACGAAAATAAGAATAACAGCCGACAAACGCTTGAAATCGAACCGGTTTTCGGGCGGGCGGGCGGTGGCCGAGGCGACGCGGACAATTGTCGGGGACACGCGGTTCCCGGTGCCGCGCCCATCGCCGCCGAGTCCCGGGGAACGGCCCGCTGCCGCCCCGCGATTCCGGCATGGAAACGCGCTCGCGGGGGATGTATACAAACGTCTGGATTGGAGCAGCCGAGCCCCGGAGATTTCGCATGGACGCCCACGCCGAACGCACCGCCGCCGTCGCCGAAACCGTCGAGCGCGTCCGCCGCATCGAGGCCGAACAAGGCGTCAACCGGGCGGCCCTGGAGGCCGTCAAGCAGGCACTGCTGGAGCTGGCCGACAAGCGCGAATTGTTTCCCCTGGAGGACTTCCCGATCGGCGCCGACGACGGCAACGGCGTCATCTACCGTTTGTCGGAAGACCCCGACCACCGCTTCGCGCTGTATGCCTCGACGGCGCTGCCGGGCAAGGGCGTGCATCCGCACAACCACACCACCTGGGCGGTCATCGTCGGGGTCCACGGCGACGAGCACAACGTCTTCTACGAACGCGCCGACGACGGATCGGTCGAAGGCGAGGGGACTTTGATCGAGACCGGGCGCCAGACCGTCGGCTTCGGCAACGGCGTCACCCTGATGCCCGACGACATCCATTCCATCCACACCGACGGCGAGGCGCAGACCGTGCATTTCCACATGTACGGGCTGGCCCTCGAGCAACTGCACGAGCGCGTCCAGTACAACCAGCGGCTCGGCACCTACGCCGTCTTCCCGGCCACCCAGAACATCAAGCCCGCCTGAGCCGATGACGACGCCTGCGGCCAAACCCCTGAGCGCGGCGGCGCTGCGCGAACGGATCGCGGCGGGCGGCGAGCTCGCGCTCATCGACGTCCGCGAGCTGGGGCCGTTCTCCAGGAGTCATCTGCTGTTCGCCGTGCCGCTGGCGCTGAGCCGCTTGGAGCTGCGCATCGACCGCCTGGTGCCGAGGCGCACCGCGCCGATCGTGCTGTGTTCGGCGGCCGGCGACGGCCTTATCGAGCGCGCCGCCGCCAAGCTGACCGGGTTCGGCTACACCGACGTCTCCTACCTGGAAGGCGGCGTCGAGGCCTGGGGCGAGGCCGGTTTCGAGCTGTTCTCCGGCGTCAACGTGCCGAGCAAGGCGTTCGGCGAGTTCATCGAGGCGACCTGCGAAACCCCGCACATCGCCGCCGCCGAGCTGAAGGCCATGCAGGACGGCGGCGACGATCTGGTCGTCCTCGATTCGCGGCCGCTCAAGGAGTTCCGCAAGATGAGCATTCCCGGCGGCGTCGACGTGCCGGGCGCCGAGTTGGCGCTCCGCGTCCACGACCTGGCGCCCGACCCGGCCACCACCGTCGTCGTCAACTGCGCCGGGCGCACCCGCTCCATCATCGGCGCCCAGTCGCTGATCAACGCCGGCATCCCGAACCGCGTGGTGGCGCTGGAGAACGGCACCATGGGCTGGCACCTGGCCGGCTTCGAGCTGATGCGCGGCTCGGAGGAGTCGTTCCCGCAAGTCTCCGAGGAAGGCCGCGCCAAGGCGCTTGGAGCGGCGGCGCGGGTCGCCGAACGCTTCGGCGTCGAGACCATCTCGCCGCGCGATTTCGCCGATTGGCAGTACGACCGTCAGCGCACCCTCTACCTACTCGACGTCCGCGATCCGGCCGAATACCGGTTCGCCCACCTGCCGGGCGCCAGGCCGGCGCCGGGCGGCCAGCTGGTGCAGGCGACCGACGAGTACGTCGGCGTCCGCGGCGCCCGCATCGTGCTGACCGACGACGACGGCGTGCGGGCGACGATGACGGCGTCGTGGCTGAAGCAGATGGGCTGGGACGACGTCCGCGTGCTCGAAGGCGGCCTCGACGGGGCGGCGCCGGCGACCGGCAAGTACCGGCCGCGCATCCCCGGCCTGGATAGCGCCAACCCGTCGACGGTGGGCGCCGACGAGCTTGCCGGGATGATCGAGGCGGGCGAGGCCGTCGTCGTTGATCTCGCCGACTCGCTCCGCTACAGCCGCGGCCACGTCGCCGGCGCCTGGTTCGCCATCCGCTCGTGGATGCCGGAGAACCTGGAAAAGCTGCCGGACGCCGAGATGCTGGTGCTGACCTCGCCGCACGGCCTGCTGGCCCGGCTGGCGGCGGCCGACGCGGCCGCCTCGGGGCGCCGGGTCAAGGTGCTGGCCGGCGGCACCGACGCCTGGACCGGGGCCGGTCTGCCGCTGGAGGAAGGGTTCGCGCAGATGGCCGACGAGCCCGACGACCGTTGGTACAAGCCCTACGACCTCGACGAGGGTGACGCCGAGGCCATGCAGCAGTATTTGACCTGGGAGGTCGACCTGGTCGGCCAGATCGAGCGCGACGGCACCGCCCGGTTCCGGTCGTTCACGTGAGCGCCGGTCAAACGGAGGATATGAGGTGAAGATTCTCGTGCTTGCCGGCGACGGCATCGGGCCGGAGATCACCGCCGCTGCCGAGACCGTGTTGGCGGCGCTGATCGAGCGTTTCGAACTCGGTCTCGATCTCGAGACCCGCGACATCGGGCTTGCCGCGCACGCCGCTTGTGGCTCGACCCTGCCGGACGATGTGATGGAAGAGATCCGGGCGGCCGCCGGCGTCGTCCTCGGGCCGTGCGACACCTACGCCTATCCGCCCACGGACCAGGGCGGCTTCAACCCGTCGAGCGCCATCCGCAAGGGGCTCGACCTCTATGCCAACATCCGCCCGGCCCGGGCGCGGAAAGGCGTGCCGGCGACCGCGCCCGACATCGATCTGGTGGTGGTCCGCGAGAACACCGAAGGGTTCTATGCGGACCGCAACATGTTCTCAGGGGTTGGCGAGTTCATGCCGACCGAGGATATCGCCTTGGCCGTGCGCAAGATCACCAGGGCTGGCTCGGAGCGCATCGCCCGCTCGGCCTTCGAGTTGGCCCGCACGCGGCGCAACAAGGTCACCGCAGTGCACAAGGCCAACGTGCTGAAGGTCAGCGACGGCTTGTTCCTGGAGTGCGTGCGCCGGGTTGGCGCCGAGTATCCCGACGTCGAGCTCGAAGAGGTGCTGATCGACGCCATGACGGCGCACCTGATCCGCACGCCTTCGGCCTACGACGTTGTCGTCACCACCAACATGTACGGCGACATCCTGTCCGACGAGGCGGCCGAGCTGGCCGGCGGCCTCGGCCTGGCCGGCGCCATCAACGCCAGCACCGACCACGCCATCGCCCAGGCCACCCACGGTTCCGCCCCCGACATCGCCGGTAAGGATATGGCCAACCCGACGGCGCTGCTGCTCTCCGTGCAGATGTTGCTGGTGTGGTTGGCCGGGCGGCACGGCGACAACGCGTTGACGGAAGCGGCCACCTGTCTGGAGACGGCCGTCGACGAGGTTCTGGCCGACCCCGCCAACCACACGCCGGACATGGGCGGCAGCGCCGGCACGGAGGCGTTCGGCGCCGCCGTCGCCGCCGCCATCCGAGACTGATGGTAAGGAAACCGCCATGACCGCCAACACCGGATTCAGTTTCCTGATGACGCCGGGTCCGACCAACATCCCGGAACGCGTGCTCCGCGCCATGGACCGGCCGGCCCTGGAGTATGCCGGCGACGAGTTCATCTCCCTGTCGAAGACCGTGCACGAGGATCTGAAGCCGCTGTTCAAAACCTCGGGCGAGGTCTTCATCTACGCCGCCAACGGTCACGGCGCCTGGGAAGCAGCGCTGACCAACACCCTGTCGCCGGGCGATCGCGTCCTGGTGCCGGAGACCGGGCAGTTCTCGCTGAGCTGGTCGGCCATGGCCGACAGCCTCGGGCTGGAGGCCGTGTATCTGAAGAACGACTGGCGCCACGCCATCGACCCGGCCGAGGTCGAGGCCAACCTCAAGGACGATTCCGAACACGCCATAAAGGCCGTGCTCATGGTCCACACCGACACCGCCACCGGCATCACCAGCGACGTCGCCGCCGTCGGCCGCGCCATCGACGCCGCCGGCCACCCGGCCCTGCTCATGGTCGATACCATCGCCTCGTTGATGACGACGGATTTCCGGATGGACGAATGGGGCGTCGACGTCGCCGTCGGCGGCTCGCAGAAGGGATTGATGATGGCGCCGGGACTGAGCTTCACGGCGGCCGGCGAACGCGCCAGGCAGATCGGCGAGACGACCTCGCTGCCGCGCAACTACTGGGACTGGCGGCGGCGCCGCGATAAGCACCATTACACCTGGTATTGCGGCACGGCGCCCGAGCACCTGGTCTTTGGCCTGCGCGAATCCATCGACATGCTGAACGAGGAGGGGCTCGACAACGCCTTCGCCCGCCATCGGCGGCTGGCCCGGGCGGTGCGCGCCGCCATTGGCGTGTGGGCCGAAGCCGGGGCGCTCGAGTTGAACGCGCTCGACGAGGACGACGCCGCCTCGTCGGTATCGACCATCCTGGTCGCCGACGGTATCGACACCGAGCCGCTGCATACCCATTGTCGCGACAACTACGACGTGGCGCTCGGCTACGGTTTGGGGCGTATGGAAGGAAAGGCGTTCCGCATCGGCCACATGGGCTACGTCAACGAGCCGATGATCATCGGCACGCTTGGCTGCGTCGAGCTTGGGCTCGAGGCCTGCGCCATTCCGCACGGCCGCGGCGGCGTGCAGGCGGCGATCGAGGTGCTGGCGGCGGATTGACCGACGGCGGCCGCGAATCAGCTTGAAGCCTTTCTCGAACGGGACTGTGAACCGCATGACCTTCGAAATCCTGAGACTTATCCATTTCCTCGGATTGGCCCTCATCTCCGCCGGTCTGATCGGGGTGTTCGTTGCCGACCTGCGATCGCGTCAGTTGGCCGATCTCAGCCTGTTCGCCGAGGCCGTGCGAAACATTGCCGTGTTTTATGACGGCTTGGTCGTGCCGGGGGCGCTGTTGCTGCTGTTCTCCGGCACGTGGCTTATCGCCGATTTCGATGGGGGATGGGAGTTCATCGAGACGCCGTGGCTGGCCGGCATGGTGCTCCTGTTTGCCATCGAGTTCGTCGAAGGCAACACCATCACCCGTCTCTATTTCAGGCGTCTGCGCCGGCTGACGCGCGAGGCCTTCGAGAAGGGACGCGTCACGCCTGAGCTCCTGGAAGCCAGGGAACAGGAGCCGCTGCCGACATTCACCCATTTCCTCGATATTCCGCTGCTGCTGGTGATTATTTCGCTTGGCGTGTTGCGCCCGGAGACCTGGACCCAGGCCTTGGTCGGAATCGTCATTTCCCTGACGGTGGCGGCCGCGTTGACGATCGTCCTGCCGCGTATCCATCCGTGACAACCGGATTCGAAACCACGGGAATAGGATGAAAGCAAACCTCGTTCCGAATTTCCGATTCGGCCCTGAACCGGAAGTAAACAAACCCGATTGCCGCCGATATCGGTTTCGGCGATTACCTCGCCGCCGCCTCGGCGATCCTCTCGAAAACCGCGTCGAGCTCCTTGCCCAAGGGCTTGAGCGCCGGCTGTCCGTAGACGGCGAGCGCCCGGCTCGGCCGATGGTAAGTCAGCCGCGCTGTGCCGTCGTCGCGCCTCGAGATATAAAACCGCAACGGCGGATCGGCGCCGGCCGCGGCGCCCGCCTTGAGGAGCTGCATCATCAGGCCCGGTCGCGTGACGGTGAGAACGGCGGCGTCGGGGTCTTCGATGTCGACGGTCTGGATGCCGCATTCGCCGCAAGCTTCCGCGACAAGGAGGCCGTTGGCGCGGATCACCGCTTCGAGCTCGACCACGAATCGCGCATGCGGCTTGCCGGTATCGATGACGCGGACTCCGGCGTCGTCCTCGCCGCAGCCGGCCGACAGTCCGGCGATGATGGCCAGACAAGCGACGATACGGAGTGGGCGCGACCAGGGCATGACGAATCGTAGGGCCGGGGATCGCGGCCGCGCAACCTAATCCTCGCGGGCGACGAAGGCCAGCGACTGCCGCGCCGTCCTCAGCGCGTGCTTGCGCTTCAACGGCGATTCCAAGAAGCGGTTGACGGCGGCCGCGAGCTCGCCGGCCCACGGCGCCTTCGGCGCATGGGCGATCTCTTCGGAAACCGCGCTCAACACCTTCACCAGATGCGCAGACACGATGTACTCGGGCTCGGCGTGATCGAACAGCGCCTCCATCCGCGCCTTCAGGAAAGCCTTCGGCTTCGCCACCTGCCACACCGAGACGTCGAGGTCGCGCTCCACGTAAGACGTATTGCGGCCGGCGAAACAGGCCATCTGCAAAAGTCCCTGAGGCCACAGGTCGGGGTATTTGGAGCATTGGACGCGAACCGCGTTGGTGAAAGTCAGGCCGTGGGTGAAGTCGAGCCAGCCGACGTTGTGGGAAACCGAGCGATCGGTGCGGGCCGGCACGTCGAGGTCCATGCGCAGCATGTCGCCGGCGAGCCGGCCGAGCAGGGCGTCGAACAGTCGGCCGATATCGGCCGAGGACTCGAGCACGCGCTTCAGCGCCCGGTTGACGTTGAGACCGGCGAAGTCGGCCGCCGTGACGGCGTCGGTGCCACAACCGTCCCAATGCGACAGCGCCTTGCCGTAGCCGCGGAATTCGGGGATCAGGTCTTCGCGGGTGGTGTAGACGAGATAGCGCACCAGTGCCAAAATCACCGGCTCGAACGCCTCCGGACCCAACGCAGCGATCAGTTGGCCGGCCTTGCGGACGTAAATCAGTGCGTGGCCGAAGCCCTGGTAATGGGCCAGCGCCGCCCGCGTCAGCGGTTCCTCGAAGACCTCGAAGCCGAGCCCCGACTCGATGCCGCCCAGCACGATCGCCGCCGCTCGCGTCTCGTCCTCGGCCTCGATGGCGGCGATCAGAGCTTCGGCGTCGAAAGCGGCCTTGTCGGTCGGGAACGGATAGACCGGCTCGCGAAGGGTATCCCAGGCCAGATGACCGACGATCTCGGTGACCGCGACCAGCCGGGCGGCTTCCGATTTGGCGAGACTGTCGCGCAGGGCCAGCCAGTCGGGCGCGCAGCCGAGCGCGTGGGTCATGCCGAATTCCATGCGCTCGCAGGTCCAGCCGATGGCGGCACGGACGGCGTCCAAGGGATCGCCACCGGCCTTTTGCAGACGCGCGATTTCGCGGGCCATGCGGTCGTACTCGTGGCGCCGGAAGCTGTCCAAGAGGTTATCGAGGGCGGCGGCCCGGATTTCGGCCGGCGGCGGGTCGGCGAGGTCGAGCAGTACGTCGTCGCCTGCGACTTCGACTGGATAGCGCCGCAGCGTGTCGCCGCCGACCAGCGTCTCGCCGGAGCTTAAGTCGAATTTCCAGTTGTGCCAGTTGCAGGTCAGGACGCAGCCGTCGATGTCGCCTTCGCTCAACGGATAACCCTCGTGCGGGCAGCGGTTGTTGCAGGCATGGATGCCGTCGGCGCCTTCGAACAGGACGATCTGGCGGCCGTTCGGTTTGACGACCAGGCGTCCGTCGGCCTTGAGATCGGCCAATGAAGCGACCCTGGTCAGCTGCGGCGACATAGTCATCGGGCCCTCCTATCTATTTCGATAGAATTTTCTTTAAAAATTTAAGAGACCTTAGACTCGTTCGTTGATTAATGAAAGAAAAATCTTTATAAATATTCCATGGGCAAACCAAACCAATCCAAGACTTCCACCCGGACGCGCCGCCGCCTGCAGCACTTATTGAAGCAGAACGGGCCGTCCGACGCCACGGCGTTGGCCGCCGAGCTAGGGCTTTCGGCGATGGCCGTGCGCCAGCATCTCTACGCCCTGCAAGCCGAACAGCTGGTCGGTTACCAGGAGCAGGCGCGCCCGGTCGGGCGTCCGGCCAAGCTGTGGTCGCTGACGGCGGCGGCCGACGCCCTGTTCCCCGACGCTCACGCCGAATTGACGGTCGGCCTGATCGAATCGCTGACCACGGCGTTCGGGCCGGGCGGCATGGACAAACTGCTGCGCGAACGCGCCCGCACCCAAATCGAGGCCTACCGCCGGCGCCTCGGCGACGCCGCCGATCTCAAGAACCGCTTGGCCGAACTGGTGGCAATCCGTACCAGGGAAGGCTACATGGCGGCCCTCGAGGAGTCCGGCGACAACGGCACTGGGGGCGAGGCCGGCTACCTGTTGGTTGAGAACCACTGCCCGATCTGCGCCGCCGCCACCGCCTGCCAGGGCCTGTGCGCCATGGAACTGGAGGTGTTCCAGGCGGTACTCGGCAACGACGTCAGGGTCGAGCGCACTGACCACATCCTGGCCGGCGCCCGGCGCTGTGCTTATCGGGTTTCGCCGCACCGGAGAGGTTGAGAGACATGGAAGAGAGAGTTCACGAGGGCGGCTGCCTGTGTGGGGCGGTCCGTTACGAGGTCCGCGGGCCTTTGCGTGACGTAATCGCCTGCCACTGCCGACAATGCCGGCGCTCGAGCGGTCACTTTATCGCCGCCACCGCCGCCGCGCATCGTCATTTCAGGTTGACGAGATCCGAGGGCCTGGCGTGGTTCCGCTACGATTCCTTCCGAAGGGGCTTTTGCAGGAACTGTGGATCGACGCTGTTTTTCGACCACGGAGAGGAGAGCCCGTTGGGAATCGCGGCGGGTTCGCTGGACGGCGATGCCGGGGTCGGGCTGGCCGTTCACATCTACGTCGACGAAGCCGGCCCCTACTACGAGATCGCCGAAAGCGGTGTACCGAAGATGGACGGGCGCACATGGCGGGAAACCGGCTGGGACGATCTCGGATGGACCGACTCCGACTTCGACCCCCACTCCCGCGGCTAGATCATTCCCGGCCTTCCTTTTCCCGTATGGCGGCGAGGATGTCCAGGTAGCTTTGCGGTGTTTTGCCGTCGAACGCCTCTCTGAGGCCGAGACCGGCCCCCCACTTGATGCGCTTGGCCGCGGCTTCCGCCATCAGCGGCTGGATGCCGAGGGATTTCAGCGTCTTCGCCACTTCCTCCATTTCGTGGTAGCGGCGCTCGCCGTGGATGACGGTGCGGCCGAGCAGGTAGGAGGCCAGCTCGCCCCAGTCGATACCTGGATAGCCCTTGCCGACCGATTCCAAGACGCGCTCGGCGACGTCGTAGCGGTCGGCCGCCAGCACGCATTCCTGCAGCAGCGCCTCCATGCCCTTGACGACGACGCTGCGGAACATCTTGGCGGCGGCGGCCCGCCCCAACTCGGGTCCGAAGTCCTCCAGGTCCATGCCGTAGGGCGCCAGCGCCTCGATCAGCTCGGGCGCGGCCGGGCCCGAGAGCAGCATCGGCACGCGGTGCTTCAGGGGCGGCACGGCGGCCATCACCGCGGCCTCGACGAAGCGGGCGCCGGACGCCTCGACGGTCCGTCCGACCTCGATCTTGACTTCGGGCGAGGTCGAGTTGATGTCGACGTAGAGGTGCCGTGGCCCGAGGTGCGGCCGGGCGGCTTCCGCGACGTCGAGGGCCACCGCCGAAGTGACGGCCGAAACGACGATGCCGGCGTTTTCGATCAGCCCGCTCAGGGAGGGCGCCAGCGTTGCGCCTGCCTCGGCGGCGCGGGCTTCGACGGTCCGGCGCGTCTTCGGATCTTCCTGCAGGACGTCGTAGGCCGAAACGGTTTCGATCCCGGCCTCGCCGAGACCGGCGGCGATCGAGGCGGCGGCCTCGCCGAATCCAATGAACCCGATTGCCGGCGCGCTCACCCGCCGTCCCTCCTAGAGCGGTTCACGACGATAGGGAATCGCCGAGACGTGCTCTCCGGTCTCCCGGCAAGGAGCGGCCCGTGCAGCGAT
>CAYFMP010000054.1:0-27263 GCA_964344215.1 uncultured Thalassospiraceae bacterium | reverse complement strand
CGAGCGCGACTTCTTCGAGCATGCCTACGGCACCGGCCCGGTCGAGCGCGACGCGGCGGGACGCATGATCGAGCCCAAACTCAAGATAGTCCTGCCGGAGCGCCCGACGGCGGCCCTGGACGCCGACGGCCGGCCGCTGCGGGACGGGCTCAAGCGGCTCGCCCGCCGCGTCGTCGCCGCCTCCGACGGCCGTTCGCTGGCGCGCCCGATCCGCCAGTTGCAGGACGGCCTCAACCTGCTGTCGGGCGCCATGACGCCGGAAACCCAAGCGTCCGGCGCCTATCCACGTCGGGCGCTGAAGACCGACGGCGTGTTCGGGCCGAAAACCCGGGGCAATTTGAAACGCACGATTGCCCGCCTCGGCGCCGCCAAGATCGAGGAGGGTCTGGCCTTGGGGCGTTTCCGCGACTTCGCCAGGCAGGCCCGGCGGTCGGGGCGCGGCAACCTGGCCCGCGAGACCGGGACCGCCTTCGGTCATCTGTTCCGCGACCCCAAGGCCGACCCCGAGGACCGGCCCGGAAACCGCCGAGCCGGCCGCATCGAGGCGGCGACGTTGCAGGAGACCATCAACGACCTCGCCCCGACCGTGCTCGGCGGCAACGCGTTTCCACGCCTCAAGCTCGACGGCCGCATCGGCCCGAAGACCCGCGACGCCTTCGACCTGGTCAACAAGACCGCCGGCCCCGACAAGCTGACCCGGCGCTTCGGGCGGTTCCTCGGGTTCCTCGATTGAGGGAGGGCGGTCGGACTACCGGCCGGGGCGGGGATCAACCGTCGCCGAACACCCGCTCGAAGATGGCATCGACGTGGCGGGTGAAGTCGAACGCCATGAGTTCGGCCAGTTCCGCCTCGCTCAGCGCCTTGGTCAGTTCCTCGTCCCTCGACAGGAAGTACATCAGGCGGTTGTCGTGATCGGCCGCCTGCCGGTCCTCGTCTGTCGGCTCGATCTCGGCCGCCGGATCGTCGGGATCTATGCCGAAGCTGCGCCACACCTTCATGGCGCCGCGCTGGACGATCCTGTAGCCGTCCTCGCGGCTCACCCCTTTCTGGGTCAGCGCCAGCAGCACGCGCTGCGAATCGTGGATGCCGCCGAACCGGTTCAGGTGCTCGAGCATGTTGGCCGGATAGACGACCATCTTGTCGACGACGCCGGCCAGACGGTTCAAGGCGAAATCCAGCGTCACCGTGGCGTCGGGACCGATCATCCGCTCGGCGGAAGAGTGCGAGATGTCGCGCTCGTGCCACAGGGCGACGTTCTCGAGCGCCGGCACGACGGCCGAGCGCACGACGCGGGCCAGCCCGGTCAGGTTCTCGGTCAGGATCGGGTTGCGCTTGTGCGGCATCGCCGACGAGCCCTTCTGGCCGGGCGCGAAATACTCCTGGGCCTCGCGCACCTCGGTCCTTTGCAAATGCCGGATCTCGGTCGCCAGGCGCTCCATCGAGCTGGCGATGACGGCCAGCGTCGAAAAGAAAACGGCGTGGCGGTCGCGCGGAATGACCTGCGTCGATACCGGCTCCGGCGTCAGCCCCAGTTTCTCGGCGACGTGCGCCTCGACGGCCGGGTCGACGTTGGCGAACGTGCCGACGGCGCCGGAGATGGCGCAGGTGGCGACCTCGGCCCGGGCCGCCTCGAGGCGCTGGCGGTTGCGGGCGAACTCGGCGTAGTGGCCGGCCAATTTGAGGCCGAAGGTGGTCGGCTCGGCGTGGATGCCGTGGCTGCGGCCGATGCAAGGGGTCAGCTTGAACTCCTCGGCCCGGCGCCTGAGCGCGTCGAGCACGCGCTCGAGATCGGCAAGCAAGAGGTCGGCGGCCTGCGTCATCTGCACGGCCAGGCAGGTGTCGAGAACGTCCGACGACGTCATCCCCTGGTGCACGAAGCGCGCCTCGTCGCCGACCACCTCGGCCAGTTCGGTGAGAAACGCGATGACGTCGTGGCGGGTCTCGCGCTCGATCTCGTCGATGCGCTGGATGCGGTCGTCCGTGTAGGGCCGGTCGCCGCGCTCCCGGACCGCCTTCGCCGCTTGCCCGGGGATGACGCCGAGCTCGGCCAGGGCGTCGCAGGCGTGGGCCTCGATCTCGAACCAGATGCGGAACTTGTTGGCCGGTTCCCAGATGGCGGCCATCTCGGGGCGGCTGTAGCGCGGAATCATCGGACCTCTCGGATCAATCTGGCGTACCGTGGTATATTCCCAGGGACCGGCGAAGTAAACATCGAGGCCCTCGAATTGGACAGCCGCGCCGAGCTTGAAAGCGTAGCACTACCGGCGATTCCGCTGATCGATACCGGCCCGGCCGGGCCGACGGGCCTGCTCGACAGCCATCCCGAGCGCCTGGCCGCCATCGTCGCCGACGGCCGCGCCCATTACGGCGATCTGGCGCTGAAAATAGGCGATGCGCTGTCGAAGCGCTGGCTCGAGCGCAACGCCAGCCCCTACCTGGCCGAGATCGAACGGACGGCGACCGCGATCGACCGCCCCGGCGCTTACCTCCTCAACCTGTCGTTCGAATGGACCTGCACGGCCGGCGTCGGCCCCGACCCCGAAGCGTCCGGCAACCGGCTGCTGCGAACGCTGGACTGGCCCTTGGACGGTCTCGGGCGCAACTTGGTAGTGGCACGCCACGATACGGCCGCAGGCCCCTATTTCAACGTGACCTGGCCCGGTTTCATGGGCTGCGTCACGGCGATGGCGCCGGGCCGCTTCTCGGCCGCCATCAACCAGCCGCCGATGCGGCGCTGGACGCCGTCGTGCTGGCTCGACTGGGTCGTCAACCGGACCCGCCTGTGGCGGCGGCGGACACTGCCGCCGCTTCACCTGCTGAGGCGGGCGTTCGAGTCCTGCCGCACCTACGAAGAGGCCAAGGCGATGCTCGGCGAGACGTCGCTCGCCATGCCGGCCTTCATCAGCCTGAGCGGCATCGATGCCGATCAGGGCTGTATCATCGAGCGCTACGAGGACGGCGCCGCCGTGCGTGAGAGCCCGGCCAGCGCCGCCAACCACTGGGTCGCCGTGTCCTCGCCGGGCCGCGCCCGCGGTATCGACAGCGAGGGCCGCTGGCGGATGATGGAAGCGGTGCGCGACACCGCCGCGGGCGACCTGTCGTGGGTGGCGCCGCCGATCCTCAACCCGACCACCCGCTTGGCCGTCGTCGCCAACGCCGCCGCCGGCACCCTGGTCGTCCGCGGCTACGAGACCGACGGCCCGGCCACCGCCGAGTTCAGGCTTTGATCATTCGGCCTCGGCCGACCCCGTCGGAACGGCGGCGTCGCGGCGGAACAGGGCGTACCAGGCCAGGCCGAGGACCTGGACGCCGAGCACCATCGCGAAACCGGCCTGGTAGCCGTCCGGATGGTAGCCGCCGTCGGCCGTCGTCGGCCACAGGTTGATGACGGCGCCGATTCCCCACTGGGCGGCGAACGCCGAGCTGAAAACCAGGACGTTCATGCCGGTGATCACGCGGCCCGCCAGTTCCGGCCTGAAACCTTGCGGCAGCACGGCGTAAGGCAGAATGCCGGTGGTCCCGAAGAAGCCGAACAGCATCCACAGCCCCACCGCCATCTCGGTCCATTGCAGGACCAGCCCGAGCTGGACCACGGCGAACGCCATCATCCCGGCCAGCGCCACCCGGATCGGCGGCACCCCGTAGCGCCCCAGCCGGTCGGCGATGGTGCCCATGGCGAGGAACCCGCCGACCATGGCCACCGCGATCAACAACAGCGTTTCGGCGACGGCGTCGCGCCCGAGGCCGGCGACGTCGGCCAGCCACGGTCCCGACCACAGGCTCTGGGTGCCGAGGAAGGTGCACTGCGAGGCGACGGTCAGCGGCGCGATCCGCCAGAACAGCGGGCTCGAAAACACCTCGGCAACGCCGGCCAGTTGTTCGGCCATGGTGCCGGGCATCGATTCGGTCGAGGCCCGCCGCGGCACCGTCAGATAGAGCAGCGCCGCCACCGCCAGCACCGCACAGCCCAGTATCACGAACAGGCCGCGCCAGTCGGTCACGCCCAACGCCATTTCGACCGGCACGGTGCCGGCGACGGCGCCCAAGCCCCCGGCCGTCATCTGAAAGCCGTTGATGAGCGGAATGCGCTCCTTCGGGAACCACATGACGTAGGCCTTGAAGGCCGCCATCAGGCAGGCGGAGGTGCCGAGCCCGATCAGGGCGCGCCCCAAAATCAGCCCCGGCATGGCGTCGGCGGCGGCGAACAGGAAGGCGCCGGCGGCGGCGGCGATCAGCAGGGTCGATTCGGTGCGCCTCGGTCCGAAGCGGTCCAAGAGGATGCCGAGCGGCAGCTGGAACAGGCCGAAGGCCAGGAAGTTGACGCTGGTCAGCAGGCCGAGGTCGGCGGCGCTGACTCCGAGGTCGGCGATCAGGTCGGGGGCGATGACCGCGTTGACCACCCTCAAGAGGTAGGAAAGGAAGTAGCCGAGCGCGAACGGGGCGAAAACGCGGACCAGGACCATCGAAAACCGAATTCCTCAAAATAAATTAACCGGCGGGGGTTCGACAGCCGCCACCGGGCGGGCGATAATAGCCGATCGCACAGGCGGGGACAGCCACGAATGGACGAATGCACGACGCCGGAGTGCTGGGAAGACGCCATCCAGGCGGTCAGCGACTGGATGATCGAAAAGACGCTCGGCCCCATCGATCTGCAGGAACTGCTGGACGGCATGTGCCAGCACCTGATCGAGGCCGGATTGCCGTTGAGTCGCGGCCACGCCGCCATGAACACCCTGCATCCCATGTACCAGGCCGAAACCGTCACCTGGTCGGCGATCGGCGGTAGCGGCGGTCAACGTATCCCGCACCGCGATCGGACGTCGGAGGCGTGGCTACGCAGCCCGCTGAGGCCGTCGGTCGAGGACGATTTGCCCGAAGACCGCTTTCGCCTCGCCGGCGACGGCCGCTGGCGGGCATTTCCGCTGCTGGTCGAGCTGAGCGAGAAGGGGGCGACCGACTATCTGGTCCTGCCGGTCAAATTCGACGACGGCTTTCCCAATCGCGGCCGCGTCGACGGCGTCGTCACCGCGTGGACGACGAACGCACCGGACGGTTTTTCCGACACCCACCTGACGGCGCTGCGCCGCCTGGTGCCGCGCTTCGCGGTCGCCGCCCGCATGGCGAGGAGCGAACAGACCGCAGTCAACATCCTGTCCGCCTACCTTGGCGGCGACGCCGCGAGGCGGGTGCTGGCCGGCCAGATCAAGCGCGGCGACGGCGACCTCATCCCGTCTGTGATCTGGTATTCGGACTTGCGCAAGTCGACGACCCTGGCCGACGAGTTGCCGGGCGATGAATTCCTCGGCGTCCTCAACGACTTCTTCGAGAGCACCGCCGGCGCGGTCTTGGATCACGGCGGCGACGTGCTGCGTTTCATCGGCGATGCCGTGCTCGCCATCTTCCCGGTCGGCGAGGGCGCCTTCACCTACGGTACCGCGTGCCGGACCGCGCTGGAGGCGGCCCACGAGGCCGAGGCGCGCCTCGAGCTCGTCAACCGCGAGCGGACCGACAACGGCAAGCCGGCGCTGGCGATGGGGCTCGGCCTGCACGTCGGCGAAGTCATGTTCGGCAACATCGGCACGCCGGAACGGGTCGAGTTTTCGGTGATCGGACCGGCCGCCAACGAAGTCGCCCGCATCGAAGCGCTGACCAAGGACCTGGGCCGCGACATCGTCGTTTCCGAGGCCTTCGCCCGCCACCTCGACGTCGAGTGGGAGTCGTTGGGTGCGCACGAATTCCGGGGCGTGGCGGGGACGCGCGAGCTGTTCGCGCCGCCGCTGGAGTAGAAACGGGGTACTTCTGCGGAGCTGCTAAAGGTGGGCGATAATTCCCCCCTTCATTGCCGAATCGCTGGGGTTGTAAAGCGGTCTCGGACCATCAAATTCAACGCCAGAATCGTCGACGGATGACATTCTGTCGATCCGAAACAGTTTCCAGTTGTGCGGTTCACCTGAAGCGCTTGCTCCGGATACCTGGAACGCTCTGAGTAGCAGTTTACCCTCGCCACTGTTACCTAAAACATGTGGCTCAACAATACGTTCTCCAGGACCGTAGTTGATTTTTAAAAGGTGCTTGCCGCGGATGGCATTTTCAATAACGTCAATCATAGTCGTGCCCTACCCTCAAAAAGCGGGCGACGCCAAGCTTGACATTCCGATGACGGAGATTCACTCTCTATTTGCTTACATCACGTTCCCGCGCCTGACGACAATCATTTTGCGGGGACTTCAAAACAGAAGCCGCTTGGTGTTTGCTCACCAGCGGCTTCTACCTTTTGAAGCCGTCAGATCAGATTCTGACCGGTTGAGCTCACGAGTCAAGCCCTAGTTGCTAACGAACCGAGAACATACGAAATCGAGTGTAATTTGCCCATGACCATTGCCCGACAACTGGCCGAACGGGTTCTCGCCGTTCGTTACGAGGAGTTGCCGGAGGAAGCGATCGAATGGAGCGAGATCGCCTTTCTCGACACCGTCGGCGTCGCCCTCGCCGGCGCCGGCGAGCCCTCGGTCGAATTGGTCCGTGGCCTGCCCGGCGTCGGCGTCGCCGACGGCCCGTGCCTGACCTTCGACGGTGCTCGCCGCACCGACCCGTTGAGCGCCGTGCTGATCAACGGCACCGCCTCGCACGCGCTCGATTACGACGACCTCGCCCTCTCCATCGGCGGTCATCCTTCGGTGCCGCTGGTGCCGGCGGTGATCGCGCTGGGCGAGATGCTGGGGGCGTCGGGAAGCCAGGCCATCGCCGCCTACGTCGCCGGTTTCGAGCTCGAAAGCCGTTTGGGACGCGCCGTCAATCCGGGCCACTACGACAAGGGCTGGCATCCGACCGTGACGCTCGGCGTGTTCGGGACGGTGGCGGCGGCGGCCCGCCTGCTCGGGCTCGATGCCGGCCAAACGGCGACCGCCTTCGGTTTGGCGGCGTCGCTGGCGTCGGGCCTGAAGGCCAACTTCGGGACCATGACGAAACCGCTGCATGTCGGCCACTGCGGCCGCAACGGGGTGATGGCGGCGCTGCTGGCCGGCGACGGCTTCACCGCCGAGGCGGGCGCCTTCGAGCATCGCCAGGGTTTCTTCAATGTCTTCAACGGCGAGGGCAACACCGATACGGAGCGGCTTTTCGACGGCTGGGCGGCGCCGCTGGAAATCGTCGAGCCCGGCCTCGGCCTCAAGCAGTTCCCGTGCTGCGGCTCGACCCACACCGCGATCGCCTGCATGCTGGAATTGCGCCGCGACCATGCGCCGTCACCCGATCAGGTGGCGGCCATCGAAGTCCTGATCAACCCCAGGCGCCTGCCGCACGCCGCCGATCCGGAGCCTGAGACCGGCCTGGAAGCCAAGTTCAGCGTCCAATACGCGGTCGCCCGGGCGCTCATCGACGGCCGCGTCGGCCTCTCCCATTTCGAGGACGCCGCGGTCATCGAGGAACCGGTCCGCCGGCTGCTGGCGTTGACCACGGCCGCCGCCCATCCCGAGATGGCGGCCGATTCCGACAACCAGTTCGGCGCCGAGGTCCGCATCACCCTGGCCGACGGCCGCCGATTGAGCCGCCGCGTCGACCACCGTCTCGGGCGTGGTCCCGATCACCCGATGAGCGGCGACGAACTGTGGGAGAAGTTCGCCGATTGCGCCGGGCGCGTCATCGACGCCGAACACGCCAGGCGGCTGTTCGAGATACTCAAGCGGTTGCGCGACGTGGACTCGATGACGGCGATGACCGGCATCATCGAGCAGGGCGCCCGCACCGACACCAGAGCCGCCGAGTAGGCCGCGGCGCGCCCCTACAGCAGCCCCATCTCCTTGAACGACGAATAGCCGTCGGCCGTCACCACGACGTGGTCGTGCAGGACGATGCCGAGCTTGTCGCCGGCCTCGGCGACCTCGTGGGTCATGTCGATGTCGGCCTGGCTCGGCGTCGGGTCGCCGGACGGGTGGTTGTGGACCATGATCAGCGCCGTCGCGCCGAGCTCCAGCGCCCGCTTGACGACTTCTCTGGGATAGACCGGGGTGTGGTTGACGGTGCCCTCGTGCATGACCTCGTCGGCGATCAGGGCGTTGCGGGCGTTGAGGAATAGGACGCAGAAGCGCTCGCGCTTGTCGTGGCCGAGGCCGGCCTTGCAATAGGCGATCAGCCTGTCCCACGAATCGAGCACGGTGCCGTCCGAGATGTCCTCGCGGCCGGCCTTGAGGGCGGCGGCGTGGACCGCCTTGAGCTGGACGATTGTGGCGTAGGTCACCTCGTCGAGTTCGGCCAGGCGCTCGGGCTCTGCCGCCAGCACGCCGCCGAAGCCGCCGAAGCGCTCGATCAGATGCTTGGCCAGCGGCTTCACGTCGCGGCGCGGGATCGAGTAGAACAGCAGCAATTCCAGGAGTTCGTAATCGGCGAGCCCGTCCGGGTTATCCATGAAACGCCCGCGCAGGCGTTCGCGGTGGCCCCAGTAATGCGGCTTCTCGGGCGCTGAATCGGCAAGTCCCGGTTCCGGGGGGTTTGTCCCGATCGCCTCGGCCAGGGCCGCCGACGGGTCGGCATCGGCGAATTTCCAGACCCGTTTCAGCTTGTCCCAGGCGCCGCCGGCCTGGCGCAGCAGGTGGCGGTGCGGGTGGGTGTCGCCGGCGACGTGGAACTCGGGGGCGCCGTCGGTGGCCTGGCGCTGGCTGACGGTCAGGCCGGCGTCGCGGAGCACCTTGTCGGTGGATTGGCCGGCCATCGCGTCATCCCCCCGCGTCCACCTCGCCTCAGACGTCGTAGGGCGGCTTGTCGAGACCGGCCGGCGACAGGGTGAAGACCTCGCGGCCGTCCGCCGTGACGCCGATCGAGTGCTCGAACTGGGCCGACAGCGAGCGGTCCTTGGTCACCGCGGTCCAGCCGTCGCTGAGGATCTTGACCTCGAAGCGACCGGCGTTGATCATCGGTTCGATGGTGAAGAACATGCCTTCCTGCAAGACCAAGCCCTGGCCGGGTTGGCCGAAGTGCATGACGTTGGGCGCATCGTGGAAGACCCGGCCCAGCCCGTGGCCGCAGAAGTCGCGCACCACCGAACAGCGGTTGGCCTCGGCGTAGGACTGAATGGCGTGGCCGACGTCGCCGAGCGTAGCGCCCGGCTTGACCACGTCGATGCCGCGCCACATGGCTTGGTACGTGACGTCGATCAGCCGCGCCCCTTTGACGCTCGGCTTGCCGATGATGAACATGCGGCTCGAATCGCCGAACCAGCCGTCCAGCGTCACCGTTACGTCGATGTTGATGATGTCGCCGTCCTGCAGGGTCTTGTCGCCGGGGATGCCGTGACAGACGACGTGGTTGACCGACGTGCAGATCGATTTCGGAAACCCCCGATATCCCAACGGCGACGGAATGGCGCCGTGATCGACGATGTAGTCGTGGCACAGCTTGTCGAGCCGGGCCGTCGTCACCTTGGCCTGTACGTGCGGCGTGATGTAGTCGAGAGTCGCCGCCGCCAGCCGTCCGGCCTGGCGCATGCCCTCGAAATCCGCCTCCCCGTGGATGGTAATCTGGCGGCCGTCGTTGGTAACGGTTTGCTGGCTGCCGGCTTCGCGCATGTTCTGCATCTCCCGATTATGACACCGATGGCCGAAGAATGTACATTCCCAGCTTACCTGGGCTCCAACACAGCCTCGATGGGGACGGCGACGCGAATCTGTTTGGGCGTCAATTTGCATCCGTAGCAGAGGATTTCAACCCCTGCCCCGATGGCGTGATCGAGCGCCGCGCCGTAGGCCGGGTCGATGTCGCGGGCAACCGTGAAGCGTTTCGAGTCCTGGCGCTGCACCAGGTACACCATGACCGCCCGATGGCCGTCCGCGACCATGTCGGAAAGCTCGGCCAGGTGTTTGGTGCCGCGCGCCGTGACGCCGTCCGGAAACTCGGCCGGCGCCGCCGGCGACGGGTCGCGCTTCATGGTGACGTTCTTGACCTCGACGTAGCACTTGCCCAGCGCTTCGTCCTCCAGCAGGATGTCGATGCGCGAATTCTTGCCGTATTTGACCTCGCGGCGCAGCGATGAGTAGCCGCCAAGCTCGCCTATGGTGCCGTCGACGATGGCCTCCTCGACCAGCCTGTTGGGGAGGCCGGTGTTGATGCCGACCAGGCCGCGGCCGACGCGGATCAACTCCCAGGTGTAGCGCAGCTTGCGCTCCGGGTTGCGGGCCGGACTCAACCATACCTCGGAACCGGGCTCGCGGACGCTCAGCATCGAGCCCGAATTGGCGCAGTGCGCCGTCACCATGTCGCCACCGTCGAGCTCGACGTCGGCCAGAAAACGCTTGTAACGCTTGACGAGTCGGCCGCGGATCAGGGGATCGGGGAACTTCATGGCGGCGCAAGGTAGGCAACCCGGGCGGTCCACGCAACCGCGGCGTTACCCACCGTCAAGGATCAACAATACTCAAACGACAAGCGGAGTTCGAAGCCGCGGCGTTTTCTTTCGTCATCAATTGATGTCCATTCCAATACGACAATTCCGAAACGTATTTCCGCTCATCCTATGATTCATCGGAAGGAGCGTATGATGGTCGGGTTCGACGAAAAGTGTGATTGAGCCTCGTACGAATCTTCCGCGATTTACCGTTACGCCGTTGGTGTTCAGTGTTAGATTCAACTCGATCTTGCGGGGTGCTGATCGAATCAAGATATTTCGCCCCTCGATGCGGTAATCCCACAACTGAGTTGAAACGGCCATTTCTCCCCGTGCAACCTTCAGAACGATTTCACCACTCCGGTCCGTCATGACGAGATCGAGCAGGAGGGAGTCATCTTCTTTGATCAACCCTAGAATCGTCTGGCCGCGTATTCGAATCGCCTCGAAAGGATCATTGTTTTCCGAGAAATCGAACTCGTAAACGTTTCCTCCAACTTCCAGCCGTCCGGTATCCCCCGCCAACAGAAGTGGGTAAGGGGTGCTGAGGACTCGCAGTAGGTTTCTTGGTGCCGCCGCCGCCCTTCGGACGACTCCTGCGCTCAGTCGTCCACTTGTCTTGTCCTGATGATGATTGGGACACAACAGCACCAGATTCGCGACTTCGTGGCTCTGAACGCTCGAGAAGTCTTCGATGTGGTCGTAGTGCCAAATCGGCAGACCACATATCGCGCAGCCGAATCCGCAATTCTTCCGAACGGCGCGTTTCACGTCTTCTGAAATACTGCGCGAGGGTTCGCCGCGTGGCACTTGATGATCGGCCATTTTCTCCCGGTGCCTATCTGGCTTAAACTTAAAATAGCATGACAGCAGTCTTACAACTCCGTCTAAGTTCGATTTGATCGGATTTGGAGAGATACCGAGTTCTTGAACCAGCGCGACGCCGGGGTTATAGTCAAATTACTATAATTCGCGATGCCAAGCGACCGTAAGCCGCTGTATTGGATTGGCTCTTGCCGGGACGACGTCCGGGCGTTCCCAAAGGATGTCCGACGCGTCATGGGTCAGGCTCTGGACGATGCCCAATGCGGCGGCAAGCACCCCGACGCGAAACCGCTAAGAGGTTTCCGAGGGAGCGGCATCCTCGAAATCGTCGACGATTTCGATGGCGATACCTACCGCGCCGTTTATACGGTGAGGTTCTCTGGAGTTGTCTATGCTTTGCACGCGTTCCAGAAGAAGGCCAGGAGAGGCATCAAGACGCCGAAGAAGGAGATGGCGTTGATCGAGCGTCGGTTTCGCGAGGCCGAGAGGCATCATAAGTCGACCTTTCAGGCGAAAGCGCCAAGCAAGGAGCAAGGCATATGAAACAGTCCGTTACCAGAGGAAGCGGAAACGTCTTTGAGGACCTGGGCTTCGAGCGTCCCGCCGAAGAGCGCACCAAGGCCGAACTGGTCCGTGAACTCAGAGCTATCATCGCCGAACGGCAATTGACGCAGAGAGCCGCCGCCGAGATCATCGGTCTGAAGCAGCCCGACATATCGCAGCTTCTGCGTGGCCGCACACGAGGCTACAGCGTCGAGCGCTTGCTTCGTTTCCTAATGGCCTTCGATCGCGATATCGAAATCCGCATCAAACGCCGCCCCAAATCGCGTCAGGAGAGCCGAATCGCGGTAACGGCGGCGTAAGGCTTTTCCACGGCAATCGAAATCCCATGGACTCGGCACGTCTTCGACGCGACAGTAGGGAGCCGAGCGCGCCCTTCGGCGCGCCGAGGACCGCCGCCCATGTCCGCCGTTCCGCTCGAGATCGACGCCTTCGGCAAGACCGCCAGGGTCCTGCTCGACCTCGACCCGGAGCGTCCCGGCGAACACAACATCCTGACCTGGCTGCAAGGCGGCAAGCTCTACGAACCGGACGTGTCTTGGGTGCTGCTCAGGGTATTGGAAGAAGGCGACGCGATGGTCGACGTCGGCGGCCACGTCGGCTACTTCACGCTGCTGGCCGCCGCCCTGGTCGGCCCGACCGGCCGGGTCGTCGCCTTCGAGCCCGACCCCGACAACTACCGCCGCCTGTGCGCTCAGGTTCAAGCCAACGGCTTCGACCACGTTAGCGCCGTCAACAATCCGGTGACGGCGTCGGGCGAGCCGATGAAGTTCTTCACCAATCGCGACAACGACGGCGGCCATGCACTGTGGGATCCAGGCGAATTCAAGGCCAACGTCAAGAGCCGCGAGGAGCCGATGGCGGAAACGGTCGACACCGTGACCCTGGCCGGCGCCCTGCCGGAACATGGCGTCGACGGTCCGCCGAAGCTCCTCAAGATCGATACCGAAGGCGCCGAGCCGCTGGTACTGGAAGGGGCCGGCGATTTGCTGGGGCCGGACGGCATCCCGTTCGTGGTCGCCGAGCTGCACGGCTTCGGGTTGGAGCGTATGGGCTCGTCGCCGGCCGCGTTGCGCCGGATGATGGTCGATCGGGGGTACGGAACGTTCCTGCTGCCGTTCAGTGGCGGCCTGCCGAAACTGGTGCCGCCCGGGGTCGAGATCAAAAGTCCCTATATCCTGAACCTATTGTTCGCCGCGCCCGAACGGCTGGCCGCGTACTGGCCCGAGATCGCCGTCGAGCACCCCGAACAGATCGCCTGAGGCCGCCACCGCCCGCGTCTTTCGGGTTTGGCGGCCTTTCGGGGTAGAATGCGATTCGTGGCTGCCGATCGGCCACGAATTGATTTCACCCCGAGAGGGGGCCGAAACCATGGCCGAAAAGAGCACGGCGTCCCGGCCGCAAACGGCGCAGGGGACGACCGACTGGGAGAAGGTCTTCGAGGACCCGAAAGCGGGCCTGATCCCGTTGATCGCCGGGGCCCGCTCGGCGTCGGCGCTGCGCCAGGCCACCATCGTGGTCGTCGAACAGCTCTACGCGCGCCGCGACGACCCGGGCGAGGTCGAGCGCTTCAAGGACGAGATCAACCGGATGATCACCGACGACACGTCGGAAGCGGATTTGCCGTCGATCATCGACGCCGTCACCGCCATCCTGCGCCAGGTCAAGGACGACCGCATCGCCAAATCGGCCGAGCAGGACGAGAGCGCGGCGGCAAAGGGCGACGAGCGCCGCCGTCCGGACATACCCGGACCCAAGCCCGAGGCGAAACGCAAGCCGCCGCCAAAGCGGCCGGGAAAGGAGGTGCCGCGGGCCTGGCTGTTCGGCGGCGGCGGCTTGGGCGCGGCCGGCATCGCGCTCGCCGTCTACTTCTTCGTCATCGCGCCGGACGGCGGCGACGACCTGACGCCGTCGCTGCGCCTGATCGAGCAGGTCAAGGACGCCGCCGAGGGTATGGTGGTCGAAACCCACGTCTACGGCGGGCCGCTCGAGGTCGGCGACAACGAAGGCCGTCCTTTCGTCCGCGTCGACGCCATCCCCGACAACGCGTGCTCCAGTGCCGCCTGGGTGTTCCTCAACCGCGGCACCGTCGTCATCAACGGCGTGTTGCCGAACCGCACCTCGCCGCGCATCCTGACGAAGTTGTGCGCCAGCGACCCGAACGGCGCGACGCTGGTGTGGTTCCCCAAGCCAGGCTGGACACGAAAGAAGTAGCCGCCGCCACGCCGGGCCGACGGCCGGGGGTCGGCCGCTCAGCTTCGGTCGGCTTCCGGGTCCGCCGCCTCGCCGGCGATCGGCCGTCGATAAACCGCGACCGTTCCGCGCAACGACCGGGCCGTTTCGAACGCTCGCCAGCCGCCACGTTCGAGAAGGCCCGTGGCGCCGTCCGACGACGTGAATATCTCGGAGAAGCCGAGACGATGGGCCTCCGCTTCGATGGCGCCGACGAGCGCGCTGCCGACTCCCCGGCACCGATGCGCCTCGCCGACCAGCAGGGCGGCCAGCCACGGACCGACGCCCAACTCGCTGCCCACCGATTCGGACTTGAGGGCGGCGGTGCCGAGGACGCCGCCGTCGCCGTTCAATGCGACGACGGCGAGGGGAAGCCTGTCCCGGTTGCAGCACTGGGCCAGATCGGCTTCGGCGTCGCCCGGGCCGTTGCCGCCGTAATAGGGTTCCCACTCGGCGACGAACCATCGTGCCAGCGTCGGCATCGTCTCCGGAACGTCCGCCAGCAGAACGATCCGCATGTCGCGGGGGCCGCTCACGTTTCGCCCTCGCCACCCGGCGCCTCGTCGTCGGCGTCGAGCGCCTCGGCCAGCCGCACTTCGGCGCTGCCCGGCTTCAGCGGTTTCGGTTGCGAGGGGTGCGGCGCCCACGCCGTCAGGGTGACGATCTGGAACGTCGCCGGGACGCGCCCCTCGGCGTCGGCGTACCGCTCGCGATAGATGTCGGCCGCCGCCATCAGGGTGCGGCGGCGGGCCACCGTTGTGCGGCGCGCGGCGCAGGCGTTGGCCTCGCCCATGCCGCGCAGGTCGGCCATCAGTTTGAGGGGATCGGGATAGGATACGGTGATCGTCTCCGCATCCGCCACCGGCAGCGCCAGCCCGGCCCGCTGCAACAGCCCGCCCAAGTCGCGGATGTCGGCGAACGGCGACACCCGCGGGCTCAGGCCCGCTTCCTCGGCGATTTCGGCCGCGGCCAGGCTGTCGCGCAACTCGATCAGGGTATCGCCGCCGAACAGCGCCGCCAGCAACAGGCCGTCGGGCTTCAGCGCCCGGCGGATCTGAACCAGCGCGCCGGGCAGGTCGTTGACCCAGTGCAGGGCCAGGTTGCTGAGTACGCAATCGAAGGTTTCGGGGCCGAACGGCAGCATCTCCTCGTCGGCGCAGACGGCGGTGCCACCGCCGGCCCCCGACGTCCCAGCGGCCAGCCTCGCCATCGCCGGCGACAGATCGCTCTGCACCAGCCGCCGGACCTTGCCGAGGTCCTCAACGGCACGAGCCAGGACGCCGTCGCGGCAACCGAGATCGAGGCCGATTTCGAAGTCGCGGGTGATGTCGCCGAGGCGATCGGCCAGACGCTCGGCCGTTTCGGCGAACAGGAAGCCGTGCTCGGCGGCGGCCGCGGCCGCCCGGTCGCGGTGCAAACGAACGGCGGCGCGGTTGAAGACGGTCATCGAATCGGCCATGGTGGCAACCACTATGACGGATTATCCAGCCCCATCAAATGCTCGCCATCCGGCCGCGGCGGCCGCCGGATCGCCGTGGCGCGAGATCAGCCGCCGCGCCCTCGACGTTCTGCTGCCGCCGCAGTGCCTGAACTGCGGCACCGTCGTCGCGCGGAGCGGCGTCTTGTGCGCGACGTGCTGGGACGAAGCCGTCTTCATCGGGCCGCCCGCCTGTTCGGTTTGCGGCCTGCCGTTCGAGTTCGAGGCAGGGGGTGAAGGCGGCGTTCTGTGCGGCGCCTGCCTGGCCCAGCGTCCGCCGTTTGCCCGCGCCCGCGCCGCCATGGTCTACGGCAAGGTCAGCCGCTCGCTGATCCTCGCCTTCAAGCACGGCGACCGCACCGAATCGGCCCCGACCCTGGCCGATTGGCTGATGCGGGCCGGCGCCGAACTGGTTGCCGAAGCCGACTTCATCGCCCCGGTGCCGTTGCACTGGACGCGGCTGTGGGCGCGGCGCTTCAACCAATCGGCCATGCTCGCCGGCCACATCGCCCGGCGCTCGGGTACCGTGTTTGCCGCGGATTTGCTGGTGCGCACGCGGCGCACCCCACCGCAGACCCGGATGGGACCGGCCGCGCGCCGCCGCAACACGCGGGGCGCGTTCCGTCTGAAGGCGTCGTGGCGGGGGCGCATCGAGGGTCGCCGCGTGCTGCTGATCGACGACGTGCTGACGACCGGTGCCACCGTCTCGAACTGCGCCAGGGCGCTGCTCCGCGGCGGGGCGGCGGCGGTCGACGTGCTGACGGTGGCCCGCGCCGTGCGGGCGGCCGCCGCCGAGCGATAAAGGGAGCGACGGGTCGTGAGGATAGCAGTGATGGCGGCCGGCGGCGTCGGCGGGTATTTCGGGGGGCGTCTGGCGGCCGCCGGGCACGACGTCCACTTCGTTGCCCGGGGGGCGCATCTGGCGGCCATACGGGAAGGCGGGCTTCGGCTCGAAAGCGAACTGGGCGATCTCCATCTGGCCGATGTATCGGCGACCGACACGCCATCAGGAATCGGGCCGGTCGAGACCGTTCTGTTCGCCGTCAAGCTGTGGGACATGGACGAGGCCGCCGAGGCGTGCAAGCCGCTTCTCGGGCCGGACACCGTGGTCGTCCCGTTCCTCAACGGAGTATCCGCCATGGACGTGTTGAGCGAGCGCCTGGGCGCCGGGCATGTCGCCGGCGGCGTCGCCCACATCGCCGCGGTGATCGGCGAGCCCGGCGTGATCCACCACACGGGAAGCTTGGCCAGACTGACCGTCGGCGAGCGCGACGGCAACCGCTCGGCCCGCATCGAAAACCTCCTCTCCGCCTTCGAGGACGCCGGCTTCGATCACGCCTTTTCCGAGGACATCACCCGAACGATCTGGCAGAAGTTCGTGTTCCTGAGCGCGCTGAGCGGTTTGACGACACTTTGCCGTCAGTCCATCGGGCCGATCCGCGGCGATCCCGACAGCCGTTCGCTGTTCGAAAGCGCGGTCCGGGAAACGATCGCCGTCGGCCGGGCCGAGGGTGTCGGGTTTGGAGACGAAACGGAGCTCGAAACCATGGCCCTGGTCGACGGTCTACGCGAAGACGTGAAGGCCTCCATGCTCCACGACCTCGAAGGCGGCCGGCGCCTGGAACTCCCCTGGCTGAGCGGCGAGGTGGTGCGGCTGGGAAGGAAGCACGGCGTGGCGACGCCGGTCCATTCGACCGTCTACGGGGCGCTGAAGTTCTACGCCGGCCGGACCTGAACGCGACGCTGTTGCGTCTCCGGCCGATCGCCGACATCATTGGCGCCGTACCGTTGAGCGCCGAACCACCTTTGCGAGGACCGTCCCGTTGACCGAGATCGAGATTTACACGTCGCCGTTCTGCGGCTTCTGCCATCGCGCCAAGGCGCTGCTGGACGACAAGGGCGTCGCCTACACCGAGATCAACGTGATGATGAGCCCGGGCAAGCGGGCCGAGATGGCCGAGCGTTCGGGCAGCCGCACCGTGCCGCAAATCTTCGCCGACAGCGAGCACGTTGGCGACTGCATGGAAATCCTCGCCCTCGACGCGGCCGGCGAACTCGACGCCAGGCTGGGCCTGAAACAGTACCCGGACGGCTGAGCGTGGCGGCCGGCGCTCCCTTCCGGGCGGCCTGCGTGCAGACCACGTCCGGGCGCGAGCCGGCAGTAAACGTCGAGGCGGCCGGCGACTTGGTGCGCCGGGCCCGCGACTCAGGCGCCGACTTCATCGCGCTCCCCGAAACCGTCAACATGATGGAGCCGAGCGGTAAATTGCTGGCCGGGAAGGTCCGCGAGCAGACCGACGACCCGGCGCTCGCCGCATTCCGGGACTTGGCGCGGGAAACCGGGGCGTGGTTGCTGGCCGGGTCGCTGGTGGTGTGGAGCGACGCCGAACCCGACGAGAGCGGCCGCCGTCGGTTCGCCAACCGCTCGATCCTGATCGACCCGGAAGGCGGCATCGTCGCCACCTACGACAAGATTCACATGTTCGATGTCGATCTCGGCGGCGGCGAGTCGTACCACGAATCGAAGTCGTATGCGCCCGGCGGCAAGGCGGTGGTCGCCGAGACGCCGTGGGGAGTTCTCGGCATGACGGTGTGTTACGACCTGCGCTTCCCCGCCCTCTATCGCGAACTGGCCGGGCGCGGCGCCGATTTCCTCTCCATCCCGTCGGCCTTCACGCGGCCGACCGGAGCGGCCCACTGGCACGTGCTGATGCGGGCGCGGGCCATCGAGACTGGCTGTTTCGTGATCGCGCCGGCCCAGTGCGGCGAACACGAGGGCGGCCGCCGGACGTTCGGCCATTCGCTGATCGTCGATCCGTGGGGCCACGTGCTGGCCGACGGTGAAGACGAGGTCGGTTTCGTCACCGCCGACATCGACCCCGGCCGGGTCGCCGAGGCCCGTTCCAAGATCCCGTCGCTGCGACATGGCGGCGAGGTCGAATAAGCCTTCCCAGTTCCGCCGGTCTCCCCCGGCTCAAACCGCCGTCGCCGTCCCCACCGTCCTTCCGTCACTCCCTTAACGCTTCACGTCAAGATCGCGGGCCTTTCCGTCGTTTCTACGGCCCTTGTCGTCATTCCCGCGCAAGCGGGAATCCGGGTTCCCCGCCTCGCGCCGGACCCCGGCTTTCGCGGGGTGACGGAGGAAAAAAGCGGGGGGTGACGGGGGAAGTAGACGCAAAGGCGAGGGAAACAGGCCGGTGATCCGAAGGCCGATCAGGGCGCCAGCGCCAGCGGCTGCGGTTCGCCGTCGTCGCGCTCGCTTTGCCCTAAGTTGTTGACGGCGCACAGCCGCTGCTTGACGCCGGGGATGTCGGCGTGGGCGACGATGCCGTGTTCGTAGGCGACGACCTGCAGGCGCGATCGCGCCAGCTCCAGCAGCTCGCCGGACTTCAGCAGGTGGTCGGGGTTGCGCGGTCGGGTGAAGGCCTCGTTGCCGCTGGCGAAGGTCTCGTAGATCAGCACGCCGCCCGGCTCGAGGGCATCGATCAGGTCCGTCATCAGCGGCCGGTGCAGGTAGTTGACGACGACGATGCCGCCGAAGCTTCGCCCGGCCAGAACGCCGCCGTCTGCGAAAGGCGAATGTCGGCCTTCGAGGTCGGCTTCGATGATCTCGGTCCCGGTTTCGTCGGCAAGGCCGGCCAGCGGTTCCGTCTCGCGGTCGACGCAGACCACCTTACAGCCGCGATCGAGCAACAGGCGGGCGTGGCGGCCGCCGCCGGCAGCGAGGTCGAGGACGGTCGTTTCGGCGGCGATCAGGCCGGCGAAGCGGACCACCCACGGCGACGGCGTGGTGGTTCGCAAGTGCCGCCGGCGCCGCTCTTCATCATCGTTGTTTTGCATTTGTTAACCGTTATGCGCTATGTGTTTGGCCCATAAAACAGTGAAACGCGGTATAATACGATACCGATATTCAACGAGGGCGGACGGCGCGACCACAATGATCCTGTATCAACTCCGCTGCGGCAACGGCCACGAGTTCGAAGCCTGGTTCCGCGACAGCATCACCTACGACAGCCAAGCCAAGGGTGGCGACGTCGCCTGCCCGTTCTGTTCCGACACCCGCGTCGGCAAGGCGGTAATGGCGCCCAACATCGCGCCGGGCCGTTCCAACACCCGCGAAGGCCAGCACCAGATCGCCGAGACCCGTGCCCAGGAAGTGGCCGAGAAGATATTGAACGCGGTCAATTCGATCCGCGAGCACGTCGAGGAGACTTGTGAGGACGTCGGCGACCAGTTCGCCGAGGAGGCCAAGCGCATCCATTACGGCGAAGCCGAGGAGCGCAGCATCTACGGCGAGGCCACCGACGAGGAGGCTGAAGACCTCGACGAGGAAGGCATCGAGTTCTACCGTCTGCCGATGTCGCCCAGGCGCGACAGCTAGGTTCCGACCTCTGCCCGTTTCCTGGGTGCCGAATAGCATCCCATCCGCTTCCCGCCTTAAGTCCTGTTGCTTGATGCTTCGGTGGTTGGGGTCCGATCGCCGCCGTGGCCGCCGGCGGTTTTCTCCGGTGAATCGTTGTATGGTTGGCGCCTGATCGCATGATCGGCGGTTTCGACATGTCCGTATCGACGTTCGTGAACTTGGCAATCGGTCTCTTGGCCGCCGCCGGCCTCGCCAGCGGCTTGGTCGTGGGATTGTCGCGGCCGACGCCGCCGACGGCAGGCGAGACGGTTCTGCTGGCCGCGGTTTCCCTGGTTGCCGGCGGTGTGCCGTTGTGGTTGCTGCGCAAGCCCTTCGGCACTCGAGTGAACGCCCTGCTGGTGGTCGCTTCAGTCGGCTTGGCGGCGGCCGTCCTGGAAGCCGTCGTCGCCAATTCCGACCATTTGAGATGGGTGGTGTTCGATGTCGTCCGCGGCGAAGACACGCGACTCGGCGAGCGGGTGGTGATGGATCTACGCCGGGACAACAGGCAGGCCTATTCCGCCATACCGCCGATCCTTCTCCCCGATTTCGATATCGACGGGCGCCGGGTCGCTCCGCTGACCCCGCTTGGCGGAAAGCTCAGCGTGCTTTGCAACGAAGGCGAAGGCTGGATCGTCTACCGCTCCGACCGCTACGGGTTCCGCAATCCCGACGAAGTGTGGCAACACCCGGCCCATGAAATCGTCGCCGTCGGCGATTCGTTTACCCAGGGATCGTGCGTCGAGGCCGGTTACGTGGAGCGGTTGCGCGAGACGTTTTCATCGACCGTCAATCTCGCCAGCCGCGGCAACGGCCCTTTGCGCAACCTCGCAACGCTCATCGAATATCTGCCGACGCTTCGCGCCCGCAAGGTTCTTTGGTTTCACTTCGAAGGAAACGATCTCGCCGACCTGCAAGACGAACTCGCCAACCCGGTTCTGGCGCGCTATCTCGAGGACGGCTTCCGGCAAGGCTTGCCGGAGCTGAAGCCGAGAATCGACGAGAAGATCCTCGAATTCCACGAGAGAAAGCTGAAACAGACGTTGGCCGACGACCCTCTGAGGCGCTCGAAGACCCAGGTTCGACCGCTTACCGGCTTCACCGACTACCTGTTGCTCAGAAACCTCCGAAACGCGCTCGGCCTGCAAATTCTGGGAACCCTACCGGCGGCCGGCCACGAGGTTCCCGGAATCGAGCCCGGTCCGCAAATGCTCGAGGCTTTCGAGACGGTCTTGAACACGGCGCGCCGGGTGGCCGAGGCCAACGGCGCCCAACTGATCTTGGTCTACGTTCCGGACCGGCGTTCCTTGAAGGACCCGGGACGGGACGATCGCTTTGTCCGGAAACGGGTTCTCGGCATTGCGGCGGACTCGGCGATCGCCGCCATCGACCTGTACCCGCGGTTGGCCGAGACCGATATCGACACCCTCTACAATTTTCCGCTGGCGCATTTCAACTCGACCGGCGCCCAAGCCGTGGCCGATATCGTCGTCCGATCGCTGGCGGCGTCTTCGCCGGGCGTCGAAAACACGGCGGGCGATTGAAGGCGGAGCGTGACCCCTACGCGCTTTCGGGCTCCTTCCAGCCGCCGTTCTTGCCGCAGCGCACGCAGCGCACCAGGGTGAAGATCTGGTTCCAGTCGGCATCCTGCGCCAGGTAGTCGAGCAGGCACCGCAATGCCTTGTGCTTGTCGGGCAGCCCGTAGCGTAGCGCCGCGTATTCCAGCATCTTCTCGGCATCCGGCTGAATTTCGAACGTCACCGATATCTTGTCTCCGGCCATGGTGTCTGCGCCTCCCGTTCGTTGATCGCCGCCGCTTGCGCGCGTTCGGCATCGTCTCTTAAGAGAGATTGCCCCGGTTGGTCCCGGTTTCAAGGCGCGCTCGCAAACCGTCGCGACCGGCTGCGGTCGCCCTAACCGAAATCGAACCCGCGTTCCTCGAGCTGTCGGCGCAGACCCTGGCGCGGCTGCGGGTCGAACTTGGCGGCGATCTCGTGGGTCCACGAATCGGCCGTCGTCGGCTTGCCGATGCCTTCGTAGTGGGCGGCCAGCGCCGCGTCGTAGCCGTCCAGTGCACGGTCCGGGTCGAGGCCGCCGGCGTGTTCGCCGTAGCGCTCCGTGTGCACGATCGCGTCCGGATCCATGCGCGGTTTCTGCGGCGGCGCCTCGCCGGGCCAGCCCAGGCACATGCCGAACACGCAATAGACGCGCGACGGCAGGCCGAGGATAGCCGCCGTCCGCGTGGCGTCGTTGCGGACGGCGCCGATCATCACCCCCTTCAGCCCCACCGAGTCGGCGGCCAAGTATGCCGACATCCCGACCAGGGCGGCATCGACGGTCGACACCAGCCCCATCTCCAGATTGGTTTCGCCGAGCTCGCGGCCGTGGCGCCGGGCCGCTGCCTCGATGCGGGTGAGGTCGGCGCAAAAGGCCAGGAACACCGGCGTCTCGCGGATGTGCTTCTGATTGCCGGCGACTTCCGACAGCCGCGCCTTGATCTCGGGGTCGCGGACGACGACGACGCTATAGGCCTGAATGTTGGACGAAGTCGGCGCCCGGAAGGCGGCCTTCAGAACCGTATCGACGGTGGCGTCGTCGAGCGGCTTGTCGGCGTACTTGCGAACGCTGACGCGGTTCTCGAGGATGCGGATGGTATCGCTGGTCAACTTCGGCTCGGCGGCGGCAGCGCTCGGGTCGGGCATGGCGGCGGGTTCTCCTCGATTTTGCTGAATTGGGGGTGAGTTCGGCCAACGTTGTTTCAATCTCGCACGGCGAAGGCTAGATAGTTGACGTCGAGGTCGTCGCTGAGGCTCCACTCGTCGGCCAGCGGCCGGAAGGTGAGGCCACGGAGCTTGCGGATCTCGACACCGTGCGGGCGCAACCCGGCGGCCAGTTCCGAAGGGCGCACGAACTTGCGCCAGTCGTGGGTGCCGACCGGCAGCCAGCGCAGCACGTATTCGGCGCCGACCTTGGCCAGCACCAGCGATTTGAGGGTGCGATTCAGCGTCGAGACGACCATGACGCCGCCCGGCTTGACCAGTTTGGCCGAGGCCTCCAGGAACAGTCCCAAATCGGCGACGTGTTCGACCACCTCCATGTTGAGGACGGCGTCGTAGCGACCCTTTTCGGCGCCGAGGTCCTCGGGCAGGACGCGGTCGTAGGCGATGTCGAGGCTGCCCTGTTCGGCGTGCGCCCGGGCGATGGCAATGGCCTCTTGGCCGGCGTCGATGCCGCGCACGGCGGCGCCGAGGCGGCGCACCGGCTCAGCCAACAGGCCGCCGCCGCAACCGATGTCGAGGACGCTGAGGCCCTCGAGTGGCGCCGCGCCGAGGGCGTCGCGCCCGAAGTGGGCGCAGACATGATCGCGGATGAAGGCAAGACGGACCGGGTTGAGCCGGTGCAGCGGGCGGAAATCGCCCTCCGGGTCCCACCAGGCCTCGGCGATGGCGGCAAAACGCCCGATCTCGCTCGAATCGGCGGTGCCGCCGCGGCTTCGGGCATTCCCTTTTCGCGCCGTCTGCGCCATCGGTCGAATCTCCCCAACGCCCCTGTTCGTTTGCTTCGCGGCCCCGGCCGGGGCGGGCTTGCCTCACCGGAGAGTTATAGAGTATGTATGCGCCGCCCCGGCTGCAACCTGCACGGATTTTGCCGGATTCGCACCGGATCATCCAGAAAACGGCGAAACATGGCACGCATCGTTCAGAAATTCGGCGGCACGTCGGTCGCCGACGTAGACCGCATCAAGGCCGTTGCCGGCACCGTCAAGCGCGAGCTCGACCGCGGCAACGAAGTCGCCGTTGTCTTATCGGCGATGGCCGGCGTCACCAATCAGCTGGTCGATTTCGTCGACGAAATTTCGGCTCTGTACGACGCCCGCGAGTACGACACCGTGGTCACGACCGGCGAGCAGGTGACGGCCGGCCTGCTGGCGCTGGCCCTGCAGGATATGGGCCTGCAGGCGCGCTCCTGGCTCGGCTGGCAGGTGCCGATCCGCACCGACGGCGTCCACGGCCGGGCCCGCATCGAGGTCGTCGAATGCGACGAGTTGGACCGCCGCATGAAGCTGGGCGAAGTGCCGGTGGTGGCCGGATTCCAGGGGCTCGGCCCCGACAACCGCGTCACCACGCTGGGCCGTGGCGGCACCGACACCAGCGCCGTGGCGCTGGCCGCGGCGCTGGCTGCGGACAGGTGCGACATCTACACCGACGTCGACGGGATCTATACCTCGGATCCCCGCATCGTCACCCGGGCCCGCAAGCTCGAGATGATCACTTACGAGGAAATGCTGGAAATGGCGTCCTTGGGCGCCAAGGTGCTGCAGACCCGGGCCGTCGAACTGGCCATGAAGCGGGGCCAGCGCCTGCAGGTTCTTTCCAGTTTTTCCGACCAACCCGGAACCCTTGTTGTCGATGAGGATGAAATCGTGGAACAGGAACTAGTCAGCGGAATAGCCTACAGCCGTGACGAGGCCAAGATCACCCTCGTACAGGTCGCCGACAAGCCCGGCATCGCGGCCGCCATCTTCGGGCCGCTGGCGGAAGCCAGCGTCAACGTCGATATGATCGTCCAAAACGTCTCGGCCGACGGCCAGACCACCGATCTGACCTTCACGGTGACCAAGAATGACATGGAACACGCCCTCGATATCCTCGGCCAGAAGCGCGACGAACTGGGATACAGCGACCTGCTTTCCGATGCCAACGTCGTCAAGGTCTCGGTGATCGGCGTCGGCATGCGCAGCCACGCCGGCGTTGCCCAGCGGATGTTCAGGGCCCTTGCGGAAAAGGGCATCAATATCCAAGTCATTTCCACGTCCGAGATCAAGGTCAGCGTCCTGGTTGCCGAGGAATACACGGAATTGGCGCTGCGTTCGCTTCATACGGCCTACGGACTCGACGCCGAATAGCGGCCGGCCGGAACCGCTCCGGAAAGTCCGCAACAGAACCGGCGCCCCTCTCCGCGAAGGGCGCCCGGTTCGCGATGGAGAGCCAAAGTGACGGCCGATAGCCCGACGCCGCCCCGACGCCACCACGATTTCGCGACGCCCCGGCGCCTGCTGGCCCGGGTCCGCGACGTCATGGCCGAATCGGGCGACGCCCAGCAGCGCCTGAACAGGATCGTCGAGATCATCGCCGGCGACATGGTGGCCGAGGTCTGCTCGGTCTACGTACGCCGGGCCGGCGACGTGCTCGAGCTGTTTGCTACCCAGGGCCTGAAGGCGTCCGCCGTTCACAACACCAAGCTCGCCATCGGCGAAGGCATCGTCGGCGACATCGCCGCCACCGCCCGTCCGCTCGCCCTGGCCGAAGCGCAAACCCATCCGAGCTTCGCCTACCGGCCGGAAACCGGCGAGGAAATCTACCATTCGATGATGGGTGTGCCGGTGCTCCGCGGCGGCCGCGTCATCGGCGTCATCGCCGTGCAGAACCGCACGCCGCGCCAGTACGACGACGAGGAAGTGGAGACGCTGCAGACGGTCGCCATGGTGCTGGCCGAGCTGATCGCCGGCGGCGAATTGATCGGCCGCGGCGAACTGGCGGCCGACACCGGTCCCGCCGCCCAACCGCTGAGGCTGTCGGGATTGCGGCTCAACGCCGGCCTCGCCATGGGGGTGGCGGTCGGCCACCAACCGCTGGTCCGCTTCGAGCGCATGGTGGCCGACGATCCGGCCGTCGAACGGAACCGCCTGGAGGTCGCCTTCTCCGACATGCACGGGGCGCTCGACGCCATGCTCGACACCGAGAGAATGGCCGGCGCCGGCGAGCATCGCGACATCATGGAGGCCTACCGCCTGATCGCCGAGGACGCCGGCTGGCTGGCCCGCATCGAGGAGGCCATCGACACCGGCCTGACGGCGGAAGCCGCCGTCCAGAAGGTGCAGAACGACATCCGCGCCCGCATGGGGCAGATTCCGGATCCCTACTTGCGGGAACGAATTCACGACCTCGACGACGTCGCGCACCGGCTGCTCGCCCACCTGATCGGCGCCAACGGCGACGCCGCCGCCGAACTGCCGGACAACGCCATCGTCGTCGCGCGGTCCATGGGGCCGGCCCAGTTGCTCGACTTCGACCACCGCAAGCTGAAGGGGCTGGTGCTGGAAGAGGGCTCGCCGTCGAGCCACGTGGCGATCATGGCCCGCGCCCTGGAAATCCCGGTGGTCGGCCTCGTCCGCGGCGCCGTCGACGCCATCGCCGACGGCGACACGGTGATCGTCGACGCCGACCGCGCCCAGGTCTTCGCGCGGCCCGGCGACGACGCCAGAAAGGCGTTCCGCGAGAGCCTCGAGGCGCTCAGGCAACAGAAGGCCATGTATTCGGCGCTGCGCGACCAGCCGGCGGTGACCGCCGACGGCGCGGCGATCGAGTTGCAGATCAACGCCGGCGTCATGATCGACCTCGCCAACCTGAGGGAGACCGGGGCCGACGGCATCGGCCTGTTTCGGACCGAAATCCCTTTCATGGTGCGGTCCCGGTTTCCCAGCGTCGCCGAGCAGGCCGAGCTCTACGGCCGTATCCTCGACGAGGCGGGAGACAAGCCGGTGGTGTTCCGCAGCCTCGATATCGGCGGCGACAAGGCGCTGCCCTACTGGGACCACGTCGGCGAGGACAACCCGTCGATGGGGTGGAGGGCGATCCGCGTATCGCTCGACCGACCGGCCCTGTTGCGCCTGCAACTGCGCGGCCTGATACGGGCCGCCGCCGGCCGTCGCCTCGCCCTGATGTTCCCGATGATCGCCGAAGTCGCCGAGTTCGACGCCGCCCGCGCTCTCCTCGACAAGGAATTGCAGCGCGAGGAACGGCGCGGCAACGGTCTGCCCGACACTCTCGAGGTCGGCGCCATGCTGGAGATACCGGGGCTCGCCTTTCAGCTCCCGGCCCTGCTGGAGCGCATCGACTTCCTGTCGGTCGGCTCCAACGATCTGACCCAGTTCCTGTTCGCCAGCGACCGCGGCAACCCGAGGCTGGCCGGGCGTTACGACACGTTGTCGCCGATCCTGCTCGGGTTCCTGGCCGATGTCGTCGAGAAATGCCGCGTTGCCGGCAAACCGGTCGGCCTGTGCGGCGAGATGGCCGGCAACCCGGTCGACGCCATGGCGCTCCTAGGATTGGGTTTTCGCCGCCTGTCGGTGGCGCCGGCCTCGGTCGGTCCGGTCAAGGCGATGATCCGCTCGCTCGCCGTCGAGCCGTTGAGCGCCCACATGGAGGGCCTGAGCGGTCTCGGCGAGCATTCGGTGCGTCATCGGCTGGTCGCCTACGCCGAAGCCAACGGCGTTGTGATGTAGAGCGGTTTCCGATCGGTTGGAATCGGTTCAATTCGATCGGATATTGCTCTAGCCCGGATATTTCATGAAAGCCCGCGGTTTGACGGGATTTGGTTTATGCGGC
>CAYFMP010000053.1:0-27872 GCA_964344215.1 uncultured Thalassospiraceae bacterium | reverse complement strand
CGGCAGGCCGCAAAACCGATCTCAGCCGCTTCCATATCGACGTGACCCGCTCTAGAATATTGAATTCGTTGCTCCATCGGCTTAAGTTGCGGGGGAACCCCCCTGGGAAACCCCCGGGAAATCCACGTTGAGGGTGGCAATGCGGAATCTTCGCCTTTTGGTGTTGGTCATCGGCGCGGCGGCGTTGCTGTCGGGCTGCGAATCGGCGCGCAAGGTATTCTCCAATCCGAAGAACCCGCCCGACGAATTCGTCGTCTACTCGCGCCCACCCCTTAGCCTGCCGCCCGACTACGGGCTGAGGCCGCCGCAGCCGGGCGCCGCCCGGCCGCAACGGGTATCGCCGACCGACGAGGCTCAGAAGGCCATCCTCGGTAAATCCGCCAGCAGGAAGCAGCAACCCGTCCAGGGCAGCGCCGGCGTTCATGCGCTGCTGCGCGACACCGGCGGCACCAACGCCAACCCGGAAATCCGGCAAATCATCGACCAGGAAACCTCGATCCTGGCCAAGGAGGACGTCGCCTTCATCGACAAGCTCATCTTCTGGGTCGACGACAAGCCGTTCGACGGCATCGTCGTCGACGCCGAGAAGGAGCAGAAGCGAATCCTCCAGAACCAGGCCTTGGGCAAACCCATCAACGAAGGCGAGACGCCCGAGGTCAAGCGCAAGCGGAGCCGCAAGGGGCTGCTCGACTTCTAGAGCGGCTTCCGATCGGTTGGAATCGGTAAGCGGTTCCAACCGATCGGATATTGCTCTTGCGCCGAATCGCGACCGGCCGCCGCCGCTCCCTACTGTCAGTAGAATAACCACGGTCGTAACTTGCCATTGGGCGATGGTGCCGGATATGCTGTCGCGGGGGAAGATTAGCTGGGGAACGCAGCCGACGGCGGAGAATCCGCCGGTCAGGTTTCCGCGCATACGCAATGCTGGGCAACCGCAGATGAAAAACGCGCTGACGGCTTCGCAGGCGCAGTTGGCCGAGATTCTGGAGATCGCGCCGGAAGCCATCATCGTGATCGACGAGTCGCATCGCATCACGGTCTTCAACCGAGGCGCCGAGCGCATCTTCGGCCATCAGGCCGAGCACATGATCGGCCGTCCCCTGAACGACCTTATTCCGGAACCGTATCGCCGGGCCCATGACCGCCACATGGAGGAATTCGCGACCGACCCCGAGGACTCCCGGCTGATGGACGCGCGCCGGGAAATCTCGGGCCTGAGGAAGGACGGGACGGTGTTCCCGGCCGAGGCCTCGATCTCGAAGCAGGAGATCGACGGCAAACGGTATTTCACCGTCATGCTGCGCGACATCACCGCCCGCAAACGGACCGCCGACAAGCTGCGCGAGAGCGAGGCCCGCCTGCGCGACGCCGTCGACACGATCTCCGACGGGTTCGCTTACTACGACGCCGACGAACGCCTGGTCCTTTCGAACAGCTGCTACGCCGAGCACGTCCATGGGCCGGCGTTCATCGGACCCGGCGTCAGGTTCGAGGAGGTCGTGCGGCATATCGTCGAGATCGGCTCGATTCCGGAGGCCGACGGGCGCGAGGAAGAGTGGATCGCCGAGCGGCTTGCGAAATTCCGCGACCCCCGTGGCCCGATCGAGCAGCGCTTGGCCGACGGCCGCTGGCTGCAGATCTCCGAGCGCAAGACCGACGGCGGCGGCACCGTCGCCATTCTCACCGACATCACCGAGCGCAAGCGCGCCGAGGAAACGGTGCGGCAGAGCGAGGAGAACTACCGTAACCTGATCGAGAGCGCCCTTCAGGGGATTTTCATTCACCGGGGTGACGAGCCGTTGTTCGCCAATCGCGCCGTGGCCCAGATGTTCGGCTACTCGACCGTCGACGAGGTCATGGCCCTCGAGTCCCTCGACCTGCTGTATGCGGCCGACGAACGCCAACGCCTGAAGGGTTTCCTGGAGGCCCGTCTGCGCGGCGAAGAGGTGCCCGACGTCTACGAATTCAGAGGACTCCGCAAGGACGGCCGGGAAATCTGGCTGCAGCGGACGTCGCAAACGATCACCTGGGCCGGCGAACCGGCGGTGCTCGGCATGGTCATCGACGTCACCGAGCGCAAGCGCGCCGAAACCCGGCTGCGCGCCGTCGCCGAGGCGGTGTCGTCGGCCAGCGGCATGGCCTTGTTCGATCATCTGGCCGAAAGCCTGGCCTCGATCCTGCACCTGGATTTCGCCTTCATCGGCAGGTTGATCGACGCCGACAAGACCGGCATCCGGACCCTGTCCTTTTACGCCGACGGCGCCAAGCTCGGAAATTTCGAATACGATCTCGCCGGCACGCCATGCGAGAACGTGGTCGGCAAGCAGACCTGTGTCTTCGAGAACAGCGTACAGGACGAGTTCCCGGACGACGACGACCTCAAGGAACTGGGCGTCGAAAGCTACGTCGGCATGCCGTTGTTCAGTTCGGACGGCGAGGCGCTCGGCCTCATCGTCGGCATGAACAGGCAACCGCTCGACACCGCGCGGGTGGCGCTCGACCTCATGCACATCTTCGCCGTCCGCGCCGCCGCCGAGCTCGAGCGCGAGCAGTCGGCCGAAGAACTGCAGGCCGCGTTGATCGATGCCGAACAGGCCAACCAGGCCAAGTCGGAGTTTCTGGCCACCATGAGCCACGAGTTGCGCACGCCCCTGAACGCCATCGTCGGCTTCGCCGAGATCCTCGGCCACCGCTATGTGCAGCCGCTGAGCGAGGAGAAGAACCGTGAATACGCCGACGACATCCACGCCAGTTCCCAGCACCTGCTGGCCCTGGTCAACGATATCCTCGACCTCTCCGCCATCGAATCGGGCGAGCGAGCGCTCGGCCGGGAACCGCTGGCGCTGGTCGACATCGTCGATGACTGCTCGCGGATCGTCGCCGATCAGGTGGCCGGCAAGGCGATCCGCTACCGAACCGACGTCCCCGACCTCCTGGAGACGCTTCACGCCGATCGGCGGGCCGTCAAACAGATCGTCCTCAACCTGCTGTCCAACTCCGTCAAGTTCACCCCCGAAGGCGGCGCCATCGACCTCTCGGCGTCGACGGCGGAGGGGCGGCACAGGCTGGTCGTCCGCGACACCGGCAAGGGCGTTCCGGCGGCCGAGATCGACAATCTCACAGACCCCTTCCATCGCCTCGAGGCCGACCCCTACGTGACCCAGGAAGGGACCGGGCTGGGGCTCGCCATCGTCAAGTCGCTGGTCGACCTGCACGGCGGCGAACTGGACATAGAAAGCGAACCGGACGTCGGAACGACGGTGACCGTCAGCCTGCCGAGCCGACCCCCCTGAGCGCCTATTCCGGCAGGCCGGCCTTGCGCAGGCCGTCGATGTAGCGCTCCAGGTCCTCGGCGCGTTTGAAGGCGCTGAGCTGGCGCATCCGTTCGAGCGAGAAATCCGGCTGCAGGGCGAGCACCTCGTTGGCCTCCCACTCGGCCTCGTCGAGTTGGCCGAGATGGGCGTAGGAGGCGGCCAGCCCGCGGTGGCCGCTGACGAATTCGGGGTTTCTCTTGATCACTTCGGCGTAGGTTCGGGCAGCCTCGGCGTAGCGCCCCAGCATGAACTGGGCGCGCGCCGTTACGTCCAGGTAGAAGAACGGGTTGTTGGGATTGAGCCGGGCCGCCGTCGCCACCGCCGCCAGCGCCTCTTCGGGTTGGCCGTTCTGGACCAGGGCCGAGGCCAACTGCGCGTAGCCGTCGGCGTAGTTGGGGTCGAGCTCGACGGCGCGCCGGGCCGCCGCAATCGATTCCCCGTAGCGCTTCATCCGCTCGAAGACGAAGCTTCTGCCGAAATGGACCTGCGGAACGTCGGGATCGATTCTGAGCGCCGCCTCGGAGAAGCGCTCGGCCTTCTTAAGCGCTCTCTCCGGGTCCGCGGCCGAGCCCAGGAACACCTCCATGGCGCCCGTGAACCCGACACCGCTGACGGCGCGGCCGTAGCGCGGATCGACCATCATCGCCCGGTGGAAGAACTCGTTGGCCTCGGCCAGCGTGTCGGGCGTGAAGCGGCGCAACAGTTCGAGCCCGCGCAGGAACAGGTCGTAGGCCTCCGGGTCGATCTCGACCTTGCGCCCGCGGCGCTTCTTTTCCTCGGGGTCGAGCTTGACGGCCAGCGCAGACACGATGTTCCGGGTAACTTCGTCCTGCAGGGTGAAAACGTCGGCCATATCGCGGTCGAACCGTTCGGCCCAGACATGGCCGCCGGTGGCAGCATCGATCAACTGGGCGTTGATGCGAACCCGGCCGCCGGCCTTGCGCACGCTGCCCTCGAGCACGTAGCGGACGCCGAGCTCGCGCCCCACCTCCTGCAGGTTGACGCTGCGCCCCTTGTAGGCGAACGAGGAGTTGCGGGCGATGACGAACAAGCCGGAGACCTTGGAGAGGTCGGTGATGATGTCCTCGGTCATGCCGTCCGAAAAATACTCCTGCTCGGCGTCGCCGCTCATGTTGTTGAACGGCAGCACGGCGATCGACGGTTTTTCGGGCAGCGCCGGGCCGGCCGGCGCCGGTGCCGCCACCGGCGGCGCCTCTGGCACATCGCCTTTCTTCAGGGTCAGCCAGCCGCCGAGGCCGACGGCGGCGAGCGCGGCGGCGACGGCGGCGGCGGCGACGGTGAGGCGTTTGGCGCCGACGACGGGCCTGCTCGTCGTTTGCGGATGGGTCGCAGCGCCTTCGCCGATCAGCACCTTATAGGCGCGGACCGGTCGTTCGATGTTCTTGACCTGCTGTTCGCCCAAGTACTCGAAGCCGCAATCGAACTTGCCCTCGACGTCCTCGAAGACGCGCTCCGAAATGCAGATGCCGCCCGGCTCGGCGAGCGATTCGAGGCGGGCGGCGATGTTGACGCCGTCGCCGTAGATGTCGTCGCGGTCGACGATGACGTCGCCCAGGTTGATGCCGACCCGGAAGCGGAGCTTGCGGCCGTCGGGCAGACCGGCGTTGCGCGCCCTGAGATCGCGCTGCATCTCGAGCGCGCAACCCAAGGCGACGACGACGCTCCGGAACTCGGCCAGCACGGCGTCGCCGGCGAAATGGACGACCGAACCGCCGGCCGTCTCGACGGCCGAGGTGACCGCGTCCAGATGGACGCTGAGCGTTTTGTGCGTACCCTCTTCGTCATCGCCGGTCAGTCGGCTGTACTCGGCTACGTCGGCGTAAAGGATCGCGGTCAGTTTCCGGGTGACCGGTTCTTTCGCCACGGCGGGTTCCCCCCCCTATCGATGTACTTCAACAATAGCGGTTGCGGGAGCAATAATCCATCCGGTTGGCGGCTGGCCCTTCGGTGCCGGCCTCACGGTCTTGTCAAATGCCTTGAATCGCCGAACCGGCGTAGTATATCCCTCAGCGTGCCTTGGGCGGCCGTCGTCTCGAGCCCGACCCCGCCACAATCGCCACCGAGCCGGAACTTCTTATGCAGCGTCTTCTCAAGTTCATCCCAACGATTCTCATTCTTGTGGCGCTGGCCGCCTGGAGCGCCGAGGCGGCCCGGGCCGGGGTCTTCAATCCCGAGACCTTCACGCTGAAGAACGGCATGCAGGTGGTGGTCGTGCCCAACCACCGGGTGCCCGTCGTCACCCACATGGTATGGTACAAGGCGGGATCGGCCGACGCCGAGCAAGGCCGTACCGGTACGGCGCACCTCTTGGAACACTTGATGTTCAAGGGCACCGAGACTCGCGCGCCCGGCGAGTTCTCGACCGTCGTCGCGCGCAACGGCGGGCGCGAGAACGCTTTCACCTCGACCGACTACACGGCCTATTTCCAGACCGTCGCCGTCGACCGCCTGGAGATGATGATGGAGATGGAAGCCGACCGCATGACCAATCTCGTCTTCACCGAAGAGGAAATGAACACGGAGCGCGAGGTGGTGCTGGAGGAACGCCGCTCGCGCACCGACAACCAGCCGTCGGGTATTCTGAGCGAGCATATCAACGCGACGCTGTTCATGAACTACCCTTACCGCAATCCAGTGATCGGCTGGGAACACGACATCCGCAACCTCGACCTCAAAAGCCTGATGGACTTTTACAGACGCTGGTATGCGCCCAACAACGCCGTCCTGGTGGTGGCCGGCGACATCACCGCGGACCGGCTCCGGCCGCTGGCCGAGAAGTACTACGGGCGCATCCCCAAGGGGCCGCCGGTGGTCCGCAGCCGCGCCCAGGAGCCGCCGCAGAAGGCGGCCCGCCGCGTCACGCTCACCGACAAGCGCGTCCGCCAGCCGTCCTGGCGTCGCACCTATATCGCGCCGGGCGTCACCTACGGCGACCGTGGTCACGTCTATCCCTTGGACGTGCTGGCCGACATCCTGGGTTCGGGCTCGACCAGCCGTCTCTATCGCTCCTTGGTGATCGAACGGAAGCTCGCCGTCTCGGCCGGCGCCTACTATTCCGGCGACAACCGAGGGCCGGGGCGCTTCGGCTTCTACGCCAGCCCGCGGCCCGGCGTCGCCATGGGCGACCTCGAGGCCGCCGTCAACGCCGAGATCGAGCGGGTCCTGAAGGAAGGCGTCGGCGCCGACGAGGTCGCCCGCGCCAAGGAACGGATGCTGGCCGAAGCCGTCTATGCCCGCGATTCGCTGTCGACCGGCGCCCGCGTGCTGGGTTCGGCCCTGGCCGTCGGCCTCACCGTCGAGGAGGTCGAGACCTGGCCCGAGCACATCGAGCGGGTGACGGTCGAGCGCATCAAGGCGGCGGCCGCCGCCGTCCTCAAGAACAACAGCTCGGTGACCGGGCTGTTGCTGCCCGAGGCCACGGAGTGAAGACGATGCGGATCCCCGGCCTGGCCCCGACGGCGGCCGTCCTGACGCTTGCGCTCCTGGCGTGGCTGGTTCCGCTGTCGGCCGGCGCCGTCGCCGTCGAACGCGTCGTCAGCCCCGGCGGCATCGAGGCATGGATGGTTCGCGACACCTCCAACCCGATCATCGCCTTCCGCTTCGCCTTTCGCGGCGGCGGCGCGCTCGATCCCGATGGCAAGGAGGGGCTGGCCAGCATGGTTTCCGCGCTGCTCGACGAGGGCGCCGGCGACCTCGACAGCATGGCTTTCCAGCAGACCCTCGAGGACCGCGCCATCCGACTCAGCTTCGACGCCGGCAAGGACAGCTTCGGCGGCAACCTGACGACCCTGGTCAAGAACCGCGAAACGGCCTTCAGGCTGCTCAGGCTGGCCCTTACCGAGCCGCGTTTCGACGACGAGCCGGTGAGCCGCATCCGCGAGCAGATCCTGGCCGGGCTGAGGCGCGATCTGGAGGACCCCGACAGCATTTCGGGCCGGGCGCTCTTCAAGGCGCTGTATCCGGACCATCCTTACGGCCGCCCCACCGACGGCACCATCGAGAGCGTCTCGGCGATAACGGCGACCGACCTGAGAACCTTCGTTCGAGAGCGCCTCGGGCTCGACAATCTGGTCGTCGGCGTGGTCGGCGACATCACCGGCGAAGAGGTCGCCCGCGTGCTCGACGAGACCTTCGGCCGTCTGCCGAAAACGGCCCGGCCGTGGTCGGTGCCCGAGGTCGAACCGGAGGCGGGACGGACCATCGTCATCGACAAGGACGTGCCGCAGAGCTCGGTGCTGTTCGCCGGGGCCGGCCTCAAGCGCGACGATCCCGACTACTACACGGCCTTCGTCATGAACCACATCCTTGGCGGCGGCAGTTTCACCTCGCGCCTCTATTCGGAGATCCGCGAAAAGCGCGGCCTGGTCTATTCGGTCTATTCGACCCTGCACCCGATGGACCACAGCGCCCTTATCCTCGGCAGCGCCGCCACCGCCAACGCCCGCGTTGGCGAAACCCTCCGCGTCGTCGGCGAGGAGTGGGACCGCATGGCTGCCGAAGGTATCAGCGCCGATGAGTTGATGGACGCCAAGACCTATCTGACCGGCTCGTTTCCGCTGCGTTTCACCTCGAACGGGAGAATCGCGTCGATCCTCGTCGGCATGCAGATCGAGGAGCTTGGCATCGACTACCTGGACCGCCGCAACGCCTTGATCGAGGCGGTGACGCGCCGCGACGTCAAGCGCGTCGCCGCCCGGCTGTTGGATCGCCGGCGCCTGATTACGGTGGTGGTCGGCAAGCCCGACGGCGTCAAGAACTCGCACTGAGGCGCCGGCCGGCGGCGGGCGATCGTCCCTTGCCCTGCCGATCTCTTTTTTCGCATGATGGGGCGGAACATGTCATGCAAAGAGGGGGGCTCTCGTGTTTCGGTTCCTAGTCGTCGTGTTCGCAAGCCTGGTCGCGCCCGGCCCCGGCACTCTCGTTGCCGGCGAAGTCTGGGACGTGGCGACGCGCGGCGAAACCGTCCGCATCCCGGTCGAAACGCCGTTCGAGAAGAAACCGCTTGCCGTCGTCGTGCTGTTCGCCGGCGGTGCCGGCGTCCTGGAGATCGACAAGTACGAGTTCGAGGACCGCGAGTACGGCGCCGCGACCAAGTTGACCGGCAACTTCCTGATCCGCTCCGGCAGCCTCTTTACCGACCACGGCTTCGTCGCCGCCGCCATCGACGGCCCGACCGACGTGCCCGGCAACCTCTACAGATTCCGCTGCACCGAAGAACACGCCGAGGACACCGCCGCCATCAAGAAGGTGCTCGAAGGCGGCTAAGAGAAGAACTTCGGACGCGGACGCGGGACCATCATGGACGGCAAACGGAAAACCGAATTCCTCCGAGAACTGCCTTTTCTCGAGGCGCTGCCGGCGGCCGAGGTCGAACGCCTGGCCGAGGGCGCGCGCAGCCGAGTTTACGAGCCGGGCCAGACGATCTTCCTGAAAGGCGACGAAACCGACGAGATGATGGTGGTGATCGCCGGCGCCGTCAGCATCAACTCGGTCTCCGAGGAAGGCAAGAACCTGGTCCTCAACACCATTCGCCCCGGCGAGATCTTCGGCGAGATCGGCGTCCTCGACGGCGGGGCGCGGACGGCCGACGGCGTCGCCACCGAAGCGACGGAGATCCTCGCCATCGGCCGCCGATCGTTCCTCGACCTGATCCGCCGCAACCCGGATTTCGCGCTCGACCTGATCCGCATTCTGTGCGAGCGGGTCCGCCGCACCAGCGAGCAGGCCGAGGACCTGGCCCTGCTCGACCTCGGCCGGCGGCTCGCCAAGAAACTGCTGAGTATGGCCGAGGAGGCGGCGGCCGGCGGCGGCGCCGTCATCCGCGTCACCCAGACCGACTTGGGCGCGATGATGGGAACGTCGCGCGAATCGATCAACAAGCAGCTTCGCGCCTGGGCCGGCCTCGGCCTGATCGGGCTGGGGCGCAACGAGGTCGAGATCCTCGACGAGGCGGGCTTGCGCGAACGCGTCGAGCGGTCCGACTGAGGCGAGGCCGCGGCCGTCTTTCTTCCCGTGTTTCCAGGGGTTTTCGCCCCATTGAGCTTTTTCTTTTCCTTATGTGAACTGGTTCACAGACCGATTGCGGCGCTTTCGCTAGACTCGGCCCAACATCGCAAGTTTGGAGACCGAGAAATGCAACACACATGCGACCACCAGGAATTCGAAAGCCTTGGGCGTATCTTGCTGACCGGCGCCGGCTTGTGGGCGGCGCTGTATCTGGCCATGTTCCTGATCGGTTAAGGCGGCGGGCTGTTCCTCCAACAGCCTTTGGGCTGCCCCTCCCACAGCCCAGGGCTGCTCCTCCCACGGCCCCCGCCGCCGCGCCGCCGGTCGAGCCGAGACCAGTCGCCGCCGGGCCGACGCCGCGATTCCTCCTCAAGTTTCCGCGACCGCGTACAACCGAGGTCAAAAATGCCCGGTGATCGCGGCCGTAACCTGTTCGACGCTTATCGGCTTGGTCAGGTACTCCTCGAACCCGGCCTCCATGCCGCGCGCCCTGTCCGCCCTTGAAGCCATGGCCGTCAGGGCGATCACCGGGATGTTCGTCGTGGCCGGCGACGCCTTTAGCCGCCTCAACGCCTCGATGCCGTCGATCCCCGGCAGGTTGACATCCATCAGTATGACGTCGGGGCGGTGAATCTCGGCCAGATCGAGCCCGAGTTCCCCGGTGTGAGCGGAGATCACGGCGGCGCCCGGAATCCGTTTGATGATCGATTCGAGGAGCTTCTGGCTGCTGGGATCGTCCTCGACGCAAAGAACGGTGCGTTCGGTCCGGGGCTCGAGGTCGGCCGCCGCCGAGGTTGCAACCGCGGCCGCCGGCGAACCCGGCGCCGCGGTCGGTTTCTCGCTATGGTCTCTCACCGACAGCGTGCCGCCGACGATGGGAAACTCCAACCAGAATGTGCTGCCGCGCTCGAGGGTGCTCTCGAAACCGATGGTTCCGCCCATTGCCTCGACCAGTTCCTTGGTGATCGTCAGGCCGATCCCGGTTCCGGTGATATTCGAGTTTTCGAGGCCGAGGCGCGAGAACGGAGTGAACAACTGCGTCTGCTTGTCCTCGGCTATTCCCCGCCCGGTGTCGGCGACCGACAGCCGCAGCGAGCCGCCGGCGCCGGCGCCGGCCGAAAGCGTCACCGATCCGCCGTCGCGGTTGTACTTGACCGCATTGGAAAGAAGATTGAGCAGAACCAGCCGGAAACGCGTTTCGTCGATACTGATCTCGGGCAGGCTCCAGGCGCTCGTCCGGTCGTAGAACGCCAACCCGTTCTGATCGGCCAAATTGCCCGCGATCGTCGAGCAGCTTTCGATGGCCCGGGTCGGGTCCTGGCCGACGACGTCGAGCGCAACCCTGCCGGATTCGATGGCCGCCAGGTCGAGTACTTTGTCGATCAGGTTCAACAGATGATCGCCGGATTTCAGAACCTGTTCCGTCGCTTCGACCTGGCTGGCAGAAAGCGGACTATCGGAGTCCGACTGCAGAAGCTGCGTGAACCCCAGCATTGCGTTCAGCGGGGTGCGAAGTTCGTGGCTCATGGAGGACAGGAATTCGGACTTGGCGTCGTTGGCTCGCTTGGCTTCCTCCATGGCCTCGACGGCTGCCACCGTGCGCTCCTTGACCCGTTCCTCGAGGTCGCGCTGAATCTGCCTGAGTTCCTCCTCGGCATGCCGCCGCCGCGCCACGTTCTCCCTGAAAACCTCGATCGAGCGCGCCATCTCGCCGAGTTCGCTGGTGTCATGGACGTACGGCACCTGGGTTTCCGTGTCGCCGTCGGCCAATTCTCTCATGATGCGGCCGAGCTCGAGCAGCGGCGTGATGAACTGAACCCGCGAAAACCAGAAAAACCCGGAAACGAGGAGGGCCGTCAGGCCGCCGACGACCAGGACCGCCCCGACGAGCTGCGCCGTGACCCGCGAAACCGATCGATAGACGCTCGTCGCGCTCGCCTGGCGGGCTTTCCGAAGCTCGTCGGAAAGCGTGTCGAGAGCCTGCAACGCCGGCCGGTCGTCGATCCTGACGATGCCGTCGATTTGTTGGGGGTTCATGCCCGAGTTGGCCAGGCTTTCGGCCCTGGCGACGGCATCCAGGTAGTTCGTCAAGGTGCCCTCAAGGACCGAAATCGCCTTGCTTTCGCGTTCGGTCATGCCGAGTGCCGAATAGCTGGTCAGCGCAACCGTCACGTCGAGCATCCTGGCATGGACGTCGACGATGAGAAGGCGGTTCTTGCGGAGAATGAAGTTCTTGAACTGGTGGATGACGCCGCCGTAGCCCAAGGCCGCCCGCAGGTCGGAAAGATGATCGGCCTTGCGTGCCGTTATCCTTTCGTACCGCTCCCAGGTATCGGACGTTCCGCGAACTTCGTTGAGAACGAGATATCCGGTGGCGCCGACGCCGAGCACCAGGCAAACCATCAACGCCGACAGCACGGCGGCGGTGTTCTTGATGGTGATGTTTTTCAATAGGTTCAACTTGCCGCCTCTCCCGCCATTCAATTTCCGGCCGCCTCCAACAGTTGCTCGAGCCGTCGGTTGGCGAGATCGACCAGCCCGAAAACGTCGCTCGGGGTTTTCCCGACAAAGCCGTGACGGGTATAGAACTGGCTGACGTTCTGTTCCGGTCCGGTGCGAACGATCAGCCATCTCATCTGCGCGTTGAGGATATGTCCCGAGCTCAGATAGACGTCGCTCGGCGTAATCGTCTTGCCGTCGGAAGCGATCCGTTTCACCCTGGGGAGGTTGTCGGCCAGCAGCAAGATGTTGAGCCTCTCCCTGAACAGGGCCAGATGGTTGAGAACGTCGGCCGGTATTTTTCCGCTGAACTTCCTGGCTTTCATCGTCATCAGCCGGGACCGCAGGTCCGGATCGGCGGCGACCACCCGCGAGGCCGCGATCAGACTGTCGTTGATGTTGGTCCACAGCGAAAAATCGTGACTGGGCGTCAGGCCGAGGTCGAGCGCCCTGGGGCCGCTCGGGTAGACGACCGCCCCGAGCACGACACCGAGGCACAGGGTTCGGATCAGGTACGGTTTCATCATTCCTGAACGGTCTTGTTTCGGCGTTCGCCGGATGTTTGGCGCCCGAGCGCCGCCGCTTCCCTCGACCAACGCCAGTCCCACTCCACCGCATGGAATCCTAGTGGATATCGATCACCGGGTGCGTTTCAGTATGTGTGCGTATGTTTCATGGAATTTCTCCGCCTCTGGTTGAGCCGAAGCGCATCTGATAGTCTCGCCGGGACCCTTGAATCCCTGATCGGACGGCCGGCGAGAACCAATGGCATCCCCCACGAAAACGACCGCCTGGGCCGCCCTCGAAGCGCACCGTGAGCGTATCGAGGGCGTTCACATGCGCCAGTTGTTCGCCGACGACGCCGAGCGGTTCGCCGACTTCTCGCGCCAGGCCGAGGGCATTCTCCTGGATTTCTCGAAAAACCGCCTGACCGGCGAGACGCTCGCCCTGCTGCTCGATCTGGCCCGCGAGAGCGGCGTCGAAGACTGGCGCGACCGGCTGCTGGCCGGCGAGGTGGTCAACCAAACGGAAGCGCGTCCGGCCGCGCATGTCGGCCTCCGCGCCCCCGGCGGCAACCCCGACCTCGACCGCCTCAAGAATACCGTCGAGGCCGTCCGCTCGGGCCGCCGCACCGGCGCCACCGGCGAGGCGATCCGGGCCGTCGTCAGCATCGGCATCGGCGGCTCGCACACCGGCCCGATGATGGCCGCCGAGGCGCTCAAGCTCGCCGCCGACGGCGAAGGTCCGGACGTTCGCTTCGTCGCCAACCTCGACGCCGCCGACCTGCGCCTGGCGCTGGCCGGCCTGCAGCCGCAAACGACCCTTTTCATCGCCGCCTCCAAATCCTTCACCACCGAAGAGACCCTGGCCAACGCCGAACTGGCCAAGGCGTGGCTGGCGGACGAGCTCGGCGGCGAGGCCGCCGCCCATTTCCTCGCCGTCACCGGCAACGCCTCCGCGGCCGCCGACTTCGGCGTCGCCGAGGACGACACCTTCGACCTGCCCGCCGGCGTCGGCGGCCGCTATTCGCTGACCTCCAACGTCGGCCTGGCCGTCGCCATGGCCGTCGGCGCGGAAGCCTTCGACGGCCTGCTGGCGGGCGCCCACGCCATGGATCGCCATTTCGCCGAGGCGCCGCTGGCCGACAACCTGCCGGTAGTGTTGGCGCTGGTCGGCGTCTGGAACATCAATTTCCTAGGCTACCGGGCGCTCGCCGTGCTGCCGTATGCGCACCGGTTGCGCCACCTGCCGGCCCACCTGCAGCAACTCGAGATGGAGAGCAACGGCAAAGGCGTCGGGCGCGATGGACACGCCGTCGAGGTCGCCACCGCGCCGGTCGTGTTCGGCGAGGCCGGCACGCTCGGCCAGCACGCCTTCCACCAGTTGCTGCACCAGGGTCCCGACCCGGTGCCGGCCGACTTCATTGCATTCGCCAACGCCGAAGCCGGCGAAGACGACAATCACGACCGGCTGCTGGCCAATTTTCTGGCCCAGGCCGATTCACTGATGACGGGCCGCGACAACGATGCCGAGCCGCACCGCCGCTTCCCCGGCAACCGGCCGTCCAATACCATCGTCGCCGAGCGCCTCGACGCCGCGACGCTGGGCCGTCTGGTCGCGCTTTACGAGCACAAGGTCTTCGTTCAAGGGGTGATCTGGGGGATCAATCCGTTCGACCAATGGGGGGTCGAACTCGGCAAGGAACTGAGCCGCGACATCCTGCCCCGGTTACGGGACGCGGCCGGGGCGAACGAAGACGGCATGGTCGGTCACGTCAAATCCCTGCGGGAGAAAGGCCGATGACCCTGCGCCTGCTGCCCGCCGACGTCGTCAACCGGATCGCCGCCGGCGAGGTCGTCGAACGCCCGGCTTCGGCGGTCAAGGAGCTGGTCGAGAACAGCATCGACGCCGGCGCTGAACGCATCGACGTGGTGCTGACCGACGGCGGCCGCGGTCTGATCTCGGTCGCCGACGACGGCTGCGGCATGGACTCGGGCGAACTCGAGTTGGCGGTCGAGCGCCACGCCACCTCGAAGCTGCCGGACGACGACCTGGTCCGGATCCGGAGCCTCGGCTTTCGCGGCGAGGCGCTGCCCTCGATCGGCGCCGTCAGCCGCCTCGACATCACCAGCCGCGCGAAAGACGCCGACAGCGCCTGGCGCATCCATATCGAGGCTGGCGTCAAGAGCGCGCCCGAGCCGGCCGCCCTTTCGGCCGGCACCCGGGTCGAGGTGCGCGACCTGTTCTACGCGACACCGGCGCGCTTGAAGTTCCTGAAGACCGCCCGCACCGAGTTCGGACGGGCATCGGAAGCCGTCAAGCGCCTCGCCATGGCGCACCCCGGGATCGGCTTCACGCTGTCCGACGGCGACAGGAAGCGCATCGAGCTGGCGCCGGCTGGTGGCGACCTCTTGGATGCCCGCCTCGACCGTTTGGCCGCCATCATGGGCCGCGAGTTCGCCGACAACGCGCTGGCCATCGAGGCCGAACACGGCGGGCTCAGGCTCGGCGGCTTCGCCGGACTGCCGACCCTGAACCGCGGCAACGCCGCCATGCAGTTCCTGTTCGTCAACGGCCGGCCGGTCGCCGACCGCCTGCTGATGGGGGCGCTCCGGGGCGCCTATCGCGAGTTCCTGGCATCCGACCGCTATCCGCTGGCCGCCCTGTTCCTCGAGCTGGACGACGACGCCGTCGACGTCAACGTCCATCCGGCCAAGTCCGAAGTGCGGTTCCGCGATGCCGCCCAGGTCCGCGGCCTCGTCGTCGGGGCGCTGACCCACGCCCTGGCCGGGGCCGGACACCGGGCCTCGACGACGGCGACCGACCGGGCGCTAGGCGCCATCCGCCCCGGCGGTTCCATGGGCCGGCCGAGGCCGCCCAACATGACTCCGGGGCTGGCCGAGCGGGCAGCCGAGTTCCATGCCCCGTTGAGCGGTCTGGAGGCGGCGCCGAGCGCCCCGGTAGGCGCCATCGATGCAGGCGCCGGCCAAACCGGGACCGAGGCGGCGGCGGCCGATTATCCGCTCGGCGTCGCCCGCGCCCAGGTCCACGAGACCTACATCGTCGCCCAGACCGACGACGGCATCGTCATCGTCGACCAGCACGCCGCCCACGAACGCCTGGTCCAGGAGACCATCAAGCGCGCCCTCGAGGCCGACGGCGTGCCGAGCCAGGGGTTGCTGATCCCGGAAGTCGTCGATGTCGACGAGGCGGCCTGCGAGCGGCTGGCGGCGCGGGCCGGCGAACTGGCCGAACTGGGCCTGGTGCTGGAGGCCTTCGGGTCCGGCGCCGTGGTGGTGCGCGAGACGCCGGCGTTGCTCGGCGAGGCCGACATCGCCGGGCTGGTCCGCGACCTCGCCGACGACTTGGCCGAATACGACGAAGCCATATCGCTCAAGCAGCGCCTCGACGAGGTGTCGGCGACGATGGCGTGCCACGGCAGCGTTCGGGCCGGGCGGCGGCTCAAAGCGGAAGAGATGAACGCGCTCTTGCGCGAGATGGAGGCGACGCCGCATTCCGGGCAGTGCAGCCACGGCCGCCCGACCTACGTGGAGCTGAAACTGGCCGACATCGAGAAGCTGTTCGGCCGGCGCTGAGCGGGAGGGCGTTGCGCATGTTCGCCGAGTTCGTCCGCCACCTGACCACCACCTGCTTCGCGCCCTGGAAGGAGATGGGCTACGCGCGCCGGCAGATCGCGCTGGAGTTCCGCCACCGCCGCTGCAAAGCGGCCTGGGCGCCGCACCTGCGGGCCTGTATGGAGCTGATCGACGGCGCTGCGGCGGCCACGGACCCGGCCGGCAAGGCCGTCGTCCTCGGCTCCGGGCCGCTGCTCGACGTGCCGCTGGAAAGCCTGGCCGAGCGCTTCGACGAGGTGCTGCTGATCGACGTCGTCCACCCGCCGGCGTCGCGCCGGTTGGCGGCCGGTTACGACAACGTCGGCTTCGCCCTGGCCGACCTGTCCGGCGTCGCCGACGCCCTTTACCTGATCGGGCCGGACGATCCCTTGCCCGAACCGGAGATCGACGAGGTGCTGCTGAGCGGCGCCGACCTGGTGGTGTCGGCCAACCTGCTCTCGCAGCTGCCGCTAGTGCCGTTGGATTGGCTGGAACGCCGCCGCCCCGGCCTCGACGAGGCGGCGCGCCTGAGCTTCGCGCGGACCATCGTCGATCACCACCTGGCCCTGCTGCAACGCCAACCAGGGCGCGTCGTGCTGATCACCGAAGTGATGCGCCGCCTGCACGATGGCGACAGGACGCTGGACAAGATCGACTCGCTGTTCGGCGCCCAGCTCGCGTACCAAGGCGCCGAATGGACTTGGCAGATGGCGCCGAGGCCGGAGATCGATCGCGGCTTCGACCTGAGCCTCCGCATCCTCGGCATCGACGACCTGGCCGCCGCCGCTCACCGCCGGCGGTGCAGGAACACCACCTTGGCCGCGCCGTAGGTCCTCTCGTCGGCCGCCTCGAAGCCGGGCGGCGGCTCGAACTCCTCGCCCGCGCCCATCTCCGCCACCACCACCGAGCCGTCGCCGATCCAGCCCTTGTTGCGCAGGCCCAACAGCGCCGGCGCCACCAGCCCCTGGCCGTAGGGCGGGTCGAGAAAGGCGACGGTGCACGGCGCTTGAGCGGCCAGCGGCGGCGGCGCCAGCCGGGCGGCGTCGAGCTTCAAGAGGGTGACGTTGCGCCATTCGCCCAAGGCCGCCGCGTTTTCCCGGATCGCCTTGTTGGCGGCACCGGCATGATCGATGAAGGTGGCATGGGCGGCGCCGCGCGACAGCGCTTCCAGGCCCAAGGCTCCGGTGCCGGCGTAGACGTCGACCACGCTGGTCCCCTCCCACTCGACGCCGAGGCCGTGGGCCAGCACGTTGAACAGCGATTCGCGGACCCTGTCGGAGGTCGGGCGGACGTCGAGCCCGGCCGGCGCCTTCAGGGTGCGGCCGCGGTGCTTGCCGCCGACGATCCTCATGCGCCGGTCCTCATGCGTCGATCCTCACTGCTCTGCCCTGCCGCCGCGCTCTCCGCGGCTGCCTTGCGCCGCCTTGCCCTTCTTCTTGAGCCCCAATTGTTCGCGGACCACCTTGGCCGGCACTTCCGCGGTCTGGCCGCGGGTCAGCTTGCCCAGCTGGAACGGCCCGAAAGCGGTGCGGATCAGCCGGTTGACGGTATAGCCGAGGTGTTCGAACACGCGCCTGACCTCGCGGTTCTTGCCTTCGGCCAGCGTCACCGTCAGCCAGGCGTTGGCGCCCTGTTGCTTGTCGAGCCGCGCCTCGATCGGGCCGTATTTGATGCCGGAAACGGTGATCCCCTTGGCCAGGCCGGAGAGCTTTGCCTCGTCGACGGCGCCATGCACCCGCACCCGGTAGCGCCGCTTCCAGCCGGTCTCGGGCAACTCCAGGCGGCGGGCCAGCTCGCCGTCGTTGGTCAACAACAGCAATCCCTCCGAGTTGAGGTCGAGGCGGCCGACCGAGACGACGCGCGGCAGCGCCGCCGGCAGCCGTTCGAACACGGTTGGGCGGCCCTGCGGATCGCGGTGGCTGGTGAGCAGCCCGGCCGGTTTATGATAGCGCCACAGCCGCGTCGGCTCGGCCGCGGGCAGCGGTTGGCCGTCGACGGTGATGCGGTCGGCGGCGTCGACGACGACAGCCGGGCTGGTTAGCGTCTCGCCGTCGACGGCGACGCGGCCGGCTTCGATCCAGCGCTCGGCCTCGCGCCTGGAGCACATACCGGCCCGGGCCAACAGCTTGGCGATGCGCTCGCCTTTTGCCTGGTCGTCCCCCATGGCGGCACTGTAGAGCAATATCCGATTGGCTTGAACCAATCAGGTTCAAGCCAATTGGATTTACCTGCTCTGTTTTTCAATGAATTAGAGCGGTGTAATCCGATCGGATCGAACCGTTCACCGATTCCAACCGATCGGAAGCCGCTTTAGGAGCCGAGGCAAGTCGCCCTCTTGACGGAACCGGCGGCGTTGTTCAGGCTCGCCTCATGCCGCACCTGTCGTTCATGGAACTGGCCCTGGAAGAAGCCCGCGACGCAGCCGAGCGCGGCGAGGTGCCGGTCGGCGCCGTGCTCATCGACGGCGCCAGCGGCGAGGTCGTCGCCAGCGCCGGCAACGCCATGGAGGAGTCCCACGACCCGACCGCGCACGCCGAGATACTGGTCATCCGCCGGGCGACTTCGGGGCGCGGCGAATCCCACCTCGAGGGTTGCGACCTCTACGTCACCCTCGAACCCTGCGCCATGTGCGCTCAGGCCGTTTCGCTGGCCCGGTTGAGGCGGCTCTATTTCGGGGCCTACGACCCGAAAAGCGGCGGCGTCGACCACGGCGCCAAGGTCTTCGACCACCCGACCTGCCACCACCGCCCGGAGGTCGTCGGCGGCCTGGCCGAGGCCGAATGCGCCAAGCTCCTGAAAGCGTTCTTCCAGGTCCGGCGTTAGAGCGGGTCTCAGCGATTCCATATCAACGTGAACCGCTCTAGGAAAACGGTGCGGTGCGCTAGCGGCCGAGCGCGCGGCTCAACGAGTCGACGACGACGTCGTTGACCGAAACTTCACGGCCCTCGGTCAGGCTCCGCTTGACGGCGCGTTTGCGAAGCTCGTCGACGTAGCGCTGGATGCTGTGGTGGCCGATGTCGCCCCACAGCTGAACCTTCGGCAGCGCCGGACATTCGGACCCGGCGTCGGTCTGGGCCGTCAGGGAAGTCGAAACAAGGGCCGCGAGGCCGGTAGCGACGACGAGCACCGAGTGGTTCCGTGCTTGCCTGAGACGCATGGAAAGTCGACCTCTGATCGGGGCCGGCGTCCGGCCCTATCCGTCATTAACCATACGTACCCCTTGGGATGAGGCTTTTGGGGGTTGAAGCTGAAGACAGCCTTACGGACATAGATGTGCATCGAATGCACCGATCGGCTGTGTTTCGCTTAAGCCTCGCCGGGCTCGCTCGAGGCGTCGCCGGCCGCCTGCTTGGGCCGGATGCGGCGCAATTCGCCAAGCACCCCGTTCCATCCGTTGAGAGCGGCGAACTCGATGGCCTCGTCGAGGCCGGCGTCGATAAGGCTTCGCGCCATCCGTTGCTGAAGAGGCTGGTTCGAGTGGTCGGCCTGGGCCATCGGGACTCTCCTAAAGCCGGGCCGGCCGCACGTCGGCCGGCAGAGAAGGAGTGTCTCACGCAAACCTTAACAAACGGTTTTGGCCGTTCCCCTCACCGGACCACTCTCCGCACCAGCCGCTCCACGGTCAGGCCCTGGACGACGATCGAGAACACCACCACACCGTAGGTCATGGCGAGCACCGCGTCTCTGCCCTCGAACTCAGGCAACGACAGGGCCAGCGCCACCGAGATGCCGCCGCGCAAGCCCCCCCAGGTCAGCACCCGGACGGCGCCTTCGGTGAACTCGCGCTTCAGGCTGAGCAGCGCGATCGGGACGCCGACGCTGACGAAGCGGGCGAGCAGCACGAGCGGGATGCTGAGCGCGGTGGCCAGCACCACCTCGCCGCTCAGGGCAAGCGCCAGCACCTCGAAGCCGATCAGCACGAAAAGCGCCGAATTGAGGACCTCGTCGAGCAGCGACCAGAACCCGAACAGATGCTCGCGAGTCGTCTCGCTCATGGCGAAGACCTTGCCGTGGTTGCCGATCAAAAGCCCGGCGACGACCACGGCGATCGGCCCCGACACGTGAATGGCGATGGCGATCGAGTAGCTCAGGGTGACCAGGGCGAGCGTGATCAACACCTCGAGGCTGTGCTCGTCGATGGTCCGCATCGCCCGGTAGGCCGCATAGCCGGCGGCCAGCCCGAGGACGGCGCCGCCCAAGGCTTCCATTGCGAACAGTTGGGCGACGGCAGCCGCCGTCACCGGGGCGCCGGCCTCCGAGCCCAAGGCGATGGCGGCCAGGATGGTGAAGACGACGATGCCGACGCCGTCGTTGAACAGGCTCTCGCCGGCGATCTTGGCCTGCAGCGAGTCGGGCACGTCCACGGTCTTGAGGATGCCGAGGACGGCGATCGGGTCGGTCGGGGAGATCAGCGCCCCGAATACCAGGCAGTAGGAAAGCGGCACCGAGAGGCCGATCAGCCCGGCCAGGCCGTAGACGGCGAAACCGACCATGAAGGTCGACATCAGGACGCCGATGGTGGCCATCGAGCCGATCGCCCACATGCGTTTTCGCAATGCATCGAGGTCGACGTGCAGGGCGCCGGCGAACAGAAGGAAGCTCAACATCCCCTTCATCAACACGTCCGGGAAATCGATCCGGGCCAGCGCGCCGTAGACGGCGACGCCGAAACCGAGCCCCGGTACGGCGGCGTCGATGACCAGCGCCGCCACCGAGGCGGCCAGCGCGATCACCACCAGGCCGATGGTATGCGGCAGCCTGAGCCAACGGTGGTTGACGTAGCCGAAGACGGCGGCCAGCGTCAGCACGGCGGCGGTCAGGTCGAGGAGCGGCGTCGACATGAGCCGGGATGATAGCGCAATGCGCGGCCGGGTCCAGGGCCGCAGCGGGCGACGGCGCGGAGAAGCGGCGCGCCGGCCCTTTGCCGCCGGGGCTTGAAGAAACGGTCCGGCGATCCTAATTCTTCGGTAACGGTAGTGCGGGCCGCGAGAGTGCGCTGGTCCTGGCGCAGTTCTCCGGTCGCGCCCAGACATACGCTGCTTCGAAAGGAGGACGTATTGCCATGGATAAGCTAATGGAAACCGCCAAGCGCCAATGGCAGGACGTCGCCAATGTCCTGCTCGGCATCTGGCTGATCGCGTCGCCTTGGATAATCGGGTTCACGGAGGTCCAATACACGCTCTGGAACGCGTACATTCTCGGCGCCATCATCGCCGTCGCGGCGGCATCGGCGCTGGTCGCCTTCCACGAGTGGGAGGAATGGGTCAGCATGCTGTTCGGGGCCTGGCTGATCGTGTCGCCGTGGGGCCTCGAGTTCGCCACGCTGTCCTATGCCGCCGAGACGCTGGCGGCATTCGGTGCAACCTGGAACTTCATCGTCGTCGGCTTCCTGGTTGTCGGCCTCGCCGGCTGGCGAACCTGGCAGGAGCACCAACACGGCCAGGCCGCGACGTGATCCGGCCGCGCCACGGGCGCACGACGACAAACCCAGGAGACCTGTTATCGGGAGCGGTTCGCCGCTCCCTTTTTTTTCGCCGCCGCCGTTGGCCTGGGCATGCGTCGGAAAGGGGCGGCCGATCGCCTCCCGGCCGGCGACGAGGAAACGAATCCAACGGCGGCGCGCGCCGACCCGCCAGCAGTCGCGTGCTGCCCGATCGCATCGCCGGGCCTGGAGCCGTCCGCCCGGTGTCCGGGCATACGGCCACCGCATCGCCCCATGGATAGCCCACGTTCCTGCCGGCCATCTCAGCCCGGCTTGCGGGCGAAGGCGACCAGGTGCGGGTCCTTGTAGCCGCGGTAGAAAGCGCGCTTGAACAGGCGCTTCGCCATCTCCGCGCGCGAATGATAGGGCAGCGCCTGCAGGTCGGTCTCGAGGCAGGCGACGTCCGCAAACCCGGCCCGTTTCAGGAACGCCGACAGGTTGTCCGTGTTCCACGACCGCAGGTGCTGCATCGGGTGGAAGGCGATCCGGCTGACCGGGCAGTAGACCTCGGCCGCCTCCAGGTCCTCGTCGTTGGGGGTCGAGACAACCAGCCAGCCGCCGGGCTTGAGGACCGAGAGGATGCGCCCGACGGCGGGATCGAGGTGGCGGTCCGGCAGGTGCTCGATGGTCTCGATCAGGAAGACGGTATCGAAGAATCCGCCGAAATCGTCGAGATCGTCCACCGCCATGACGCCCTCGACCAGGCGCGCGTCGGCGAAGCGCCGCCCCAGGCGATCGATCGCGCCGGTTCCGAATTCGACGCCGTAGCACCGGGTTCCGGCGCTCGACAGCGCCGCCAGCAGGCCGCCGCTGCCAGCCCCGAAGTCGAGCGCCGTGCCGAGGCCGCCGAGCCTGTCGTTGGCGAAACGGACGACGGTGGCGCCGAGCGCGTCGGCGAAGTAGGTGTCGGGCCGCTCCTGCCAGTAGCGCCAGAACTCCTCGATGACCTGATCGGTCCAGTCGATCCTTTGAAACGCCATGTCCGTCCTTTCCCGGCCGTCGCCCGATACCCGGATATTAGTCGGGGCGACGACGATCCGCCAGACGGTGGCGGCAAGCGGGGCCGGTGTCCGCCTGTCCTCGGGTGGAGGTCGGCGCCGCTTTCGGCTAGTGTCCGTCGGGTCACGTTCGCGGGCGATCGGCGGCGCGCGCCGATTCGCCCCTGTTTTCCGACCGACCGGGAGGCCGCCATGCCAGAGACCGGCAACACCGCCCTCATCGTCCTCGCTCACCCCGAGCCGAAGTCGTTCAATTCGCAGATGAAGGACGTCGCCGCCGACACCCTCGCCGGGCAGGGCTACGCGGTCGAGGTCTCCGATCTCTATGCCCAGCGCTTCGATCCGCTCGAGGGGCCGGAACATTACCGGGTCCGCCACGACCCCGACTGGTTCCGCCCGCAGTCCGAGCAACGCCACGCCGGCGAGGCGGCGGCGCTGCCCGACGACGTCGCCGCCGAGATCGACAAGCTGAACCGGGCCGACCTGGTGGTCCTGCAGTATCCGATGTGGTGGTACGGCACGCCGGCCATGCTGAAAGGCTGGTTCGACCGCGTCTTTATGTACGGCGAGGTCTACACAGGGCGCATGCGCTACGACGCCGGCTATTTCAAGGGCAAGCGGGCGGTGATGTCGGTGACCGCCGGCGCGCCGCGGGCGACCTTCGCGCACAACGGCCGCAACGGCGATATCGACCTGCTCATGTGGCCGACGCAATTCACCTTGAGTTACGTCGGCTTCAGCGTGCTGCCGCCGTTCGTCACCTACGGTGTCGAGGGCGGGCTGATCTATTCCGACGAAGACGAGATGCTGGAACGGTTGGAGACGGCGAAACGGAATTACGCCGGATTCCTGCGCGACGTCGCGACCGATTCGGGCGTCGCCCCGCTCCGCTTCAACGGCTGGGACGACTGGGACGACGACGGCCGCCTGAAGCCGGGCGTCGAGGGGTGCTCTGCGTTCATGCGGGCCGAGCCTTGAGGCAGGCCGGTGCGCGCCGAAGGCCCTACCCCAGCGTTTAACAATCGTCAATGGCGCAACTTATCGGTCTCGGCTAGAATGATAGGCCTCTAGGCGGTATCAAGGGGGAAGCCGTGGCCGGGGGAAACGTCCAGCGTAAGCTCACCGCGATCTTCTATGCCGACGTCGCCGAATACAGCCGCCTCACCGGCGAGGACGAACTCGGCACCCACCGGCGCCTCAGCGCCGCCCTCGACCTGATCTCGGAGACCATCGAAAAACACGACGGCCAGGTCGTGCACTACGCCGGCGACGCCGTGCTGGCCGATTTTTCGAGCGTCGTCGCGGCCTTGGAATGCGCCGTCGCCATCCAGCGCGATCTCGGCTCCCGCGATCCCGAGCTGCCCGAAGACCAGCGGCTTCGCTTTCGCGTCGGCGTCAACCTGGGCGAGGTCATCGTCGACCGCGACGACATCTACGGCGACGGCGTCAACGTGGCGGCCCGCCTCGAAAGCCTGGCCGAGCCCGGCGGCATCTGCATTTCGGCGGCCGTCCACGAACAGGTCCGCGGCAGGCTCGACTTGGGCTTCGAGGACCTGGGCGCGCAGGAGGTCAAGAACATCGCCGAACCGGTCCGCGCCTACCGCGTGCTGCCGGAAGGCGCCGCCCCGACCGCCAAGCGGCCTGCCCCCGAACCGGCTTCCAAACCGGCCTCGAAGCCCGCCATGCCGTGGGCGGCGGCCGCGGCGGCGGCCGTCGTTGTCGCCGCCGTCCTCGTCTGGCAGCAGCCGTGGCGGACCGAACAGGCACCGTCGGCATCGGCCCCGGCGGAAACGGCCGGCGAGGAGAAGCCGGCGCCGTCGGAAACCGCGGCCGCCAAGAAGCCGACCGTCGCCGTGCTGCCGTTCGACAACCTGAGCGGCGAGGAACAGCAGGAGTACTTCTCGGACGGCATGAGCGAGGACCTGATCACCGACTTGTCCAAGATCTCCGGCATCGAGGTGGTGTCGCGCAACTCCAGTTTCTTCTTCAAGGGGCGTTCCGTCGATATCCGCGAGATCGGTCGCGAACTGGACGCCAGCCACGTGATCGAGGGCAGCGTCCGCAAGGTCGGCGGCCGCGTCCGCATCAATGCCCAGCTGATCGATGCCGAAACCGGCAACCACCTGTGGGCCGACCGCTTCGACCGCGACTACAAGGACGTGTTCGAGCTGCAGGACGAGGTGCTGGGCAAGATCGTCGAAGCGTTGAAAGTGACGCTGACGCCGAAGGAACAACGCCGGCTGGCCCGCCACGAAACCGACAACCTGGAGGCCCACGACCTCTACCTGCGGGGCCTCCAGCAGGAAAGTTTCTTCTCGAAGGAGGGCAACGCCGAATCACGGCGCCTATTCGAGCGCGCCATCCAGCTCGACCCCGGCTTCACGTCGGCCCACGTGCATCTGGCGCAGGCCTACAGCCTGGCCCAGGAGAACGAATGGGTCGAGGACCGCGAAGCGTTCGCCCGCAAGGCCCTGGCGACCATCAAGAAGGCCATCGAACTCGACGACGAATCGCCACAGGCCCACTGGGCGCTCGGCCGGATCGCCACCCGGCCGCCGCTGCCCGACATCGACCTCGCCGTCAAGTCGATGGAGCGCGTCATCGAGCTCGACCCCGACTTCGCCGACGCCCATGCCTTCTACGCCAACGTGCTCAACTACGTCGGGCGGGCCGGCGAAGCGCTCGCCGTCATGGAAAAGGCGATGCGCATGAATCCGCGCTATCCGTTCTGGTATCCCTACATCCTCGGCCAAACGCAGTTCCTGCTGACGCGTTACGAGGCGGCGGTGCAGAACTTCCAAACGGCGATCGAGCGCAACCCGACCGTCGCCTGGCCGCACCGCTGGCTGCTCGCCGCCTACGGGCACCTGGGGCAGACGGACGACGCCGAGTGGGAGATCTCCGAACTGGTCTCGCTCGGCCAGGAGCCGACCATCGAGAAAGCGCGAGCGCTGACCCCGATCTCCGATCCGGCCTATCTCAACCTCTACCTCGACGGCCTGCGCAAGGCCGGCGTGCCGGAGACCGACGTCGTGGAGACGCCGGCCGCGGATGCCAAGCCGATCGTCGCGGTGCTGCCGTTCGACAACCTGAGCGGCGAGGAAGAGCAGGAGTACTTCTCCGACGGCATGACCGAGGACCTGATCACCGATCTTTCCAAGATTTCCGGCTTGGTCGTCATCTCGCGCAACTCGACCTTCACGTACAAGGGTCAGGCCGTCGACATCCGCGAGGTCGGCGAGGAACTGGGCGCCAGCCACGTGGTCGAGGGCAGTGTCCGCAAGGTCGGCGGCCGGGTCCGCATCAACGCCCAGTTGATCGACGCCGGCAACGGCGCCCACGTCTGGGCCGATCGCTACGACCGCGATTTCAAGGACGTTTTCAAGTTGCAGGACGAAGTTCGGGCGAAGATCGTCGAGGCCCTGAAGGTAACCTTGACGCCGAGCGAGGAGGAGCGCTTGGCAAGGCCGGCCAGTGCCAGCCCGGAGGCCTACGACCTCTATCTGCAGGGGCAGCGCCAAATCAGCTTCTTCAACGGAGACGGCAACCGCGAAGCGGTCCGCCTGTTCGAGCAGGCCGTCGCCCTCGACCCCGAATTCGCGCTCGCCATGACCATGCTGGCGCAGGCCCACAGCCTGGCCATAGAGAACGCCTGGACCGACGACCTAGAGGGTTCGAAACGCAAGTCCCTGTCGCTGGCCGAGAAGGCCATCGCGCTCGATCCGGAACTACCGCAGGCCCGCTGGGCCCTGGGCCGCATCCTGTCGCGCGCCTGGGCCTTCGACGGCGCCCGCTCGGCGACCGAGTTCGAGAAGGCCATCGAACTCGATCCCGGCTACGCCGACGCCTACGCCATGCTCGGCAACGTCGAGACCATGCTCGGACGGGCCGAGGAAGGGCTAGCGCACATGGAAATCGCCAAGCGCCTCAATCCGCGCTACCCGTTCTGGTATCTGTTCGTCGTCGGCCGCGCCCATTTCAATCTCGGCAACTACGATGAGACCATCAGGAACATGAAGCTGGCCACCGATCGCAACCCCAACGCCAAATGGCCGCACCGCTACCTGGCCGCCGCCTACGGCCACCTGGGCCGCCTCGACGACGCCGAATGGGAACTCGAGGAATTGCGCGGCCTCGGCTTCGAGCCGACCATCGTCAACGTCCGCGCTGTCGCCAACATCCAGGATCCGGACAACCTCGCCCACTACCTGGAAGGCCTGCGCAAGGCCGGCGCGCCGGAGCAATAGGGCGGTCCCTGCCGCGGCCGTTGCCGGCGCGCGGGACCGGGGACCGCCTACTCGAAGACCTCGTCGAACATCGACATCATCGCCGCCCACGAACGCTTGTCGGCCCTCGGGTTGTACTTGAGGGCGTCCATGCCGCGCGTATCGGCTTCCGGATTGGTGAAGCTGTGCCGGGTGCCGGAATAGACGGCCATCTCCCAATCCGCCTTGGCCCGGTCGAGTCCGGCCTTGAAGGCGGTGATGCGATCGGCCGGAATGAACGGGTCGTCACGGCCGTGGGCGACGAAGACTCTCGGATTGACCGAGGTGACGCTCTCCGGCGCCGGCGGCAACGAGCCGTGGAAGCTGGCGACCGCCCTGACGTCGACGCCGCCATAAGCCATCTGCATCACCGTCGAACCACCGAAGCAGTAGCCGATGGCGGCGGTCTTCGAGCCGTCGACGTTGGCGTCGGCCTTGAGCACGTCGAGCCCGGCCTGGGCGCGGCGCACCCACCCGTCGATGTTGCTGTTGATCTGCTTTGCCCATTTGCCGGCCTGATCGGCGTGCTTGGTGATCTTGCCGACGCCGTACATGTCGAGCGCGAAGGCGACGTAGCCGGCGGCGGCCAGTTGTTTGGCGCGGCCGCGGGCATAGTCGTCGAGGCCCCACCATTCGTGGACGACGAGAATGCCGGGGCGTTTTCCCTTGATCGAATCGTCCCAGGCCATCGTCCCCTTCAGGGTGACGTCGCCGTCCTTGTAGGTGACGGCCTTGGTCTTGACCGCGGCCTCGGCGGCGCCCGCCGCCCACAGGCCGGCCAGTGCCAGCACGAAAACCCATGCATACCGCGAAAATGTCTTTCTCATGATGAGGCCTCCCCCTTTGATGTCCCTTGCTCAACTCACAATAGGAGAATTCCCGAACGGATTCCATAGAATGGTTGCGCGGAAATCAGCCGTTATCGCCATCCTCGACAATTCGGGATCTTCGATGTCTCGCATTGGTCCCGAGGTCCGCAGGCCAATATGCCAGAGGAATAGTATGCTGCACACTAACTTTTCTCTCTTTTTTCTTGACAAAATAGTAAAAACATCCTATATAGGTCTAAAATATCCCGTCAAGGTCCGTTTGCGCGAACCACCGGCGGGCGGTGCTCTTGGACATTTGTCTGATTGCGGTGTTGTTGGTCAAGGTTTCCGAGCCCTTTGTCG
>CAYFMP010000052.1:0-28027 GCA_964344215.1 uncultured Thalassospiraceae bacterium | reverse complement strand
GGGAAGGTCTCGACAACGAACGGCACCGCCGTCCGTGGCCACGCCGCCTGCTGGTGGCGCTGGCCGTCGGCCTCGGCTTGGGCGTCTTGTCGACCGGGCCGTGGGCGGACGGGTTGCACCGGTTGGGCATCGATCTGCTGTTGCCGGTCCGCCATCTGCTGTTTGGACCCTTGTATCCGCCGACGCGTTCGGACGCCGTGGTGGTCGCAATCGACGAGGAGACCTACCGCATCCCGCCGTTCTCGGAAACGCCGAAGGTAGCGTGGACGCCGATGTTGGCCCGCGTGCTCGACGCCGTCGACGGGGCGGGCGCAGCGGTCATCGGGCTCGACCTGATCTACCCGACCAGCCTCGACCGGCCGGACCTGTTGCCAGGATACGACAAACCCCTGTTGAGGAGCCTGTTCCGGGTCGGGCGGAGCGGACGGCTGATTCTCGGCCAAGTACGTCTGTCGCAACAGTCGATAGCGCCCTATAAGGGCCAGCGCATGGCCGTCGGCGGCCCGGCCAATATCCGCCCCCTCAACCTGCTGCTCGACGCCGACGGCGTCGTCCGACGATATCCAGGCGCCTTTGCCGACGAGGCGGCCGGGCGGGTTGCGTCGTTCGCCCGGGAACTGGCCGAACGGGCCGGCCGGGTTTCCGGGAAGCCGGCCGATTTCCTCATCAATTACAATACCGGCGCCCACGACATCCCGACCTACAGCCTGGCCGATATGAACGCCTGCGCCGAGAACGGGAAGTCCGAGTTCTTCGAGCGCCACTTTCGAAACAGGGTGGTCATTTTCGGATCGGTCCTCGACGTCGAGGACCGGCGGATCCCGGCCAAGCGCTTCATCACGGGGGGCGGCCCGGCACAGCGGTCCGAGCGTTGCCACATCGGCTACGACGACGCGCGTTTCGGGGAGATCGTCGAACGCCGTTCGCTGCCGGGCGTATTCATCCATGCAGCCGCCGTCAATACGTTGGTCAAGGGGAATGCGCTGAAGCTGCTGAGTCCGGCCTGGACCTTCGTGGCGACTTCCGGCGGCGGCACGATACTGGCCCTGGCATTCTTCCTTTTTCCACCGCTGTCGGGAGCGGTCGCCGGATTGGGCATCCTGGCGCTCGAAGGGGGGTTGGCGGCGCTGCTCTTCCGGAACGGCCTGGTGGCACCCGTCGTCGCCCTCGGCCTCGGCGGCGGCGCCGTTTACACCGCCGTCTATGCCTTTCGCTTCGTCATCGAGGACCGCACTAAACGGCGCATCAAGCACGCCTTCGGGCACTTCCTGGCGCCGGCCCTGGTCGAACGACTGGCCGAGGATGCACGGCCGCTGCAACTGGGCGGCGAGACCCGGCCCGTGACGATCATGTTTTCCGATATCGCCGGCTACACGACGTTGGCCGAAAGCATGCGCGACAAACCGCACCAGTTGGTCGATATCCTGAACCGCTATTTCACCGTGCTGATTGAAGTCGTCGAGCGCCACGACGGCTACGTTGTCACCTTTATCGGCGACGCCATCATGGGACTGTGGGGCGCTCCGGCCAGCGATCCGCTGGCCGAACGGCACGCGGTGAGCGCTGCCCTGGAGGGCTTGGAGGCGCTCGACGCGTTCAACCGCGACGTGGTGGTGGGGGAATACGGCCTTTCCGGTATCGGCACCCGCTTCGGAATCCACTCGGGTCCCGCCGTGGTCGGCAATACGGGCTCGTCGAAACGCCTCAACTACACGGCGACCGGCGATACCACGAACCTGGCGGCGCGCCTGGAGGGCGCCAACAAGTTCTACGGATCGCGTTTGATGGTCAGCGAGGACACGGCGCGAGGCCTCGACGGCGCCTTTGTGCTGCGTCGGCTCGACCGGCTGGTCGTAAAGGGGCGACGCGAGCCGATATCGGTGTTCGAGGTGTTCGGCGAGACGGCGGCCGTCCCGCCGCACCGCGTGGCGGGCATCTGCGCTTTCGAGGCGGCACTGGAACTCTATGAGAGCCGCGAGTTCAAGGCGGCCGAGAACGCCTTCCAGAGACTCGCGGTGGACGATCCGACCGCACGGATTTATGTTGAACGGTGCCGTCATTACGAAGCCGTGCCGCCGACCGACGACTGGGACGGCAGCTTCGTCTCGAAATCGAAATAGCCCGCGCAACTTGCCACGGAGGCGGCCATGAAAACCGATCACCGTACGAATTCACCAAGAACGGATCCAACACGTCGTCGCCTCGTCACCGTCCTGGCCGGCGCCGCCGCGCTGAGCGCCTCGCCGGCGCTTGCGCAATTCAGCTTTTCCTTCGGCGGCGGTTCGAGCGAGGACGAGGGCGGCGGGGGGATCAACCTCAACAAGCTGTTCGACGGCGCCAAGGCGCTGTTCGAGGGCATCAGCATGGGCGAGGAAGACGAAATCAGCATGGGCAACTACCTGTTCGGGCGTTTGGTCGACCGTAGCGGCGGCGCCTACCCGAACCGACGGGTACAGAGTTCCATCGAACGCTTCTCGGCCGACCTCATCGCAACGTCGGAACGGCCCAACCTGCCTTGGGAGATCGTCGTCCTCAACGACAACACCGTCAACGCCTGGTGTATGCCGGGTGGCAAGATCGCCATCAACAAGGGCCTGTTGCGCTATACGGCGGAGGAATCGGAACTGGCCGCGGTCATCTCTCACGAGATCGGCCATGCCGAACTGTCGCACGGGATCACGGCCCTGAAATCGGAGCGCTTCCGCACCGGCATCTCGACGCTGGCGCGGGAATCGCTCAACGCCAGTCTCGAGGAATCGGGCGGCGCCCTGACCAACACCATGTTCGACCTGATGGAAGGGCCGATGCTACAGATGTTGCGCACCGGTTATTCACGGAAGTCCGAGGACGAGGCCGACCTGCATATTCTCAAGGTCTTCGAGAAGACCGGCCACGACCCGGTCAAGGCGCCCAACTTCTTCCGCACTTTGTTGGAAATCATGCCGCCCGACAGCGAAGGCACGACGTCGCTCTATTCGACCCATCCCGGCACGGTCGAGCGGATCGAAAGGCTCGAACAGGCGGCCGGCGGACTGCCGAGCCCGGATGCATCGCCGCATCCGCAGGACTTCGCCGCCATCAAGCGGACCTTTCCGACCCGACGCAAGTACCGCCGCAGCGCCGGGTAACGGCGATAGGACGCGGCCCGGCCGGTGCCGAGGCGCCGTCCCGAACCGAGAAAGAAAAAAAACCTTCGAACGGGGCCGCAACGCCCCGCTCGGATCCGATCCTTACGGCCACACCACTTCAGGCGGCATCGACATCAGGATGGCTTCGGTGTTGCCGCCGGTCTTGAGGCCGAACTGGGTGCCGCGGTCGTACAATAGGTTGAACTCGACGTAGCGGCCGCGCTTGACCAGCTGGGCCTGGCGCTGCTCGTCGGACCAGTCGCGGTCCATCTTGGCGCGGACGATCCCGGGATAGACGCCGACGAAGGCGCGCCCGACGGCCTGGGTGAAGGCGAAGTCGCGCTCCCAGTCGCCGGTATTGAGATTGTCGTAGAAGATGCCGCCGACTCCGCGCGGCTCGCCCCGGTGCGGCAGGTAGAAGTACTCGTCGCACCACTTCTTGAACTTCGGGTAGTAGTCGGCGTCGAAGGTGTCGCAAGCCTTGCGGTAGGCGGTGTGGAAGGTCTCGGTCTCGGCGTCTTCCGGAAACACCGGCGTCATATCGCCGCCGCCGCCAAACCAGCCCTGCGACGTGACGATCATGCGGGTGTTCATGTGGGCGGCCGGCACCAGCGGCGAGCACGGATGGATCACCACCGAGACGCCGGACGCCCAAAACCCCGGGTCCTTGTCGGCGCCGGGGACACGGTTCCGGAACTCGTCGGAAAACTCGCCCTCGACGGTGGAGACGTTGACGCCGGCCTTCTCGAAGACGCGGCCGCGCATCACCGCCATCGTGCCGCCGCCCCCATCTTCGCGTTGCCACGGCGTGCGAACGAAGCGCCCGGGCTCGCCGTCCGATGTGCGGTTGGGGCCGGCGACGTCGTCCTCGATGGCTTCGAGGGCGGCGCACAGGTCATCTCGCACCTGCTCGAACCAGTCCCTGGCGCGGGCCTTGCGGTCGTCGGAACCGTAGTCGTCGGCGGCAGAGGTTTCGGCGGCGGTCATCGGTGCACCTTGATCGTTCAAGGAAACGCGTCCAACTGGCGGAGCGCTTCGCCCAGCACCATGGCGGCAGCCGTCGCCAAATTCAAGGAACGAAGACCGACCGCCATGGGAATGCGAAGGCGGGCGTCGGCCGCCTCGTGTACATGGTCCGGGACGCCGGCGCTCTCGCGCCCCAACACCAGTATGTCGCCTGGTTCGAAGGCAAACGCCGTATAGGTCGTTTTCGCCCGGGTCGTCAGTAGGATGCGGCGCCGGTCCGGGTAATCGTCCTGGAAGGCCCGCCAACTGGCGTGACGGGCGAGCTCGGCGCGCTCCAGGTAATCCATGCCGGCACGCCGCAGTTTGCGGTCGTCTAGCACGAATCCGCAGGGTTCGATGATATCGACGGCGACGCCGAGGCACGCTGCCGTGCGGATCAGGGCGCCCGTGTTCTGGGGGATATCGGGCTCGTAGAGGGCAAGGCGGAGGCCAGGGGAAACGATCGGGAAAGCGGGCATGCCGGCGGTTCGCTCAGATTCGATGAGAGCCTCTGTTTTTGGGTGTGTTTAAGCCTTGCAACCGGGAGATTTCCCATTATACATGTCGGCCGCCCCGCGACCATACGGACCTCCCGGGGATGCCCAAAACCCCAGGTTTCGGACGCGCCGGAGGTCTTTTCCCGGTCTTGCCTGAGCGCGCCTCGTTGCTTACAGTGGCGGCCTGGAATCGGACGGGGGGTAACCGGAGCGAGGGCTTCGGAGACTGGGACGAAGTCGGCGCGTGCGTGCGCCGCTCTCTTGAAAGCGACCACAAAAGGGAAACCCCATGAACGACACCGCGGACACCGCCGATCCGGGCGGTCTTGACGACAAGGAACGGCGCGACTTCCTGTACGTATCGACAACCGCCGTCGGCGCCATCGGCACGGCTATAGCCATGTGGCCGTTCGTCGACCAGATGAACCCTGCCGCCGATACTCTGGCGCTGTCCACCACCGAGGTCAATCTGGAGCCGATCGAGGTTGGCATGAGCATCACGGTGGTATGGCGTGGCAAGCCGGTCTTCATCCGCCACCGCACGGAAGCCGAAATCAGCGAGGCCGAAGCAGTCAAATCCGAGGACTTGATCGATCCCGAGCTCGATTCGGCTCGTGTCAAGAAGCCCGAGTGGTTGGTCATGATCGGCGTCTGCACGCATCTCGGCTGCATCCCGCTGGGTCAGGGCGCGACCGATCCGAAAGGCGAATTCGGCGGCTGGTTCTGCCCGTGCCACGGTTCGCACTACGACACGTCGGGACGCATCCGCAAGGGCCCGGCGCCCACCAACCTACCGGTTCCGGACTACGAGTTTCTGTCCGACACCGTCATAAAGATCGGCTGAGGGGGCGGGTCATGGCTTCGAAATTCATGGAGAATCCGGTCGTGCGCTGGATCGAATACCGCCTGCCGGTATTCAGCTTCATCGACGATTCGGTCGGCAGCGGCTACCCGACGCCCCGCAACTTGAGCTACTGGTGGAACTTCGGCTCATTGGCCGGCATGGTCCTGGTCGTAATGATCGTGTCGGGCATCGTGCTGGCCATGCACTACACGGCGCACGTGGATTACGCCTTTGAATCGATCGAACGCATCATGCGCGACGTCAACTACGGCTGGCTGATTCGCTATATCCACTCCAACGGCGGCTCGTTCTTCTTCATCGCCGTCTACATTCACCTGTTCCGCGGTATGTACTACGGGTCGTACAAGTATCCGCGCGAGCTGTTGTGGATCCTCGGCGTCTTCATCCTGCTGGCCATGATGATGACCGCCTTCATGGGCTATGTGCTGGTTTGGGGCCAGATGAGCTTCTGGGCCGCCACCGTCATCACCAACCTGTTCTCGGCGGTGCCGTGGATCGGCGAGGAAATCGTCACCTGGCTGTGGGGCGGTTTCTCGGTCGACAATCCAACCCTGAACCGCTTCTTCTCGCTGCACTACCTGATGCCGTTCGTGATATTTGCCCTGGTCTTCGTGCACCTGTGGGCTCTGCACGAGCACAAATCAAACAACCCTATCGGCGTCGAGATCAAAGGCGAGCAGGACACAATCCCGTTCCATCCCTACTACACCGTCAAGGACCTGTTCGGAATGGGCGTCTTCATGATCGTATTCGTGTTCTTCGTGTTCTTCGCGCCCAACTTCTTCGCCGAGCCCGACAACTACATCAAGGCCGATCCGCTGGTCACTCCGGCCCACATCGTGCCGGAATGGTACTTCCTGCCTTATTACGCCATTCTGAGGGCGTTCACCGACGATTTCTTCCTGTATTGGCCGATCTCGTGGTTGATGAGCGCCAAGCTGGCCGGCGTCATCGCCATGTTCGCCTCGATTCTACTGCTGCTGGTGCTGCCGTGGCTCGACGGCTCGAAAGTCCGATCCATGCGGTTCAGGCCCTATTCAGCCATGTTCTTTTGGATCTTCATCGCCGACTGCCTGGTGTTGGGTTATATCGGCGGCCAGTTGCCGGAGGGCATCTTCATCGTCATCGGCCAGATTTCCACCTTCTGGTACTTCTTCCACCTGCTGGTGATCATACCCGTCGTCAGCCGCCTCGAGCCAACCCGGCCGATCCCCGACAGCATCTCCACCTCGGTATTAAAGAGCGCCGAAGCGCCGGAGGGAGCCGACTGATGAAGACGTTCAGCAGGACTTTCGCTGCCATCACCGCCGCTATTTTCCTCGCCACCGCGTTCGGTCTCGCCGCGTCGCCCGCCTCGGCCGCCGCCGGCGCCAAGCCGCCGGCCCAGAACTGGTCGTTCTCAGGGCTGTTCGGGACCTTCGAGCGGGATGCCGCGCAACGCGGCTATCAGGTCTATTCGGAGGTCTGCGCCGGCTGCCATTCCTTGTACTTGCTATCGTACCGGCACTTGGCCGGGATCGGCTTCTCGGAGGACCAGATCAAGACCATCGCCGCCGAGTTCGAGGTCGAGGACGGTCCCAATGACGAAGGCGAGATGTTCGTCCGGCCGGCCCGTCCGGCCGACCGGTTCGTCTCGCCGTTCGCCAACGACAAGGAGGCGCGCGCTTCCAACAACGGAGCACTGCCGCCGGACCTATCGCTGATGGTCAAGGCCCGCAAGGGTGGTGCCGATTATCTCTACGGGTTGCTGATCGGCTACGCCGACGAGGCGCCGGAGGGCGTTACCCTGATGGAGGGGATGAACTACAACAAGTACTTCCCCGGTCAGCAAATCGCCATGGCCGCGCCGCTGGCCGACGACGGCGTCGAATACGCCGACGGTACTAAGGCGACGCTCGACCAGCAAGCCCGCGACGTCACGACCTTTCTGGCCTGGGCGGCCGAGCCGGAACTGGAGGATCGCAAGCGCATGGGCGTCAAGGTGATACTGTTCCTGATCGTGCTGACCGGCATGCTGTTCGCGGTCAAGCGCAAGGTCTGGGAAGACGTGCATTAGGACGGGGCTTAAGCGCCAGCGCCCTTAGAGAACACGCGACGCAGCGGCCTCTCTTCGTTCGAGGGGCCGTTTTCGTTTGCGCGCCGCCCTCAGTTGTTCTTGGCGCCGCGGTTGATCCAGCGCCGGATCATCAACCGCTCCCAGCGGCTCAGGCCCTTGCGCGAGTGCGGCATCTTCAACTCCGGCACCGCTCGGCCCTCGACGACCACGCTCAGGTTGGACGAGAACGAATCGCCGGGGATGACGATAGGGCCGTGCTTGGTGCCTTTCATGACGCCCTCGTAGGAGCTCGTATCGAGACCGGTTTTCTCGTAGCCATCTCCGCCCGGCACGTGGCACTCGGCGCAGTACTTGTTGAGGATCGGCAGGACTTCGGTTTTGAAGCTGGCGGTATCGGCGAGAGCGCCGCCGCTCCATGCCATTATCGCCATTAGGGCGGCGACGATGGCAACCCTCGGCGCGCCCGCCTCGGTCGGGTATTCAACGGTGTTCATGACGCTCCTCTTTTCTCTCAGAGACGTTGGGCTCGGCGGCGACCGCTTCTCCGGCATATCGATTCGGTGTTGCCGATCGGTTTCGCCACCGACGGTCGCGGCACGTGGCGGTGCGAACGGCCCCTCGCTCCCCGGTGCGGTCGCGATGGCGAGCGCTCGACTTCGATACCTGGTGAACGGGATGAACCGTTCCGTAACACGATACGCAGACCTCCAAAGTGTCCGCGTCCTCCACGGACGCCGCTAAGACGGGCCGGAAGACCAAGCTGATGGCAGCGGCGGCGGAAACGGCGCCCAGGAAAAGCCGCAAGCTCGGGCTCCAGCGCCACGCCCGCAACCGTCTCGACCTCGCGCCCCTTTCCGAACAGGGGCAAAGGTTCGAACGCGACCGGCTTTCCGGCCGTCACTCTCATTTCGATCACGTGAAATTCTGCGCCTTCGCGGGAAATTCCGCGTTGATATGCGTCAAGAATTGCGAACTCTTGCGCTCGCTCGACGAACGTCGAAACGCCGCCGCCGCGGCCAGCGGCCGCCCGCCGGTGGATCTACGCCCTACTTGCCGCGCCGCCGCGCCTTGCGCTTTTCCTGCGATTTCAGGGTCTCGTAGAGGTCGAGCGCTTTTTTCGGCGAGAGGCCCTGGTGGACGACGGCGGCGACCGCCTGGATCATGGCGGTCGGCGAGTCCGACTGGAAAATGTTGCGGCCCATGTCGACCCCGGCCGCCCCCTGGTTGACCGCCCGGTAGGCCATCTTGAGGGCGTCCAACTCGGGCAGCTTCTTGCCGCCGGCGATGACGATCGGCACCGGGCATCCCGCGCACACCTTCTCGAAGCCCTTCTCGAAGAAGTAGCTCTTGACGTAATGCGCGCCGAGCTCGGCGGCGATGCGGGTGGCCAGCGAGAAGTAGCGGAGATCGCGGGTCATGTCGGCGCCGACCCCGGTGACGGCCATGGTCGGGATGCCGTAGCGGTTGCCGGCGTCGATCAGGTCGATGAGGTTCTGGATCGACTGGTGCTCGTACTCGGCGCCGATGTAGATCTGGGTGGTGATGGCGGCCGCGTTCAAGCGGATGGCATCCTCGATATCGACGGCCACGGTCTCGTTGGAAAGTTCGCTGAGGATGCTCTGGCCGCCGGAGCAGCGCAGCACGACGGGCTTGTTGGCGGCGGCCGGAATGACCGAGCGCAGCGCGCCGCGGGTGCACATCAGAACGTCGGCATGCGGGATCAGCGGCACGATGCTGAGGTCGATGCGCTCGAGCCCCGTCGTCGGCCCCTGGAAATAGCCGTGGTCGAAGGCCAGCATGACCGTCCGTCCGGTATCCGGGTTGAAGATGCGGGCCAGCCGGTTCTGCATGCCCCAGTCCAGAGCGCCTGCGCCCTTGACGTGAAACGGCCGGTTTTCCTGGGGGATGCCGACCCCGAAATCCTTGCCTTCCTTGATATCGTCCTTGTCGGCCATGTCCCGGCTCCTTTCGAAAAAACCCGTCGATCCGAAGGCCGTTCGTTAGCACATGGCCCGCCCCTTGCCAACCGCCGCGCCCGACCCGATACCGACGGAAGACCGGGCGCCCTGGTCGGCGGCGGCCAAACTGCTAATATCGGGCGAGTCCCGACGCCTCGACCCGCCGACCAGGAGTTTCGCCATGTTCGCCGTCATCTGCTTCGACCGACCCGACTCCGCACGTTTACGCGACGCCAACCGCGCCCGCCACTTGGAGCACCTCGAGGCCAACCTCGACAAGATCGCCTTCGCCGGCCCGCTCAAGAACGACGAAGATGGGCCCAGCGTCGGCACGCTGATCGTCCTCGACGTCGGCGATCGGGCGGCGGCCGAGGCCATCGCTCACGCCGATCCGTTCTACGAGGCCGGCGTCTTCGAGAGCGTCGTCATCCGCCCGTTCAAGAAGGTGTTTCCGAGAGCGTGAGCGGCAGGCGGGCGCTATCTCAGCGCGGCGGCGATGTTGCCGCCGTCGACGGTGAGCACGGCGGCGGTGGTCGCCGGCGACAGCGCCAAGTGGACGAAGGCCCGAGCCACGTCGTCGGCCGTCACTTCCGTGCCCAACAGGTTGCCGGCCATGTAGTCGGCCTCGCTGAGCCCGCGCGCCTTCGAGCGCGATGAAATCATTTTTCCGGTCAGCAGCCCGGAGCGGATACGGTCGGCGTTGACGGCGTTCGAGCGGATGCCGTCGGCGCCGTAGTCGAGGGCGTACTGGCGCATCAGAAACAGCGTCGCCGCCTTCGGCAGGCCGTAGGGGCCGAAGTCCTTGCCCGGGTTGACCGCCTGCTTCGAGGTGTTGAACAGCAAGCATCCGCCCAGCCCCTGCGCCCTCATGACGCGGACGGCGTGGCGGGCGACGTTCTGGTGGCCCCAGAAGTTGAGCTCGAAGCTGTCGCGCAGCACCTTGTCGGCGACCTCGCCGATCCGCCCCTGCCAGGCGGCGCCGGCGTTGGAGACGACGACGTCGAGGCCGCCGAATCGGGCCGCCGTCGCATCGAGGGAGGAGCGCACGGAGGCCTCGTCGGTGACGTCGCACCCGAGCCCGAGGCCGCCGATCTCGGCCGCTACGCGCCCGGCCGCGCGGCGATCGCGGTCGAGAACGGCGACGGCGGCGCCCTGCTCGGCGAAGGCGCGGGCCGTGGCGGCGCCGATGCCGGAACCGCCGCCGGTGACGGCGACGACCGTTCGCGCCAGCGGTTTCTCGGCGGTTTGGCCGAGCTTGGCCTGCTCCAGCGACCAGTATTCGATGTCGAAGAGGTCGTTCTCGGCGACGGCGCGATAACGCCCCATCGCCTCGGCTGCGGTGACGATGTCGACGTTGGCCTCGGCCAGATCGGCGGCGATGACCGCCTCCTTGACGCTCGGCCCGAGCCCGAACAACCCCAGCCCCGGCACCAGCACCACCCTCGGCATCGGGTCGAGTTCGATCTTCTTCGGGTGTGAGCGAGCGTTATGGCGCTTGAAGTAGGCCCGGTAGTGGCCGACGTAGGCCCCGAGCGCCCTCTCGGCCCCGGCCCGGAAGGCGTCGAGCCGGCCGGCTTCGGGCGCCGGCACGAGCAGCGGTTTCGGCTTGGTGCGGATGACGTGATCGGGCGTCGCCGGTCCCTGGCCGGCATACCGCGCCGCCTGCCGACCGCCGGCGAATTCGCGCACCGCCTTCGACGTCCGAAAATTCAAGAACATCGGTCTGCCGTCATGCGCCGTCAGGCCGCGCAGGATCGGCGCCACCTCGGCGGCGGGCGCGATCCTGGCGGGCAGCCGGACCTGGGCGAAACCCTTCGCATCGCGCCCGGCCCGCAGGCGTTTCTCGGCCCGGTTGACGGCGCGGATCATCCGGCCGTAGGCCTGCTTGGCGGTGTCGCCGAAGGTGAAGATACCGTGGCGGACGACGACCAGGCCATGCACACCCGGATCGGCGGCGAGCGCCTTGACGGCCGCCTTGGCCAGCCCGAACCCGGATTTGACATAGGGAATGACGGCGATGCTCGGGCCCAGCGCGTCGCGGCACAGAGCCTCGCCGCGCGGTTGGTTGGTCAGCGCCAGGATGGCGTTGGCGTGGGTGTGGTCGATGAACTTGTTGGCCACGAAAGCGTGCAACAACGTCTCGAGCGACGGGTTGGGGGCAAAGGTGTCCAACAGGTTGGCCCGCTGGGCGTTGACCATGTCCTCGTCGGAGAGCGTCTTCAGCTCGGCCAACCGGCGCAGCGGCTCCAAGCGTATGGCCGGCAGGCAGGCCGGTTCGATGTCGGCCATATCCCAGCCCGACCCCTTGACGCACAGCACCTCGACGGGCTCGCCCAATTGGTCGGGGACGGTCGTCTTGACCGAGGTGTTGCCACCGCCGTGCAGGACCAGCCCGGGCTCGCCACCCAACAGGCGCGAGGTGTAGACGCGCAGCGCCAGATCGGCGTTGACGCCCTGCTTCTTGTAGCGGCGGACGCAGGCCCTGGCCTCCTTGTCGGACCACAGGTTCTTCACGCAAGCACCCCCTCTCTCCTTCCCAACCGTCGGCCCCCATACTATTGTTTCGCGGCCCATGAGCCAGAAAAAATCACCGCCTGTATCCGCGCTCCGCAATCTCGGTCCCAAGTCGGCCGCCCGGCTGGCCGAGGCGGGAATCGAAACGGAAGCGAATTTGCGCGCCATCGGCGCCGCCGCCGCTTACCGGCGGCTTCGCCACATGCGGCCCGACAGCTTATCGCTGAACATGCTGTGGGCCCTGCAGGGCGCGCTGCTGGATATCGATTTCCGCGAACTGCCGGAGGAGATGAAGGCGGAACTGCGGCGAGAGGTCGAAGGCGCGGGCGACTAGATAGGCGGCGCCTACTCGACGATCACATCGGCGAGAGTCTTGGGATACGACGTCAGCGATTCGTAGCCGTCGTCGGTGACGACGACGCTGTCGCCGACCTGGGCCCGGAAGAACCCCGGTTCGTTGACCGAGCCGTCGACGGCGAAAACCATGCCGGGCTTCAGCACCGTCTTGTCGCCCTCGGCCAGTTGCGGGCTTTCCAGGAACGCGAAACCGGTCGCCCGGCCGCAGCGGAACGGAAACTCGTAGCCGGCCGACTGGATGACCTCGGCGTAGGCGAAATGCACCTCTTCCGCCGTGACGCCGGGACGGACTGTCGCCAGCGCGGCGCGCTGGCTGTCGAGCGCGATCTCATACATGTCGGCCTGCTTCGGATGAGCCAGTTCGCCGACCCAGAACATACGGTCGAAGCCCAGCTTGAAGCGGCGGAAGTTGGTCATCCCGCAGAAACACAGAAACACCGGCTCGCCCCGCCGAAGCCGCTTGGTCGAGGCCCGGTGGTGCGGCATGGTGGTATCCGACCCCGAAGCCATGATCTGCAGGAAGTGCGCGTTCGGCGACATCATCGTGTCCTGATAATGCGCATCCAGCAGTTCCGCCGCTTTCCGCGTGCCGGCGGCAGCCGTGGCGATGGCTATCTCGTATTCGGGAACGCCCTCGCCGATGGCCTGGCGGCCGGCCTCCATCATCGCTTCGGCGACCTTGCCGGCGTGGCGGGCCGTCTCGATCTCGTCCGCGCCCTTGATCATGCGCATCTCGCCGACCTGACCGGCGAGGTCGACGATCTGCTCCTTGTCGACGACGCGATCGACGTGTTCGCGAACGACAGGCGGCATCGCCTGCGGTTCGATGCCGATTCCGCCGTCGCCCGCGCTCCCCAGAACCTCGTCGAGCGGCTCCCGCCATTCACGCCCGACTCCGTCCTGCCATGGCAGCACACGCTCGACCCAGCTCATGCGCGCCGACATCTCCAATTCCATGGCCGGCGTGATGATCGTGCATTCGCCTTCGGCGGGGACGGCAAGCAGGGTCGGCCGCCCGAAATCCATGTACAGGTAGCCGTGGTAGCCGGAATAGAAATAGACCGAGTCCTCGTCGGTCAGCAGGGCAAGGCCGATACCGTCGTCCTTGAGCCGCCGCTGCAGTTCGACCGTTCGGGCCTGACAGCGTTCCAGGTTCACGCGCCTCTATCCCCCATAGAAGACGTTGTCGCCGAGATCCTTCATCTCCAGGATGGCCTGGTCGGGGCGGCCGTCGGGCGGGTTGCGCAGATGCGCATCGACGACCTCGCCGATGACCACGTGGTGGTCGCCGACTTCGACGATCTGGACGACGCGGCACTCGACGCTGGCCGGGGTCGATTCGAGGATCGGCGCGCCGGTCGAGCCGGGGTGGAAGGGCTCGCCGGAGATTCTCTCGCCGTCGACCTCGCCCGGCTTGAAGAAGGCAAAGGCGACTCCCTGCTGATCCTTGCCCAGCATATTGAGCGCGAAATGGCCGGCCGCCTTCAAGACGCCGTAGGAATGGGCGTCCGACTTGACGCCGACCACCACCAGCGGCGGCTCGAACGAGGTTTGCGTCACGAAATTGACGGTGGCCGAGCCGACCTCGTCGCCGTCGCGGGCCGTCAATACGTAGATCCCGTAAGGGATCATCCTGAGAATGGTCTTCTTGGCGTCGGCGTCCATGGTTCCTCCCTCGGCCTGGCCGGTAAGTCGCGCGGTTCCGTCTTCCGGTTTAGCCCGCCATCGGCGCCGCGTCAAAGGTAACGCGCCTATGAACGGCGATTCGCCGGCGGGCGTGGTAGGATCGACCGATTCGCCATTCGAAGGTTATTCGGACAATTTCGGGGGAAGAAACCATGACGACCGACCTGACCATGCTGACCTGGACCGCAGGGCTGACGACGCTGATGTGGCTGCCCTATATCCTGAACCGGCTCGCCATCCACGGAATCATGCCGTCGCTGACCTACAAGACCGACGCCGAGCCGATCGCCGAGTGGGCCGAGCGCGCCAAGAAGGCGCACTACAACGCGGTCGAAAACCTGGTGGTGTTCGCCGTCCTGGTCGTGGTCGCCCACGTCGTCGGCGCCGCCAACGAGGCGACGGCCGCCGCCGCCATGACCTATTTCTGGATCAGGCTCGCGCATTACGTGCTGTATATAGCGAACGTTCCGTTCGGCCGCACACTGACCTTCGCCGTCGGTTGGTTGTCGCTACTGTGCATCTTCTACCAGATCGTCGCCTGAGCGGAGGGCGGGGGCGCGTCAATGGTCGCCGACGCCACTCCAGGCAAGCGCCGGCAACAGTCTTCCCAAGACCGCCTTCCCTACTTCGTCTTGAGGTTGACGGCGATCTTCTTAGGAGCCGCCTTCTTGACCTTCGGCAGAGTCAAGGTCAGCACGCCGCTGTCGAACTCGGCCTTCGCCTTGTCCTGGTTGACCGAGTCGGGCAGGCGGAAGGAACGGCGAACGGCGCCGTAGCTGCACTCGCGGACATGATAGTCTGCGTCCTTCTCCTTTCGCTCGGTGCGTTTCTCTCCTTTGATGGTGAGCGTGTTGTCGCTGACCGTGACTTCGATGTCCTTCTCGCTCATGCTCGGAAGTTCGGCGCGGATCACGTAGTCCTTGTCCGTCTCCGAGATATCGGTCCTCGGAACCGGCGCAAGCTCGCACATGGCCGCCGACAACCTGGGCAGGCTCGGCCATTCGAAGTCCCACGACCTCGGCGACATCGTCGGCAGGTCGGAGAATACGTCATCGAACAACTGGTCGATCCGATCGCGCAGCGTGAAGAACGGGTGCTCCAGATACCTGGGAGCAGGTTGGCGTCCGGCCGATCCGGAAACCGCCTTTTCCTTCGGGGCCTTGGATTTCTCGATGGGAACCGACATGGCAACCTCCATACTTTGGCACAGGTTGATCAACGAGGCTCCGTCACGAAGCGCTTATAACACTTTCTATCTGTAATATAGTAGGTGCGTAGGCCGGCGAAAGGGCGGGCGGATAGCGGTGTGGCCCTAGCTCGCTTTCTCCGGGAAAAGCCCTGCCAAGCCCTGCTTCGAGGCCTCGCAAGTACCGCGTTCGGTGATCAGCCCCGTGACCAGGCGGGCCGGCGTCACGTCGAAGGCGTAGTTGGCGGCGCTCGCCCCTGCCGGGGTCAGCCGCACGGCGGCCAGGTCACCGGCCGGCAAGGCGCCCATTATCTCGGTCACTTCGGCCGGGTCGCGCTCCTCAATGGGGATGTCGCGGACCCCGTCGTCGATGGTCCAGTCGATGGTCGGACCGGGCAGGCCGACATAGAACGGCACACCGTTGTCGTGCGCCGCCAGCGCCTTCAAATAGGTGCCGATCTTGTTGCACACATCGCCCGCCGCCGTCGTGCGGTCGGTACCGGTGATGCAGAGGTCGACCCGGCCGTGCTGCATGAGGTGGCCGCCGACGTTGTCGACGATGACCGTCGCCGGGACGCCATGCTGGGCCAGTTCCCAGGCGGTCAGGGCGGCGCCCTGGTTTCGGGGCCGGGTCTCGTCGACCCAGACGTGAACCGGAATGCCGGCGTCGAAGGCCTTGTAGACGGGGGCCAGCGCCGTTCCCCAATCAACGGTAGCGAGCCAGCCGGCGTTGCAATGAGTGAGCACGTTGACTCCGCCTGCCTCGCGGTCGGGCTTTCCTTTCTTCTCCCAAGCCGCCTCGATCAGCGTCTTGCCGTGCTCGCCGATGTTCGAACAGATTTCTACGTCGTCGTCGCAGACGGCGGCGGCGCGGGCGTACGCCGCCTCGGCCCTGCCGCCGGGATCGAGGGGCCCGAGCAACGCCTTCATGTCGTCGACCGCCCAACGCAAATTGACCGCGGTGGGACGCGTTTCCATGAGCAGTCCGGCGGCGCGTTCGAGGTTGACGTCGGACGGGTCGGCCTTGACCGCCAGCGCTATGCCGTAGGCCGCCGTGGCGCCGATCAGCGGCGCACCGCGCACCCACATGTCGCGGATCGCCGTCGCCGCCTCCTCGACCGTCCTCAACGCCACCGTCGCGAACTCGTGCGGCAGCCGGGTCTGGTCGATGATGCCGACCGTGGCGCCGTCGTCTTCGAGCCAGATGGTGCGATACGGTTTGCCGTCGATCTTCACGACGCCAACTCCTTTTTCAAATAGACCCGGTCGAAACCGTTCTCGGTGACGCGGTGGGTCTCCGAAAACCCGAGACGAGTGTAGAAATTGATGTTTTCGGTCATCTTGACGTTGGTGTAAAGACGCACCTCCGGTAGTCCGGCCTGTCGAGCAGCCGTCTCCGACCACGCCATCAGCCGGCGGCCGAGGCCCCGTCCCTGCGCCGCCGGATCGACCGCCATGTTATCGACGAACAGGCAGTCAGGGCGCGCGCCTGCGATGATGAAGCCGAGCACCCGGCCGCCGTCTTCGAGCACGAAGGCCTCTCCGGCCGAAACGTGGACCTCGAAATCGGCGACCATGGGGGCCGGCTTGCGACCGATGCGGGGAACATAGTGTTCGTACGCGTTTTCCGCGATGCGCCGGATGACGGCCACGTCGCCGGGCCCGGCCGGGCGGATGATGGGTTCGCTCGAGGGGTCGGCCATGTTATGTCCGCAACGGAAGCGGGATTACTCCAACGCCTCGACGACGCAGATATCGCGATCGACGCCGCCGTCAAGCTTGGCATGCGCCTCTTTGTAGGCGTCCGAGTTGTAGCACGCTACCGCAGCCTTCAAGCTCGGGAACTCGGTGACGACGACGCGGCTCTGCTCGAACCCCTCCAGCGTCACCACCTGACCGCCACGGGCCAGGAAACGGCCGCCGTGGGCCTCGATGACGGCACCGGCCGCTTCGGCGTATGCCTTCAGTTTGTCGGGATCGTGGATGGTCATGTGGGCGCCGATCCAATAAGCCTTGGGCATGGTGCGTATTCCTTGTTTCAGGTTGATCCGTCGTCGCTACAGCCAGCGGCGGACGCGGGACTTGTAGTTCCGGTAGTCGTCGCCGAACGCCTCTTCCAGCATCTTCTCCTCGGCAGCGACGAAACGCCAGCGGATGACCGAGTAGAACACCGGCAGAACCAGCACCGGCGAGGCGGTGCCGAGCACGACGGCGATACCGACCAACCCAGCCAGCGCCGCCGTGTAGATGGGGTTGCGGCTGATCGCGAAGACGCCGGTGGTGACCAGCGCCTTCGAGGACTCATAGGGCTTGATGGTAGTGTCGTGCCTGAGAAACTGCAGGCGGACCAGGACGACGATGCAAAGGGCAAGCCCGAACAGCGCCCAGCCGGCCGGCGCGTAGGCAGGCTCGATCAGTCGCGGTCCCGGCGCCCAGTGGTCAAGCAACACCATGACAGCGATGGCAAGCACGAAGTAGACCGGAGGCATCGCCCATCTGGGCGGAGCAGGCGCAGGTGAGACAGGTTCCGCCACGCCGGCGCCGTCAGTCGCCGAGCACCCGCCCGGCCACCGCCGAAAGCTTTTCGACCATGGCCGGATCGCGGGCGTCCGGATGGGTGATGATCGCCGTCTCCAACGCCGTATGGCAGCCGTCTCCGCAGCTCTCGTCGCGCCCAGCCAGCTTCGGCGCCGTCTCGCGGACCAGGTCGCGGCCGTGGTCGGCATTGCTCATCAGCACCTCGATGATGGCGTCAACCGTGACGTGGTCGTGTTCCGGGTGCCAGCAGTCGTAGTCGGTGACCATGGCGACGGTGGCGTAACAGATCTCGGCCTCGCGGGCGAGCTTGGCCTCGGGCATGTTGGTCATGCCGATGACATCGCAGCCCCAGGACCGGTAGAGCTCGGATTCGGCCAGGGTCGAGAACTGCGGGCCTTCCATGGCGAGATACGTGCCGCCGCGCCGGTACGGGATGTCCAACGTCTTGATCGCCGCTTCCAGCGCGTCGCCCAAGCGCGAACAGACCGGGTGGCCGAGACCGACGTGGGCGACCAGGCCGGGGCCGAAGAAGCTCTTCTCGCGGTCGAAGGTGCGGTCGACGAACTGATCGGCGATGACGAAGGTGCCGGGCGGCAGTTCCTCCTTCAGCGACCCGCAGGCCGACACCGAGATGATCTCGGTAACGCCGGCCCGTTTCAGGCAATCGATGTTGGCGCGGAAGTTAAGCGCGCTCGGGGGCAAGCGGTGACCGCGGCCGTGGCGCGGCAGGAACACCATTTGCTGGCCTTCGAGCTCGCCGAACAGCAGCTCGTCGGAGGCCTCGCCGAACGGCGATGCGACCTTCTCCCAGCGGATGTTCTCGAGGCCGTCGATGTCGTAGACGCCACTGCCGCCGATGACGCCGATGACGGGCGGGGTTCCAGGTGGGACTTGGGGGGCCGAAGGGGATTCGCTCATCGCCAATCAGCCCGTGCCGTCGTCACTGCCGACGTGTTCGTCGAACAACCGGATGGTGCGCATGCCGGCGACGGCCGCCGCGTGGGGGTCGAACTGCTCGCGCATGTCGCAGTTGAAACCGTGGCCGGCCTCGTAGACGTGGACCGGGCAGTCGGGATGGGCGGCGGCGATCTGTTCGACCTCGTCCATCGGGATCGAGGCGTCCTGATTGCCGAAGTGGAGGATGGTCGGGCAGTTGGGCCGCTCGTCCAGCATCGGCACGATGCCGGCCCCGTAGAAGCTGGACGCGGCCTGAAAATCGAGCCGGCAGGCGGCCGCCCAGGTGACGACGCCGCCCCAGCAATAGCCGGTGACGCCGACCCGGCCGGCCTCGGCGGCCAGCGCGCGGGCGGCCTCCATGTCCTTGATGACGTCGTCGAAGTTGTCGTTGGCCTTGGCCTTGAACTCGCGCCCGACGGCGATCTCGTCCGGGCTGTAGCCGCTCTCGAAATCGGGTTGGTAGCGGTCGTAGAAGGCCGGCGCGACGGTTCGATAGCCTACGGCCGCGAACCGCTCGCAGACGCTTCGGATGTGCGCGTTGATGCCGAAGATCTCCTGAATGACGACGACGCCGCCCAGCCACTCGTCATCCGGATCGGCCCGATAGGCGCCGAGCTCGAAGCCGTCCGAAGCTCTCAAGCGGATCATCTCGCCCATCTCTTCCTCCCTGTCGGTCCGGGCACAGGGTAACGCGGTTGCCGATCCCAGACAAAAGCAAATTGCGGCGAGCGATCGGCACCCGCAAAGAGGGGTCGACAGAATCGCCATATGCCCTTAAGGTTGCAAACCGACAACGAACATCGCGAAAACGGGGGCGTCTTGAAAATCAACCCAGGGAAGCTTCGCAAGACGGCGGTTCTATCCGGCGCTGTTCTCCTGGTCGCTTGCCAGACGGCCGGTACAACGCCGGGCATTGGCGACCCCCAGGGAGGCACCACCACCTCGCAGGAAGATGCTCGGGTTTCGTGGACCATGTATACGCCGTTCTACGATCAGTCCGATCATCTCAAGGATCTGGTGGAAACGGACAAGAACTACACGGCCGCCGAAAAGCTGTTCAACGAACAGAGCGCCTTTTTCTATCAGAACCGGGCCAAGAACCGGACCGTTCTGACCACCCTCGCCGGCCATCTCAACGAGTCCCACGAAACGGCTCTGGCGGGTTCTCTGGAGTCGATCGGCTCGGTTGTTTGGCCGTCGTCGAAGGAACAGTGGGGGGATGTCCGCGCCCGCATCGAACGGGCGCGAGCCGCCTTGGCCGCCTATCCCGCCGAAGGCGTCCTCGCCGAGGCAGAATTCAGGGACGCAAGAGTCGACCGATTGACCCGGGAACTGGAATCGCTGGTGGAGAAGGTCCGTGTTTCCGCCGCCGACGAATTCACGGCGTTCGATCATTTTTCGGAAAGCGGTTTTTTCGACGCCTATCCCGTGGAGCTCGGCCCATCGAGTTTCATGGCGGCGAACTTCGAAAACCTATCCGCAGCGATCGCCGCCGCCGGCACCGACCAGCTCAAGGTTTTCGCCGCCAATTACGGCGAGGGCGGTATCGGCGCGGACAACTGGCGGCGGCTCGGCGAATCGTTCGTTGCAGCATACCTTCGCGAAGCGGGACAGCCGGAATCGGCCGACATCGTCACCACGTTGGGCGCGATGGCGGCAGCCAAGGAGGCGGGCTTCGAGCCGGATACCGTCAAGGACCTCAACATCGCCTTCGTCGAGGTGACCAGCCGCAGCCTCCTCAAGCACGGCCAGATCGAGTTCCCCGCCGAGGTCGACGTCGACCTGCCGGTCGAGATCGCCAAGGCCGAACTCGACGAGGTGTTGAGCGACGAGAAGGTCGGCCGGGCGAACTACGTGATTATCTTCGACGTTGCCCTGGCCAAGACCCGGCGCCGGGTGTCCAGTTCGAAGAAGATGCCCTCGAAGGTCATCGTCGGTTACGACCGCAAGCCCAATCCGCAATACGAGATCGCCCGCATGAACGTGCAGCAGGCGCAGATGAACCTGACGACGACACGGATTCAGACCTCGAACTCGAGCAGCGGCGGGTATTACAGCAGCGCCGGCGCCGCTATCCTCGGCAGCCTGCTCGAGGGGATCGCCGCCATGGCCGCCATCAGCGCGGCCCAGGAGAGAGTCGACGAGGCGATGAACGCCCTTGCTGGCACGCCGCAATACCTCGAGGAGCCGATCTACCGGAAATACAACTACGACCTTGCCGCTGTTAGGGCCAGCAAGCAGATGACGGTGCACTACTACGTGGTCGACCGTGGCCGGGGCACGTATTTCAAATCGACCTTCGACATCGAGGAGAACGAGAAGTTCGAAGTCGCCTACCAGGTCCACGGCGAGGACCCAGAGCGGGCGAGCCTGCTCGCCCGGCACGACACGGAAGCCGAGGTCGCCGAATGGGAGGAAGCCCCTTCGTCCGTCAGGCTGACTCAGTTGGTCAACCACTACGTCGCCAACGTCTCGCAAGCCAAGCATCTCCCCGGCCTGACCGACCTCAGGAAGGAGATGTTGACGGACCGCAACACGGCGCTCGCCAAGTACAGGGAACAGACATTCGAGGCCAGCACCCAGAACGACCCCCGCTTCGACAGCGTCGTCGTCGTCCTCATGCCTGGCGGCGGGCTCGGCAGCGGCTTCTTCGTCAGGCCCGACGTCGTCATGACCAACTACCATGTCGTCGAGGAAGGCAAGTTCGTCGAGATGAGGCTGTACGGCGGCCAGGAGACCTTCGGCAAGGTCGTCGCCAAGGACGTCCAGCTCGATCTGGCGTTGATCCGCGTACAATCGCGCGGCAAGCCCGTCGATTTCTTCGAAAAACGGCAGTTGGAATTGGGCAGTACCGTCGAGGTCATCGGCCATCCGCGCGGTTATGAATTCTCCATCACGCGCGGCGTCGTCAGCGCCGTGCGGCCGATGGAAAGCGTCAACCTCGGCGGCGGCAAGAAGGTCCTTCAGGTGCAGATCGACGCGGCAACCAGTCCCGGCAATTCCGGCGGCCCGGTTTTCCTGAAGGACAAGGTCGTATCGGTGGTGTCCTGGGGGCGCGGTGATCAAGGCTCAGAGAACCTCAACTTCACGATCCATTATTCCGAGGCGGCCCGTTTCATCCGCGAGGCCCTCGGAACCGGGTCGTGAGCTGACCGAAGGAGATCGTTCCGTGGAAATCTCAGAGAAACATAGCCTGGGCTTAACCGCCGTCGCGGCTCTGGCGTTGCTGGTTTCCGGCTGCGTCAACGTCGGCGCCCCGCCGTCCCGCATGGGCATGGTTAAGCAACCCGGAACCGGCCTCATGTTCGGTTCCGTCATCGAGAAGAACCTGGTGACCGACGCCTCGTTCTACGACAACCGAAAGATCAAGGTGCGCTCGAGAAACACCTCCGGGGACACGGCTTTCGACCTGCGCCGCTTCGAGAGCGAACTCAAGGAAGCCTACTCCGGCAAGGGCTACAGCCCCACCAATTCTGACGATTTCGGTTTGCTGGTCGACGTCAACGTCATGTACAGCGGCCAAATCCAGTCCAATCTGAGCAATGATTTCTCGTTCCTGGGCGCCACGGCCGGCGGCCTTGCCGGCGCCCAGCAACACGGCACGACCGGAACCGTGGCCGGCGTCGCGGCCGGCGCCACTCTCGGAAGCGTGCTCGGCAGCTTCGTGACGGACGATACCTACATCATCGTCGCCCGGGTCACGTTCGGTGAGATCAAGGATACCCGAAACAAGGGTACCGGCAAGAGGATCACCTTCAGCCGCAGCCCGACCGACCAGTTCGACAAGGACGAAGAGGAAGAAGAGGAAAAACGAAAGGGAAAGCGCGGTTTCAAAACGGCCCATACCACCCGATTGGCGGTTTTCGCCGGCGGCCGAACCACGACTCAGGCCGAGATCGCCGCCGAGGTTCGCCAGCGCATCATCCGCATCGTCAGCGACTTTATCTAGAGCGGGTCACCTGTCGGGCTCGAGATAAAGATAGCTCAGTCCTGCCGCGAACCCGACGCCGACCGTCTCCTCGATGGCCAGGGGTTGCAGCGTGATGTGGCTGTCGCCGGCGCCGACCAGAGATTGTAGTCCGACGCCGTAACCGGCGGAGGCGGATGCCTTCGCCCCGACGTACCTTCCGCTCAGCGGAAACGATTCTTTCCGGGTATCGGAAGTGGCGCTGAAAACGGTGAAGGCGATCGACTTGGCCTCGTCCCATTCCAGGTCGATCCCCAATCCGATTCCCGTTTCACCCTTATAGGTTTCCGTCCCATTCTTAGTTACGAAACGGCAATTCACCCTGGCGACCGAGCGAATGAGAAGATTGTATCCGGAATCCGGAATCTTGAAGCAGCGCAGGACGCCAATCTTGATCCCAGGCTCGGCGGCTCGGCTCGGACCGCTCAGCGCGGCAGCCGCGAATAGCGCCGCGGCAACCGACATGGCACGATTCAAAGACATAATGGGGCTCCATGATTTCGGCAGTCGGTCATTTTAGCACCACTTATAAACGAACGCGAAAACAACAGCGCAATCCCCCTGACGCCTATCGATACCTAAAAGACCCAGTTGCTCGATCGAACCGTCCCGTCCTCATACGTTGAAACGCACCAGCATGACGTCGCCGTCCTGGACGACGTATTCCTTGCCTTCCTGGCGCATCTTGCCGGCCTCCCTGGCGCCGTGCTCGCCGCCGCAGGCGACGAAATCCTCATAAGCGATGGTTTCGGCCTTGATGAAGCCGCGCTCGAAATCGGTGTGGATGACGCCGGCCGCCTGTGGCGCATGCGCTCCCTTGCGGACGGTCCAGGCGCGGCTTTCCTTCGGTCCCGTCGTGAAGAAGGTGATGAGGTCGAGCAGTCGGTAGCCGGCGTGGATGACCTGGTCGAGGCCAGTTTCGGCTAGCCCCAGCGCCTCCAGAAACTCGACCTTCTCGGTTGCATCGTCGAGGCCCGCCACTTCGGCCTCGATGGCGGCCGAGATGCTGACTGCCTCGGCGCCCTGTTCGGTGGCCAAGGCGGCGATGCGCTCGACCCAGATGTTGCCGCCGCCGGTCGCTTCTTCTTCAACGTTGCAGACGTAGAGCACCGGCTTGGCTGACAGCAGCTGCAGCATGCGCACGCCCTTGCCCTGGCCCTCGGCCAGCCCCATCAACCTGACCGGCTTGCCGCCGCGTAATAGGTCGAGCGCCTGCTCGACCAAGCCAAGCTGGGCCTTGGCGTCCTTGTCGCCGCCGCGCGCCTTCTTGGTCAGCGGCATGACGCGCTTCTCCAGGCTTTCCATATCGGCCAACATCAGCTCGGTCTCGACCGTCTCGGCGTCGCGCACGGGGTCGATGGCGCCTTCGAGATGGGTGACGTTGTCGTCCTCGAAACAGCGCAACACGTGGACCACGGCGTCGACCTCGCGGATGTTGGCGAGGAACTGGTTGCCCAGTCCCTCGCCCTGGCTGGCGCCGCGCACTAAGCCAGCGATGTCGACGAATTCGAGATGGGTCGGTACCGTCTTGGCCGACTTGGTGAGTTCGGCGATCTTGTCGAGGCGCGGGTCGGGGACGCCGACCCGGCCAACGTTGGGCTCGATGGTGCAGAACGGGAAGTTCTCGGCCTCGGCCGAGGCGGTTTCGGTCAAGGCGTTGAACAGGGTCGATTTGCCGACGTTGGGCAGGCCGACGATGCCGCAGTTGAACCCCATCGCCGCCTAGTCCCGGCTATTCGAAGGATCGGATTCGGGAACGTCCGCCGGCTCGGACTGTTCCCTATTCGGCGGATTGACGGCAGTCGCCACCTTGCTCATATAGGCCGAGTCGTCGCTCGCCAGCAGCAGCGGCAGGTGTTCGGCCAAACCCGCCAGCAGCGGCTCCAGCCATTCCTTGTCGGACTTGGCGAAATCCTTCAGTACGTGGCCGACGACCTTGTCCTTGTCGCCCGGATGGCCGACGCCGATGCGGACCCGGCCATAATCGGGGCCGATGTGGCTGTGGATGGAGCGCAATCCGTTGTGTCCGGCGTGGCCGCCGCCGCGCTTGACGCGGACCTTGCCGGCCGCCAGGTCGATCTCGTCGTGAAAGACGATAACGTCGCAAGGCGGCAGCTTGAAGAAGCCGGTGGCGGCGCGTACCGAGCGTCCCGACTCGTTGACGTAGGTGGCGGGTTTGAGAAGCAGCGCCTTTTCGCCGGCCAGATTGCCCTCGGCGACATGGCCCTCGAATTTGGCGCGAAACGGACCGAACCCGTGGCGCCCGGCGATCTCGTCCAAAGCCATGAAGCCTATGTTGTGACGGTTCTTGGCGTATTCGTCGCCGGGGTTTCCGAGGCCGACCAGCAAACGCATGGCAGGGCTCCCGACCGCCGTCGGTTACTCTTTGGACTCGGAGCCGCCCTCGGCCTTCTCGCCTTCGCCCTCGGCGGCCTCTCCTTCGGCGGCTTCGCCCTCGGCGGCTTCACCCTCGGCGGCCTCGACGCCCTCTTCGCCTTCTTCGCCTTCCTCACCCTCGACCTCTTCTTCGGGTTCGGTGTAGATGGTCGGCGCGGCGATGGTGGCGATCGTGAAGTCGCGGTCGGTGATGGTCAGCTCGACGTTTTCCGGAAGCTTGACATCGCTGATATGGATGCTGTCGCCGATCTCGAGACCGGTCAGGTCGACCGAGATGCTCTCCGGAATACCGTCCGGCGCACACCTGAGTTCGATGGCGTGACGGACCACGTTGAGGACGCCGCCGACCTTGATGCCGGGGCATTCGCTCTCGTTCTCGAACACCATCTGGACGTCGACGACCAAGCGGGTGGCGGCGCTGAACCGCATGAAATCCACGTGGATCGGTCGGTCGGTCACCGGATCGAGTTGCAGGTCGCGGGCCAGAACTCGGTAGCTTTCGCCGTTGACGGGAATCTCGAATACGCGGGCGAAGAAACCGGGCCCCCTGAGTTGATGCATGAGATCGACGGGGTCGATGGAAATCAGCAGGGGATCCTGTTTGTTGCCGTAGATGACGGCTGGAACGCGCCCGGCCCGTCGTGTGGCACGGGCTGCCCCCTTACCTGCCCGTTCCCGCACCTCGGCGGCGAGTATCGTTGAGTCGGCCATGTCAAAACTCCAGAAAATCTACCGCCAGCCTCCAGGGGTGCCGCGGCTTCTAAACGCCCTTGATCGGGCGCGCGCATTCATAGCCGTGTCGGCCGGCCGGGTCAATCAAACAGAGAGGATACGGACGATTCGTCGCTGATCCGCTTCATCGCTTCGGCAATCAGCGGCGCGATGGTCAGTTGCTCGATATTGTGCGAAATGCGAACCGCCTCGGTCGCCATGATGCTGTCGGTGATGACCAGTTTCTCCATCGGCGAGGCGCTGACGCGGGCGACGGCGCCGCCCGACAGCACGCCGTGGGTGACGTAGGCCGACACCGAGGTGGCGCCCTTCTCCTTCAGGGCGACGGCGGCGTTACACAGCGTACCCGCCGAATCGACGATATCGTCGACCAGGATGCAGCGTCGGTCCTTGATCTCGCCGATGATGTTCATGACCTCGGAAACCCCGGCCCGCTCGCGGCGCTTGTCGATGATGGCGAGATCCGCATTCAGGCGCTTGGCCATGCCGCGCGCCCGGATGACGCCGCCGACGTCCGGCGAGACGATGACCAGATCGTCGCCGTTCAGGCGTTCGTCGATGTCCCGGCTCATCACCGGAGCGGCGAACAGGTTGTCGGTCGGGATGTCGAAAAAGCCCTGAATCTGGCCGGCGTGTAGATCCAGTGTCAGCACCCGGTCGGCCCCTGCCTCGGTAATCAGATTGGCCACCAGTTTGGCCGAAATCGGGGTGCGCGGACCCGATTTGCGATCCTGGCGGGCGTATCCGAAGTAGGGAATGACCGCCGTCGTGCGACGCGCCGACCCGCGCCGCAGAGCGTCCAAAGCGACCAGCAACTCCATCAGGTTGTCGTTGGCCGGCGCCGATGTCGATTGGATCACGAAAACGTCTTCGCCGCGCACGTTCTCCTCGATTTCGACGAACACCTCCATGTCCGAGAACCGACGCACGCTGGCTTTGGTCAAAGGCAGATTGATGCAGGCCGAGATGGCCTCGGCCAGGGGCCGGTTGCTGTTACACGCCAGAATTTTCATGGTAACGGATCGCTCCGGCAGTTCTTGGAAGACCCAAAGAAGTTGCTCCTCGCCTCCCCGGAAACGGCCGAAGGGCGCGGCCGCCGACCCGAGACGCGGCGAAATCTACCAGCGCCCCCGTCGCCTGTAAATGGATTCATTGGACTTGCCAATTGACGCTCCGATATCCGATTCAAAGGCGGCCGCGCGCTTCAACCGGGCGGCGGCGGGGCGCGACCCGGCACCTGTTCCAAGTTTGGGACGTCGGGGAAATACGGCGGCTCGCCGGGATTGAGCGATCTTCCCTCGGTCTGATCGAACAACTCTTGTATGCCGTTGACGGCGGCCACCGAGACGATCTTGGCGACCCGTCCCCACCGTCCGTCCAGGCTTCCGGCGGTCACCGCGTTCTCCTGGATCGCCTTGCCGACCTCGTCGCCGGTGATGGTAGTGACCTGCCATACGATACGGGCCTGCTGACGGCCGTTGACGGGAGCGCCGACGTCGACCTTGCCAACGACCAGGTAGCCGGCTTGGCGCGGGTCTTCTGTGATGGTCATGTCCTTGTCGCGCAACGCCCGCTTGATGGCCTCGGTCAGGGCTTCGTTGCCGTTGCCCGGCGCGCCCGTGACGGGGCGGATAAGGAACGACGGCTTGCCCCAGACGACCGGCGGCAGGTCGGTGTTATCCGGTTGCATGACGCGGTCGGGCATCGGGCTTGCGGCCGAATCCAGCGCCGCCGCCGGGGCTTGCGGCTCCGGTTCCGGGTCCGGTTCCGGCGGCGGACCGGCCAACATGCCGGCAGGCGCGCCGGAAGCCGGTTCCGGTGGCAGCGCGCCGAGTGTCGTGGCGGCGATATCGAACGAGGGTTCGGGCAGCATGGACTGCGTCGCCGAGCGCTGGGCTTCCGGCGACAGCAGGGTCGGCGGCGGCACCGCCGGCGGTGCCATCACCAGTGACGACGGCTCGGCTGGCTGCTCCATCGTCGTCGGTTCCGTGACCGACGGTTCCGGCATCGCTGCCTGCGGCAGCGCAGGCTCGGCAGCGGTTTCGTCCAAGGCGGCGGGCGACGGCAGGGCAACCGAGGGATCGGGGGCCGGCTTCAACGAGGCCGCGGTGGCGGTCCGATCGGACGCCTCTAGCCTGGATATTTCATGAAAGCCCGCGGTTTGACGGGATTTCGTTTATGCGG
>CAYFMP010000051.1:0-30056 GCA_964344215.1 uncultured Thalassospiraceae bacterium | reverse complement strand
CCGGGAGACCGGAGAGCGCGTCTCAGCGATTCCATATCAACGTGAACCGCTCTAGACCTCGCGGCCGAGGGCGCGGGCCAGCAGCATGTAGACCTTGCCGACGTCGGACGACAGGAAGGTGGCGTTCAGCATGCTCTCCTGGTCGCGTTTGCGGGCTTCTTCCAGAAGGTGTTCGAATTCCGTCAGGTAGCGGGTGACGTAATCGCGGAACTCGTTGTCCTTCTGATACTTGTCGCGGATGACGCCGAGCTTGGCTTTTTCGCGGAAGCCCAGCATCTTACGCACGAACACGCCTTTCTCGCCCTTGTTGAAACGCCGCCAGTCCTCTTCGCTGATGGTGGTCTCCAGGATGCGGTTCATGTCGACGGCCAGCGATTGCAGGCGTTCGCTGATGAACGTCGACTGGTGCAGGAAATCGTCGAGGCCGGCCTCTTCCTTGCGCTGCTTCAAAGCCTCGACCAGGGCGCTGGCCTCGTTCGAGGCTTCGCGCATTTCCAGTGTGTGCCGCTCCAGCGACTGGCTGGCCTCGGCCGCTTTGTGGGCGATGGCGGCCGTGACCTGGTTGAGGATGTCGGCGTGCGAGCGGACCCGCTGGTCCCAAGCCGCCACCTTGCCGAGCGCCTGGTCGGCAGCGGTGCCGAGCGATCCGGCCCGTTGGTCGAGGGCCTCGCCGAGAGTGCGGACCCCCTGTTCCGCCTTCTGGTAGGTCGAGGTCAGGTTGTAGAGCTGGCGGCGGAGCGATTCGGTCAATCCTTCGACCTTGTTGACGACTCCTTCGGCCTGCGAGGTGGCGTTTTCCGCCTGATGGCGGAACTGCTCGGTGATCTTGCCGAGTTTGGAAGCGTTGAGGTCGGAGGCGACCGAAGCCTCGGCCGAACGCTGGGTCATCGATTCGCCGACCTGGGTCAGGCGTTGCACCGCTTCCTCGGCGGCGGCGCTGATCAAGTCGGTGCGGTGCTGCAGGTTGTCGGCCGCATCGTCGATATAGGCGGTCGATTTCTTGGCGGTGCCACTGAGTTCCTGGTAACGCTTGCGGAGATCGTTGCCGACCTCGCGGAGGCTGGAAAGGGTGCGGCCCGAAGCGCTCTCGAGGGCGTCGTAGTGCTCGCGCAGACCCTTCGAGACCTTCTCGGCCTCGACCGAAGCATGCTCGGAGGCGGCCGTCACCTCGTCCGATTGCCGGCTCAGGGCGTCGCTGACCAGGGCCATGACCTGGGCCGCCCGGTCGGCGCTTCTGGACATCTCGTGGGAGCGTTGATTGAGGCTGTCGCTGACCCGGCTCAGGTTGGCCACCGAATCGGTGGAAGCGGCGGCCAGGCTCGTCGCCTCCTGGTGCAGGGCGTCCGAGAACGTCTGCACGTGGGTGGTCGCCGCCGTGTAGGCCGCCGTCAAGTCCTGCGAGCTCTTGTGAAGGACGTTGCCGACGTCGCCGAAACGATCGCGGGCCTGATCGAGGGAGGCCTCCAGTTCGCCGACGTGTTTGCGCAGCGAACCGGCAATCCCCTCCAGATTGGCGGCCGCCCTTCCCGATGCGGAAGTGGCGTCGTCGACGCTATCGCGCATGGTCTCGGCAACCGTGGTGATGTGAGTGGCGGCGGCCAGCGAGGTCTCTCCCATCTCGTCGGAGCCCTTGCTCAAGGCATCGGTGGCGCGGTTGATCCGACCGGTGGCTTGGTCGGAAGACGCGAGCAGCTTGCCGGTCGCCGACAGGAAGGCCTGTTCGGCACTCTCCAGGTGGGCCGAGGTCTTTTCGGTCAGGCCGTCCAGTTCGAGCGAGCGTTGCTTGAAGGCGTCGCCCATGCTGTCCATCTGCGTCGAAGCCCTGTCCGTCACCGCATTCAGGTCGTCGGCCTGGCGCACCATCACCTCCGTCACCAATGACAGCAACTGCGCCGCCCTGTCGGCGCCGGACGCCAGCTTGCGCGACTGATCGTTGAACGCCGTTCCGGCCTGGCCGACGTCGTCGACCGCTCTTGCGCCGACCTGGGTCAACTCCTCGGCCCGTTGGCGCAAGTCCTCGGCGACGCCGCGTACCTTGACCAGGGAGTCATCGGCCGCCGTCGCCACGTCGTTGCGCGAGCGCTGAATCTCGTCGTTCATCACTCGCATGCGGCCCTCGGCCCGCTCCGTCGCCGCCGCCAGATCGTCGGTGCGTTGGCTCATCACCTTGCCGGTATCGACCAGCACGCTGGCGGCGCGCGCCGTCACCTCGGTCAAGTGCCCGGATCGGGTTTCGAGTAACTGGGCTGCCTGATCCAACGCTTCGTTGGTTTGCTTGGAGGCCGAGTTGAGATCGTGGGTTCGCGCCTGCACGTTCTCGGCCAGTTGGCCGATCTCGGTGGTGGCGCGTTCCGACGCCCCGGTGATATCGACCAGCTTCTGGCGCAAAGCCTCGGTAAGGATGCCGCTGCGTTCGGCCGAGGCGCCGATGCCGGCGCTGGCCTGCTTCAGCGCCAGCGTGACGGAAGAAACGTCGGCGACGCCCTTGTCGGAGACGCTGGCAAGATCCTCGGCGCTCCGGTGCAAAACCTCCGACAGGTTCCCGATCCTAAAACCGGCCTTGTCGGCGGCTTCCGACAATTCGTCACCGCGCTGGCGCAGGGCGTCGCCGCTGGCGGTGATGTTGAGGACGCTTTGACCGGTGATCTTGGTCAGCGCGCTGGCCTTTTCGCGGAGCAGGTGGCCGGCTTCGGCGATCCGTGAAATTGCCTGATCGGACACCGCCGTCAGGTCGGCCGAGCGGGTCTGCAACTGCTCGCCAACCCGGTCGACTTCGCCGAGAACGTTCTCGGAGATGACCGAAAGATCGTGCGAACTGCGCCTCAGCAGTTCGCCGACCGATTCCGTCTTGGCCGCCGTTTCGGCCGAAAACTCGGTGAAACTGCGGGCCTGCTCGCGAAACGCCTGGCGGACGGTCTTGACCCGTTCGGTGACTTGCTCGGCGGTGGTGATAAGGTTGCGAGACTGGTCCGTCAGCACCTCCCCGATATCGCGAACCTCGGTCGAAACCCGCTCGGAAGTTTCGGTCAACGTGCCGACCTGCCTGGCCAGGATGTCTTCGATCTGGCCGGCCCTGGTTGCCGAAAGGTCGGAAACCTCCCTCAGTTCGTCGGTCTGGCGGCTCAGGGTTTCGCGCATGCGATCCACCTGCAAGGATGTGCGGTCGACGTTTTCGGCCATTTCCCGCGCGTTGGCCTGCATCAATTCGGCGCCGCCGCGAAGGACCGAGGTCGTTTCCCCAGAGGCCCGCACCAGCGCATCGGCCTTTTCCTGTAGGACCTCGCCGGCTTCCGTTGTTTGCGCCAAGGCTCGATCGGAAGCGCCGGCCACCCGTGCGGCGACCGCCGCCGCCGTCTGGTCCGAGGTCTGGAGGACCTGATCGGCCCGGTCGCGCAACGTCTCGTCGGTCTCCATGGCTCGCGCCACCACCCGTTCGGCTGCCTCTTCGAGCCGCTCGGCGACCGCCGCGGCCGATTGCTCCGCGGCGGCGACCGCCGCGTCGGTGCTGTCATGAAGGGCGGCGCCGGTGTCGCGGGCGTTGGCCGCGACCCGGTCGGAAGCCTCGTCGAGCCGGTCGACAATGGTTGCCGTCGATTGCTCGGCGGCGCGGACCACGGCGTCGGTCCTGTCCTGGAGAGTGGCGCCGGTCGCTTGGGCGTGGGTGGTGACGCGCTCGGCCGCCTCGTCCAGTCGCTCGACGATGCTCACCGCCGATTGCTCGGCGGCGCGGACCACCGACTCGGCGCTGTCGTTCAGGGCCTCGCCGGTTTCCCTGGCCCGGACGACGACACGGTCCGACAACGCATCCATGCGTTGCGCGTGATCGTGCAGAAGTTCGGCCGTTTCACGGGCGCGTATGCCGGCATTGTCGGCGGCTTCGTTGATCTCGCCGCCGCGCCGCCGCAACACCTCGGTCAGCTCCTCGGCCCGCGCCGAAGCGCGATCGGTCGACGCGGTCAGGTCGCGCGTCCGCTTCTCCAACAGATCGCCGATTTCCCGGCTCTGGTCGGTGGCATCGCCGGTTGCCGTCTGCAGGTCTTCGGTTTGGCGCCGCAACGCCTCGGCGACGGCATGGGCGCGCAGATCGGCGTCCTCGGAGACCTGCGACAGTTCCAGGGAGCGTTCGCGAATCAGACGGCTCAACGCCTCGCCGCGCCGCGCCGCTTCCTCGCTGGCCCGGCTGAGGTCGCGGGTCTGATGGCGCAGCGAGTCGGTGATTTCATTGACCCGCGTCTGGGCGCGGTCGGACGGGTAGATCAACCGCCTGAGGTGCCAGCGCAACACCTCGGTCTCGTGGCGAAGCTGTCGGCCGCGCTCGAAGAAGGCGATGACCATCCACATCAGAGCCAGCGGCGTCAATGTCCCGGCGGCGAAACCGCCGAGTTCGTGAGGCAGGAGTTCCAGGAGGTTGGCGAAACCCAACTGCAGTTCGAGGTAGTAGAAATTGCCGGCGAGCCACAGGCCGCTGAGCACCAGCCCGGTCAGGCTCAGTATCCGGTAGCGCAGATGAAAGGGCGGTTTCCATGCGTCGAAATCGGCGATTTCGACATCGTCGGTGGCCGTTCCCGCAGCCGCCGCGCCGTCGGCATAGGCGGCACCGTCGGTCAGTACGTCACCTTCGGCCGGCGACGTTTCCGCCGGTTGTTTCGGGTTGTTGTCGCTGATCTGCCCTTTGGCCATGATCCCCCCCGACTCGCTCTTGTTTTCATTTCAGCCCAGGGACGACCAGTACCATATCACCCCAACATATAGTCGGTAAACGGCAATGTGGCCCAAAATCTTGGGAAAATAGGCTTGTTCGACGGATCGGGGCCGAGCTCAGGCGGGAAGCGCCGAGAGGCGTTCGACGACGCGTTCGGCGGCACGCCCGTCGGTCAGGTCGCCGAACAGCCACCGACGGTGGCGGGCGCGCGCTTCGGCGCCCGCCTCGGGGTTGTCCAGGGCCTGCCCGACCGCGTCGGCCAGGTCGCCAACGTCGCCGACGACGCGGCCCATGTCGCGGCCCCGCCACTCCAGGCCCTGCGGGTCGAAACAAGCGTCGTCCTTGAAGCGGTCCGGGTTGTCGATCAGTACCATCGGCCGATCGAGGGCGAGGAAGAGCAGCGCCACACCCGACGCATCCGAGACCAGGACGTCGGCGGCCAGCATCAGCGACGAGACGTCCGCCTCCGGCTGGGCGACCAAGCTGACGCCGGTGGCCGACTCGGCCAGGCGCCGCCAGCCGTCGACCCAATCGGGTCTGGCTTCGACCATGAGAGGGTGCGGTCGAATGACGACCGACAGGCCGTCGCGCCGGCCGCGAATGAGATCGACGGTATTGGCGCCAAGCATGCGCGCCGACGATAGCGCCGGTTCCCAGGTCGGCGCGTAAAGGACCGTCCCGCCGTCGTCCGGCGGCGGCAGTCGGTGCCGCTTGAACAAGGGGTCGGCGGCGACGAATCCGGTCGTCCACAGGCGCCCGGGATCGATGCCGGCCCGCTCGGCGATGTCGTCGGCCTCGTCGGGGCTGGAGACGCAGATGAAGTCGCCGGGATCGGCTGCCCTGGTGAAGAAGTTCTTGCCGGCCAGCGAGGCCCGAACGTTGACGAATTTGGTTTTCGGCAACAGACGGCGCAGCGCTTCGGTCTGGACGTCGCAGACCACTACGACGTCGGGGGCGAATTCGACCAACTCGGGCGCATCGGCGCTCAACAACGGCCAGTGCTCCAATCGCATCCTTTCGAACAGCGGTTGCAGGATCGTGAAATGGTGACGCGCACTCATGTGCAGGCCGACCCGCTTGGCCGACGGCGAACTCCCGCAAACCTTGCGGCCTTCGGCCTCGGCCCGCAGGCTCATCTCACAGGCCCGCGCGATGCCGTGGTCCGGGTCGGAGCCGAGGGCGGCCCGGAACGTCTCCATCGCCGCCTCCCTTTGATCGAGACTCTTGCGGGCCAGCCCCAGATGGCAAAGGGCCTCGGTATTGCCGCCGCCCAGCTCGACGCATCTTTCGAGATGGGCGACGGCCCTGTCGGCGGCGCCTATGCTGCGCAGGGAAACCCCCAGCAGGAAGCGCGATTCGGGATCGTCGGGCGCCAGCTCGACGGCGCTTTCGATGCTGGCGATGGCTTCGGCCCGCTCGCCTTTCAGAAACAAGGCCTTGCCCAGGTTGCGCCGGGCTTCGACCGCCGCCGGCGCGGCGGCGGCGGCGGCCCTGAAGTGCTTGATCGCCATGTCGAGTTTCGCCGCCGCCGCCAGCAATTCGCCGTAGCGAACGTTGGCCTCGACGTTATCGGGGTCGGCGGCCAGCGCCTTCTCGTAGTACTCCGTGGCGACGCTGACCTGGCCGCGGCGGTGGGCAGCGGTGGCGTGATCGAGCAGCGCCGTGGCGTCGACTTCGGGTCGCGTGGTCCGGGCCCGGCCGTCGTCCTTCGTATCGGCGGCGCTCGCGCTCGGTGGGATCAATTGAACGAGGCCGACCTTGGCGAGCCAGGCGAGGCTGCGGGCCAGCCGCGGTCGGTCTTCGGGCGGCAGGATTTTACCGATCGATTGCACCGTCGTCGTTCCGCGCTGATCGACGAATTCGAGAACGACCATCAGGCTTTCCTGGTCGAGCAAGAGCGCCCTGGCGAAGTCGTTCATCGATTGTGCCTTGATGCCGTCGAGGCGTGCTTTCAGATCGGCGCCGCCGGACCCGCCGGTGTCTTCCGAAATCGAGACGTAAACGCCGTCCTCGATGCGCCGCGACGGATAGGTGGCGAACAGCGAGAACGGGTCGTCGCGCAACGGCAGGCGGGGCCGCCAGTCGACGGTCGGTCCGGCCGCGGCCGATTGGCCGCGAACGGTCGCCAACTCGCGCCACAGTTGCTGGTAGGCGCCGACCACGGCGCGCCAATCGAAATTCTCCTCGGCGCGCCGCCTGGCCGCTGCTCCCATGTCGCGCCTGAGGTCGGTGTTGGCGGCCAGCGCCGTGTAGGCCTCGGCGGCGGCGGCGACGTCGACGGCGGTGCACTGGCTGACGTTGCCGCAATAGAGGTTGTAGGCCTTGTCGCGCCGTTCCCGGGCGGCCTCCGTCGTCACTGGCAGCGTGAGATCGCCGCCGCTTTCGGCCGATGGCATCCAGGTCGGAACCGTGTAGCCGTCGACGCCGTTGCGCACCGTGTCACGATAACCGTCCCAATCCGTCACCACCACCGGCAGGCCGGCCGCCATCGCCTCGATCGGGGTCAGCCCGAAAGTCTCCTGGATGTTGTCGGAAAGCGACGTGAAGATATCGGCGGCGAACCAGACCTGGGCGTTGACGTCGGCATCGCGGCCGTCGAGAAAAATGCCGTTGAGGGACGGCGCATAGCGCGTCATCGAATCGCGGAACTCGCGCTCAATGCCGGCGTTGGCGAACCAGCCGGCCTGTAGGAGGTGGATGCGTTTACCGGTCCGCCTGGCCGCTTCCTCGAGCCCTAAGTACATGGGCAGGGGGTGGGCCTTGGCGTGAAAACTGAGGCGCCCGAGGAACAGGACGGCGATGTCGTCGTCCTTGATCCCCAGTCCGTGGCGAACGTTGGCCCGTACCTCGAGAGTGGCGTCCGTCCGGGTGAAGCGGGCGCAATCGACGCCCAACGGAATGACCGGAAGCTGCACGTGGTTCTGGAACCGGCCGCCGGAACGCCGGTTCAGGAAATCCGCCCAGTTCTCCAGCATCCGCTCGAGCGTCGCCTTGACCGCCGCCGATGTGCAGACGACCGCATCCCAGGGCTGGACCGGCGTCGTCAGGAGCTCGCCGATTCCATCCATGATGGACTCGGAGGCGATAGTATGGGTCAAGCCGCACAGGCTGTGGATTTGGCATCGGCCTGACGGCGCTGCCAGGCGCTCGGTCCAAGGGTCGGCATCGGCAGCCACAGGGTATCGGGGCGTCCTTCGATATCGGCCAGGCGCCCGGCCGGCAGCACGTGGCAGGGACGGTCCGCGTCGTCGAGGCGGCCGACCCGGCGGATGAAGTCGTCGCCATGGGCGTCGTCGGCGACCTGGCAATAAAAGGCGTCGACGCCGGAGTGGCGGACGTATCCCTTGAGAAACCCTTGGCCCGCCGCATGCCGGCCCATCAGTTGTTCGCGCCCGGTATCGACAGCATCCGGGTGGTGGAAGAGAACGGCGTTTTGCGGTGGGGTCTTTTCGGCTGTCATGGGTTTCGAGCGCCACCGCTACGGGGCCGGTCGGTCGGCCAGGCCTCAGAACAGGTGTTGTCCGCCGGTCACCCAGACTTCGCTGCCGGTGACATAGCCGGAATCCTCGGAGCACAGGTAGTAGACCGTGCTCGCCACGTCGGCCGGCGTCCCCATGCGGTCGAGTGGAATGCGCGGGATCAGCACCTCGTATTCGGGCTGTACCATGCCGGTCTCGATCTCGCCGGGCGCCACCGCGTTGACGCGGACGCCGAGCGAGGCGAATTCGTTGGCCATCTCCCGGGTCAGTCCGGACAGCGCCGTCTTCGAGATCGAGTAGGCGGAGCCGGCGAAGGGGTGGATCAAGTGGCCGGCGATGGAGGTGATGTTGACGATGGCGCCGCCGCCGCGATGCAGGGCGGAGGCGAATCCCCGCGACAGCTTCAGGGGCGCGAAAAAATTCAGCTCGAACACCTCGTGCCAGGCGTCGATGTCGCCGTTGAGGCAGCCGAGCCGTTCCTTGAACGGCGTTTTCGGCGACATGCCGGCGTTGTTGACGAGCCCGTGCAGCGGCTCTTCGCCGAGCTCCCCGTTGGCCTTCTCGATGAACCGGGCCAGGCTGTCGGCGTCGCCGAGATCGGTCGGGATGTGGCAGGTCCAGTTGGGATCGCGTTTGCACTCGGCCGGCGTCTCCTCGCGCGAACACGTGATGATCCGCCAGCCACGATCCAGGAAGGTGCGCGCCGTGGCGTGGCCGATGCCGCGGCTCGCCCCGGTGATGACCACGGTCCGGCGTTGCTCCTCGGCGCTTTGTTCGGGTTCGTCGGCCATAGACCGAAAGGTAGGGCAATTCCCGACCCGAGGCCAGCGGGCTGTTGAACATCTCCGAGGAGGCTCCTGGAGCGCTATGGCGTACCCGGCAGGCGCGCTACACTGCCGCCATGTGTTCGCGTTACGAATTCGGCGAGACACCGAAGGAACTGGCGGCCAGGTTCCGGTTGACCCGGCCGCCGCCGCTCCCCAATACCGATATCATCCGGCCGGCCGACCAGGCGCTGATCGTTGCGGCCGGCGGCGAGACCCGTCTCATGGGGTGGGGGCTCGAGGTGACGTGGGAGAGCAGGCCGCTGATCAACGCGCGGACCGAAACCCTGGCCGAGAAAAGAACCTTCCGGCCGTTGCTCGGGAACCGCTGCCTGGTGCCGGCCGTCGCCTATTTCGAATGGCGCCGTCACGGTGGGGCGAAGCTGAAGAACCGGATCGCGCCCGAAGGCGGCGGCCTGTTCGCGTTTGCCGGCCTCGGCGACGGCAGCCGCTTCACCATCGTCACCTGCGGACCGGCCGAGTCGATCGCCCATATCCACGACCGCATGCCGGTGATCCTCGGCCGTTCCGCCGAGGCGCGCTGGCTCGACCCGGAAACGCCGTTCGAGGCTATGGCCGACGTGCTCGTTCCCTATGCCGAATCACCGCTCGAAGCCGACGAGGAGACGCCGCCTCCGCAAAGCCAACCGGATTTGTTCGGGTAACGCTCAGCCCTCATCGTCGAGGTCGGAATACGGGAACTCGACCTCGTCGCGTTCGTCGTAGTGCGAGCTGAAGCGGTATTCCTTGGGTCGGGCGACTTCGATCTCGCCGCGAGCGTATTTCTCGAAGGTCGTCTTGAGGACGGCGCCGACGAAAAGGTCGGTGACGCCGCGGAGCGTCTCCGGATTCTCGACGTAAGCCCGGTCGTAGATGGTCTCGTTGAGGCGTTGGCGGTTGGCGTTGACGAAGGCGAACAGCTCGTCGATGAAGTCGCCGGCCGGCAGGAAGGTGGGCAGGAACGGGAGCGTTTCGCGCAACACCACGAACACCAGATTGGGCAGCCGCTCGGTCCTCGGGTCGGCATCGAGTTTGTCGACGATGTCCGAGAAATAGGCGGCGGCGGTGTCGCCGAGATCGGCCAACCGCGCCTCGACGATCTTCCTATGGATCGTCATCGCTCGTTTCGCTTTCGCATGCGCTTTCGTCCTTTCGTCGGGGTTGATCTTACCACGTGCCCGCGGCGGCCGGCTCTACGACAATTGGGCCAACACGCTTGAAAAGGACAGCCCAGAGACGACGCACGGCGCCCGGCCGGCCTCCAACACCAAGAAGAAGGGTGGGACCACCTGCGCCGCCTGCCACGGCTTCGACGGGGCCGCATTGAACTGGGGTTCCGAGGAGGACCCCAACTATGTGGCGACGGAAGCCAAGGCGAATCCTCGGGGGGTGATGGCCAAGATCCGGCATGGCCATCCGGGCGTCGAGATGATCTCGTGCGCCGCCTTCGACATGCAAACCGCGGCCGACGTGCTGGCCTACGCCCAGACCCTAAAGACCAAGTAACCCAAATCCATTCCCAGGGAAGAAGGAGCCGTCCTCAGAGACCGAGGGCGGCTTTTCCTTTGGCTTCGGTGGCTTCGCGTTCACCGGAGCTGTCGATCCGCGCCCAGTCGATGCGGCCGAGATCGTAGTCTCGCTGCTGGCGGACGATTTCGACGGTGGCGTCCGATACGTTGCGTCGGCGACCGGCGACGCGCCTTTCCTGGACCTCCGGCGACGCCTCCAACCAAAGCCCGTCGAACGCTACGCCGCACTCGGCGGCCACGTCGGCGATCGCCCGACGTTGTTCGGGTTTGGCGAAAACGGCATCGGCGATGACCGCGTGGCCGGCGCCCAAGGCGTTGCGGATCTCGTCATAAAACGCCGCATACGTGCGCGCGGTCATGTCGGCGCTGTAGCCTTCCTCGGGCAGCCGTTCGGTCAAGGCCACGCCGACGAGCCGTTTGCGGGTGGCGTCGGTGCGCACGACGCGAGCACCCGGAGCGGCTCCGATGAACGGCGCCAACTCGCGGGCCAGACGCGATTTGCCGCTGCCCGACAGGCCGCCGACGGCAACCAGCCTCGGCGTCGGCGGCGCCAGGTAATCGGCGGCAAGCTCCAGATAGGCGACCGCCTCGTCGGCCCGTCGCCGGCGCTGCGCCTCGTCGGACAGGGCGTCGGCCTGAGCGGCGCCGACGTGGGCGCGAATGGCGGCTCGCATGGAGAGGAATAGCGGCAGGGTGGCGAGCGCACACGGCTCGCCGGCCGCCTCGCCGGTGGCGTCCAGGTAGCGGTTCATGGTGATGCTGGCCAAGCGCCGCAGGCCCCGGTGATCGAGGTCCATCAGCAGGAAGGCGAGATCGTAGAGGACGTCGATCTCGGCGAAGGCGACGTTGAATTCGATGGCGTCGAACAGGGTCGGGCGGTGGTCGCTCGAGAAGATGTTGCGAAGGTGCAGGTCGCCGTGGCAATGGCGGACACGGCCCCGCTCGCGACGGTCCTCCAGAATTTCGCCGATCTTCCGAACGGCTTGGCGTGAGCCCGTGTTGACGATTTCGACCGCCGCCTCGTCGAAGATAACGCCGTCCGGCCGGGCGAAGCACTTGGCGTTGTTGTCGATGATCATGGCGATACCGTCGCCGCCGCCGGCCAGCGGCCGGGGCTCGGCTTTCCCGTGGAACGCGGCGATGGCGTCGGCCAGGTCCTCCATGGCGCGGCGCCGCAACTCGCCCCGCGTCGCCAGGCGGTCGAACAGGGTGTCCTCGTCGAACCGGACCATGTCGACCACCCAATCGACGACCTCTCCGTCGCCGCCAAGAGTCAGCGAGCCGTCGGCCCGGCGAGTGACGGCGATGATGCCCTTGTAGATATCGGGCGCCGTTCGCCGGTTGATCTCGACCTCGGCCTCGCAGGCGCGGCGGCGCAACTCGGCGGTCGAAAAATCGAGATAGGGGAAGGTAACCGCGCGCTTCAGTTTCACCGCCCGGTTCGGGCTCAGGAAAACGTGCGAGATATGGGTTTCGACCCGCTCCGCCTCGCCGGCGCCGGGTTCGAGCGTTCCCGGCGCCGACAGGAAGGCGACGATTTCGCTTTGCGGGTCGTCCTTCGCGTTGTCGCTCGATGCGCTCACCCGAATTCCCTTCGCACCTCCTCAACGCCCTCCGGGTCCTCATGGACGATGACCTCGGCGTTGGGAAAAGCCTCGAGCACCCGCATCTCGACGTCATCGGCGATCTCATGCGCATCGGTCAGCGTCATGGCGCCGTCCATTTCCAGGTGCATCTGGATGAACACCCGGTGCCCGGCCGAGCGCGTGCGCAGATCGTGCAGGCCGCGGACGCCGTCGTGGGACATGGCGATGTCGTAGATGCGCCGCCGCTCGGCGTCGGGAAGCTCGCGATCCATCAGGATGTTCAAGGCGCTTTGCCCGATCCGCCAGGCGGTCCAGATGATATAGCCGGCGATGCCGACCGCGAACAACGGGTCGGCCACGGTCCAGCCCAGGCTGGAGGTCATGTACAGAGAGGCGATGACGCTGGCGTTGATGAGAACGTCGGTCTGGTAGTGCAGCGAATCGGCGCTGATCGCCACCGAGCCCGAACGCCGCACCACGTAGCGCTGGAAAGCGACCAGGATCACGGTGAGGACGATAGAGAAGCCCATCACCGCATATCCGATTTCCGTGTTGGCAAGCGCCTTCGGATGGACCAACCGTTCGCCGGCTTCGAGCACCAGGAACAAGGCCGAGCCGACGATGAAGGCGGCCTGCGCCAGGCCGGCCAACGGCTCCGCCTTGCCGTGGCCGAAGCGGTGTTCGTCGTCGGCCGGCGTCAAAGCGTGGCGGACGGCCAGCAGGTTGATCATGGAAGCCGCCGCATCGAGCAGCGAATCGATCAGGGTCGAAAGCAGGCTCACCGAATCGGTAGCCGCCCACGCGAAGAATTTGGTGACGATAAGAATACCGGCCACCGTTACGGAGGCGTAGGTGGCGAGCCGCATCAACCGGGCGGCGCCGGCCGTGGAGGCCGGTTCGGGACGGGCCATATCGGTCATGGGTACAGCTTCTCCGACGTCCACGCCTCGCCCTGGCGCTGATAGAGAACGCGTTCGTGCAGGCGGTAGGGTTTCTCCTCCCAGAACTCGATGCTTTCGGGAATAACCCGGAAACCGGACCAGAATTCGGGACGGGGGATGTCGCCGACGGCGTGCTTGGCGGTGAACTCGGCGATCCTCATTTCGAACTCGAACCGGCTTCTTAAGGGCTGCGACTGTTTGGAAGCCCAGGCGCCGATGCGGCTGACCCTTGGCCGCGACGCGAAATAGTCGTCGGCCTCGGCATCGGAAGCGATTTCGACGGGGCCTTCGATGCGGACCTGCTTGGCGGTCGATTTCCAATAGAAGCACAGCGCCGCGCGGGGGTTGTCGTAAAGCTCGCGGGCCTTACGGCTGCCGAGGTTGGTGTAGAAGGTGAAGCCGCGCTCGGTAACGTCCTTCAACAGCACCATGCGGGCCGAGGGAATACCGTCCGGCGTGCAGGTCGCCAGCGTCATGGCGTCCGGGTTGACCGTTTCCGATTGCCGGGCTTCGGCGAACCACAGCTTGAACTCGGCGATGGGATTCTTGGTTTCGGTGATCGACATCACAGCCTGTTGAGACTAAATCTGGTATAGGTACCGTACACTTGATGGCGCGCCGGCTCCGGGCGAGTTCGCCAGAGGATGTGTGCGCGCCGCAAGGTTGCCCCAATTATATGGGCCAATTGTGCTGCTATACCATGGAGCAACGCGAGGATCACTAGAGGACATTGGTCATGACACCCAAATCGAAGCTTAAACGTTTGGCATCGGTCTCCCTCATCACCCTCATGATCGCCGGCTGCCAGACCGCGCAGGACAGCCCGAAGCAGACGGTGGGGACGTTGCTGGGCGCCGGCTTGGGCGCTCTCGCCGGTTCCCAGATCGGTAGCGGCAAGGGACAGTTGGCGGCCGTCGCCATCGGCGCGCTCGGTGGCGCCTACTTGGGAAGCGAACTCGGCAAGTCGCTTGACAGGGCCGACCGGCAAGCCGCGCAGGCGAACGCCCAGAACGGCCTCGAATACAGCCGTACCGGCCAAACCACCGCTTGGCGCAATCCCGATTCGGGACATTCCGGGACGTTCACGCCGACTCGCACCTATCAGACGGCGAGCGGCGGCAACTGCCGCGAGTTCGAGACGACGATCTACGTCGAGGGCCGCGAGGAAACCGGCACCGGCCGTGCCTGCCGGCAGACCGACGGCACCTGGAAGATCGTCGAATAGACCGATCGCCGGCGCTTGATCGGGTGGCTTAACCGGCCGGTTGGACCGGGTTCGGCTCCTGTGGCATTATCCGCCCCTTGACACCGTATTAGGCCGGAGCCGATGAAAGACCCCTACCGAGTCCTCGGCGTGTCGACCAGCGCCAGCACCCAGGAGATCAAGGCGGCCTACCGGAAGCTGGCCCGGGAGATCCACCCGGACCGCGACCCGGACAACCCCTGGGCCGAGGAGGAGTTCAAGGAACTGGCGTTCGCGTACGGCATCCTGTCGGATCCGAAAACACGCGGCCGCTACGACAAATCGGCCGAAACCGGCTCTGGCAGGGCGAAGCGTAAGCGCGCCGGCGGCCGGGCGCGGGCGACCGCTCGCGACAAGACCGCATCCGGAGCGCGCGATTCGAAGGGCCTCAAGATCAACGGCGCCGATGTCGACTATAAACTCAAGGTAGGCTTCCTGGAGGCGGCCAGAGGGGCCGTCAAATACGTCAGCATGACCAACGGCAATCGCCTCAAGGTCGCCGTTCCGGCCGGTACCGACGATGCCCAGGTGCTCCGCCTCAAGGGACAAGGCATGCCGGGCATCGGCGGCGGTCGGGCCGGCGACGCCCATGTCGAGATCGAGGTCGAGCCCGATCCGCTGTTCAAGCGGGATGCCACCGATATCCATATCGAGCTTGCGGTTAGCCTGCCGGAGGCCGTGCTGGGGGGGCGCGTCGAGGCGCCGACGGTCGACGGCACGGTGTCGTTGACGGTGCCGCCCGGCTCCAACACCGGCACCATCCTGCGGCTCAAGGGCAAAGGTCTGCCATCGCAAGGCAAGGGCAGGAAGGGCGACCAGTACGTCATTCTCAAGGTCGTGCTGCCCAAGAAACCGGACAAGACGCTGGTCGAGTTCGTTGAAACGTGGGCGGAAGAAAACGCTTACGCCGTGCGCTCCGAAAAGCCCAAAACCCGCAAGGCGACTTAGTTTAGGGCCTGTCACATACCGCAACACAACGTGATCGCCCGGCCTCTGGTCAAACTTTTCCTTTTGTGTACGATCTGAGCCTTCAAAAAAACCGTGCCAAGGGGACCGGGGGCGAGCTACCAATGAGCGAATCCGCTTCACTGATGGATGGCAAGAAGGGGCTCGTCATGGGAGTCGCCAACGACCGCTCCATCGCCTGGGGCATCGCCAGCGCCGCTCATGCGCAAGGCGCCGAACTGGCCTTCACCTATCAGGGCGAAGCCCTCAGGAAGCGGGTCGGACCCTTGGCCGAATCGGTCGGCTCCGGACTGGTGCTGCCGTGCGATGTAACCGACACCACCAGCCTGGATGCGGTCTTCGAGGAGATTTCGGAACGCTGGGGCAAGCTCGATTTCGTGGTCCACGCCATTGCGTACTCGGACAAGGAGGAGTTGAAGGGGCAGTACATCGATACCTCGCCCGACAATTTCGCCTCGACCATGAACGTTTCATGCTATTCGTTCACGGCCGTTTGCCAACGCGCCCGCCGGTTGATGGACGACGGCGGCTCGATTCTCACGCTGACCTACTTCGGGGCCGAACGGGTGATGCCGCATTACAACGTCATGGGCGTCGCCAAGGCGGCGCTCGAAGCCAGCGTGCGCTACCTTGCCGAGGACCTCGGGCGCGAACGGATCCGGGTCAATTCGCTGTCGGCCGGACCGATGAAGACGCTGGCGGCGTCGGGCATCGGTGATTTCCGCTATATCCTCAAGTGGAACGAGTACAACTCGCCGCTCAGGCGCAACGTCAACATGGACGATATCGGCGGCGCCGGGGTATACCTGCTCTCGGACCTGTCGAGCGGCGTCACCGGCGAGACCCACCACGTCGATTGCGGCTACAACGTGGTCGGCATGAAGGCAGTGGACGCGCCCGACATTTCCGTCGTTTGATATGCCCGGCCGAGTTCGGGACGAGAGGGACGCGGGATGTCTCACAACACCTTCGGACACCTGTTTCGCGTCACCACCTTCGGTGAGAGCCACGGGCCGCTGATCGGCTGCGTGGTCGACGGCACGCCGCCGGGCCTGGCGCTCGACGAGGCCGACCTGCAGGTTTTTCTCGACAAGCGCCGCCCGGGCCGGTCCAGGTTCACCACCCAGCGCAAGGAATCGGACGCCGTCCGCATCGTCTCAGGCGTCTTCGAGGGGCGAACGACGGGGACGCCGATCGGCCTGTTGATCGACAACGAGGACACCCGTACCAAGGATTACGACGACATCAAGGACAAGTTCCGTCCGGGCCACGCCGATTTCACCTACCAGCGCAAGTACGGCCTGCGCGATTATCGCGGCGGCGGCCGCTCGTCGGCCCGCGAAACGGCGCTCCGGGTGGCGGCCGGCGGTATTGCGCGGAAGATCCTCGGCGACGGCGTCGCCATCCGCGGCGCCCTGGTGCAGATGGGCACCCGCGCCGTCAACCGCGACAACTGGGACTGGGCCGAGGTCGACGCCAACCCGTTCTTCAGCCCCGACGCCGAAGCCGCGGCCGCCTTCGAGGCCTATCTCGACGAGGTCCGCAAACGGGGCTCGTCGGTCGGCGCCGTCGTCGAGGTTCACGCCTCTGGGGTGCCGGCCGGCCTCGGCGCCCCGGTCTACGGCAAGCTCGACGCCGATCTGGCGGCCGCCATGATGAGCATCAACGCCGTCAAGGGCGTCGAGATCGGCGCCGGCATGGCGGCCGCCGCCCTGACCGGCGAGGAGAACGCCGACGAGATGCGCTCGGCCGACGGCGGCGCGACGTTTCTCTCCAACAACGCCGGCGGTATCCTCGGCGGCATCTCGAGCGGCCAGGACGTGGTCTGCCGTTTCGCCGTCAAGCCGACCAGCTCGATCCTGACGCCGAGGCGGACGGTCGATGCGGGCGGCAACGACACCGACATCTCGACCAAGGGCCGCCACGACCCCTGCGTCGGCATCCGCGCCGTGCCCATCGGCGAGGCGATGATGGCCTGCGTGCTGGCCGACCATCTGCTGCGCCACCGCGGCCAGTGCGGGTAAACGCCGCCGCCGGCCCGCTTCAATTACGCAACTCCCCGGTCTCAAAATCCTTCGAATTCCCCCTTGTGGGGTTCGGAAAAGCTGCCGTGACGCGCCGGAAACAATCTGGACCTTCGCTAAGTCATTGGAAAAAAAGAGAATGTGAATTTATAACACTTATTTTTAGTGTAATAAAAAATATTGACATTTAAAAAAGTGTGAAATATATATTATCACATTATTCAAGCGTATTAGTTGCCTTGCACCGGAAAGCTGGAACCATGCACACTCAACAAACGCCACAAACTCCCGAACCGCTCGCTCCGCGGCGGCAGGCCCAAATCCTGGCGTGGCCGTGCGACGTTGCCCAGGCCGACGCCGCCACCGTCGACGGCTGGATCAAGACCGGCCGGGCGTTTCTGGTCGACGTCCGCGAGCCCCATGAGTACGAGGCCGAACGCATCCCGGGTTCCTTCCTGGTGCCGATGTCGCGGCTCGACGCCGGCGCCTTCCCCGGGGTAGGGGATCTCAAGCTGGTCCTGGTTTCAGGTCACGGTCCGCGCGCCGTCGCCGTCGGAGAGCGGTTGCGGCAGGCCGGGGCGGGGCGGGTGCACGTCCTCGAGGGCGGTATCGAGGCGTGGACCGCGGCCGGCTTCGAGACCGAGGATTAACCTGGGGAAGAGGGGGAACACATGGCCGCCAGCGCAGTTCTCAAGAAAGACCCGCCGCCGTTGACCCCGTCCGGCATGGTCGAGGCCGACGCCAAGACCGTGCTGACATGGCTGGAGGCCGGCGACATCGTTCTCGTCGATGTGCGCGAGACCGCCGAGTACGAACAGGAACACATCCCGGGCGCCGTGTTGTGCCCGATGTCGGTGTTCGACGCCGAGTTGTTTCCGGTGATTCCGGGCAAGCGGGTGGTGCTGCACTGCGCCGTCGGCAAGCGCTCGGCCGCCGCCGCCAAACAGTTGCTGTCGGAAGGGTACGACACGGTCACCAATCTGGAGGGCGGAATCAAGGCCTGGAAAGCGGCCGGCTGCCCGACCGAGGTCCAACTGACCCCGCCGGACGAGCCCGGCACCCTGCCGATGTTGCCGTTGGCCTCCAGGCGGCCCGGCGACAGCGGAACGCGGAGGGCGCCGGCCTTGCCACCGGGCACCCATCCGGGTCGTATCCTGAAGAGCGAATTCCTCGAACCCTTGGGCATGAGCCAGAGCTCGCTGGCCCGGGCCGTCGGCGTATCGCCGGGACGCATCTCCGGCATCGTCGCCGGCCGCCGCCGCATCACCGCCGATACGGCGCTCCGTCTGGCCCGCCACCTGTGCACCAGCGAGGAGTTCTGGCTGAGGCTGCAGGCCGCCCACGACCTGGATAGAGCGCGCCGGGATGTCGGTTCCCGGATCGCCCGCGAGGTCGAACCCAGACGCGGCGGCGAACGTCGCTGCGGCCCCGAATAACGCCACGGAGTTCCCCCCGGCCCAAGCCATCCCGCCGACACCCCGTGTCGGCCGGGCCGGGGGGTGTCTCGGGTCGTCTTAGCCCTATCTCGGGCCGTCTTAGCCCTATATAGCCTCGGTGCGTTCGACGGCGTCGATCAGCAATTTCGCGAAGATGTTGCGCTGGGCGTAGCTGCCGCCCAATTCGACGATGCGTGGCCGCACTGCCACCAATTCCTTCCTGACCGCGTGGAAATCGCCGCGGCGATGCGCCATGATCGCCCGGCAGACGGGAACCCCGACTTCGGTTCCGACATTGCCGCCGCGCCGGGTCATCGACTCGAGCATGGCGTCGGCCGCCTCCCATTCGCCGGCGCCGGCCAGCACCATCATGAAATGAGTGTCGATGAAAGTGAGGATGTGCTCATCCGTTCGCCCGCGCACCTTGTCGGCCAGCGGCCGCCAGCGGTCGCCGACATCGACGCCTTCCAACTCCAGGCGCAGCAGCAGGGCGTCGTTGCAGAGGTCCAGATACTCGTCCGATTCCGGATCCCACAAATCCTCGTCGTAGAGCCGCAGCACCTCGTCCGTTTCGCCGCGGTTCAGATGCATCAGCGCCCGGTGCCACCACAGGTGATAGCGGAAGTTGTTGGCGGGCGTCCAATGCGGCTCCAGCCCGGCGATCCATTCGATGCCCTCGGCCGAGCGTCCCTCCATCTCCATGACGTGGGCGACGGCGTGGATAGCCCACGGGTTGTCCGGCGTCGTCTCGACCGCCAGCCGGCCGACTTCCTCGGCAGTGCGGTAGTCGCCGCATTCCTCGTAGGCGAACGACCGCATGCCGAGTACGAAGCCCCATCCCGGCGCCGCCTCATCCCAATCGACTAACGCCCGCTCCACCGAATCCCGCATGCCGGCGCTGTCGCCTTCGTAGAAAAGGGCGTGATGCGAGAGCCGCATGGCGAGGACGTCTCTCGGATGGTCGCGCAGGATACCTTCCCAGACCGCCCTGGCGCCGGCCGGGTCGTCTCCGCACCAGCTCTCGAGCGCCGCCACGTGAGCCCGCTCGCGCGGCGTCGCCGCAGCCGAGCAGGCTTTGGCCAGCTCGAGCGCGGCCGCGGCCCGCGGCAGCAGCGCGCCAGACCCCATCAGGTGAAAGAAATATCCCTTCAGGCAGTGGGCCATGACCATGTCCGGGTCGGCCCCGAAGACGGCCTTCAGTTTCGCCCCGGTGTCGCGGCCCAGCGCCAGATAGGAGTCGATGGTCGCATCGAAGGCGACGACGGCGTCGTCGCCGGCGGCGGTCAACTCCAGGCCGTGCTGATCGGTGGGCATGAAACGGCTCCTCCAAGAAGATTGGACTGGAAATCTAAGGATCAGTTCCCAAATAGGCCAGAGAGACTTTTCTTTGCGAGGGAATGTAGGGAAAATGAGCCAGTTGGTTGAAGTCGACGCCACCACCGCGCATCAGTGGGTCGAGGCCGGGGAAGCGGTACTGGTCGATGTCCGCGAACCCAACGAATTGCTTCACGCGCGGGTCGACGGCGCCGTCCACATTCCGCTTTCGGCTTTCGATTTCGACGCCATGCCGAAGGCGAGCGGCCGCAAAGTGGTTTTCCTGTGCGCCCACGGCAATCGCTCGTGGCAGGTCGGGCAGCACTTCGTCACCGAGGGTCTGCTCGACGAGGCCTACAATCTGACCAACGGCATCGCCGCCTGGGCGCAGGCCGGATTGCCGCTGGAATCGGGCTGACGTGGAGCACGGTTGCTGAACGCCTCGGGCTTTAGGCTTGCCGGGCGCCGCCGATCAGGAACTCCTTGTTGCCGTCGGCGCCGCTGATCGGGCTTTCGACGACGCCGAGCACCGACCAGCCGGGCCGCGCCGCCAACCATTTCTCGAGGCGCGCCGTCACCTCGGCATGCAGGACCGGGTCGCGGACGATGCCGCCCTTGCCGACCTGACCGTTTCCGACTTCGAACTGCGGCTTGATGAGGGCGACGAGGCGGGCGCCGGGCGCAGTCAGGTCGAGGGCCGCCGGCAGCACCACCTCGAGGCCGATGAAGCTGGCGTCGCACACGATCAGGTCGACCGGGTCGGGAACCTGTCGTCGGCTCAGGTGGCGGGCGTTGGTCTTTTCGAGGACGACGACGCGGGCGTCGTTGCGGAGTTTCCAGGCCAGTTGACCGGAGCCGACGTCGACCGCGTAGACACGCCGTGCGCCACCGGTTAACAGGACGTCGGTGAAACCGCCGGTCGAGGCGCCGATGTCGAGACAGACGCGCCCCTCCGCCGATATCCCGAAACGCTCGAGGCCGTGGACCAGCTTCAAGCCGCCGCGGGACACCCAGGCGTGATCCGGTCCACGCACATCCAACTCGACGTCGGCGGCGAGGCGGGTGCCCGGCTTGTCGAGGCGTTTCTCACCGCTGAACACCTTGCCGGCCATGATCACGGCCTGGGCGCGGGTTCGGTTCTCGGCCAAGCCGCGCTCGACCAGCAGCTGGTCGAGACGGGACTTGACGGCCTTGGATCCGTCGGATCGGGTCATCGTCCGAGCATAGCCGAAAACCGAAGAGGGCGCTCTGCCGTCGCCGGCACGCCGCCGGTCGTGGCGGCGCGTCGACGGCGCGGCTTCACCAGTCCGATGTTTAGGGGGAACCAGCCGCGGGTCGTTCTCAGGCCCGTTTCGGCATGGTGATGGCTTCGGCTTCCTTGTTGCGTCCCAAGGCGGTCAGGACGTTGGCGACGATGTGCGGTGCCGTCAGCCGGGCGATCTCGTTCTGGACCTCCGGCTTGTGCTGCTCGATGAAGAAATCGGGCATTGTCATGACCCGCACCTTGAGGCCGTTCTCCATGAGCCCGGCGTTGGTCATGAATTGCAGGACGTGGGCGCCGAAACCGCCGGCCGAGCCTTCCTCGATGGTGATCAGGACCTCATGCTCGCGGGCCAGACGGCCGATCAGCTCTTCGTCGAGCGGCTTGGCGAAACGGGCGTCGGCGACCGTCGTGGACAGGCCCATGGCGGCGAGGTCGTCGGCCGCCTGCAGGGTCTGTTGCAGGCGCGCGCCGATGCTCAACAACGCCACAGTCGTTCCTTCGCGCAACACGCGGCCGCGGCCGATCTCCAGAACCTCGCCCATCGACGGCAATTCGACGCCGACGCCTTCGCCGCGCGGGTAGCGGATGGCGCTCGGCCGGTCGTCGATGGTGGTCGCGGTAGCGACCATGTGGACCAGCTCGGCCTCGTCGCCCGGCGCCATCACCACCAGGCCGGGCAGGGTGCAGAGGTAGGGCAGATCGAAGGCGCCGCAATGGGTCGAGCCGTCGGCGCCCACGTATCCGGCCCGATCGAGGATGAAACGCACCGGCAGATCTTGGACGGCGATGTCGTGGACGACCTGGTCGTAGGCGCGTTGCAGGAAGGTCGAGTAGATGGCGCAGAACGGTTTGTAGCCTTCCGTCGCCAGACCGCCGGCGAAGGTGACGGCGTGCTGTTCGGCGATACCGACGTCGAAGCTGCGGTCGGGGAATTTTTCGGCGAACTTGTCGACGCCGGTGCCGCCCGGCATCGCCGCCGTGATGGCGACGATCTTGTCGTCGGTCTCGGCTTCGGCGATCAGGGCGCTTGCGAAGACGCTGGTATAGGAAGGCGCATTGCTCTTGGTCTTGTGGAGTTTGCCGGTGACGACGTCGAACTTGCCGACCCCGTGGTATTTGTCGGCCGATTTTTCGGCTGGCTCGTAACCGTGGCCTTTCTCGGTGACGACATGCAGCAGCACCGGTCCCGGCACGCGATCGTCGCGCAGGTTCTTCAACACCGGCAGCAGATGGTCCAGGTTGTGGCCGTCGATGGGGCCGACGTAATAGAAACCCAATTCCTCGAACAGGGTGCCGCCGGTCACCATGCCGCGGGCGTATTCCTCGGCCTTGCCGGCCGCTTCCTCGATGCTGCGCGGGAACTTCTTCATCACGTCCTTGGCGAAATGACGCATGGTCCGATACGACTTCGAGGAAATCAGGCGCGACAGATAGGCGTTCATGGCGCCGACCGGCGGCGCGATGGACATGTCGTTGTCGTTGAGGATGACGATCAGACGGGCGTCCATCGAGCCGGCGTTGTTCATCGCTTCATAGGCCATGCCCGCGGTCATGGCGCCGTCGCCGATGACGGCGATGACGTTGTTGTCGCCGCCCGAAAGTTCGGTCGCCGTGGCCATGCCGAGCCCGGCCGAAATCGACGTCGAGGAATGGCCGGCACCGAACGGATCGTAATCGCTCTCGGTGCGCTTGGTGAAGCCGGACAGGCCGTCGCCTTGTCTCAGCGTATGCATGCGTTCGCGCCGCCCGGTCAGAATCTTGTGCGGATAGCATTGATGGCCGACATCCCATATCAGCCTGTCCCGCGGCGTGTCGAAGACGTGGTGTATGGCCACCGTCAATTCGACGACACCGAGGCTGGCGCCGAGGTGGCCGCCGGTGATCGAGACCGAGCGTACGGTAGCCTGGCGCAACTCGTCGGCCAGTTGCTTCAACTGATCTGGCGAGAAATCACGGGTGTCGGCTGGATCCTTGACGGAGTCGAGGAGGGGGGTATCGGTCACTCGTCGTTATCCTTTCTGCGGGGCGGGTGCCATTCTGCAACCAAACACCGCGCTCAGCATTCGGATTCCCGTTTACGCGTGTCTATTTACTATAAACCGTGCAAGGTCTTTTAAAACTTCGCCTTTTTCGTCGAAAATATCAAGATGTCCAGCCGCCTGTTCGCTCAAGAGCTCGGCTTGTTCGCGAGCCCGCTCGACGCCCAGCAGCGAAACGAAGGTGGCCTTTCCGGCCTCGGCGTCCTTGCCGGTCTTCTTGCCGACCTCGTCTTCCAAGCCTTCGACGTCGAGCAAATCGTCGGCAATCTGGAAAGCCAGGCCGATATCGTGGGCGTAGGCGTGCAAGGCGTGGCGGGCTGTTTCCGAGGCTTTGCCGAGGATTGCGCCGGACTCGCACGAAACCGCGATCAACTCTCCCGTTTTCATACGCTGAAGACGCGTCACCTCAGGCATGCCGAACTCGGTTTCCTCGGCGACCAGGTCGAGCATCTGGCCGCCGACCATGCCGGCATCGCCGGCCGCGTGCGCCAATGCCGCCACCAGATCGATGCGAACCTGAGGGTCGGCATGGGTTTCCGGCGCCGAGAGCACTTCGAACGCCTTGGTCAGCAACGCGTCGCCGGCCAGGATCGCGGTGGCTTCGTCGAACTCGACATGGCAAGTCGGCTGGCCGCGCCGGAGGTCGTCGTCGTCCATCGCCGGCAGGTCGTCGTGGATCAGCGAATAGCAGTGCACCATCTCGACCGCCGCGGCGACCCTGAGCGCCGAGCGTTCGGCGACATTGAACAGATCGGCGCTGGCGGTGACCAGGAACGGCCGCACCCGCTTGCCGTTGGCCAGCGTCGAATAGCGCATGGCGTCGATCAACCGGTGTTCCGGCGCGTCACCACCGACCAAAAGGTCGTCGAGGACGCGGTTGACCGCGTCGGCGTTGTCGATCAAAGCTTTTCTGAAATCAGTCAACGGGGAATTAGTCCAACTCGGCCTTTTCCGTCTTCACCTCGCCGTCGGGGCCGAGCACGATCTTGTCGATCCGGGCCTGCGCCTCCTTCAGCTTGGCTTCACAGTGTTTCTTGAGCGCAGCGCCGCGAACGTAGGCGTCGATGGAATCGTTAAGGTCGCCGCTGCCGCTCTCCAACTCGCGGACGATCTCCTCCATTTCGGCGAGCGCATCCTCGAAGCTCATCTTCTTGATGTCGGCGGGTATCTTGTTGTCGGCCATCCAAACCCCCAAGCTCCAACGCGCCGGAGTTTACTGACGCACCGCTGGCGGAGCAAGCGATAGAGCTTGTCGGCGGCGGAAAACAGCCGTTGGGTCAGGCCGCCATCAGAGCGCGCACATGAGCTTGGCTGCTTTCGCGGAGCGCATCGAGGTTGTAGCCGCCTTCGAGCAGGGCGACCACCCGGCCTTCGCAGCACTCCCCGGCGACGTTCAGCAGCTCCTCGGTGACCCAACCGTAGTCCTCGGTCTGGACGTCGAGCTGGGCCAGCGGATCGCGGGCATGGGCGTCGAAACCGGCCGAGATGATCAGCAGTTCCGGCGAGAAGTCCTTGAGCGCCGGCAGAATGATTTCGTTGTAGGCCTGGCGGAAATGGGTTGATCCCGATCCGGGAAGAAGCGGCGCGTTGACGATGTTGCCGGCGACCCCGGTCTCGTTCGGCGCCCCGGTGCCAGGGTAGGCCGGGAACTGGTGGCTGGAGCCGTAGAACAGACCGGAGTCGGATTCGAAGCTGTGCTGGGTGCCGTTGCCGTGATGCACGTCGAAATCGACCACGGCGACCCGTTCCATGCCGTGCCGGGCGCGGGCATGAAAGGCGGCGACGGCGGCCGAGTTGAACAGGCAGAACCCCATGGCGCGGCCCGATTCGGCGTGATGGCCGGGCGGGCGGACGGCGCAGAACGCGTTCTTCGCCTGGCCGCCGACCACCGCATCGACGGCGTCGACGGCGGCTCCGGAAGCGCGCAGGCCGGCTTCGCCCGAGGCTGGCGACATGGCGGTATCGGGGTCGAGGTGGACGCGTCCCTGTTTCGGCACGTTGTCGAGTATCTGATGGACGTAATCGGACCTGTGGACCAACTCGATCTGCTTGACGTCTATCTTCGGCGCTTCGATCCGCTTGAGGTGCGCAAACTCGTCGTCGTCGAGGCCGGCCAACACCGAGCGCAGGCGCTCCGGGCATTCCGGATGCATGCCACCGGGATCGTGCTCGGCACATACCGGGTGGCTGTAGAGCAGCGTCGTCATTGAGCGGTCAGTTCCTTCAGATACTCGACCAGTTGGGCCAGGCGTTGGCTGTCGGTGACGCGCTGCACCGGCATCTTGGTGCCCGGCAGGACCTTGTCCGGGCCTTCGTCGAATAGCCGGAACAATGTTCTTTCGTTCCATACGAAATCGGCGCCCGTCAAGGCCGACGAGTACTTGTAGTCCGGCACTGAGCCGGCCCGCCGCCCGAACAATCCGGACAAGTGAGGCCCCGAGCGCCGCGCCCCGTTGGCGCTCAGCGAATGGCATTTGGCGCACTTGCCGAACAGCGAAGCACCGGGATGGTCGCTGGTCAGCCACGGCTTCGGTTCGTCCGACGGCGCCGCCTCGATGCCGATCCTGTCGCCTGTACCCAAGTGCCAGACCCGGACCGTTTCGTCGGAACTGGCGGTCAATGCGAAGCGTCCGTCGGGCGACACGCCGAGCCCCCAGATGATGGCGTCGTGGGCGTCGATCGTCTGCTTCTGCCGGCCGCTGGCCAAGTCCCACTGAACCAGCACGCCGTCACGGCCGGCCGACAGCGCGGTCTCGCCGTCGGCCGAGAACCGCGCCGCGAAAACCTGCCCGTCGTGGCCCTCGTAAACGCGGACCTCGGTCGGTTCCCGCAAATTCCACAGTCTCAGCGTCTTGTCGATGCTGGCCGAAATCAACTGCCCGCCATCGGCCGATGTGGCGAGCTGGGTGATGCCCATGCGGTGTCCTTCGAACTTGCCGAGGCGGAGCCCGGTGGCGGCGTCAACGAGGCGAATGACGGGATCGTGGCCGCCAATGGCCAGTTTCGTCGAGGCCCCGAGAAAGGCGATCGTATTGACCGGAGTCGCGACGTAGATTTCCCGCACCACGGCGCCGGTCCTCAGATCCCATATCCGCACCGTCTTGTCCCAACTGCCGGTCGCCGCCAGGCGGCCGTCGGCGCTGACGGCGACGGCCATCACCTTGTGCTTGTGGCCGGCCAGACGGTGGATGGGTTCGAGGGTTTCGAGGTTCCAGACGATGGCCGTCATGTCGTCGCTGGCGGTCAACGCACGCTTGCCGTCGGGCGCGAACGCGACCGCCGTGACCGGCCCGGCGTGTTCGTCGAGGCGACCGATCTCGGTTTGCGTGCCGAAGTCCCAGACGATGGCCGAAAAATCGAAACTGCCGGTCAATGCGCGATGGCCGTCGGGCGAGACGTCGATGGCGCGAACCATGCCGCCGTGACCGGACAGGTCGGCCACGGCGGGCAGCGGCCGGCCGCTCAGGGCGGCCGCCAGGGCGAAAATAACGAACAATCCGGGGCTACGCATGGCAGGCGTCATTGTGAAGGATGGGGCGGGTTTCAAACAACCGTGTTTTATGTAGGGTTATTCGGGTGCCGCGTGGGCGGCCAGGAACGCGGCGGTGGCGTTTTCGGCCAGGCGGTCGATTTCTCCGTCGCCCGGATCTTCGGCCAGAGACAGGATCGAGCGTACCCAGAGGTCGTTGCGCATCATGGAAAAGAACAGCTCGGCCGAGGTCTTCGGGTCGGGTACCGCCAACGCCCGGTCGCTGTTCAAGCCGGATAGGTAATCGGCCAACTGGTCGGCAGCGAGCCGCGGCCCAGCCCGATAGAACGCCTGCGCCAACTTGGGAAAGCGGGCGCTTTCGCCGACAATGGTCCTGAACAGACGCATGTTGGTCGGGTTGAGGACGGCGCCCAGGAACTGGCGGGCGACACCGTTGAGCACGCCTTCCGGGTCGGCACGGTCGAACTCCGCGTTGGCGAGGGGAGACATCAGGGCATCGCAGCGCTGCCGCACGATCGCCTCGAACAACGCTTCCTTCCCGCCGAAATGGGCGTAAACCGTCTGTTTCGAGACGCCGGCCTCGGCGGCGATGGCGTCCATGCTGGCGGCCCCGAACCCGCACTCCAAAAAGACGCGGGTGGCGCCTTCAAGCACGCTTTCGCGTTTCGTCGCGGGCGCGCAATCCCTTTTCAGCGCGGCGGACGGTCCGGCCATGCGGTTACCCTCTTTCTCGTCGGCACTTTAACCTAGACTAGACCGTCCAGTCTAGTCTAGGTTGGCGGCTGTTAGTTTGGGATTGCAGCGTCAGTTCCCATCTGTTCTTCGGGAGGAAAGCCAACGGCATGATCCGTCGTCTCCTCAGGCATGCCCTCGTCCTCGGGTTCGCTGTCGCGGTTGCGGCGCCCGGTGTCGTATGGGCCCAGGAAGAACCCGGTAACGGCAAGCCGGCCATGCGGGTCGGCACCGATCGGGTGCGCCTTGAGCCGTTGCAGCAGAAGGTGCCGGTCATCGGCCGTTTCGTGGCGCCCCAGGCCGGCGTCGTCGCGGCCAGCATCGGCGGTCTGGTCGGCGCTTTTCGGGTCGACGTCGGCGACCGCGTCGAAAAGGGCGACGTCGTCGCCGTTCTCGTCAAGGACCGCCTGCAATGGCAGCACAACCTGCAGCGGGCCGAAGTCGCCTATTTCTCCGCCCAGTTGGAGACCAAGCAAGCCGAATCCGAGCTCAAGCGCCAGGAACTGGAGCGCCTCGATTCACTGAGGAAGTCGCCGGCCTTCTCGCAAGCGCGGCGCGACGACAAGCGTCAGGAGCTGTCGGTCGCCGACAGCGAGACCGCCGAAGCCCAGGCCCGCCTCAAACAGGCCGAGGCCGAGATGCGGCTGTCCGCCATCGACCTCTACAACGCCGATGTCCGCGCCCCCTATTCCGGCGTCGTCTCCAAGCGCCACACCGCGGTCGGCTCCTATCTCCGTATCGGCGATCCGGTGGTCACCCTGATCGACGACGAAACCCTGGAGATCGAAGCCGCCGTCCCGGCCAGCCGCATCGCCGGACTGACGCCCGGAACCGGCGTGACAGCGCTTATCGACTCGAGCCACCGAATCGAGGCCACGGTGCGGGCCGTCGTTCCCGACGAAAATCCACAGACCCGGACCCGTACGGTGCGGTTCGTGCCGAAGTCCCGCAACGGCGCCACCAACCTCGCCGCCAACCAGTCGATCACGCTCTATCTGCCGGTCGGCGTGACCCGCGACGTGCTCACCGTCCACAAGGACGCCGTCCTCAACCGCAAAGGCAAGAACCTGGTTTTCGTGGTCGAAGACGACGCCGTCGAGCGCCGCGTCGTCGTTCTCGGCGAAGCGACGGGCAGCCGGTTCATCGTCGAACAGGGTCTGGCCGAAGGCGACGTCACGGTGGTGCGCGGCAACGAGCGGCTGCGTCCCGGCCAGAAGGTCAGCGCCCAAGAGAGCGGCGAGGGGTAGGGCGACGTGAACATCCTCAAGCTCTCCATCGAGCGGCCGATCGCCGTCATGGCGGCGGTGCTGATGGTGGTAATGTTCGGTATCGTCGCCCTCGAGTCGATCCCCATCCAATTGACGCCGGACGTGCGCCGCCCGGTCATCAGCCTGCGGACCGTGTGGTCCGGCGCCGCGCCGGCCGAGATCGAGCGCGAGATCATCAACCGCCAGGAAGAGGTCTTCAAGGGGCTCGAGGGCCTCGAGCAGATCGTCAGCGAATCGCAGGACGGACGCGGCAACATCACGCTGGAATTCCAGGTCGGCCACGATATGCAGAAAGCGCTGCTGCTGGTCGCCAACCGCCTGGACCGGGTCGACGGCTACCCGGACGAAGTCAGCGAGCCGACCATCCGCACCGCCAGCTCCGACGACAGCCCGATCGCCTGGATCGTGTTGTATCGGGAACCCGACAACCAGCGCGACATCCACACCTACGGCGATTACGCCGAAGACGTCATTCAGGACCGTCTGGAAAGGGTCCGGGGCGTCGCCCGGGTCAACGTCTACGGTCGTTCGAAAAGCCAGATGGAAGTGGTGGTCGATCCCGAAAGCATGGCTCGCTACGGCCTCACCGTCACCGAAATGGTGCGAACCCTGCGTGATGCCAACGCCTCCGTCACCGCTGGCGACGTCGACGAAGGAAAACGCCGCTACGTGGTCCGCACCGAAGGCGAGTTCTCGACCCTCGACGACGTGCGCCGGGTGCTGCTGCGATCGGATACCGAATCCGCCACCGGCGGAGTCGCTCGCGTCACCGTCGGCGATATCGCCGAGGTCGGTTACGGCTTCAGCAAGCCGACGGCCCGTATCCGCTTCAACGGCATGCCGGCGATCGCCATCAACACCATCCGCGAGACCGGCGCCAACGTTATCGAGGTGATGAAAGGCATCCGCGAAGCCATCGCCGAACTCAACGAAGGCCCGTTGCCCCGCGAAGGCCTGATCCTGCGCCAGGTCTACGACGAGACCGTCTATATCGATTCGTCGCTCAACCTGGTGCAGCAGAACATCGTCGTCGGCGGCACCCTGGCCGCCCTCATGCTGTTGCTGTTCCTGCGTTCGGGGCGCGCCACCACCGTCGTCTCTCTGGCCATCCCGGTTTCCGTCATCGGCGCTTTCGTCGCCATGGCCGGCCTCGGCCGCTCGCTGAACGTCATTTCGCTGGCCGGCATCGCCTTCGCCGTCGGCATGGTCGTTGACGCCG
>CAYFMP010000050.1:0-30183 GCA_964344215.1 uncultured Thalassospiraceae bacterium | reverse complement strand
ATCGAATGGTCCGCGATCAACGATGATCGAATGGTCCGCGATCAACGATGATCGAATGGTCCGCGATCAACGATGATCGAATGGTCCGCGATCAACGATGATCGAATGGTCCGCGATCAACGATGATCGACGCCGATCGCGTCGGCGATGCTGGAGAACCCGTCGCGCCTGAGCAACACGGCGAGGTCGCGTTTGATCCGGCCGGCCAGGCCCGGCCCCTGGAAGACCAGCGCCGAATAGAGCTGGACCAGCGACGCACCGGCCCGGATCTTGGTATAGGCATCGGCGCCGCTGGAAATGCCGCCGACGCCGATCAACGGCAGCCGGCCGCCGGTAAGCTCGTAGAACTCGGCAAGCACGCGGGTCGAGGGCTCGAACAGGGGCTTGCCGCTCAACCCCCCGGTCTCGTCGCCTAGCGGGTCTTTCAGACCGTCGGGGCGTTCGATCGTCGTGTTGGTGGCGATCAAGCCTTCGAGGCCGACGGCCAACACGACTTCGGCAATATCGTGCTTGTCTTCCTCGGTCAGATCGGGCGCCACCTTGAGCAGGACCGGTGGCGGTCGCTCGAGGCCGAGCCCGGCGACCGCCCGTTTGACTCCGCCGAGCAGATCGGTCAGCGGCTGGCGCCCCTGCAAGGCCCGGAGGCCCGGCGTGTTAGGCGACGACACGTTGACCACTATGTAATCGGCGAACGGCGCCAATCCCTCGACACCGGACACGTAATCGGCGATGGCATCCGTCGCGTCCTTGTTCTTGCCGAGATTGATGCCGATTGGACCGCGCTCCCGGCCCATACGCTCCCCGAGTCGGCGAGCGATGGTTGCCAGACCGTCGTTGTTGAAACCCATTCGGTTGACGACGGCCTCATCCGCGCTCAGCCGGAACAGACGGGGGCGCGGATTTCCGGGCTGCGGTTGCGGCGTGACGGTGCCGACCTCGACGAACCCGAAGCCTTGGTCCAGCATGGCGTCGGGAACTTCGGCATTCTTGTCGAACCCGGCCGCCAGACCCACCGGATTGGCGAATTCGATATCCCAGAGAGTCTGATGGAGGATCGGATCGTCGACCGGCGGCGGCGGCGGCACCAGGCCGCGCTTGAGGGCGGCAACGGCCAATCCGTGGGCCGTTTCCGGGTCGAACAGGCGCAGCAGCGGCCCGACGAGGGAATAGAGATCAGCCACCGCCGGTGGCCTTCGCAACGCACCCCGGGATATGGGCCGGGAAGACATGCTCGCCGTCGGCGCCCAGAACCAGAGGGTCGGCGCGCTCGACGACGGCCGGGTCGAGCCGGCCATAGAGATGCGGGAACAGTTGTCCGTGGCGCGACGGCTCCCACTTCAGGGCGTCGCCAAGTGCACCGGGATCGACGCTCAGCAGAACCAGGTCATCCTGCCCGGCCCGGTGCTTGCTGGCGCTGCCGCGGACTTGCTCGGCGGTCGAGAAGTGTATGAAACCGTCGGCTTGGTCCTGCGAGGAGCCGCTATAGGAACCCTTTGCCGCCGCCGCTTCCCACTCGCGGCGCCGGCACATGTGATAGATCGGCCCGGCGGACATGCCGGGAACCTAGAGCACAATCGGGCTCAAGGGAAACGATTTGACGGAGAAGCGGCCTACCAGTCGATGCTTTCGACGCCTTCGAAGCTGAGCTGGCTGCCGTCTTCCAGGGTGATGGTGCCCGACGCCTCGGCATCGAAGGTGATGTCGCTCTCGCCCTCGGTATAGGTGCCGCCGCCGTCGACCTCGATGGTCCACCCGGACGCACCGCCCGGCCCACCGCTGACGTCTTCGAGCTGGATGGTGTCGGACCAGCCGTTGCCGCCGTCGAAGTAGTCGCTGCCGTCGCCGGCCCCGAAGATGAACAGGTCGTCGCCTTCGCCGCCCATGACGTGGTCGTCGCCGACGCTGCCTTCGATGGCATCGTTGCCGGCGCCCGCGTCAACGATGTCGTTGCCGGCGCCGCCGTCGATGACGTCGTCGCCTTCGCCGCCGACGATGGTGTCGTCGCCGGCCGCCGCGGTGATGGTGTCGTCGCCGGCGCCACCCATCATCAGGTCGTCGCCCACAGTGCCGCTCAAGGCATCGGCGCCCGACGTGCCCTCGATGCCGGCGCTGAAGCCGCCGCCGTCGACGTCGACCTGGATCAGCTCGGTGGAGTTGGCGACGTCGGTGCCGTCGGTCGTGGTGGCGGTGACGTTGAGCATGAAATCGTTGCTTGTCTCAGGCACCGTCATGGTCAGGCCGTCGAGTTCGCCCGATTCCAGCGTCCAGGTACCGTCGCCGTTGTCGGTGCCGGCCGACAACACCGTTCCGTCGGGCACGCCGTCGATGGTGATCGACAGGCTCTCGGAACTGTCCGTGGTGCCGGCCGCTACGTTCAACGGATAGGTAACGGTGGTGCCGCCGTTGTCCATGAAGTCCTGAACGCCGTCCTGGTAGAGACCGGCCGCTTCGGTATCGGTCAACTGGTCACCGTAAAGCGCGATGTCGTCCATGTGGCCGTTGAAGTAATCCTTCAGGCTATTGTGCGAACCGTTGTATTCCTCCTGCGAGACGCCGAACATCCAGTCGTTGGTGTTGTTCTCGATGCCGCCGGTGAAAGTGTCGTCCGACGCCACCAAGTCGCCGTTCTGGTAGATCTTGAGGCCGTCCGAACCCCACGACACCGTGACCTGGCTCCATTCGTCGTCATTGACGTTGCCGCCCTCGAGTTCGACCGTCTGCGAGCCGTCCGACATGGTCAGTTTCAGCGCACCGTTGTCGAGCGACAGCGTGAAGTCGCCGTCGTTGTTACCGGGGCCGTCCTTCGAGACGATGGTTCCCTCGTCCTCGTCGTCCGGGTTGATCCAAACGGTGAACGAACCTTCCGCCAAGTGCGAGTCGGCGGAATCGGCGACGTCGATGTATTCGTCCCGGCTGGTGCCGCCGCCGCCGCCGCGGAACTCGGCGGCCGAAGTGCCGTATTGGCCGGAATCGTTCATGTCCATGCCGTGGTGGGTTTGGCCGTCGTTGTTGCCGATGCTGTCGGCGACGCTGCCGTCGGCGTTCTCGTCCAGGTTCCAGTAAGCGACCGGGGTCGGTCCGGGATCGGCCGTCCCGGTACCGACGGAAGCGCTCAGGGTGGCGGTGTCGGCGTTGCCGTCGACCGAGACGTTGATCGAGCCCGTCGTCGTCGCCGTATCGGACCCGTCGGTCGAGGTGGCGGCCACCGACAGCGTGAAGTCGACATCCGAATCCGTCGGCGGAGTCACCGTCAGGCCAGCCAGGTCGTCAGCGCCCAGCGTCCAGGTGCCGTCACCGTTGTCGGTGCCGGCCGACAGGGTCGCCCCGTCGGGAACGTCGGAAATGGTGACGCTCAACGTTTCGGACGCGTCGGTCAGCGTCGAAGACAAATCAAGGCTGATGGCGGTGTCCTCGGTACCGGCGGTGTCGCTCACGCTCAGTGTCGGCGCGTCGGCGTCGGCGGCGACGGAGACATTGATCGAACCCGTCGTGGTCGCCGTATCGGCGCCGTCGGTCGAGGTGGCGGTAACCGACAATGTAAAGTCTGCATCCGAATCGGCCGGCGGCGTCACCGTCAGGCCGGCCAAGTCGTTCGCGCTCAGCGTCCAGGTGCCGTCGCCGTTGTCGGTGCCGGCCGACAGTGTCGCCCCGTCGGGAACGCCGGCGATGGTGATGCTCAGGGATTCGGAGGCGTCGGTAACGGCGGCCGACAGGTCGAGCGAGATGGCCTGGTCCTCGGTGCCGGTGGCGTCGCTCATGGTCAACGTCGGCGCGTCGGCGTCGGCGGCGACCGAGACATTGATCGAACCCGTCGTCGTCGCCGTATCGGCGCCGTCGGTCGAGGTCGCCGTCACGCTCAACGTGAAGTCGGCGTCGGAATTAGCCGCCGGCGTCACCGTCAGGCCGGTCAAGTCGTTCGCGCTCAGCGTCCAGGTGCCGCCGCCGTTGTCGGTGCCGGCCGACAGGATCGCCCCGTCCGGCAAGCCGGCGATGGTGATGCTCAGCGTCTCGGAGGCGTCGGTAACGGCGGCCGACAGGTCGAGCGAGATGGCCTGGTCCTCGGTGCCGGCGGCGTCGGCAACCGTCAGATCGGGTGCGTCGGCAACGCCGGTGACGCTGACGTCGAGCGTACCGGTTGCCGTCGCCGTGTCGCCACTGCTCGCCTCCGTCGAGGTGGCGATGACCGTCAATTGGAAATCGTCGCTGGAATCGGCCGGCGGCGTCACGCTCAAACCGTCAAGGTCGTCGGTGCCGAGCGTCCAGGTGCCGTCGCCGTTGTCGGTGCCGGCCGACAGCGTCGCCCCGTCGGGAACACCGGAGATGGTAATGCTCAGGCTTTCCGACCCGTCGGTATCGACCAGGCTGGCGTCGATATCGAGCGCGATGGCGCTATCCTCGGCGCCGGCGGCGGCCTGTGTCGTCAGGTCGGGCGCTTCCGCGGCCAGGTCTTGCTCGACCGCCTGCCGTTCGGGCTCGGGTTCCTCGTCGACGTCAAACTCGGTCTTGTCGCGGTTGTCGTCGCCGATCAGGCCTTCCTCGCCTTCGGGACCTTCATCGCCGCCCGGAGCCGCCGTATCGGTTTCCTCGCCACCGACCGCCGCCTGCGGAGCCGCTGCGGCGGCCGGCTCGACATCGGCCGCGGTCTCGCCGCCTTCGCCGCCGCCCGCCTCATCGGCAGCCTGTTCGTCGTCGGCTGCGGCCGCGTCGTCGGTGGCGGCCTCGGTCTCGGGTCCGGTATCTACGGCGGCCGACAGATCGTCGTCGCCTTCGCCGCCCACCGTCTCAGTATCGGCATCGGCGGTCTCGTCCATCTCGTCGACCGCCTGTTCGCCCTCTTCGAGGTCGGCGACCCTATCGGCGCCCGCGAACTCCGTGCCTTCGCCGCCTTCGTCGTCGCCACCGGGCTCATCGTCCGGCTCGAGAGCAAGGTTGCGCACGAGTTCTTCATGGGTCGGTTGGCTGCCGGTATGGATCGTCGCCATCGATTGAGAGGCATCCGGCTCCTGCCAGTCGTCGTCGGCAGCTTCGTGCAATTCGGTTTCGACCGTCTCCAAACCATCGTCGTCGGTGAGGACCGTCAGGTCGTCGAGTACCTGCTGCTCTTCGGCAGATTCCTCTGATCCTTGCTCGTTTTCGGTTTCTACCGCTTGATCGATGTTTTCGGCCATGTCCAACCTCGCTTCGATCGGCGTCCGGTCTCAAACGGGCCGACGCCAACTTGTTCCATATCTCAGATGTACGCCTGCCCCCCCGCAAAGTCGTGTTTTTTCAGCAATTTTTCCGTATAAGATCAGTTCTCTGCGCTTGAAAACGGTCCCTCAAACTCCCCATCACCGTGCCGAGAAGGTGGCGTACGGCGCAGACAAAGCGATACTGTGGCGTAAAGCGCCGAGGGAGGGTCGATCTCCGATGTCCGAGCATGCCGCCGTTCTGTTCGCCAACGAGGCCTTCTATTTGGCTTTTTCGAGCCGTGATTTCGAAGCCATGGAGCAGATTTGGGCGGTCGATGCGGCGGTCAGCTGTTTGCATCCCGGTTGGCCGCCCCTGTTCGACCGCGACGACGTCATGGAAAGTTGGGAGGCGATCCTGTCCAATGCAACTTCGCCGCAGATCGTTTGCGACAAGCCGGTGGCCCACGTCTTCGGCGACACCGCATACGTCGTCTGTCACGAGGTTCTCGATCAGGGCTTTCTGCTGGCCACCAATATATTCGTCCGCGAGAATCGAAACTGGAAACTGGTCCACCACCAGGCCGGCGCGGCGCCGCCGCCGTCCGACAAGGACGACCCGGAACCGCCGCGACTGGTTTAGGGGAAGACATCGTCCATGAACCGAAAACTCAGAATGACCATCGGACAGGTGACCGTCACGGCCGAGCTTCGCGACACCCCGACGGCGGCCTCCATCTACGCCTGCCTGCCGTTCTCGTCGCGGGCCAGCACCTGGGGCGACGAGGTCTATTTCAATACGCCGGTCGAGGCGCCGGTCGAGCCCGACGCCCGCGACGTGCTGGAAGCCGGCGAACTCGCGTTCTGGCTGGCCGGGCGGTGCATCGCCATCGGTTTCGGGCCGACCCCGGTGTCGCGGGCCGGTGAGATCCGCCTCGCCTCGCCAGCCAACATCTGGGGCGACGCTATCGAAGACGTGAAGGTGCTCGGCACAGTTCGCGACGGCGATGCGGTGGCGGTGGAGAAGATCGAGTAAACACTGTCCTCGAGGAGTTCACCTTGTCGAACCGAAGCATTCAGATGACCGACGCGTTGTACGCCTACATGCTGGACGTCTCGCTCCGCGAGCCCGAAGTGCTCGAGCGGCTGCGCGCCGAAACGGCGGAAATGCCGGAACACAACATGCAGATCGCGCCGGAACAGGGGCAGTTCATGGCCTTGCTGGTCGAGCTGCTCGGCGCCCGCCGCACCCTCGAAGTCGGCACTTTCACCGGCTATTCGGCGCTCGCCGTCGCCCTCGCCCTGCCCGACGATGGCCAGGTGGTGGCCTTAGACATCAACGAATCCTACGCCGCCGTCGCCCGGCGCTATTGGCGCGAAGCGGGAGTCGAGGACCGCATCAATCTCAGGATCGGGCCGGCGCTCGACACCCTCGACGGCTTGATCGGCGACGGCGCCGAGGGCGATTTCGACTTCGCTTTCATCGACGCCGACAAGACCAATTACCAAGCCTATTTCGAGCGCGCCCTGGTGCTGGTCCGCCGCGGCGGGCTGATCGCCGTCGACAACGTGCTGTGGGGCGGCTCGGTCGCCGACCCCGCCGACGACAGCGAAGACACCGAGGCGATCCGGGCTTTCAACGCGGCACTGCGTGCAGACGACCGGGTTTCGATCAGCCTGCTGCCGATCGCCGACGGCCTAACCTTGGCCCGCAAGCGTTAGGGCGACGTCAGAGCTCGACGACGAGGCCGTCCGCCGCCGTCTCGCAGTCGAGTTCGCCCAACCGCTCGAGCACGTCGTCGCTCATGTGCGTCAGGATCAACCGCTTCGGGCCGATCTCGGGGAGGTGCTCGATCAGGGATTCCAGGTCGAGGTGAAACTTGACCTTCTTGGCCGCGAAATAGGCCTCGGCGATCATCAGATCGGCGCCGCGGCAAGCCGGCACCAGGTTATCTGTCCATTCGGTGTCGCCGGTATACGATATCGTCCTGCCGTCGAACGTCACCCTGAGAGCATAGGGTGGCGCCCCGCACGGATGCTTGACGTGGTAGGGAACCACCGACAGCGCGCCGCTCCGCCATTCGGTCCGGTCCTCGAACTCCTCGATATCAAGCTCGAACCGCCAGTCGATGCCAGTCGAGCCCGGAAACAGGTTTTCCATCGTCTCGGTCAGGCGTTTCGAAGTCGTCTCGGGGCCGACGATCTTCAGCGGCCGGTCACGCTTGCTCATCAGTTGCGCGTCCAGGATCATGAACGGCAGGCCGCCGAAGTGATCGCCGTGCAGGTGCGACAATACGACGGTATCGATGCCGTTGGGGTCGACGCCGAAGCGGCGCATGGCGATCATCGACGACGCCCCGCAATCGATCAGGAATCGCCTTTCCTCGCCGCTGACCAGGAAGCAGGTATTGAACCGTCCGCCGCTGCCGAAGGCGTCGCCGCACCCCAGGAACCGGACCCGCACACTCACCTCGGCCGATCCGACAGGATCCGGCCGCCGCCGTCGAGAAGCCGGTCGCAGACGATGTTCAGCATCGCCTCGGTCACCTTCACATCGTCGTAGTCGCGGCCGACCAGCGAGCCGCACAGGTTGGCGGCGTGGACGCCAGCCGCCGATTTGCGGCGCAACAGGGCAAGAGCGTCGCCGCCGCCGGAGATGAGGTCGGCGAGCACCAGCGGGCTCAGCATGGCGACGTCGTCGATCAGCGGGAACCCGACGATGTTGTGGAGCGCGGTCAGAAACTTCGTTCCCACCACCTGCGGCGGGACGTTGCCGTCCGAACGGCCGACGATGGACAAACAGGCATGGATATAGAAGTCGAGCATGCTGTTGCCCCGACAGAAGACGCAAACCGCGTTGTGGACGTTGCGATACGTCCTGAGCCCGCCGCCTGCCGAGCGCTGCACCCAGATTTCGCGGCCAAAGGCGTATTCGTCGCGAACCGCGACGTCGAAAGCGCCGGGCGCGAACACCAATACGTCGGCGTCGAGCCACACCGCCCTTTCGTGACCCCGGCTCAGCAGCTCTCTGGCCAGTTTCAGACGCGCAAGATCGGTGGCGATTTGCGGACGACTGGCCGTCTTCTCCAGGTAGGCCGGCGGCGTCAGCTCGAAAATCTCGTCGCCGAAGAAGCAGTAGTCCCAACACTTCGACTGCGCCCATTCCCGGGCACTGGTCATACAGCGCTCGATCCACCGGGGTACGTCGGTTTTCCTGAAGGACTGATAGACGACGGTTCTCATGATATCCCGTCAATCGGCGCCGGCCCGAATACCCACCAACAGGAAATCGGTGGCCGACAGGTACTGAAACATCGGCCGGCTGCCTTCGCGGGTGAGCCACAGGACGCCGTTGTCCGTATCCGGCGGGGCCGACCAGCGAAGGTCGTCGATCTCGCGGATTTCGAGCACATCGCCGCCGCCGGCCGCAGAGGCGCGCATCCACCGCATGGTCCGGTTGAACCGTTTCGGCTTGCCGACCAGCGACGTCCAGCGGTCCGGTTTGGCGCTGGGCGGGCCGTAGCGGTCTTCCAGGTAGGCCGCCACCTTGTCGAATGCCTCGGCCTTGAAAAGTACATGGTATTGCGCCGCCGCGCCGGCCGCGTAGTGGACGATGGCCTTCTCCCCGCGATAAAGAGCCGAGGAAACGTCGAATGCGCCGGCCACGGTATCTGGCCAGTCGAGCGGCTCGATGCAGAACGTCGCCTGCCAAGCGGATTTGTCGACACAGGTCCGGGTGCCGGCCTGGGCGGACGGTCGGATTCGCCCCAACGTCATCGATCCACCGAGGGAAAACCGATCGTCGTCCGTTTCCCTTTCGCCCTCCGTCGCTACCGCGGACGGTACGCCCGTTTCTTCCGGCTCGCCTTCGGTCACGGCCGCCGTCTCTTTCGGTTCATCCCGAGCGGCTTCGGCGGTTTCGCCGTTTGTTTCATTGGTTGTTTCGGAGACCTCGGCGACCCCGACGGCTTCTGCGCGGCCGGCCTCGTTTTCCTCGGAAGACAGCAAACCGGCAAGGCGCTCGAACCATCCCGGTTCGTCGGTTACCGACTCCGCCCCCTCCGTCACCGGAGACGCCGCCTCCGATTGATCGCTCGTCTCGGCCGTTTCAGTCACCGTTGGCTCGGGCACGGCTTCCGGCTCGGCCAGAGGCGCGGCGGTCTCCGTCGCTTCGGCGGTTTCAATGGTATCGGTCGTCTCGGCCGGCGATTCGTCGGGCGACAGCAACCGGCCGATCCGCTCGAACAGCCCCGGTTCGTCGCTTGGCGCCGGGTCGCTTTCGTCTTCTTCGACCGCCGTTCCATCGTCGGCTGTCACTTCGAATGCGGCTAGGGCGTGTTTTTCCGCCGCCGGCCCGGACCGCACCGGATCATCGGCTTCCGGCTCCACCGTCTCGGCAACCTCAACGGAACTCTCGTCTTCATCGGCGCTCTCGGCATCCCGTGGACCGCCGAGCCACTCGGCGACGCGGTCGACGATACCGGGTTCGCCGGTCGACGGCGGCGCGGTCGGCGGACCGGGCAAGGTCCCGGCGTGTGCATCTTTCTCCGAAGCCGGTGCCGGCTCGACCGACGCCGGTCTTCCCGGCGGCTCTGCGGCCGGTGGCGACGCAATGGGCGGCGCGGCGACCGACTCGGCGGTCTCCGGTTGGTCGGCGGCGGCGGCGCCAGCCGTCGGTTGCGGCGGTCTCGGTTCGGGGGCAGTGGTGGTGACGGCAGCTTCCGACGCCGGCACCGAGGGTTCCGATTTCGCCTCGACGGCGGGCGCCGGTTCCGAAAAATCGGCCGGCGGCGACGGGCTGACCGGGAGAGCCTGAGCCGGTTTCCGATCGCGCCGCATTCCCAGCAGGTAATGGGCGATGGCGAAGTGGCCGAGGTCGACGGCAAGATCGACCGGCCGCTGTCCGAGATCGTTTTCCGCCGACAGGTCGGCGCCCGCGGCGACGCTCAAACGGACCTCGGTCATATTGCCTTGATTGACGGCGGCGAACAGCCGTTGGGTGGCCGCCGGACCGGCCGGCTCACCGCCGGTCTGGGCGAAGGCCGCGGTGGCCGCCGAGACGGCGACGATCGCAGCTACGGCCAAACGGAAAATGCGCATCGGGAATCGTCCACCGACGTGATCACGACCGGAGGCGATGATAACAGGTCGCGGCGTCGACCCACCAGTCCCGTCAGGCGATGCGGGCGTCGGTTTCCGTCTTGTCGATGAATGCGCCGAGTTTGTCGACCGCGTCGGGTGCGCTTTCACCGTAACCGTCAGCGCCGATACTGGATGCGAAGGCCTCCGTGACCGGCGCACCGCCGATCAGGATCGGTACGCCCAAGCCACGGTGCTTGAACTCGGCGACGGTTTTTGCCATCGACGGCATCGACGTCGTCAACAAGGCCGACAGGCCGACCACGTCGGGGCGTTGTTCTTCGGCGGCGGCGGCGATGTCCTCCTTGGTGACGTTGACGCCAAGATCGACGACCGTGTATCCGGCCCCTTCCATCATCATGCCGACCAGGTTCTTGCCGATGTCGTGGACGTCGCCCTGCACCGTCGCCAGTAGCACCTTGCCTTTCGGCGGCGCCCCGGTCTCGGTCAGCACCGGCCGCACTACCTCGAGACCGGATTTCATGGCGCGGGCCGCCATCAGCATCTCGGGCACGAAGATGGTGCCGTCGCTGAACATGTCGCCGACTTCGTCCATAGCGGCGATCAGGGCGTCGTCGAGGAGGGTGTGGACGTCGACGCCCTGGCTCAGTCCGGTCCGGACCAGTTCGGCCGTTTTTTCGTCCTCGTGATCGAGGACGGCGTCGAAGATATCGTCGAGGAGATCGCTTTCCCGGTCGGACCGCGGGCTCGGAGGGCGAACTTCAACGGTGGTCGGCGCGACCTCGGCGACGGACCCGTTTTCGACGGCTTCGCCGCTCAGACGCCGTCCGCCATGGGGGCGCTTGCCGGCCCGGTAGTCCTTGATCGCCCGAATGGCGACCCGCACGTTGTCGGCCGGGGTTTCGGCGCTCAGGCTGCACAGGTAGAGAACGAAACGGCCGCCCGGCTCGCCGATCTCCAGGTATTCGTGGATGCGTTGCTCGATCGTCTCGGCCGGGCCGTTCTGCAGGACAAGGTTGTCGACGCCGAAAACCAGCGGTACGTCCCGCTTTTCGGCGTAGGCCTTTGGCGCCGTGGCCCCGATCTTGAAAAGGTCCGGGTCCTGGACCTTCAGGTAGTTGGGCGTGGCCCGCAGCTTCATCTCCCAGAAGCGCTCCACATCGTCGGCGTGCGAATCCCCCCACCAGTTGTCGCAGATGGCCGGCTTGACGCAAAGCTTCTGGAGTTTTTCGATATAGGGCAGCGAAAACTCCTCGAGCATGTCCTGGGTGATGAAAGGCAGCGAGGCGACGGCGTCGGAACCGTCGGCTACCGGCGCGTCCGGGAACTCGCGGAGTAGCGCATTCATATAGGGCGCGATCACCTCCTCGACCAGGAACGCCATGACCCGGTGGACGAACTTCGGGTTGTCCTTGATGGCCAGGATCAGCCGCTCGAAGGTCATGCATTGCGAGGCCAGCGTAAACGGCGCGCAGTAGCACGGCGCCGCCGGCCGGCCGGTCAGTTCGCGGTACTCGCGGAGCGCCTCGAATACCATCGGCATGCGGCCGGACGAATACGGGTCGGGCGCCCGCAAGCGCGCCAGGTCCTTTTCCGTCCGGATGATCGGTTCGACGTTGTCGATGGCCGGCGCCATGTCCTCGAACAGCACCAGCTTGGCGCCCAGCGCCTCGGCTTCGACGTCATAGACGTCCCACAGCAGGAACGGCATGTCGAACTCGAAGTCGCGGCACGTCTCGAGGATGCCGCGCACCAGCTTCTTGGCATCGGTGTAGAACTCATGGCCGGGAATGGCGCTCTGCTTCATGGCGAATTCGTGCATCTGGGCGGTGAACGGCACCACATCGGCGCCGGTCGAAAGGGCCGCGTCCATCCGCTCGAAACCGTCGGTGAAATCGAATTGGGGCATCTTGTTGTTCCGGTCCTGCCAGCCTGCGACAAAAAGCTTGCCCTTAACCGATAGCACCCCCGAGAATCGCCCGCAAATTAGTATTACTGGGTCTAAGACCAGGGATATCTAGGCCATGGCAAGAGGCGTCAAACGCCAGCTTCCGCCGCTCAATTGGCTGCGCGCCTTCGAGGCGGCGGCCCGCCACATGAACTTCACGGAAGCTGCCGGCGAACTCGACGTCACGCAAGCCGCCGTCAGCCAGCATATCAAGCAATTGGAGGATTGGTTCGGCTCACCTCTGTTCAGACGCCTGCCGAGAAGTCTGAAGTTGACGGATGCCGGCACCGCCTACCTGCCCGTCGTCAGGAGCGCGCTGGACGATCTCGCCGCCGGCACCGCGGAATTGTTCGGCACCGGGCGGAAAGGACCAGTCGCGGTTCGCGTCACCTCGTCTCTGACCTATATCTGGCTGGTGCCGCGATTGCGATTGTTCGTCGGCCAATACCCGGACATCAGCCTGCGCCTGATGACGACACCGGAGCCGGTCGACTTCGACCACGACGGCATCGACATCGAGATCAGATACGGAACCGGGAATTGGGAAGGCGTCACCGCCGAGCGGCTGTTCGACGAGGAGCTGTTTCCGGTATGCAGCCCCGCTTTGGCTGACGGCCCGGCGGCGCTGGCCAAGCCGGCCGATCTGCAAGCCCACACCCTGATCCATGTCGTCGGCGAGCCCGAAAATTGGCAGATGTGGTTGAAGGCGGCCGGCGAAGAGGGCCTCGCCCTCGGTCCCGGCATTCAGTTCGACCTCCATATGATGGCCACCCATGCGGCCATCGCCGGCGTCGGGGTCGCCCTCGGCCTGTCACCGATGGTCGACGACGCGCTCGAGGACGGCCGTCTGGTCGCACCGTTTTCGGCCCGGCTGGCGGCCCGCGATGCCCACTATGTTGTGAGCCCCGAAGGCGACCACCTGCGTCCCGAAGCCGACACCTTCAAGCAATGGCTGATGGCCACCTCCGGCAGCCGCAAGGACTGATGAATATGGACGTTTTCCCGGTCGAACCGGGTGAATTGCCGGGTGAAGTCGTGGCCTATCCCGAGCACGGTGACATTGTCCGGAAACTCTGAAGGGTCGATCGCCTCTTCGTCCAGCGCCCTTACCCGGAGAATCCCCGTTTCCTCGGTCGCCTCGATCGCGTTGAACACCGGGCCAAGTCGCAAGGCGCGTGTCGAGCGCTCAACCCTGCTTCCCTATGGCGGCCGCCGCGAACTTGGCAACGACCGGCGCTCGGAAGGAGCTTGGTGCGGACCGCCGAAAAGCGAATAGGAATGAAACGGTCTTCTGTACCGATTCGCCGCAAATTACTGGATTTATTTAGATTTTATTTACCATTATTGAGTTCTAGTACCTGATACGGCAAGATATTGGGGATTCTCCGAACCGACCGAGCCTGGCGGTGAAACGATACGATGGTGGACCAGCAAACCAACGGCGACGGCCCTAACAGTCTTTGGAAATCCAGACCGGCGAAGATCCTGTATACCCTTTTCGGCCTGCCGGCCGTGGTGCTGCTCGGTTGGTATTTCTATACCGTCGCCTTCGAGTTCCAAAAAGAAGAAATGACCCAGATGGAAAGGAAGGTGGCCAAGAAGGCCAAGTCCATCGCCAAGGGCGCCAGCGAACTCGCCAAACGCGCCGTCAAGGAAGGCTTCGAGACCGAAGAAGTCGACAACTGCCGCAACGTCGTCAAGCAGTACGAGACCCCACAGGGCTGGGTAATGACCGATGCGCGCCTGAACGAACTGGTCGGGTTGCCGGCGACCGCCAGTAAGGCGCAGATGAACGAACGATGCGTCTATTTCGCCAAGGTTGTCGCCGCCATGCAGCGGATTTCACACCACTCGCGCCACGTTTTCGTGTGCGGCAAGTCGTTTTTCGAGATCGCCGGCGGCAAGAACTATTATATCCGGTCCGATCCACAGGGCCGCGGCGCCATTCAGAACCTGTCCAACAACAAGGACCAGCTGATTCCCATCCAGCCGGGCCGGACCACGGTTTTCAATCACTGGCAGTTGTTTAACGTCGGTGACGGCTGCATCGTTGTCGGCCTGTCCAAGGCCGGCACCTTCCGCATGTCCGGCAAGGTCGTTCGCAAGGAATAGCCGTTCCGGGCAGCCCGCCCCGACAATCAGAAATCGCGCAACGCCCTGACGTTCAGGATGTGGGTGGCGAGCTCCGATTCGAACGCCACATTGGCGGCGTCGTTGTAGTTCAGATCGGACGTGCTGAAATACCGATAGGCGAGGCCGAGCCGCCAATCGCTATCCAAGCTGTAGTCGATCCCCAACCCGGCCTGAAAGGCGAACGCCGTGGTTTCGTCGTCGGTCAGCGCCACACCGCCAACGCTGATGTCGGCCATGTCGACGTGGGCGGCGCCGATGCCGCCGAGCAAATAGGGATGCCATTTGGAGCGGGTATTGAACTCCATGATCAGGTTGACCATCAGCATGTTCGAACTGACCGTGCCGTCGCCGCTGCTGGTGCCGAGAGCGGCACCGGTGGTGCCGGCGTTCTTGACCCTGATCGAGGAGACTTCGGACTGGGCGCGGGTCGCTTCGGCCTCGAACCGCCAGCCGTCGCCGAACCGGTAGCCGACCGCCAACGACGCCGCGTACCCGGGATCGAGCTCGGTGTTGAAGTTCAGCGTGTTGCCGACGTTCTTGGAATCGTGCGGCAGGCTGCCGCCGACAGCGAGCGAGCCGTAGAAGCCGCTGTCGGCGAGGGCACCGGCCGCGGTGAACGAGACGGCGGTGGCCAAACCGATCGGCACGATCTTCCCAAGCACGCTTGCCCTCCATGCGGCGGTTGAACTGCGCGCAAATTATAGGGCACCAGATCGTCCTCAGGCACTACATCTTGAACGAAGGCCGGGTATGGCGCTGAAAGCCGCGGCTGCCGGCCTTCCCTCGACCGGCCGCAACGACACGGGAAATCGTCGTCAGGCCCGGAAAACCGGCGAATCGACCCGCCCGGTCAGTCGCAGATCGACATCCGCCATCGCCGAACCCCGCCGGCCACGGCCAGCGGGGTCGATGTCGTCGGATCGCCGGATTTTCTGCGCCGCTCGCTGGTCGGTCAGAAGACCTCGTCGAACAGTTTCATCATGGCCGCAAACGAACGGCGGTCGGCGGTCTTGTTGTAGGCCAGGTTGTCGATGCCGTATTGGCCGGCGCCCGGGTTGGTGAAGCCGTGCTTGGTGCCGGAATATATGGTCATCTCCCAATCGGCCTTGGCGCGATCGAGGCCGGCCTGAAAGGCGACGATGCGTTCGGCCGGGATGAACTTGTCGTCGCGGCCGTGCGCCACAAGCACCCTGGGCTTGATCGAGGTGACGCTGTCGTCGGCCGGCGGCAACGAGCCGTGGAAGCTGACGACGGCCCTGACGTCGGAGCCGGCATAGGCCATCTGCATGACGGTGGCGCCGCCGAAACAGTAGCCGATGGCGGCGGTCTTGGCGGCGTCGACTTCGGGCTGCGATTTCATGACCTTGAGGCCGGTCTCGGCGCGGCTGCGCCAATCGGCGATGTTGCCGGTGATCTGTTTCATCCACTCGCCGGCCTGGTCGGCGTGCTTGGTCACCTTGTCGTCGCCGTACATGTCGAGGGCGAAGGCGACGTAGCCGTGTTCGGCCAGATGGGTGGCCTGGTTTATGGCGAAGTCGTTCAAGCCCCACCACTCGTGAACGACGAGGATGCCGGGACGCTTGCCGGTGGCGGCCGGGTCCCAGGCCAGGACACCCTTCATGGTCGTCCCTTCGTGCGTATAGGTAATGTGCCGCGTCTTGATTTCGGCGCCGGCCGCGGTGGCGGCTAATATCCCAAACGTCAGAACGACGGCGGCGAACGTGCGTGCAATCATTATCGTCATGGTGTCTTCCCTGTTGCCGGATCGTGATTTGCTCTTGCAAGGGAACCGGTTCCTTCGAGCTCCCTCTTGTTGTCGCAATGGTAATCAGCAACGGTCCAACGAGGGAAGTGGAAGTTTCCGACGGCGGCGGCAAGCTTGGCAGGCGCCGCCGATTGCGCCAGATTGTCGGCCATGCGCCGGTTCGATTACAGCAACGCCGTCCTCCGGCTCGCCGCCGCCCTGCTCACCGGCATCCCGGTGATACCGGCGGCGGCCACGGCGGCCGACCAGCAGGCGGCAATACCCGCCGCCCGCCTCGTCATCGAGACCGGTCCGCTTCACCGCAACACCCATGTACCGCCGGCGGACGCGCCTGTCGGTGCCAACTGGTGGTATTACGGGGTGACGCTGCGCGAAACGACGGGACGCTCCAGCCTGACCCTGACCGGCTGGCGCAAATGTTACACGACGCCGGATCACACGGGCTGCGAGCCGGTGCGGGCCAACTTCGACGCCCTGTTCGGCTCCAACCGGGTGCCGGCAGGAGGTGCGCTGACGCTTCTCAAGCCGGCCTGGGTGTGGGCGCGGCCGACCGGCAGCACCTTCGAGGTCGAGGCCACCTACTGGGCGCGCGACGACGCCGGTAAGCGGCTCGAAGCGCGCTACCGCTTTTCGGTAACGTCCGACTGAGGGGGACCATGAACGATAAGACGATCATCACCTGCGCCGTCACCGGCTCGGCGCCGACGCCCGAAAAGAACCCGGCCGTCCCGGTAACGCCGGCCGCTATCGCCGCCTCGGCCATCGAAGCCGAGCAGGCCGGCGCCGCGGTCGTCCACGTCCACGTCCGCGACCCCGAGACCGGGCTTCGCAGCACCGAACTGGCGCATTACCGCGAAGTCGTCGAACGCTTGGAGGAAGCCGGCTCGAAACTGATCGTCAACCTGACGACCGGCCCCGGCGCCCGTTTCGTTCCCGGCCGCGACGATCCGCTTGCCGCCGACGCCGGCTCGCAGCTGATGACGGCGGCTGAACGGGTCCGCCATATCGAGGAGCTGAAGCCGGAAATCTGCTCGCTCGACGTCGCCACCATGAATTTCCGCGACGCCGTCTTTCTCAATGCGCCCGATTACTTGCGCGAAATGGCCGGGCGCCTGCGCGCTGCCGGCGCCAAGCCGGAGCTCGAAGTGTTCGACACCGGCCATATCGAGTTCGCCAAGCAACTGATGGCCGAGGGGCTGATCGACGAGCCGCCCTATTTCCAGCTCTGCCTCGGCATCTCGTATGGCGCCACCGCCTCGCCGGAAGCCATGTTGCACATGCGCGATAGGCTGCCCGAAGGCGCCCTGTGGTCGGCCTTCGGCATTTCGCGGCACGCATTCCCGATGGTTGCGCAAGCCGTGCTGCTGGGCGGCCACGTCCGCGTCGGTCTCGAGGACAATATCTACATCGGCCCCGGCCAGCTGGCGCCGTCCAACGCCGCCTTGGTCGAGCGCGCGGCTGGCATCATCGAGAGCATCGGCTCGGCCGTCGCCACGCCCGACGAGGCCAGGGGTATTCTGGGGCTTTGAAGGAAGCGGTGGGCGATCGGGACCGAGCGCGCGGGCCGGCATCATCGAGAGTGTCGGCATGGCAGGCGGCAAGGGCAGCAACGTGGTCAAGGTCGACGGGCCGGGCGACTCGCGCGCCGGAGGCGGTGCCGTCCCGTCGAATCAGGTACGCCCCGCGGTTCGATCAATCGGCCTCAGACGGGCCTCGTTTCCTTGCCGAACGCGTCCTCGAGGCAATCCAACAGATCGCGGTTCGGACACAGGAAGTACCGACTCTCGGAATCGTAGTCGCAGATGCGGAAGTACGGGCACATATAACACTTCTGCATGGCGTCCTCCATGTCTTGCGGCATCGCCCTGAAGCAGCGGTCGACATCGAGATCGAGATGTCCAAGCATCTGCTGCAACGGATACGGCATCGTCAATTGGGCCGTCATCGACACGTCTCCCTTTCCCGAACGAGCTCATTGTACCACGGATCGAAGCGTTTCTCGCCTTCGCCGGCCTAAAGGAACGGCGCCGCCCGTGCGATCAACTCATCCAGGCCGGGCTCGTTCGGGTCTCTAGGGCTGCCGGGATGGATGATCGCCACTTGGCAGCTTTCGGCGGCCTCGACCAACTGCCGGTAGGTGCCGGCGTCGAGATCGGCAATCACCGCCTGCTGGTCTTCGTTGTAGACGAACATCTTGTTGTTGATCTCGGTGCACTCGTTGCAGGTCGTACAGCGCGTGGTCTCGATATAGGCCTCGCCAGACGGGACCGGTTCGGGTTCCGGCTCCGATTCCGGTCGCGATTCGGGTTGAGGCGCGGTCTCGGGCAAGGCGGCTTCCGCCGCGGCCGTTTCGACCGCGGCCGCCGGGGTCTCAGGAGCCGCAGCCGGGGCCGGAGCCGTCTCGCGCTCGCGCTCCCAGGCCGCCTTCTCCTCGGCCAGCAGCTTCAAGGCGTGGGAGTTGTTGATCCCGCCCAACTCCTGCAGGCTGTGCCAGTGCTCGCGGCAACGGCGCGCCGCCTCGACCAGCCAGTCCTCGACGACGGCCCGATGCAGCACGTCGTCGCCGTCGACCATCAGGACGTAGGGCACCTTGTCTTCCGTGTCCTCGGCGGCGAGGTCGAGAAAGTCGCCGAGCGGTACCATGCCCTCGGGCTCGTCGCCGTCCGGCAGGCCGGCCAACATATCGGCAAAGCGTCCGTCGCCGGCGACGAAGTCGGCGAAGGTGAAGGCGACGCCGACGGAGCGGCGCTGCAACTCCGGGTCTTCGTAGTCGAGCCCGTGAACCGGCCAGTCGGCGGCGGCCTTCGGATTGTCGTGCAACGAGAACCGGCTCGACCAGTCGGCGCCCGCCGCCGGGTCGCGGACGAAGACGGGGAAGGCCCGGGATTCGACCGCCGCCGCCGTCCGCAGGTAAGGCGCGCCGGCGGACGGATCGGTTTCGGCCTGCTCGGCCTGACCGGACACGCCGGTGAAGACGCTGAACAGGGCCGGCCCCTTGTAGCTCAACCCACTGACGACGGCGTCCCGCATCCGGTAGAGATAGGCGCTGCTCGATTGCAGGACGTAGACGTCGTCGAGGCCGAGCGCCATGCCGGCCAGTTCCTGGCCCTTCGCCCCGAAAGCCAGGCGGCCGGCCTCGATCGGCAGATCTTCCAGCAGATCGCCGATGTTGACGAGGGTTTTTATCGGCAGTCCCGAAGTGATGATTTCGAGAAGCTTCGCCCGTTCCGACGATCCGGCGTCGCTCTCGAGGATTGCGAGACAGGGCGGGAACAGGGCAAGGTCGCCGACGCTCAGCGATTGTTCGTCGAAGTTCTCGAAGAACGGGTCGTGGGTCGGTTCGTGGTAGCGGTTGTCGATCTCGAGCCGGGCGATGGCCATGGCCTTGATGAGTTCGGCCATTTCCGGAAGGCGTTCCCGGAACGCCTTCAAGGCACGCCCGCAGCCGTCGAACACGAACGGATGCAGTTGGCGCCGCCGTTTTGTCGTTTCGGCACCGGCCGGTATGAAGAACCGCTGGGCGCCGAGCGTCTCCACAACGGAACCGATCCGGCGGCGCCGGGTTTCGGGCAGCGGATCGTGAGCGGGCTGCTCGGACAACAGACCGGACAGGGCGTCGAAGTCGAACGACTGCTCGAATGCGGCGCCGATCGAGCGGCGTAGCCGTTCGGGCCGATGCGCCGCGCCCGACCCGAGGTCGCCGGTTTTCAGAATATTCGTCAGTTTGACGACGAGGTCGCTGATTTCTTCGCCGGTTTGCCGGCTCCTGTCCTCGTGTACGGCCTGCCATGCGTGGACCAACACCTTGCGGGGCAAGCGGGCGTCGCAATCGACCATTTCGCCGTCGAGCGGAAGCGCCCGCAAGGCGCCATCGAGGTTGGCGGTCGAGGCCTCACGCTCGGCGTCCTCGAGGCCGGAAACCAGACGGCTCCTGGCCCGCTCCCAAGTCTGCAGCAGCGTTCCCTCGGCACCGCTCGCCGATAGCGATCTGATCTCCGTCTCAAGGCGCAACAGGTTCTTTCGACAGCGTTCGCCGTCAATGCCGGACGGCGCCTTCTCGACCATCAACGCATCGATGACGTCCGAGAGCGAGCGAACGAAATCACCGCCGGTGGGACCGTCGATGAGCACCAGGGGATAATCGTGACGCAATTTCGAAAGGTCCCGATAAGCGCCGAACAGGGCGGGGCGAAAACCCATCCGCCGGACATCGTCGAAATCGCCGTCCGAACGTTGTCCGGTCAGAAAAAAGGCGTTCAAGGGCAGAAGGGCTTTGTTCATGAGCTGGTCTCGATTGCGGATCGCGGCCACCGGCCGGGGATTGCCGCCTATGCGGCCGGGTGGATCGTGAACTTGTCGAATTCCTTCTCCATGACGTCTTTGAGTACGTCCGGCGTATACAGCCGGTCCGGACCGCGCAGGTCCTCGTAACAGGGCATGTCCGGGTTTCGATAGAGGATGCCGACGGGAATCGGATCACCGGTCGAGGCGATCTCCCGGGCCCGGTTGCGATCGGACGGGTCGTGCTGCTCCTGGCGGTGGTAGACCCGCGACAGCTCGGGGCTGATCTCGAGCCCGTCCTGATGGGCCAGCAGCAGCATCCGCTCCGGGTCGTGGACCCAGGCGTCGAAGCGATCGGGCAGGTATTCGGGGCACCTCTGCAGCACGCGGACGAACGAGAAACCCTTGTGATGGAACGCCTGTTCGACGATGTCGTGGGTCAGTTCCGGAATCCAATCGACCGCCTGGGCGACGAAGGAAACGTTGCGGATGCCGAGCGTGACGCTGACCGGGTTGATCGGCTCCAGGTGCGCGCCCCTCGGCGTTGTGTTGCTTATCAGGCCCTGCGGCGAGGTCGGCGAGGCCTGGTTCTTGGTCAGGCCGTAGATGCCGTTGTCGAGCATCAGGACGGTCATGTCCATGTTGTAGCGGATGGCGTGAATCCAGTGCGCGGTGCCGATCGAGCAGCAATCGCCGTCGCCGGTGATGACGAAGACGTGGAGGTCGGGGCGGCGCAGCTTGATGCCTTCGGCGACCGGCAGGGCGCGGCCATGCAGGCCATGGAAGCCGTAGGTGTTCATGTAGTGCGGAAAACGGCTCGAACAGCCGATCCCGGATACGAACACGGTCTTCTCGGGGGGCAGTTGCTCGTCGCGGCACAGCCGCTGGACGGAAGCCAGGACGCTGTTGTCGCCGCACCCGACACACCACCGCGGAACGGCGCTCCTGTAGTCGTCGAGCGTGTATTCCTTCTCGGACAACTTCATCAGGCATTGCGTGGCGTTTTCGACCATGGCCTCATCCCTTCCGTTCGAGTCTGTCGAGAACCGCCTCAACGATGGTTCGCGGCTTGATGGGCTGTCCTTTGACCTCGGACCAGCAATCGACGTCGACGAGGAACCTGGCCCTGAGCAGCCAGGCCAGTTCCGAATAGCGGCGGTTGTCGTCGTCGATGATCTCGGCGTCGACGGTGTCGGACCAATTGCTCTCGACCGTCATCACCCGATCGAAACGGTGCAGGATCTCTCGAATCCCCGACGCCATCGGCTGTAGGAACTTAAGGTGCAGGGACGAGACCCGGTGCCCCTTGGCGCGCAGGCGCCTGACCGATTCCTCGATCGCCCCTTTCGTGCTTCCCCAGCCGACGATCAACAACTCGCCGTCGTCGCCGCCGACCACCGGCGGCGTCTTCAGGGTTTTCTGGAACGCCGCCAGCTTCAGGCTGCGGCGTTCGATCGCTTCCTGGTTGACGTCGGGGTCGTAGGCGACGCGGCTCATGCGATCATGGGCCAGCCCGGTCAGGCAGTGCATGCCGTTCGGTTGGCCCGGAACGAAGCGCCGTGCGAGACCGGTCTTGTCGTTCCAGTCATAAGGCTTGGCGCCGTCCGGAATCGGGTTCTGATCGATCGGCGGCGCCAGCCATTCCTCGTCGATCCGCGGCCGCGGAAAGGGCTGCTGGGCCGACGCCAGGCTGGCATCCGACAGCACGATGACGACGGTGTTGAAAGTCTCGGCGATCTTGCGTGCCGTGATCATCGAATAGAAGCAGTCCTCGATATCCGACACCGCCATGACGACTTTCGGGTTGTCGCCGTGACCGCCGAAACAGGCGAACAGCAGGTCGCCCTGTTCGGCCTTGGTCGGCAGGCCGGTGCTGGGGCCGCCGCGCTGAACGTTGACGACGACCAGCGGGATTTCCGCCATCACCGCCAGGCCGATGGTTTCCTGCTTGAGCGCAAATCCGGGACCGGAGGTGATGGTGAGCGCGCATTTGCCGGCATAGGACGCGCCGATGGCGAAAGCGCAGGCGGCGATCTCGTCCTCGGCCTGGTGAACGACGCCGCCGACGTTCCTAAAAACGTCGCTCAGGTAGTGCGAGGCCGACGTCGCCGGCGTGATCGGATACATGGCGCACACTTCCATGCCCGAGGCCATGACGCCGAGGCCGAGGGCGACGTTGCCGTTGACGACGATCTGCGCCTCCGTCAACTTCGACGGCGGAATGCGAAAGCGGATGTCGAGGTTGTCTAGGGCCCATGCGTGACCGGCCTCCAGCAGCGTCAGGTTGTCGGCGACGACGCGCTCGGATTTCTTGGCGAAGATGAACGCCACCTGCTCACGGGCGGTCCGCAGATCGAGACTGTAGACGGCGCACAGCATGCCGAGCACGAACATATTCTTGCCGCGCTTGGGGTCGGCGACGTGACGCAGGCATTCGGTCTCCATCGGGATCTCGTAGACCCGGTAACCCTCCTCCGTCAGTTGTTCGCAGGTTCGGGTGTAGGACTCGACGATCTCCGGGTCGTCGTCGGTTCGCCATTTGCCCTCGAGCATCACGATGCATCCGGGCTTGAGCTCGTTCTCGTGCAGGCGGCTCAGCAGAACCTGCTCGTTGAAGGCGACGATGAGATCGGCTTCGTCGCCCCAGTTGGTGACCCGGTGCGAGGCCAGCCGGATGCGGTTGCCGCTGGCCCCGGCCATGCTCCTGGCCGGCGGCTGGATTTCGGCCGGAATGATCTCGACCGTCCAGATACCGTTGCCCATGCGGGCTGCGATGGAACCGAGCGCCTGTCCGCAGCGCTGCGCCCCCTCTCCGGAATCGCTGACGATCTCGACGATGTGTTCTTCCAGCACCTCGGCCGTGACGGCCTGCGGCGGCGGGCCGGCTGCCGGTTGCTGTCTTTCGCGTCTCTTGACCTGTACGTTCATCGGCAAGGCTTTCCTTTCGCCTCAAGCCACGCGGAGGCGGCAGAAATTCTTCTCTTCGACCGCAATCCCGAACAACTCGTCGCCGCTCGCGGCGGCGGCCGCCACGGTATCGGTATCGCGGATTCCGAGATAGGCTTTGATGCTGGCGGCCGCCTTGCGGCCGGCGCCCATGGCGAGGATGACGGTCGCCCCGCCGGTGACGATGTCGCCGCCAGCGTAAACGCCGGCCATCGACGTCGCCAGCTTGTCGTCGGTCTTGATGTAGCCGCGATCGTTCAAGTCCAGCTTCGAGGTCTGGCCGAGGATCGGATTGGCTCCGGTGCCGATGGCGTAGATAACCATGTCGGCGTCGAAACGATACTCGCTGCCGTCGATGGGCACCGGGCTGCGCCGCCCCGATTCGTCCGGCTCGCCGAGTTCCATTCGAATGCAGGTCATGCCGCCGACGTTGCCCTCGCCGTCGTCGAGGATCTCGACCGGTGCGCTCAGCCAGTGGAATTCGATGCCCTCCTCCTCGGCGTGGTCGATCTCCTCGGCCCGGGCCGGGCTTTCCGCCTTGGTCCGGCGGTAGACGCAGCAGACCTTCTCCGCCCCCATCCTCAGCGACACCCGCATGGCGTCCATGGCGGTGTTGCCGGCGCCGATGACGGCGACCCGTTTGCCGAGATGCAAGGGGGTGTCGAAGTTGGGGAACTCGCCGGCGTGCATCAGGTTGCAACGCGTCAACAGCTCGTTGGCCGACAGCACGCCGTTCAGGGATTCGCCGGCAATTCCCATGAACCGGGGAGAACCGGCGCCGGTCCCGATGAAGACCGCATCGAAGCCCATCTCGTCGAGCATCTGTTCGACCGTGAACAGCCGTCCGACCAGCGTGTTGCACCTAATCTCGACGCCCAGTTTGACCAGGTTGTCGACCTCGGCGTCGATCACCGCGTCGGGCAGGCGGAACTCGGGGATACCGTAGCGCAGGACGCCGCCCGGTTTGTGGAACGCCTCGTAGACGGTGACGTCGCAACCGGCCTTGGCGAGGTCGGCGGCGCAGGCGATGCCGGCCGGCCCGGAGCCGATGATGCCGATGCGGAAGCCGTTCGGCTCCATATAGGGGATGTTGGCCCAGCCCTCGGCGATGGCGAGGTCGCCGATCCACCGCTCAAGCCGGCCGATCGCCACCGGCTCCAGGGTATCGCCGACCGGGCACACGCCCTCGCACTGGTCTTCCTGCGGGCAGACCCGGCCGCAGATCGCCGGCAGCAGGTTGGCGCCGCTGATGACGGCGTAGGCGGCGCGGTAGTTCTTGTCGACGATCTTCTGGATAAAGCCGGGGATGTCGATGGCGATGGGACAGCCCGGCACGCAAGCCGCCTCCGGGCACATCAGGCAGCGCTCGCACTCGTTCAGCGCGTCTTCGAGCCGGTAGCCGAGTGCCACCTCGTCGAAGTTGCCGATCCGCTCGGCCGGCGCCTGCACCGGGATCGGTGTGCGTTCCTGGGGAATGGTCCGGATCGTCTTCTTGGCCATCACAGAGCTCCCGCCCGGCATTCTTCGGACCATTTTTCGACCGCCATTCTCTCCTCCTCGGCGAAACGCTTGAGGCGGTTCATGAGATCGTCGAAATCGACCTGGTGGCCGTCGAAATCGGGCCCGTCGACGCAGGCGAACCTGATCACGTCGCCGACCCTGACCCGGCAGCCGCCGCACATGCCGGTACCGTCGACCATGATCGGGTTGAGGCTGACCGTGGTCTTCAGTCCCAAGGGCCGCGTCGTCTCGGCGCACGCCTTCATCATGATCGGCGGTCCGATGGCGACGACCTCGTCGATATCCGTATGTTTCCCGGCCGCCTGTTCGATGCCGGCGGTGACCAGTCCCTTGAGGCCGACCGAGCCGTCGTCGGAGCAGATGATGAACTCGTCGCAGACCGCCTCGAACTTGTCGCGCCAGAACACAAGGGATTCGGTTCGAAACCCGACGACGCCGATGACATAGGCGCCGTTCTCCTTGAAGGCGCGGGCCTGCGGGAAAACCGGCGCGACGCCGAGGCCGCCGCCGACGCAGACCACCTTGCCGACCCCGTCGGTGCGGCTGGGAACCCCCATCGGGCCGACGACGCTGAACAGCTCGCCGCCCGGCCGGCAGTCGCACTGCATCTGCCGGGTGGTCTTGCCGACCGGCTGCACGACCAGCATGAAGGTGCCGCGCTCGGCATCGAAGTCGGCCAGGGTCAAGGGGATGCGCTCTCCATGGTCGTGCGACATGACGATGACGAACTGGCCGGCCCGCGCCGCCCGGGCGATCATCGGATGGCGGATTTCGAGCATGAAGGCGGCGTCGGAATAGTCCTCCCGCGCCACGATCTCGAAGACGTCGGGGTCCGTTTGCGGGCGTTCCGTGTCGCGCAAATCACATGCGCTGTCGCTCCCGGCGGTCGGCGGGCTGTGCATTTTTCGACAGGCCTCATCACCGATTGTTCGTTGAAACACAATGATATTCCCAGGTTGCGGGCGGAGCGTTGACTTGGATCAAGCGCCGGCCTCGCTGCTACCCTCGTCCTCGCGAAAGGGGTATACTATTGGCCTCAACGGATTCGTTTCGGGAGATGAGGGCAACGAGAGAAGGGCCGCGAAGGCTTGAGCGGCCCGGCAACCTCCGCCGGACTCATCGCCGTATCTGGTTGCGGCGGGAGGACCTGCAAGACATTACGAAGGAGGGAAGTCATCATGTCCCAACAACAAGCTGTTCGTGAATCCCCGACGTTCACCCTGATCGACAACCGCAACGGCCATCACTGGGAACTGCCGGTGCTGTCGGGAAGCATGGGGCCGGATGTAATCGATATCCGCCGGCTCTATGCCGATACCGGCTGTTTCACGTTCGACCCCGGCTACACGTCGACCGCCAGTTGTGAATCGACCATCACCTACATCGACGGCGACGAAGGGATCCTGCTCTATCGCGGCTATCCCATCGAACAACTGGCCGCCCAGTCGGACTACCTGGAGGTTTGTTACCTGCTGCTCAACGGCGAGCTTCCGGATTCGCCGCAGAAGAAGGAGTTCGTCGACGGCATCACCTACCACACCCTGCTGCACGAGAAACTCAACCACTTCTTCCACGGCTTCAGGAGGGATTCGCACCCGATGGCGATCATGTGCGGCGTCGTCGGGGCGCTGTCGGCCTTCTACCACGACAGCCTCGATATCCACGATCCGGACCACCGCCAGCTGGCGATCTACCGGCTGATCGCCAAGATGCCGACGATCGCCGCCAACGCCTACAAGTACGCGCAGGGCCAGCCTTTCGTCTATCCCCGCAACGAACTCGGTTTCGCCGAGAACTTCCTGCACATGATGTTCTCGACGCCGTGCGAGGAATACGAGGTCAATCCGATCCTGGCCCGCGCCATGGACCGTGTCCTCATCCTGCACGCCGACCACGAGCAGAACGCCTCGACCTCGACGGTGCGGCTGGCCGGCTCGTCGCAGGCCAACCCGTTCGCCTGCGTCGCCGCCGGCATCGCCTCGCTGTGGGGGCCGTCCCACGGCGGCGCCAACGAGGCCGTGCTCAACATGCTGATGGAGATCGGCTCGAAGGACCGCATCCCCGAATACGTCGAGCGGGCCAAGGACAAGGACGACCCGTTCCGCTTGATGGGGTTCGGCCACCGGGTCTACAAGAACTACGACCCGAGGGCGGCGATCCTGCGCGAGAGCTGCCACAAGGTGCTCGACGAACTCGGCGTCGACAGCGAGCCGCTGCTGGAGCTGGCCATGGAACTCGAACGCATCGCGCTGGAGGACGACTTCTTCGTCGAAAAGCACCTCTACCCGAACGTCGATTTCTATTCGGGCATCATCTACCGGGCCCTGGGCATTCCGACGTCGATGTTCACGGTGATCTTCGCCATGGCCCGCACGGTCGGCTGGATCGCCCAGTGGAACGAGATGATCCAGGAGCCGGTGCAGAAGATCGGCCGCCCGCGACAACTGTTCACCGGCCCCGTCACGCGCGATTTCGTGCCGATCGTCAAGCGCCGCTGAACGGCGGGAATGGACGGAACGACCGAAACCTCGGGGCGGAACCGGCGCCCCGATGCGACCGGTGTACTCTGGTTTGATCGTCGCCCCCGGCAACGGAAAAGGCCCCTCGGCAAGGGGCCTTTTTTATTGGTAGCGGAGGAGGGACTGTGAAAACAGGTTTCGAGCCTGTTTTCATCCTTAGGCCCACGGCCTTCGGACCGTCGCTGCCGCGCCGTCGGAAAACGCTTCCCAAGGGCGCGTTTTCTCCGAACCCGGGGCGTTCTCGCCCTCTCCCCCGACACGCGGATTATGATTCCGCCTATCGCTACCTCGAGACGGGGAAATCGACCTGAGCGAAAGTCGGTTTTTTCCGACGAAGCTTGAAAGAGATCTCTGTTAAGAATAAAATGAACGCGTTCACTGAACGTGTTCATTTTATTTCGGGAAGTGAGATTGTCCAGGCAGGCCCAAAAGGAAACGACAAAGCTTGCGATCTTCGACGCTGCTCGCAGCCTTTTCCTCGACCGCGGCATGGATGAGACTTCAGTGCGTGACATCGCGAAGGCGGCGGGAGTCGCTACTGGAACGGTGTTCATTCACTTTCCCGACAAGCTGTCTCTTTTGGCGGAAGTCCTGGAGAAGGAAGTCGGCGGCTTCATCGAGGAGGCGAGAGAATCCTTTCCCCATGACGGTATACTTCATGACCAACTGATGCACCTCCCTAGGTTCGTGCTGCCGCGATACACAGACAGCCACCGCCGGCTCTTTCCACCACTAATGAAGGAAACCTTTTTCTTCGCCGAAGGCGCTCGCGGTCGTGGTGGAGGGATCACACTACAGTTCGAAGCTTGGCGCCAGGAAATCGAGGACCTGTTCGAACAGGCGAAGGGGCGAGGCGAGGTAGCAATCGACGTGGACTCCCACCTGGGATCGGTCTGTTTTGTTTCTCACTACATGTATTGCGCTATCTCAATGTTCAAAAACCAAGACCAGTCTGCTGACCAAGCCGTTGCGGCGCTATCGGCCATGACTCACGCACTACTGGACGGATTTCGTCCGCAAAGGCGGACAAGCTCATGACCGAGATTCCTCCAATTGCAAAACTGAGTGCGGCCGAAATGGCCATCGCTATCCGGAACGGCGCATTTTCAGCGAGGGATGCCGTTGACGCCCATCTGCGTGTTATAGACGCGCGGAACACAGGTCTGAACGCAATCGTTACCTTGGATGCCGACAGTGCCCTGGAACGCGCCGAGGAAGCCGATGTGGCTTTGTCGCGGGGTGATATTCTGGGGCCGCTCCACGGTGTACCATTTACCGCCAAGGACTGTTTTGAAACCGCCGGACTACGCACCACTTGTGGATACGAGCCGTTGCGGGACTACGTCCCCGTCCATGATGCAACGGTCGTCGCTCGGATGAAGTCGGCTGGCGCCATCCTGCTGGGAAAGACCCATACTCCGCCCCTGAACCAGGACTTCCAAACGCGATCGAGCTTGTTCGGGGTGACCAACAATCCGTGGAATACCGACTACTCTCCTGGCGGCAGCGGTGGAGGCGGTGCCGCCGCTGTGGCCTCGCACATGACTCCGATCGATCTCGGGTGCGACGACGGCGGCTCCATCCGCATTCCAGCAAGCTTCTGCGGGGTCTTTGGGCTGAAACCGACTGAACATAGCGTCTCGGGCGTCGGCCATATTCCTGATTTGCCTGACACGCCGTTCGTTTCTCGCGACTTAATTTCGTATGGACCGTTGGCGCGTGCACCCAAGGATTTGGCTTTGTGTTACGATGTCATCGCCGGTCCGGATATCCACGATCCGAAAGTCGAGGCCGCCGAAGCTGCTTCCCTCGTCGAATACACTTTGAAAGGTGCAAGAATTGCTTGGACGGACTCCTTTCCGGGATTGCCCATCGCAAGGAACATTGCAAATACCGTCCGCTCCCTCGTGGTTCGCCTTGCCGATGAAGGCGCGATCGTCGAACGGCGAGATTGGGACGGTTTTGATGTTCAAGGCGTGCTCGAACTATATGGAGAGATATTCGGGATCCAATCGGAAAGCGGCATGTCGGAGGAAGACCGCCAAGCCGTCGACACCATGGTCCAGTCTGGACCAACCAGCCCCGTTCTCGCCTGTCGCTGGAAACCCCGGGATACCGTCAGTATCGCTAAAGCGTATTCGCTGCGCGAGCGGTTTTTCGGTGCGTTCGAATTCTGGATGTCCGACGCCGATGTTTTCTTATGTCCGGTAACCGCCATTCCGCCTCACAAACACCTGAAGGGAGTTTTCCCGTCATTCGAGGGCATCGATCCCAGTCCGCATCTCGCCTCGTCACCTCTTTACATCGAGCCGGTCTATGTCGATGGAGTGCCGGTTCCCTATCTGGCTGCCATGGCCTACCAAACCATGGTGTTCAATCTAATTGGCGCCCCAGTTGTCAGTATGCCGCTCGGCGCAACGCCTGAGGGCCTCCCCTTTGGGCTGCAAGTGGCGGGCAGGCGTCAACGTGATCGCCTCTTGATGACAATAGTACGCGAAATGACATCCTTGAGCGAAACCGGAGCGCCCCTTGGTTTTGACCGTCCTGCTCGAGGCTTTTGAATTTGGCGGCGTCGTCGGGCCTGTGAAAACAGGTTTCGAGCCTGTTTTCATCCTTAGGCCCACGGCCTTCGGACCGTCGCTGACGCTCCGTCGGAAAACGCTTCCCAAGGGCGCATTTTCTCCGAACCCGGGGCGTTCTCGCCCTCTCCCCCTTACCAATAAATAGGGCCCCACGAAGGGGCCCTATTTATTGGTAGCGGAGGAGGGACTCGAACCCCCGACACGCGGATTATGATTCCGC
>CAYFMP010000049.1:16847-30628 GCA_964344215.1 uncultured Thalassospiraceae bacterium | reverse complement strand
CGCCACCGGATGCCCGGGACAAGCGCGTGGACAGACTGAACCGGATACCCGAGGAGAAAAGGCTGACCGAGGTCAGGAGCCAGGTCCAACGACGTCTCGATAAATATTACGAAAGAAACCCCGGTAAGGGAAACCCTCTGGTACAAAGGCTCGAGGAATTGCTTGAACATGACCCCGACAAAGCAAAGGATATTCTGTCGATCATCGATCATCTAAGCCCGGTCCGCGTCGAGAAATGATAGGAAGGACCCATGGCCGAACGACCACTCGTTGTATCGGTGTTAAGTTTCGCTAATAATCGTAATTCTCGGCCATAGAACCGGCCTTACGGCGATGATGAAACGCGCACTGATCGTTATTACGGCAATCGTGATCTTCGGCCTCGCCATGTCAACGCTCGATGTCGAAGGGGCGGGCGACGATGTTCGGGAACGCGAATTGAAGCACCAACTCGACCACGCCCTGTTCACCCGGCACTGGCGCCGACCCGACCGCACCGGCTGGGTGGCGAAGCCGTTTAACTCTTACAATATCCTCCGTTTCGATAGTGCGGTCTATTTGGGACTGGACCAAGCCGTCCTGTTCGAGACACTGGAATCGATCCTGCGACGGCAATCCTTCGACTTCGCTCGGCCCAGAAACCTGACCGTTACTGAAAAGGGAATCCACTTCGAAAAGGAATCCGCCTATGGAATTGGCTCACCCTTGTTCCTACCATTCCTCGCCGAGTTGGAGATCAGGGAAAGTTTTTCATATCGCGCTCTCTGGAAAACACGAGAAGAGGAGATCGCCGACGGAGTGACGGCCTATGAGATCGACCGCGCCTGCCTCGCCAAGACGAATTTTGACCACGACCGCCGATTGTGGGGGGTGAGCGTCACCATCACGGCTGGATCACGCGTAGCGGTCATCGAGCAGTGCCTGACCGAGGCGCTGTACGTGGCGCACGGTGTGGTGGATGCGCGGAGCCCCTACCGCGATACCGCCTTGAACGTGCTGATGCACCCGGCGGTCGAAAACGGCATGTCGAAGGAAGAGCTTTACCGGCTGATCGACGACGGCGTCATCGACTCCGAGGCCGTTCTGGCGCCGCCGGCCGAGATCCGCGAACTCGACCTGAGCCGCCGCTGACCGCCCCGACCCCGACCTGCCGAAACGAGGCGGCCTGCTCGGACACCCCGAGCCCGAGCCGAAGCCGGCGCCGAACCCGAACCGCCGCGACCCGACCCGGGCCATGCTGGAAACCCTGAAACGGACGGCGCGGACCGAGGCCGAACGCCAGACCTTGAACGTCATCGCCGCCGAGCTCTCCACGATCGAGCGCCAGGAGCGCGAGGACGAACGGAAGCGCCGCGCCGACGTCGAGGCGGCGCTCGGCCAACGCATCGGCCCCGACAAGGCGGCCCGCGCCGCCACCCTGGCCGAACGGTTCCTCTCGGTCGATGTCCCTCCTAGGCCGAGCCGGCGTCCTTGCGGCGGGCGTGTTCGACGTAGTCCATGTCGGTCAGCAGGATGTGGTTGGTCAGCCAGTTCTTCAGAAACGCCAGCAGTTCGGCGCAATCGACCTGGGCCGGGTCGTCCCTGAACTGGGTTCTCATCTCCAGGACCTGATCGGCCAGCGAGCCGTGCATCTTGCGGTGGATGGCCAAGTCCGGATAGTTCAGCTCTTTCATGTAGGCCTCCTCGCGGGCGAAATGCACGTTGACGTAATTGACCAGCCCAGCCAGCGTCGCTTCGATGGCGGCGTCGCCTTCGCCCTCGACGTACTTGTCGTGGAGGTCGTTGACGAAGGCGAACAGGGTCTGGTGATCGTTGTCGATGTGCTCGACGCCGGTTTCGAACTCCCGCGACCATTCCATGAAAGCCATTTCAATCTCCCGATGTTCGAGGCCGAGTCTAACAAGGCGGCCGAGGCGGCGGTTTGATCGAGATCAATCGCAGGCCGGCGCCGGCCACCTTGCCCAGCGCCGCTCAGACGGCGAACAGTTCGTTGACGCTGAGGATGCGATGCACGGCCGTCACCGTCCTGGCCGAGATGCGAATTTCGCCGGGCGGGTTGATCTGGCCGAGCAGCAACCATTCTTCGTCACGCGATTTCAGGTGCTTGATATAGGCCTGGACCGGGTCGCCGGGGAAGTTGCGGGTCTGCACGATCACCGAATCGCCGATGGCGACGGGACGTTCCGGGTCTGCGAAACGCAAATCCCCGTCGCGGTGTTCGGGACTCATGCTGTCGCCGACCACGTAGACGGCGTAGACCCGGCTTGCGGGGGCGACGCCGGGCGGCCGGCGAACGTGGCCGATGGGGGCGCCTTCGGCCAGTTGAAAGGCGCCCGAGACGTTTCCGGCGGCGGTGCCGAGGACCGGCAGGTCGTTGGCCAGGCCAGGCAGAACGGGGCCGCCGTCGGGCACCGGCAGCAAGTCGGCCGGCTCGCACCCGAGCGCTTTGGCGAGGCGCTGCATCCAGGCGAGCGACAGGCCGCGCTTGCCGCGCTCCAGCATGCTGATCATCTGGTTCGAAGTGCCGGCGCGCCGGGCCAGGTCGTCCTGCGACCAGCCCTTGGCCAGGCGCAGGTCTCTCAAGCGGTTGGCCATGACCGGAGTTTCCAACGGATTGTCGGAAGATGCCACCAACAAATTGTTTGACAACTCCATCCAACATTATGTTGGATGGAACTATGTCCACCTTGTCTAAACCGGTCGTGGCGAAGCGAATGCCGGATCCCGTCGATACCCACGTCGGCGCGCGCCTGCGGCTGGCGCGGACCGCCCGCGGATTGAGTCAGTCGGCGCTGGCCGCCGACCTCGGTATTTCCTTTCAACAGGTACAGAAATACGAGACCGGCGCCAACCGAATCGGCGCCAGCCGGCTGTGGTCCGCCGCCCGGCAACTCGGCGTCGCGGTCGGCTACTTTTTCGAGGGCCTCGACGGCGACGGCGAGGGGTCATCGACAGTGACGACGGTCGCGCCGCCGGCCACCGTCGACCGCGCCGCGTTGACCGCAGCCCTGCGCCTGGCCGCATTCGACAATGCGGATTTGAAACGCGCCATCGAGGCCTTGATCGAGGCTCTTGCGGCGGCCAAACAGAAGCCGCCGGACGGTCACTAAACGCGCCCGGCCGCTGCCCACAAATTGGTCGAGAAATCGCAATGGGTGCTGTTCCAAACCGGATGTTTCCCCCTATATTGGGGGTATGAACGAACAGACCCCGGCCCCGCGCGGCCCCGTCGTCCTCTGTATCTTGGATGGCTGGGGCGAGCGGGCGGAGACCGACCACAATGCCATCGCGCTGGCCCGCACCCCGACCTGGGACCGGCTGGTGGCGGACGCGCCGAAAGCCCGCCTCGACGCCTCGGCCGAGGCGGTCGGGCTACCGGCCGGACAGATGGGCAACTCCGAGGTCGGCCATATGAACATCGGGGCCGGGCGGGTCGTGCCGCAAGACCTGCCGCGCATCGACGCCGCCATCGCCGACGGCTCGCTGGCCGCCGATCCTGAGCTGGCCGCGTTCACCGCCGCAGCGGCGGCGCCTGCCATCTGATGGGGCTGATGTCGCCTGGCGGGGTCCACGCCCACCAGGACCATATCGCCGTCCTCGCCTCATTGGTCGCCGCGGCCGGCGTGCCGGTGCGCGTTCACGCCTTCCTCGACGGCCGCGACACGCCGCCCAGCAGCGCCGAGAGATACCTGGGCGAGTTTCTGGCCGGAGTCGCCGATATTGAAGGTGTTTCGGTGGCCACCGTCAGCGGCCGCTACTACGCCATGGACCGCGACGCCAACTGGGAGCGAACCGAGCGCGCCTATCGGGCCGTCGTCGCCGGCGACGGTGAAACGGCCGACGATGCGCTGGCCGCCATCGCCCACAGTTACGACGTCGGCGCCACCGACGAATTCGTGGCACCGACGGTGATCGGCGGTTACGCCGGCATGGCCGACGGCGACGGCGTGCTGTGCGCCAACTTCCGGGCCGACCGGGCGCGGCAGATCCTCGGCACCCTGGCCGATCCGGAATTTGCCGGCTTCGCGAGGACCAGGACCTGCACCTTGGTCGCCCGCCTCGGCATGGTCGAGTACTCCGAAGACCTCAATGCCTATTACCGATCGATCTTCAAGCCTTTGGAATTGCAGGGAATTCTGGGTCAGGTTGTGGCCGATGCCGGACTTCGGCAACTGCGTGTCGCCGAGACCGAGAAATATGCCCACGTCACTTTCTTCCTGAACGGCGGACGCGAGAGGGAGTTCGACGGCGAGCACCGGATCCTGGTGCCGTCGCCGAAGGTCGCCACTTACGATCTGCAGCCGGAGATGTCGGCGCCGAGCGTCACCGACGCCGTCTGCGAGGCTGTCGATGAAGGCGGTTTCGACCTGATCGTCGTCAACTACGCCAACGGCGACATGGTCGGCCACACAGGCGTGCTGACGGCGGCCATCGCCGCTGCCGAAGCCGTCGACGCCAGCCTTGCCCGCCTTGAAAAAGCAGTCGCCGCAGCCGGCGGCGTCATGATGGTGACTGCCGATCACGGCAACTGCGAAATGATGCTCGACGCTAACGCCGGCCAGGCCCACACCGCTCACACCACCAACTTGGTCCCCATCGTCATGGTCAACCCGCCCAACTGGGTGGCGGGTCTGCGTGACGGTTGCTTGTCCGACATCGCGCCGACCGTGTTACGCCTGATGGATATCGAATGTCCGGCCGACATGACCGGCCGCTCCCTGATCGAGGAAACGACGGCCGAAACGGTGGCGGCGCAATAGATGAAGATGTGGTTTCCGGTCTGCACTCGGCGGGTGCTCGCGGTATCCCTGGCGCTTGCGGGACTGGCCTGGGCCGGAGCCGATGCCGCCGAAGGCGAAAAGGATGGCGCCGCGGCTGCCGGCCAGCGTCTTCGGGAGATCGAACGGGCCATCGACGCCGGCCGCCGGGAAAGCCAGACGCTGAAACGCAAGGCGGCGGCGTTGGAACTCGAGATGGCGACCTTGCGCCAGGGCATGGTCGATGCCGCCCGCCTCATTCAGGACCACGAACAGCGCGTCGCCGAGCTGCGCCGGCGCCTGGCCGAGCTCGACGTCCGTCAGGCCGCCAAGGAAGACGTATTGAAAGGCCAGCGCCGCCAGATGGGCCGTGTCCTTTCGGCCCTGCAGCGGGTCGCCCGCTTTCCGCCGGAAGCGTTGATCGCCCAGCCGATGACGCCGGCCGACACGGTGCGCAGCGCCATCCTGCTGCGCGCCGCCGTACCGGAGATCGAGTTGCAGGTTCAACGGCTACGCGACGACCTCGGCGTCCTCGCCCGGGCCCGCGACGAAGCGGCGCGGCGCCGGGCCGAACTGGCCCGGACCGTCACCGGCATGGAAGCGCAGCGCAAACGCCTACGCGACATGCTCGGCAAGAAATCAAGGTTGCGCCGACGCACAGTCACAAAGAGCCAGGCAGCCGAACGCCGGGTGCGCGCATTGGCCCGACAGGCAACGACGCTGCGCGAATTGCTGAGCACCATAGAGGCCGAACGCGACCGCCGTCGGGCCGACGAGACGGCCGGGCGGCAGCGTGCAGCCGCTTCGCCCGACGACAAGCCGAAAACCTCACCGCCGCCCGGTATCAGCGGCCGACCGATCACGCTGGCCCGCGGCACTCTGCCGTTTCCGGTCGTCGGCCGGATCGTCCGGCGCTACGGCCAGGCCGACAAAGGCGGACTGACGTCGAAGGGAATTAACGTACAGACGTCGTCGGCCGCCCAGGTGGTGGCGACCTATGAAGGCCGTGTGGTGTTCGCCGGGCCGTTTCGCGGCTATGGGCAACTCTTGATCATCGAACACGGCGAGGGATATCATAGTCTACTCGCCGGAATGGCGCGGATCGATAGTTCGATCGGGCAGTGGGTACTGGTCGGTGAACCGGTCGGCGTCATGGGCCGCGGCTCGGGATCGAAGCCGGTCCTCTATGTGGAGTTGCGGCGAAACGGCCAGCCCATCAATCCTCTGCCGTGGCTGGCGACGCGTGAACGTATTCGAAAAAGCAACAAGGTAAGCGGATGAAACGATCGCACATGTAATTTATTGTTTGTTTTCAATTACTTATTAGTCAGTCACCGTCACTTTTAGCATTTACAAATCGTTTACAGATCGTTGTTTCAAAAGAGAAACAAGGTTACTCAATTTACAGACTGAGTACAGATGCTAGATGTAGTCTACTGAGTATTGTTAGTGAGTCGGTGCGCCCCCATACTTTCCAACATCTCAAATAATTTAGAACGTTAGCGCCAATTCGGTTGGTGTAATATTGATTCAATCAACAATCTAAAATGTAAACGATCCATTATCATTATCGTGATGGGAGATCGCAATGGCAACTGATGAACAAGCAAACGCGCTTCGTGAGGCGATTTCAAAATGCGTTGAGAACGAAATAGATGGGTTGCTGAAGAATCCGGATTGGGGGGCATTGAACTTTGAGGATTGTCGTAGAGAAATTGAGACTGTTTTTTCGACGATAAAGCCCCTGTTGGGTATGCCGTTAGAACGACTAGAAGGAACTATTGTTCCAGATCTCACAAGCCACGTGGAGGATCTCAGTCAAAAAATCGAAAACATAAAAGGATTTACCATCAACCAAGCTGATCCCCCCGGTACTCGGCAAAACCTAGCAAACGAATTGCAGAACTCCATCCTGCAGGTTTGGAACCGCGTAGCCCCGTGGCTCGCCTACCTCGCATACCAGAGTGGAAGTCTTGACGAGAATGTCAAACAATTGGCCGCTTTACGATCCGAAGCTGAGGGTATTCTAAACGAAGCAAAATCAGAAATTGAAGTAACCAAGAAAGAGATTGATAAGATCGTAATCGCGGCGCGAGATTCGGCCGGGAAAGTAGGTGTTGCTCACCATACGGTAGACTTTGCTGGTGAGGCCGATGGGTACGAAACGGTTGCGCATCGATGGTTGTTGGGTACCGCCGTTATGGCGGCGGCGACGGTTGTTTCTGTTTTATTGCTGTGGAAATTTCTCCCCATTCCTCCGAAGGTCGATACTGCGTTTGTCATTCAGGTGACGGCGACGAAATTTGTTGTTATTGGATTGTTTCTTACTGCGACACTTTGGTGCGGTCATCTCTATAAGACTTCGAAGCACCAAGAATCGGTGAATAAACACCGGGCAAACGCTCTAAAAACTTTCCAGACATTTGTTGAAGCAGCATCTGACCCCTCGGTAAGGGATGCGGTGCTTCTCGAAACGACCCGGTCAATCTTTGCGATTACTTCTTCAGGTTATCTGGGCCGGAGCGATTCGGCAGCTGATGGTAGTTCAAAGATTGTGGAGGTGGTAAAATCGTTTTCCGGTAAAGAAGGTGATTGAAGCTGGCGCCTACGCCTCACAATGCATATCTTGTGAGAACGAGACCGGATACGAAGAAGTAACGGTGAGTTTACTAAAAGAAAACTAGATACCTCTGTTGACCTATATGGTGCGGAGAAAATAAGCGCTTATTTTCAATAATTTCCTTTACAGGAAATTTACGGAGGTTTTTGCGCTCATATTTATACATATATTTCAATAGCTTAGGGTTATGATAGGAAAGCGGATGAAAACTCGAACCCTGCTGGCGGCCCTTGGCGTCGCCGTCCTGATGGTGCCGATTTGGGCAGTCCCCGGATCGGCCGCCGAAGACAAGGCCAAGAACGACGCCAACACCTACCGGCTGCTCAACCTGTTCGGCGACGTGTTCGAACGGGTGCGCGCCGAATACGTCGACGAGCCGACCGACGAAGAAATGATCGAAGCGGCCATTACCGGTATGCTGGCCGCGCTCGACCCGCATTCGAGCTATCTCAACGCCAAGAACTTTCGCGAGATGCAGGTCAACACCAAGGGCGAATTCGGCGGACTGGGTATTCAAGTCACCATGGAGAACGGCCTCGTCAAAGTGATCTCGCCGATCGACGATACACCGGCCTACCGGGCCGGAGTCGAGGCCGGCGACCTGATCACTCATCTCGACGGCGAGTTCGTCCAAGGCCTGACTCTGGGTCAGGCGGTCGACAAGATGCGCGGCAAGGTCGGCACCGACATCAAGCTGACCATCCGCCGCAAGGGCCGGGCCGAGGCCTTCGACGTGACCATTACCCGCGCCGTCATCAAGATCACCTCGGTGCGCTCGCGCCTTGAGGACAAGATCGGCTACATCCGGATCACCTCGTTCAGCGAACAGACCGAAAAAGGGCTGAGGAAGGCGATGGAGGGATTCCGTGAGGGCCTTGGCGACGATTTGCAGGGTATCGTCCTCGACCTCCGCAATAACCCCGGTGGGCTGCTGGATCAGGCAACGGCCGTGTCCGACGCTTTCCTGGACAAGGGCGAGATCGTCTCGACCCGGTCGCGCGACCCCGAGGACACGCAACGCTACAACGCCCGCGGCGGCGACTTGGCCGATGGGCTGCCGATGGTCGTGCTGATCAACGGCGGCTCGGCATCGGCCTCCGAAATCGTCGCCGGCGCACTGCAGGATCACCGCCGCGCCATCGTGCTCGGTACCCGGTCGTTCGGCAAAGGCTCGGTGCAGACGATCATGCCGCTGCCCGGCCACGGCGCCATGCGTCTGACCACGGCACGTTATTACACGCCGTCAGGGCGTTCGATCCAGGGCGAGGGCATCGATCCCGATATCATTGCCGAGCAGGCCCGCGTCGAAACCATCGACAACGGCAGGCAACGCCGTGAGGCCGACCTCCGCGGCGCCCTCAAGAACGAGAACGGCGAGCCGCCGAAGGACGCCGATCATCCGGCCGGCGCTCGGAAATCGCCCGAGGCGGCCGACGACAAGGCCGAGGAACCGCAGGACTATCAATTGTCGCGAGCCCTCGACCTGCTGCGCGGTATGGCATTGTTTAGGGAGAACAGGATCACAAGCACCAACTGATCGACCGACGCCATGTTCGGGGAACTCTCGTGAAACTGCCGAAACTGAAACTCCCCAGGATTGCCGCCCCGGCGGCCCTCGGCAAGCTGTTCAAGCGCAAAGGCGGCGGCGAGGACGACGACGATTACGACGAGTTCGGCGACGCCTTTGAGGACGACGACAGCCCGAAGACCCAGGTTATCGACGAGGACAACGTTGCTCTCGAAGGCGGCGAAGAAGACGACGAGATCCCCGAATTCGAAGACGACGATAGCGAATTCGACGACGAGGAAGAGGGCGAAGGCGAGTCCGTCTTCGCCCGCAAACCCGTAGTATTTGCCGCTGCCGGCGCCGCCGTCCTGGTGCTCGGCATGCTCGGCGGCGGCGCGTACTGGTATTTCAGCGACGACTCCGGTGAGGCCGAAATGCAGGCGGGCGCACCGGAGAGGAAGGGGCCACGCGTCGAAATGGCGCTGCCGGCGGCGCTCGAGCCCGGTCCGGTGTTGACGCCGCCGGGCGCCGAGCCGCAACCGGCAATTCTCTCCACTCAACCGCTGCGCAATCTGACCCAGGGCAGCGGGTCGCTCAACACCTTCGTCCAGGAAACCCAGGAAACGACTGACGGCCTTACCGTTCTATCGTCCTCTTCGGTTGCCTACCGGACGCCGGACATGCCGTCGACGGCACCGCTCGGCAACGTTCCCGACGCGCTGCTGGTCGAACCGCTGGAAGACGGCAAGCACTTCTTGCCCCGGATCGGGCCCGAGGGGCGCCTGCCGTGGCAAGTCTACTCCCGCCCCAACGACGCTTCCGACAGCACGCCTAGGCTCGGCATCCTGGTTTCCGAGGTCGGTTTGAGCCGGGCCGCCTCGATGGCCGCCGTCAGGAAACTGCCGCCCGAGGTCAGCCTGGTCTTCGATCCCTACGGGTCCGATTTGGAGGACTGGCTGCTGAGAGCGCGGTTGGCCGGACACGAAGTTTTCATGGGGCTGCCCATGGAAAGCGACCGTTTCCCGGTACGCGACGCCGGGCCGATATCACTGACCGCGACCGCCGAGGACACAGAAAACCTCGCCCGCTTGAATTCAGTGCTGAGCTTGATGACCGGATACGTCGGTGTCGTCAGCGTCATGGGATCGCGCTTCGGCTCCATCGAATCGAAAATGAAACCAGTGCTGGAAGTCCTCAAGGCGCGTGGCCTGATGTTCGTCGACGGCGGCGTCAGCCGCTCGTCCGTCGGACCCCGCATCGCCGCCCAGTTGGAACTTCCAAAAGCCATCGTCAACATGGTAATCGACGAGAACCCCTCGAAGTCGGCCATCGACGCCAAGTTGGCGGAACTGGAGCAATTGGTGCTCAAACGCCGCGTCGCCGTCGCCATTGCGCGGCCCTATCCCTCGACCATCGAACGCCTGTCGGCGTGGCTGGCGACACTCCAAGCCAAGCAGGTGGCGCTGGTTCCGGTTTCCGGCATGGCCGACACTCAAAAGGTCAGATGACGCCCGCCGACCCCGACCTACCCTACCGGCCTGGCGTCGGCGCGGTCTTGTTCAACGCGGACGGCCGGGTATGGATCGGCCGGCGGTCGATGGATCCGGGTCAGCCGGTCGACCGCTATTGGCAAATGCCGCAGGGCGGTATCGACGAAGGCGAGACACCGGCCGAGGCGGTGTTGCGCGAGGTGATCGAGGAAACCGGCACCGACAAATGCGAGATCATTGCCGAATCCACGGATTGGCTGACCTATGACCTGCCCGACCACTTGATGGGGGTTTCCTGGGGCGGTCGTTTTCGCGGCCAGACACAGAAATGGTTCGCGCTTCGGTTCACCGGCGACGACGACGATTTCGACCTGGCCGGGGACGGCCATCCGGAGTTCGTCGAATGGCGCTGGGTGGCCTTCGAAGACCTGCCGGGATTAATCATTCCTTTCAAGCGGCGCCTCTATGAAGATATCCTGTCGGAATTCCACGATCTGCCGAAAAGGATGGCTTCCCCGATATGATGTATCTGCAAGTTGTCGTCGGTTTCGCGGTCTTGACCGGCGCCGCCGAGTTGCTCGTGCGTGGCGCGGTGACGCTCGCCGAACGCCTAGGTGTCTCGTTGCTGGTGATCGGCATGACAGTGGTCGCGGTCGGCACCTCGGCGCCGGAACTGGTCGTCAGCATCGACGCGGCGCTGTCCGGCGCTCCGGGACTGGCGGTCGGCAATATCGTCGGCTCCAATATCGCCAACGTACTGTTGATCCTGGGCGTCACCTGCGTGCTGAAGCCGATCATCGAGCGCCCGTCGTCGTTGAAACGCGACGGCGTGGTCTTGATGGGCGGATCCATCCTGTTCGCCGCGCTCTGTGCCCAGGGCGTGCTCGGATTGAGCGCCGGGCTGGCGCTGCTGGTGGCGTTCTTCATCTTTCTCGGTGTCTCCTATTGGCGAGAATCGCACGATCCAGAGGCGGCGGCCGAACACATCCACGAGGTCGAGGAACTGGGGGCGCGGCCGAAGAGCGTCCCGCTGGCGATCCTTCTGGTGCTGGTCGGGTTGGCCGGTTTGGCTTGGGGCGCCGATATCCTGGTCGACGGCGGCGTTCAGATCGCCCGCGCCTTCGGCGTCTCGGAAGAGGTTATCGGGCTGACGCTGTTCGCCTTCGGCACCTCTCTGCCCGAACTGGCGGCTTCCGTGGTGGCCGCCCTGCGCGGTCATTCCGACGTCGCCGTCGGCAACGTGGTCGGCTCCAACCTGTTCAACATTCTCGGCGTCGGCGGCGCGGCCGCGGTCACCGTGCCGTTGCCGGTGGCCGACCAGATTCTCAACTTCGACATCTGGGCAATGTTGATCACCAGCGCCTTCCTGTTGCCGATACTGGTTCTCGGCATGCGTCTGACACGGCCGGCGGCCGGCTTTTTCCTGGTCCTTTATGGCGCCTATATCTGGATCCAGGCAGCCGGCGTCGACAACGTCCTGGCAGGCTTCGGTTGACTTGAAACGTCGGCCACGATCGCCCATTCTCCGGCCATGACGACAACCGGCAACGTGGTTCTGATCACCGGCGCGGCGCGGCGCATCGGCCGCGCCCTGGCTCTCGATCTGGCTGCCAACGGTTGGGCGGTGGCGGTCCATTTCAACCGCTCGGCCGTGGAAGCGAACGGTGTTGTCGAGGAGATAGCAGCCGCCGGCGGGCGGGCGGCCGCACTCGCCGCCGACCTGCGGGTCGAGGCCGAATCGCTGAGCTTGGTCGAACGCTCCGTCGACGAGCTGGGGCCCTTGAATTGCCTAATCAACAACGCCTCGGTTTTCGAGCCGGACACGCCCGAAACGGCGACCCGGCATTCCTGGGACCTGCATATGGAAGTCAACCTGCGTGCTCCGTTCGTGCTCGCCCAGGAATTCATGCGCCAGTTGCCGGACGGTCGGGAAGGCAACATCATCAACCTGATCGACCAGCGGGTATGGAATCTGGGGCCCGATTTCACTAGTTACACCTTGAGCAAGGTTGGGCTTTGGGGATTGACGCAAACTCTGGCCCGGGCCGCGGCGCCGCGAATTCGCGTCAACGCCATCGGTCCGGGACCGGTATTGCCGAGCCGCCATCAGACCGAACAGGAATTCGTCGAACAATGGTCGACCCTGCCGCTTCAGCGCCAGGTTGGAACGGAAGACATCTGCGCCGGAGTGCGCTATATCCTTGACGCGGCGGCCATGACCGGACAAATGATCGCTCTTGACGCCGGCGAGCACCTGGGCGGGGCGCCCGAGGCGGCGCAAGAACAGACCCCGGAATGACACAAAGCCCACGGAGGATACAGTGAGTGCAAATCCAGCCAGTGTCGTTCATACGCTGAGGATCGCCGACGCCCGCAACGCCGTTCGGCACGTATTCATACGCGACTTCATGATCGATTGTTCGATCGGCGTTCACCGCCACGAAAAGGAACGCGCGCAACGGGTCCGCATCAACCTTGACCTGGCCGTCGGCGAGGGCGACCAACCGATCAACGATGATATCCGCAACGTCATCTGCTACGAGGAGTTGGTCAAGGGAATAGAGCGGATCGTTGGCGTCGGCCATGTCAATCTTGTCGAAACCCTGGCCGAGAACATCGCCCAGATGTGCCTGTCCGACCGTCGTGTCCAATCAGCTAGGGTGCGGGTTGAAAAACTCGATATTCTCGAGGATGCAGAAAGCGTCGGCGTCGAAATTGAACGGTTTAATTCACAAGTATAGATCGCCGAATTCACAACACAGCGGGTCCTTTTCTTTATGACCGTTTACCCGACAACACTTCGGAGAGTTGTGCACAGGCCAAGCCGTGTTACAGAGAGATAACCGAATTATTTCAGAATGTGTCGCGGTTTGTTCGGGAATCGGCAGAATCTTGAATTAAACATTAGAATCAATGATTCAGGGCGCTGATCAAAAATTAGGCAAAACAAAGAAAACCTTTGATTTTTCAAGGATTAGGTTCGAGCAAGCCCGTTTTCAACAGAGTTATCCACATAAATCGTGGATAGTTACAAACTAGATAAAATACCGAGACGGGCGGTCGGGTGCCGCGCCCGCCCGAACATTGGGATCAGCAGTTCGAGAATCTTGTAAATCGGGTCGAAATATTGAACCGGAGTCTGGAACCGAAGGAACCATCGGCCGTTGCCGAGACCGGCGTTGCGGTGATCGAGGCGCACGTCAGAACGCTGCCGGGAAGCCCAGGCGTCTACCGGATGATCAACGCCGACGGCAAGGTCCTCTACGTCGGCAAGGCCAAAAGCCTCAAGAAACGCGTCGCCGCCTACACCAAGCCGGATCGGCAGTCGACCCGCATCCGCCGGATGATCTTCGAGACGGCTTCCATGGAGTTCGTCACCACGCATACGGAGGCCGAGGCGTTGCTGC
>CAYFMP010000049.1:0-16837 GCA_964344215.1 uncultured Thalassospiraceae bacterium | reverse complement strand
CGAGTCGAACCTGATCAAGCGCTACGCGCCGCGCTACAACATCCTGCTGCGCGACGACAAGTCATTTCCGGCGATCCTGGTCACCGCCGATCACGATTTCCCGCAGGTCCTCAAACACCGCGGCGCGCACAGCCGCAAGGGCGACTACTTCGGCCCCTTTGCCTCCGCGTGGGCGGTCAACGAAGCGCTTGCCGTCCTGCAGCGGGCCTTCCTCCTGAGATCGTGCACCGACACCGTGTTCTCGACCCGCACCCGGCCCTGTCTACTTTTTCAGATCAAGCGGTGTGCCGCGCCTTGCGTCGGTAGGATCGATAAGGAGGCGTATGCCGAACTGGTCGGTCAGGCACGGCGTTTCCTGTCCGGCGACAGCCAGGCCATCCAACGCGAACTGGCGGGACGCATGCAGCAGGCCAGCAATACGCAGGCCTACGAGGAAGCGGCTCAGTTCCGCGACCGTATTCGCGCCCTGACCCGCATCCAGGCCCACCAGGACATCAATCTCGCCGGTGTCGGCGAAGCCGACGTCGTCGCCGCCCACCAAGATGGCGGCGTCACCTGCGTTCAAGTGTTTTTCTTCCGTACCGGTGCCAATTTCGGCAACCGATCCTATTTCCCGGCCCAAGCCCGCGACGCCGACGCCGCCACCGTGCTGGAAGCCTTCCTCGGGCAGTTTTATGCCAAGACGCAGCCGCCTAGGACGGTCTTCATCAGCCACGATCTGCCCAACCACGACCTCGTCGCCGAAGCCTTGTCGGTCCGTGTCGGGCGCCGAGTTCGGGTGGTCCATCCGAGACGCGGCGACAAGCGCAAACTGGTCGATCATGCGCTGACCAACGCCCGCGAGGCATTGGGCCGGCGCATGGCGGAAAGCGCCTCGCAGCGCCGCCTTCTCGACGGCCTGGCCGAGGTTCTCGGTCTCGAGGCGTCGCCGGAACGCATCGAGGTCTATGACAATTCCCATGTCTCAGGGACCAAAGCGGTCGGCGGCATGATTGTCGCCGGCGTCGAAGGCCTCAACAAGAGCGCCTATCGCAAGTTCACCATGAAAGGGGCCGCGGCGGAGTCCGCCGACGGCGGGAGCGGGGGCGAATACGCCCCTGGCGACGATTACGCGATGATGCGCGAAGTGCTCACACGGCGCTTTTCGCGCGCCCTCAAGGAAGACCCGGACCGCTCCGGCGGCCAGTGGCCGGATCTGGTGCTGATCGACGGCGGCCGTGGACACCTCGGCATCGCCGAGCAGGTGTTCGCCGATATTGGCATCGACGACATCGCGTTGGCGGCCATCGCCAAGGGGCCGGACCGCAACGCCGGGCGCGAGCGCATCTATCTGCCGGGACGGATCGAACCTCTGACCCTGGAGAGCCGCAATCCGGTCCTTTATTTCCTGCAGCGCCTGCGCGACGAGGCCCACCGGTTCGCCATCGGCACCCATCGCCAGAAACGCTCTAAAGCCCTGACCCGCTCGGTGCTCGACGACATCCCGGGCGTCGGCGCACGACGCAAGAAGGCGCTGCTTCACCACTTCGGCGGGCCCGACGCCATCGCCCAAGCCGGTCATGCCGACTTGGCCGCAGTCGACGGAATCTCCAAGCACCTGGCCGCCACCATCTATGACTGGTTTCATCCGGATGGATAGTGATGTACAAAAGCGGCACGCTGGCTGCCGGTCCCGGGAACGGACCGCGGCGTCCGATTTGGGCTGCTTCCCTGTTTGACCGATGTTGACCAAGCTGCCGAATATCCTGACGTTTTCACGGATCGTCGCCATTCCCGTGCTGATCGCGCTGCTGCTGTTCGTCGACGATCCTTACGGTAGCTGGCTGGCCTTTGCGACCTATACCTACGCCTGCATCACCGACTTCTTCGACGGATATCTGGCCCGGGCCTGGCATCAGCAGTCGGCCTTCGGGCGCTTTCTCGACCCCATCGCCGACAAGCTCCTGGTTGCCTCCGTTCTCCTGGTGCTGGTCGGCATAGACCGTTTCTCGGGTCTCACCGTTCTGCCGGCGGCGGTCATTCTGTGCCGCGAGATCCTGGTTTCGGGTTTGCGCGAGTTCCTGGCCGAGGTCCGGGTCGGCATGCCGGTCAGCACGCTGGCCAAATGGAAGACCACCATCCAAATGGTGGCGCTCGGGTTCCTGCTGGTCGGGCCGAGCGGACCCGATTTCGGGCCGCTGAGCACTACCGAAGTCGGCGTTTACGGGCTGTGGGGGGCGGCCCTCCTGACCCTGTTTACTGGGTTCGAATACCTGATCCACGGGCTCAAGCACATTCACGAGACCGATCAGGCGCCGGCCCCCAAACGCGACAGTTCCGAAACCGGCGCCAAGACGGCCGGGAAGGGCGGCGGATCATGAAGGCGTTCGGATTGGTGGGATGGAGCGGCAGCGGCAAGACGACCCTGTTGACCCTACTGATCCCGGAGTTGATCGGGCGGGGGCTGAGCGTTTCGACCATCAAACACACCCACCACAGGTTCGACATCGACAAGCCGGGCAAGGATTCGCACGAGCATCGCGTCGCCGGCGCGACCGAAGTTCTGATCACCGGCTCCGAGCGGTGGGCGCTTTTGCACGAGAACCGCGACGCGCCGGAACCGTCCATGGACGAATTGATCGCCCGCATGGCGAAGGTCGACCTAGTGCTGATCGAGGGTTTCAAGAGCTACAGCCACGACAAGCTTGAAGTCCATCGGCCGTCGGTCGGCAAACCGCTGTTGGCGCTTGAGGACGACAGCGTCGTCGCCGTCGCCAGCGACGAAACGGTCGAAGGCATCGATCTGCCGTTTCTCGATCTCAACGACGTCGCCGCCGTCGCCGATTTCGTGATCGGCTATTGCGGACTGCAATCTGGAGCCGAAGATGGCGCAGCTTAAGGACGACTGCTTCGCCTTCGGCGGCGAATTGACCCCGGTCGGCGAGGCGCTCGCGACTCTCGGCGAGCGGCTGGCGCCGGTTGTCGGCAAGGAGCGCGTCCCGCTTCGCGACGCTCTCGGGCGGATTCTGGCCGAGGACATCGCCTCGCCGCGCGACGTGCCACCCCACGACAACAGCGCCGTCGATGGCTACGCCGTTTATTTCGACGACTTGAACGTCGATCGGGACACCCGGCTTCCGGTCAGCGGCCGGGTGGCGGCCGGTCATCCGTTGGGCCGCGAGGCAACGCACGGAGAGGCGGTGCGGATCTTCACCGGCGCCCCGATGCCGGCAGGCGCCGACGGCGGGCCGGACACCATCTTCATGGAAGAGGACGCCAGCGTCGACGGCGCCGACGTGATCCTCCCACCCGGGCTGAAACGCGGCGCCAACCGCCGCTTCGCCGGCGAGGACATCAAGACCGGGGATGTCATCCTGGTCGCCGGCAAGCGTTTGCGCGCCCAGGAGATCGGGCTCGCCGCCTCGGTCGGCCGGTCCGAGCTCGAGGTGTTCGAGCGCCTACGCGTTGCTGTATTCTCGACCGGTGACGAAGTCCGCGACCCGTCCGGCGAGGCGCCCGAGGGCTGCATCTTCGACGCCAACCGTTACGCCGTCGTCAGCCTGCTCGAAGGCCTGGGCTGCGCCGTCACCGATCTCGGTATCCTGGCCGACGACGAATCGGTCATCGCCGCCGCGCTCGCCTCAGCCGCCGCCGACCACGACCTGCTGCTGACATCGGGCGGCGTCTCGGCCGGTGAGGAAGACCACGTCAGGGCGGCAGTCGAAACCCACGGCCGCCTGCATTTCTGGCGGCTCGCCATCAAGCCGGGCCGGCCCATCGCGCTCGGCCAGGTCGGCCAGACCGCCTTCGTCGGCCTGCCCGGCAACCCGGTGGCGGCCATGGTCACGTTTATGATCGTCGCCCGACCGCTCGTTGTCCTGCTGTCGGGCGGCACCGAGACCCAGGCGCCCCGGTTTCCGGTCGCGGCCGGTTTCGAATACCGCAAGAAACAGGGGCGCCGCGAGTGGGCACGGGCGCGGCTGGAGGACGACGGCGACGGCAACCCAATCGCCACCAAGCACCATTCCAGCGGCGCCGGCATCCTGTCGTCCATGGTCGAGGCCGACGGGCTGGTTGAATTGGATGAGGAGACGACCCAAATCAGTCCTGGCACAACCGTTCGTTTCCTCCCCTTTAGCGAGGTCGTTTGATGAAGATCGTCTATTTCGCCTGGTTCCGGGAAAAAGTCGGCTGCGGCGAGGAAAACGCCTCGCCGCCAACAAAGGTCGCCACGGTCGCTGACCTGATCGAATGGATGAAGGGACGCGGCGACGGTTACGCCGACGCTTTTTCCGACACCAACGTCATCCGGGCTGCCGTCAACCAGGAGTATGTTACACTGGACCACGCGGTCGAAGACGGCGACGAGGTCGCCTTCTTCCCGCCGGTGACGGGAGGGTAAAGAGCGTGATTCGGGTTCAGAAGCATGACTTCGACGCTGGAGCCGAGATCGCCGCCCTGAGCCGGGGACGGCACGGCATTGGCGGCATCTGTGCTTTTGTCGGCCGGGTCCGCGACGTCGCCGGCGATGCCGAAATCGAGGCCATGACCCTGGAGCATTACCCGGCCATGACCGAGAAGGCTTTGGCCGAGATCGAAGCGCAAGCGCGGTCGCGTTGGCCTCTGCAAGAGACGCTGATCATTCATCGTTACGGCCGCCTCGAGCCTGGCGACAACATCGTTCTGGTGGTTGCCGCCTCGGCCCACCGCGACGCCGCCTTCGAGGCCTGCCGGTTCCTGATCGACTGGCTGAAGACCAAGGCGCCTTTCTGGAAACGCGAGGAGACGGCGGAAGGCGGCAAGTGGGTCGATGCCCGCGCCGCCGACGAGGAAGCCGCCCGGCACTGGACGGAGAGCGAACCCGATCCCGAAACGGAACCGGACGCGGCGGAGTAGACGTCATTCCAACACGCGCCGTTTTTTTCGATTTCGACGGGGTGTTGGTCGAATCGACCGATATCAAGATCGACGCCTTCCGCTCCCTTTACGAAGAGTACGGCGCGGAGGTGGTCGAGAAGGTTTTGGCTCACCACGCCGAACACGAAGGCATCTCGCGGGTCGAGAAGATACTCCATTGTCACCGCAGGCACCTCGGTATCGAACTGGGCGAAGCAGCCCTCAACGAGATCTGTGCGCGCTACAGCGCACTGGTCGAAGACGCGGTGATAACATGCGCCTGGGTGGCCGGCGCCAGGGAGTTTCTGGAACACCACCAAGGCCGGCTCGAAATGTTCGTCGTCACCGGCACGCCCGAGGACGAAATCAAACGGATCGCCGAAGCCCGCGGCATGACCCGCCTCTTTACGGAAATCCACGGCTCGCCCAGGCGCAAGGAGGCCATCGTCGAGGACGTTCTGGCGGCGCGCGACTACGGGCCTGAGGAGTCGCTGTTCGTCGGCGACGCCATGACCGACTGGCGCGCCGCCGCCGCCAGCGGAATCCGTTTCATCGGACGGGTCGGGTCGTTTCGCGACAGTCCGTTCCCGGACGGCACCCGCATCGTTCCCGACCTCACCGGGCTGGCGGCGGAACTCGACAGCCTCTAGATTGGGAGGCGGCGCCGCTTAGCGCAGGACAGGGAGCGGTCATGAAAAATCCGAGAAAAGGACCGAGAAAAGCCTATGCCAACCCGGCTTTCATCAATAGTCCCGACGCTCGCGAGTTGAGGATTCTTTCCGAATACCTGGAACCCGAGACTCGGCTCGAGGATCTCAACGTCAGCGACACCATCGTCTTCTTCGGTTCGGCTCGTCTGCGGCCGCGCGACGAAGCCGAAAAACGGCTGCGTAAGCTCAAACCCGGAAGCGGCCGGGCCAAGCAGGCCGAAAAGGCGCTCGCCATGTCGCGCTTCTATGAGGATGCGCGGACCCTTGCTCATCGCCTGACCGAGTGGTCGAAGGGGCTGGAGGATACCCGGCGGCGCTTTCTGGTGTGCACCGGCGGCGGCCCCGGCGCCATGGAAGCGGCCAATCGCGGCGCTTCCGAAGCCGGTGGCGTCAACCTCGGTTTCAACATCTCGCTGCCCTTCGAGCAGCACGACAACCCCTACATCACCCGCGAACTGGCCTTCGAGTTCCATTACTTCTTCATGCGCAAGTTCTGGTTCATCTATCTCGCCAAGGCCATCGTCATATTTCCCGGCGGTTTCGGCACTATGGACGAGTTCTTCGAGGTGATGACCCTGATCCAGACACGCAAGCTCGAGAAGCCGCTACCCATAGTGTTGTACGGCAAGGCGTTCTGGGACGATGTGCTCAACCTGGATGCCCTGGTCGAGCACGGCACCATCGATGCCAAGGACCTCGACCTGTTCTTCGCCACCGATTCGGTGGACGAAGCCTTCGAGTTCATCGTCAAGGAGTTGTCCGAAAAAGCCTTGGGCAAACCGGGCGGTGGAATGTAGGAGCCCGTGAGGTGGTCAAGGGGGTCTTCGCGTAGGTTAACGTGCTGGTCGTCGGTGACGAGGAGTTCTCCCGCGATTTCGTCGGCCGGGTGCTGGGGTCCACGGGCGTCGGCGGCGTCGTCAAGACCGACGGCGGAGCTCGCGCGTTCGAGGCCTTGGCGGCGGTGGAACCCCCATCGACGTTATCATCGTCAAACCGGCGACGCCACCGACGCTGACACGTAATCTTCGCCGGGTTCTCGGCCTATAGCATCACCTCCCGGCTGTCGCCCGGCCAGAAATCTGTCGCGGTCGACGCCGATATATGGTCGAATTGTCAGGCAACGTCCTCGGAGGGGAGGAGCCGGTTCGATGAGCGAATATGAGACCTGTCAGACCTGCCGTTACTGGGACCCGACCTGGAAGTTCAAGAAGAACCAGCGTTACGCCCAGGACTCATCGCTGGAGATCAGCAACCCGCGGCGGACGGAGGGGCTGCGTAAACAGTCGGCCAAGGGGCTGTGCCGGCGCTACGCGCCGCAGGCCAGTGCCCTGACCACGGTGTGGATGGAAACGTCGGGCGCCGACTGGTGTGGCGACTACCAGAACTATAAATCCGAGTGATCCGGATCACGCCGCCGAAACGGACTGTGCCGGGTCCTTGCCGACCTCGGCGTCGTAGTCCTCCATCATCCAGCGGCTGATGTCACCGACGCTGAAGGTGAGATCGTCGATCTGGCCGACCGGCGTCACTTCGGCGGCGGTGCCGGTCAGGAACACCTCTTCGGCCTCGGCCAGTTCTTCCGGCATGATGGCCCGCTCGATCACCTCGAGGCCGCGCCGCCTGGCCAGTTCGATTACGGTACGCCGCGTAATGCCGTTGAGGAAACAATCCGGGGTCGGGGTGTGCAGCTTGCCGTCGCCCATGACAAGGAAGATGTTGGCGCCGGTCGCCTCGGCGATCTGACCGCGCCAATCGAGCATCAGCGCGTCGTCGAAGCCGGCGTCCTCGGCCTTGTGCTTCGAAAGCGTGCAGATCATATAGAGGCCGGCCGCCTTCGAATGGACCGGCTCGGTCTCCGGCGACGGGCGCCGCCATTCGCTTGTTTGCAAACGGATGCCCTTCATACGCGCCTCCGGCGAAAAATACGAAGGCCACGGCCAAGCGGCTATCGCCAGGTTGATCTTGGTGGCCTGTGCCGAGACCCCCATCATCTCGCTACCGCGCCAGGCGACGGGACGCACGTAGCCGTCGACGATGTCGTTGGCCTCGAGGGTCTGCTCGCAGGCGGCGTCGATGGCGTCGGCGTCGTAGGGGATCTCGAATCCCAGCATATGGGCCGAGTCCAGCAGGCGTTCGGTGTGCTCGCGGAGCTTGAATATCTTGCCGCCGTAGGCGCGCTCGCCCTCGAACACGGAGGACGCATAATGCAGGGCATGGCTGAGAATATGGAGCTTGGCGTCGCGCCAAGGAACCATCTCGCCATTCAACCAAATCAGACCGTCACGGTCGTCGAACGGAACGCTGTCCATGAAATTTTCTTTCGTTAAAAAGGTCAAATCTCAAAGGTTCTTGCGTTTCGTATCATTTGCGGGCATATATGTCAATAACACTGACTTAATTTGCGCCCTGCTGCCAAGATTGTGGTTTAGGGCGCTCTTGGAGGGTTGTTCGATGGACACCGGTTCCAGGGTACGGGCCCGCGCCAATCCGCTGTTTCTGCGCGAAGAGGAGCTTCGCCAGGCATTGGAACTGCTATTTTTCGCCTACCGGGATTTCACCGGCGAGGCCGACGTCGTGCTCGACGATTATGGCTTCGGCCGGGCCCACCACCGGGTCATCTACTTCGTCGGCCGCCACCCGGGCATTTCGGTGAGCGAATTGCTGGACATTCTGAAGATCACCAAGCAGAGCCTGTCGAGGGTGCTGAGCCAATTGATCGAGGAGAGTTATGTCGCCCAGGCCACCGACAGCAGTGACCGGCGGCGGCGGTTGTTGACCCTGACACCGAAAGGGCTCGAATTGGAGGCGATGCTGACAACCCGGCAATGCGAGCGGGTGGCGCGCGCCTATCGCGACGCCGGGGCCGAGGCGGTCGAAGGGTTCCGTACCGTGCTCCGGGGCATCATCAACGAAGAGGACCGCGGCCGCGTCGCCCGTGCCGGGGTCGCGCCGCCGCGCTGAAACCAAGCCGACGGAGGCCACCCGCGTGAATGAATTGGACGCCGATCTTCCCCATGTCCTGGTTGTCGACGACGACGACCGGCTGCGCGACCTGTTGGGCAAGTTCCTGACCGAGAACGGCTTCGTCGTGGCAATGGCGTCGGACGCCGCCGATGCACGGACCAAGATGGATACGCTGGCCTTCGACATCATCGTCCTCGACCTGATGATGCCGGGCGAGAACGGTCTCGATTTCGCGGCTTGGCTGCGCGACCGCAGTTCGGTTCCGATTCTCATGCTGACGGCGATGGGCGAGGTCGAAGACCGCATCGCCGGCCTCGAGCACGGTGCCGACGATTACTTGGCGAAACCGTTCGAGCCCCGTGAGCTGTTATTGCGGCTGAACAACATTCTGAAGCGATTGCCGACACCAGAGGAGCCCCCAGCCGAAATTCGCCTCGGCGCTGTCTTGTTCGAGCCGGCCCGTGCCGAGCTCAGACTCGACGGCCAGCCGGTCCGCCTGACCGACCTCGAGGCGGCTCTGCTCGGTGCCCTGGCCCGGCGGCCCGGCGAGACGCTGAGTCGCGAGCAGCTGATCGAGTTGACCGGGGCGAGCGGCGGCGGTCGCGCCGTCGACGTCCAGGTCACGCGGCTTCGGCGAAAGATCGAACCCGACCCGAAACTGCCGCGCTATTTGCAGACCGTGCGCGGCAAGGGTTACGTTCTGCGCCCCGATTGAGGAGAGCCGCTGCCGATGAGTTCCACCGTCAAACGGTTTTTGCCCAAGAGCCTGTTTGGGCGGTCGTTGATGATCATCGTGACGCCGCTGATCCTCCTGCAACTGGTTTCCGGCGTCATCTTCTTCGAGACCCACTGGGACAAGGTGACATTGAGGCTGGCCCGCAGCGTCGCCGGCGACATCGCCTCCGTCGTCGATCTCATGCGCCGCTATCCCGAACCCGTAAACCGCCTGTGGATCTTCGACCTATCCAACGATCACATGCAGTTCGGGACGTCTTTCGAGGACGGTGGGGTGCTGGCCAATGAACCGCCGGTCGGCGGCGGCTTGATGGAGACGATGCTAATCAAGGCGATGCGGGAATCGGTGCGAAAGCCGTTCCGCATCGATACCGACAGCCGGCCGCGCCACGTCGTCATCGACGTGCAGTTGGCGGACGGCGTACTCACCATCGTCACCTCGCGCAAACGTCTGTTCAGCACGACGGCCTACGTGTTCGTGATCTGGATGGTCGGCACATCGCTGATCCTGTTCGCCGTCGCCACAATCTTCATGCGCAATCAGGTCAAGCCGATCCGCCGCCTGGCTGAGGCGGCTGACCACTTCGGCAAGGGCCGCGAGGCCCCGGCTTTCAAGCCGGAAGGCGCGCGCGAGGTGCGCCAGGCGGCGACCGCGTTCCTCGCCATGCGCGAGAGGATCGACCGCCAGATCGCCCAACGCACCGACATGTTGGCCGGAGTCTCGCACGACCTGCGCACACCGTTGACCCGTATGAAGTTGGAACTGGAGATGCTCGATGGCGGCGACGCCGTCGAGGACCTGAAGGCCGACATTGCCGAAATGGAACACATGCTTGAGGGGTATCTCGCGTTTGCCCGCGGCGAGGGCGCCGAAACGCCGCGGCCGACCAATCTGTCGACGCTGCTGGAGGACACCGCCCAGCAAGCCCGGCGCAAGGGCGGTGCAATCGACCTGCACACCGAGGGCGATATCGTCCTGCCGCTGCGCCCGGCAGCCTTTAAGCGCTGCGTTACCAACTTGGTCGACAACGCCATCCGCTACGCCAAACACGTTTCGGTACGGGCCGGACAACGCGGCGACTCGGTCGAGATCACCATCGACGATGACGGCCCCGGCATTCCCGAGGACGAGCGCATTCACGTCTTCAAGCCCTTTTATCGGGTCGAGGGATCACGCAACCCCGGTACCGGCGGCGTCGGCCTGGGGCTGACTATAGCCCGCGACGTGATCCGCGGCCACGGCGGTGATATCCTCTTGAGCGACTCGCCCAACGGCGGTCTGCGAGCGTCGTTGCGGATACCATTGTAACTCCTTGATTTTCTTTTGATTCCGTCGCCGGGCCGAGGGGCCAGGTTTAAGGGGGTGGCATCTTAAAGGCGAATCGCATACAATAATATGATTCCGGGGTACGCTGAATCCCCTTTACGCGGCCCAAACGCCAGGAGTTTCAGGTGCCTACACCGAAACACGTCAAGATCCTGTTGGCTGACGATCATGCCTTGTTTCGAGAGGGACTACGGCTCGTTCTTACTGCTCTCGACAACGACGCCGAGATCGTCGAGGCCGGCGACTACGTGGAAGCGTTGCGGCTGGCCAACGACCACCAAGGTTTCAGCATTGCCCTGATCGACCTGTCGATGCCCGGTATGGAGGACTTCGAAGGGTTGGGGGCTTTGTGCCGGGTACTCGACGAAGTGCCGGTGGTGGTGGTTTCAGGGCATGAGGACCGCCGCCAGATCCGCCGCGCCATGCAGTGCGGGGCGTCGGGGTTTATCCCCAAGACCCTGAACCGCGATGTTTTCGTCAACGCGCTCGGGCTCATTGTCGCCGGCGGCTTCTACCTGCCGCCCAGCCTGGTCGGGCACGACCAGCCCGAAACCGACGGCGAGGCCGAGACCACGGGCGCTAACGCCAAGCCACGCCTGACGCCACGTCAGTTCGATGTCCTCGGCCTGCTGGCGCGCGGCCTGTCCAACAAGGAAATCGCTCGCGAACTGGGTTTGGCCGAAGGCACGGTCAAGCTCCACGTAACGGCGCTCCTGAAGGTCCTGAAGTCGTCGAACCGCACGCAGGCGGTTGTCAAGGCAGCCTCACTGGGGCTTACCACAGAGCAACCCGACGGCCTTTCGAATACCGCTTGAGGATTACGTCAGACGCCGGGCGGCCTCATGCACCGTTTCGGCGAGCGTTCGCGACTCGTCGATGGTGTCGCGGGTCTCGGCGGCGAACGGCGTCTCGGAGAGCAGCCTGAAGATGGCGGCCGCACCCTCGTGAAATCCGGGCGTGACGCCGGCCGCGGCGAAGGTCTTGGCGATCTCCTCCATTTCGCCGATCCAGCGCCCCGAATCGGCCGGCAGCCTCGGGACACGGGCCTCCATCATCGCATAGGTCGGCGCCTGGCTGTACTGTAACTCGTCCCGCAGCTTCTCGCTCAGGCCTTGTGCCTCGGCCGCCAGCAGGACGGCCGTTTGCAGCGTCCAGGTGCCCTTGGTGAGCCCGGCGTAGCACATCTTCAGGGCCGATGCGCGGCCCGGCTCGGCGCCGATCGCCTTGACCTGAAAGTCCTTGCCGTCGAGAGCCGCCATCGGCCCGGTATCGGCTCCGGAAACGTAGAACCGCGGGCCCGGTCCGCCGTCCGGTTTGGTGCCGATGATACCGGCATCGATGAACGGCGCCCCGGCTTCCCCGATGACCGCGGCAATTTCCTCGACCGTAGCCGGTGCGACGGCGTTGCAATCGACATAGACCGGCTTGGCAGCGCCCCGCGTCATCGCTTCGGCAACCTCCCTGGCCAGCGCAAGGGCCTGGGTGGGTGGCAGGATCGACAGGACGAGCACGGCTTCGCCGACGACCGCATCAAGACTGCCGACATCGCGCAAGCCAGCCTTGGCGGCCAGCCGCCGCGTGTGGTCGCTGCGGCCGTCGAGACAGGTAACGACGTCGTGGCCGTGTCGAACGAGTGCGCCGCCGACGGCGTGGCCCATATCGCCCGGCATCAAAACGGCAACGGTGTCAGCAGGCATCGAACGGTTCTCCCGGAAATGAACGGCACCGGACGGTCGCTGATCGCAAGGCCGCCGTCAAGGGCCGGGCCGGTGTCGGCGGCCGGCTGAATCGCTCTATCATCCGGCCTACATCGTCGGTACGATTGCCGACGGTTCGGTGACGCGCCGGCAATGCGGCAATGGCTGAGGATCAAGAGATTGACGGAAAGGCAACAATTGAAGGTCGGCATCGGCGGATTCGGTACGATCGGCCGTGCCGTCGCCGTCCGTCTCGACGAAGGAATTCCGGGACTTCGGCTGGCCGCCGTTTCGGCCCGCGACGAGGCCCGTGCGGCGGAGCATGTGGCCGGCCTCAAGGGTCCGGTCGAGATCGTAGCGCTCGATGCCCTGGCCGGCGCCGCCGACGTCGTCGTCGAATGCGCGCCGGCAGCCGTCTTCGCCGATGTCGCGAAGCCTGCCGTCGAAGCCGGCCGGACCCTGGTTACGCTGAGCGTCGGCGCGCTGTTGGATCACTTCGACCTGGTCGGGCGGGCGGCGGAGACCGGCGCCCGCATCCTGGTGCCGAGCGGCGCCCTGATCGGGCTCGATGCGGTTCGCGCCGCCGCCGAAGGGGATATCCGTGAGCTCACCATGGTGACCCGCAAGCCGCCCCGCGGCTTGGCCGGCGCCCCCTACATCGAGGAGAACGGCATCGACCTGGAGGCCCTTCGCGAACCGACCTTGGTGTTCGAAGGCAGCGCCCGCGATGCGGTCATGGGGTTCCCGGCCAACGTCAACGTCGCCGTCGCTCTCAGCCTGGCCGGTATCGGGCCGGACGCTACCCGGGTCGAGATTTGGGCCGATCCCGGGATCGAGCGCAACACCCATCACATCAAGGTCGATGCCGACAGCGCCCGCTTCGAGATGAAAATCGAGAACGTGCCCAGCGACGACAACCCCCGCACCGGACGCATCGTGGCGCAGAGCGTCGTCTCGACCCTGCGCGCTCTGACGGCGCCTTTGAACGTTGGGTTCTGAGGTCGGGAAGGGTGCCGAACGCCTCTTTGAGCTGAGATAGAGGCCGAGAGCCGGGAATTTGGTTTTTTCCCGAATCATGCTCTAGAATGCGGTCTATCCAATTCAACGAACCTGTCCCGGACGGGACCCCAACTGGGAGGAAATCATGAGAAAGAACCTAATTCAGACCATTGTCGCGGGCGCTGTACTCAGTGTCGCGGCGTTGGCGCTGGCGCCGGGCGCCGCGGTCGCCCATCCGGAAGCCCCGAAATGCTCGACCGCCAAATTGATCGTTCCGTGGAAAGCCGGCGGCGGCACACACGTGCTGTTCTCGATCTATGAGAAAACCATCCAGAAGATGGACGCGCCGTCGAAGTTCAAGGTCGTCACCGTTCCCGGCCAGGGCGGCAACAAGGGCGCCAAGGAAGCGGCCAAGTCGAAGCCCGACGGCTGCACGCTTTTCGCCATTCACCAGAGCGCCATCACCAGTTTCCTGAACGGCCGCATCGACTTCACGTTCCCGGCCTTCGACACGGTGGCACTGCTGACCGACACGCCCGACATCGTCGGCGCCGCCGGAAACACTCCGTGGAACACTTTCGCCGAGTTCAAGAATGCCGCCATGGCGGCCCCCAACACCATCAAGACCGGCGCCACCTTCGGCTCGACCAGCCAGTTCATGTGGCTGATCCTCGAAGACCTGACCGGCATGAAGTTCAGCTACGTGCCCTATGACGGTACCCGCGAGCGGATGACGGCGCTGTTGTCCGGCGCCATCCAACTCGGCACGCTGAACGTCGCCTCCGGGCGCAAGTATATCGAGTCAGGCGAGCTCAAGGCCTACGCCATCGCCGCCGACAAACGCGATCCGGCGCTGCCCGACCTGCCGACCCTGAAAGAGGTCGGCGTCGATATGGTTTATTCCCTGAAGCGCGGTATCGTGGCGCCGAAGGGCACCTCCGAGCACCACATCGAATACTGGTCGAACCTTATGAAGAAGGCGTCCGAGGATGCGGACTTGCTGAAGCAGATGAAAGCCAAGGGCACCGGCATCCAGTGGGTCGGACCGGCCGATTATCGCAAGTGGGCCGAAAAGACCTACGCCGACCACGAGAAGGTCGCCATCAAGATCGGTATGTACAAGAAGTAGACGGAAAACCGTCAGGGCGCGGTTCCGGCCCCGTTGCGGCGGCCGGAGCCGCGCCCGTCGATCTCTTCCAACGAGGCCGCCATGCAGCGAATAAACCGTGACGCCGTTGTCGCCGTTGCCCTGCTGGTCGTCTGCGGTATCTTCTTCTGGGCCAGCTTCGATATCCGCCAGCCCGATTACGGCGTCCTGCTGCCGACCACCTGGCCCCGCATCATTATCGGGGTTATGGCGTTCCTGTCGCTGATCTATCTGGTGCAGTCGCTGAGCCAAGGGGCGGCGGCGCGCGAAGGCGCCGCCATGCCGAGCGAGCGCGAGCGGGGAGTGTTGGGCTGGCTGACCCACTGGCGCAATCCGCTGATCTGCTTCGGCATGTTCCTCGCCTATCTCGTCGTCCTGCCCTATCTCGGCATGCTGCTGGCCGGCATATCGTTCGTTTTCCTGCTGCTGACCCTGCTCGGCGGTTGGGCGCCCCGCCAACTGGCCCTGCATGCCGCCGTCGCCGTCGTCGCCATCGGCTCCATGTGGTCGCTGTTCACCTTCGGCCTCGGCGTGCTGTTGCCGTCGGGCGAATTGTTCGGCGCGTTCTAGGGCCGCCATGGAAGGTATTCTCTTAAACGTCTATGCGGCCGTCGAGGCGGTCGGCAGCGTTACCACGCTGTCGCTGATGCTGATCGGCGTCGCCGGCGGTCTGTTGGCTGGTGCCATCCCGGGCTTCACCATCGCCATGGCCGTCGTCCTAACCCTGCCGTTCACCTTCTCGATGCCGCCGGAACAAGGACTGGCAACCATGGTCAGCGTCCTCGTCGGCGGTCTGTCCGGCGGCCTGATGGCGGGAATCCTGACCGGCATACCGGGTACGCCGTCGTCGGTCGCCACCACCTTCGACGGCTTTCCGATGGCGCGCCGCGGCGAGCCCGGCCTGGCGCTGGGGATCGGGGTGTGGTCGTCGTTCTTCGGCGGCATATTCAGCGCCATCTGCCTGATGACCCTGGCTCCGCAACTGGCCCGCATCGGGCTCGAGTTCCAGCCCTGGGACTATTTCATGCTGGTCATGTTCGCGCTCACCATTACCGCCAGCCTGGCCGGCAGGAACATCGTCAAAGGCCTGATCGCGGGTGCTCTGGGGCTGTTGGTGCGGACTGTCGGCGAGGACGAGGCGATCGGCATGGCTCGGTTCAATTTCGGCAATGACGACCTCCTACAGGGTTTCGATTTCATCGCCGTCCTCATTGGATTGTTTGCGTTCAGCCAGTTGCTGAGCGACGTTCGCGACCGCGACGCGGCGCGCAAATCGCTGTCGGAAAAGCGCTCGGTGCGGGTCCGCATCGAGCATCTCAGCGCCCTCAAGGAAATCGCCAAGCGCTGGACGATCGTCGTTCGCTCGGCCACCATCGGCGTCTTTACCGGCATACTGCCCGGCGCCGGCGGCTCGGTCGCCAACATCCTGGCCTACGACCAGGCCAAGAAGGCTTCCAAGCATCCCGAGAAGTTCGGCAGCGGCATCCCCGACGGCATCATCGCGCCGGAAAGCTCCAACAACGCAGTCGAGGGCGGTGCGCTGATCATCCTGATGGCCTTGGGTATCCCCGGCGACGTGACGGCCGCTGTTATGCTCGGCGCCCTGTTGATCCACGACGTTGTGCCGAGTCCCAACTTCATCAGCGACAACCCGGTACTGGCGTACTCCATATTCATCGCCTTCTTCATCGCAACCTTCATGATGATCGCTCTGCAATCGGTCATGCTACGGGTCTTCGTGCTGGTTACCAAGATCCGCATGTACGTGCTGGCCGGCGTCATCCTCGGCTTCTGCGGCATCGGCGTCTTTGCGTTGAACAACGTCACCTTCGACCTGTGGACGCTGCTGTGGTTCGGTATCCTCGGCTTCGTCATGCGCCACTTCGGCTTTCCGCTGGCGCCGATGATCCTCGGCGTGGTGCTCGGCAATATCGCCGAGTTGAACCTGTCGCGCGCCATGGCGATCAACACCGATCTCACCCTGTTCGTGACCCGCCCGTGGTCGCTGTTCTTTCTGATCGTCGCCGGCTTCTCGGCGATTTTCCCGATCTTCCAGGCGCATCGCGGGCGCATGAAATGGACGCTCTTCTATCTGCCTCTGGGATGTTTCGCCGCCGCCGTTCCGCTGTTCCTGATGGGCGGCATCGTCCGGCCGCTGATCGCCGCCATCGTCTTCGGCTTCGGCGCCTACACCCTGTGGCAGCGCTCACGCAGCGGTTGGCGGCTGGAGGCCGTCTACGGCCCCGAGGTTCGCGAGGAGGTCTGAATTCGGTCTGCTGGTTTGGGTCTCGATGGTGTTCGACCCGCACCCGGACCCGTTAGAGCGGTTCACGTCGATATGGAATCGCTGAGACGCGCTCTCCGGTCTCCTGGCAAGGAGCGG
>CAYFMP010000048.1:0-30643 GCA_964344215.1 uncultured Thalassospiraceae bacterium | reverse complement strand
AGGAGACCGGAGAGCGCGTCTCAGCGATTCCATATCAACGTGAACCGCTCTAGGTGAACAGCCCCGCCCGCTCAGGCGCGTCGGTAGTTGAAGGTCTCGTCGAAACGCTTGGCCAGGTACTCGCCGCCGATCACCGGGGCGTATTTCGGTTTCTCGCCCGGCGCCACGCAGCTTTCGATGCACTCGACCACCACGTCGTAGTTGGTGTCGAGGAAGAACGGCAACGAATAGCGGTCGCGGCCCGAAGGGTTGATAACCCGGTGCACGGTGGCGGCGAACAGATCGTTGGTCCAATGCGACAGCAGCTCGCCGATGTTGACGACAAAGGCGCCGGCGACCGGTTCGGCGGCGATCCATTCGCCGGCCGGGTTGCGCACCTGCAGGCCGCCGACGTCGTCCTGCGCCAGGATGGTCAGAAACCCGTAGTCCGAATGGGCGCCGCAGCCGAACAAGGCGTCGTCGACGGGCCCCGGTTGCGGCGGATAGTGCAGCAACCGCAGATTGGCGATGGCGCGGTCCATCTTGTCGCCGAAGAAGTCCTCCGGCAGCTCGAGGCTGAGAGCGACGGCGCCGACCAGGTGGTCGGAAAGCTCCAGCATGGCGGCGTGGTAGGCCTCGACGCGCTGGCGGAAACCGGGAAGGCCATCCGGCCACACGTTCAAGGCATGGAACGGTTTGCCAGCGACGACATCGGGGTCGTCGGCCGCCAGCACACGGCCCAGATCGAAGCCTTCCTTCAAGTCCGCCGTATTCCCCATGTCGATGTTCTCCTCGAACGGCGGCACGTAACCGCGCTGGTTGGGGAACGATCCGGAGATGTGGATGGCGTTCTTGCGCTCGTCGGGCAACTCGAAGAACCGCTTGGCCTCGGCAAACGTGGTCTCGACCAGGGGGGCGGGCACGCCGTGGTTTCGCAGATAGAAAAACCCGACCTCGCGGCACGCCCGGCCGATCTCGTCGGCCACGCCCTGGCGGTCGCGGCCATCCAGGAACGGCCCGAAATCGACCATCGGGATGGCCTCGAACGGAACCCGTTTGGCCGCCAAGTGGGGGGCCAGACGGGTCGGTTGGGACGGTCTGCCGGATTCGGTCATTGGCGACCTCGTTTCGCCGCAATCAGTGGATAGATGGGACATGGCGGCGGCTCGGTCAAGCGCTCAACGCGTTGTAGGCCGCCACCGCGCGGTCGACGTAATCGGCCCAGCCGAGCCCGCTGCGGACCCGCTCGGCGGCCGCCCGTCCCATCGCCAGCCGCTTGTCCGCATCGGCGGTCAGTCCGGTCAAGGCGTCTCGCAGCGCCGCCGCGTCGCCGGCCGGCACGATCAGTCCTTCCAGGCCCGGCGTCAGGACGTCGCCGATGCCGGTCGCGTCCGTGGCGACCACCGGCAACCCGCAAGCCATCGCCTGCAACAGGACCAGCGGGAAACCCTCCTCGATGGACGGCAGACAGAAAACATCGGCGGCCGCGTATTCGGCCGGCAGCGCATCTCCGGCGACGGCGCCGCGCACGGTGACGCCGTCGAGCGGCCGGCGGCCGAGCATCTCCTTGATACCGTTCTCCAGCGGTCCGACGATGTGCAACTCGGCGGCGCCGCCGAGTCCGGCGAAGGCCTCCAGCAATGTCGGCACGCCCTTTCTGAGACCGACCCGGCCGACGAACAGGACCCGTGGCCGGCGCCCGCCACCGGTCGCCGGGGGCGGGGCCGGCGAGAACCGTCCGAGATCGACGCCGTAGGGGTTGACGATCAGCCTGTTCTCGGGCACGCCGCGCGCAACGAACGTCGCCGCCGCGAACCTGGACGGTACGGCGATGGCGTCGGCGGCTTCGTATTCGGCCGTCTCGCGCTCGACGATGCGCGGATCGGCGTCGTCGAACGGCAGTCCGAAACGCCCATAGGCGTCCCGCAGCACTTCCCACTGGTGGGCGATGTGGGTGGAGCCGCGCTCGACGACCACCTTCATGCCGAGGTCTCGAGCTACCGGAATCACTTCCAAAGTGGCCGAACTCCAGCCGACCAACACGTCGGCACCGGGCTCCAGCGCGCCTGCCGCGAACCGCCCGAAGGCGCGGGCGATGGCGAAATCGGGCTTCGCTCCGAGGCCGGTGGCGTCGTGGAGACGGCGGCGAACCTCGAGCCACGGCGCCGTCCGCAGGCGGACGCCGGCATCGACGAAACGCCGGACCGCGAACGCCGGATAGGTGGTCAGCAAGCGATCCAAGTGGCCCAGCCGATGGAGACCGTCGGCCAGCTCGAAGGCATGAAACCTGCCGTGTACGGAGACCGTTACCTTCATCGCCGCTCCCCCGCTTCGCTCAACAACCGCTCGATGGTCCGCGCCTGCTGGCGCCACGCGTAGCGCGCCAGCCGCTCGGCGTCGGGCGGCGGCGACGGCGCTGCGGCGATGGAATCGAGGGCGGCAGCAACGGCGGCGGCGCTGGCACATGAATGCAGGGTCGCCCCGGCCGCGGCGGCGATCTCGAGCGCCTCGGCCGATTCGGGGGGGAAACACAGCACCGGCCGGCCGGCGGCGAGAAGTTCGAGAACCTTGTGATGGAAGATGCAGCGCCGGTTGGTGACATAGACGTTGACATCGGCCCGCGCCTGCCAGGCGCGAAGCTCGTCGAGGACCAGAAACGGCCGGATGTCGAGGTCGGCCAGTTCCCGCAACGGGGCGGTCAGGCGCCCGACTCGGTCGCAATCGTTGCCGGCGTAGATCAACCTCGCCCGGTCCGCCGATGGTGGCCGCGCCCGCAGCCAGGCGGCGGCGCCGTCGATCAGCTCGGCGAACACGTCGTCGCCGTAGACGCTTCCCGTCACCATCAGCCGGAATCCGTCGCGGGTCGCGGGCGCGTCGAGATCGCCCGTCCCGGCTCCGCCGGTTTGACTCGTGCCGGGCGCGCCCGGCTCGGTTACGTCGTCGAAGCCGCTGTAGACGACGGTGCGCCCAATTCCGAACCAGCGCGCCGCTTCCTGCCCGTGGCCTTCGGAAAAAACCGTCATGTGGGCGGCGTCGCCATAGCGCGACGCCATCAGCCGGCGCAGGCCGAACGGCAGAAAAGCCCCCCAGTTGTCCTTCATATCGGCGACCCACGGGCAGCCGGCCCGGGCAGCCAGTTCGCGGCCGATGTTCCAGGCATCGGTATTGCCGAAAGTGGCCCATACCGCCTCAGGCCGGAAATGCTCGACGATCGGCTGCAGGTAGGGCCGGGCGCCGTCCCGCCAATCGCCGAAGACGCCGCCTCTGAACACGTAGTGCGTCGCCAACACCGCCTGGCGCAGTCCCCACGGCAGCCGCCCGCGGCGGGCCGACGCCAACCAGGCCGCCGGTTTCGGCCGGCAGGCGAGAACGAAAGGCCGGCTCCAGTCGTGATCGGCCAGGGCCTTGGCAAACGCGTCGACGGCGGGACCGGAGTCTTCAGGGCCGAGGGTCTCGCACAGCAACACGACGCGGTGGCCCAACCCGGCCAGCGCTTCGGCGAACTTGGCGAACCTAAGGGCGCCGACATGTTTCATCCGCGGATGACAGTGGTTGACCAGGACAACCCGGAGGGTCATGGCCGGGCCCCCGTCACAGCAACGCCTCGATCGGCGAGGTTCGGCGGATGCGGTCGACGAAGTGGCGCTGCCAGAGCTCGGCAACGAGCGGTTTCCAGACCGTCCAGGCGAGGTGGTCCTCGCCGTTTTCGAGGCGGCTCAACGCCGCCCGCCACCACTCGACCCGCCAGGTGCCGCGTTCGGCGAAGGCGCGCTCCTCGACGACCTGGCGGGTCAGCGGCAGCAGCGCGCCCCTCATCCAGTCGCCCTGCGGCGGCAGGAATCCCTGCTTGTTCCAGCGGCTGCGGATGGTTTCCGGCAGCACGTCCCGCATGGCCTCCCGCAGTAGCCGCTTGGTTTGGGCTTCGCCCATCAAAGTCTGGGGTGGCTGCGACAGGGCGAACTCGGCCAGCCGGTGGTCGCAGAACGGCAACCGCACCTCGCGCGAATGGGCCATCGAATTGCGATCGCCGTAGCGTAGCAAAGTCGGCAGGTGCGAATGGAAGCACTCGTCGGCCAGGGCCCCGCTCAACTCGTTGAAGCGCCCGTCCAGCACCCTCAGGTTGGCCGCCTCGACCGCCATCGCCGTCTCCTTGGAAAGACCGAACAGGAAATCCGAGCCCTGTCCCGACCATCCGGCCAGACGCCAGCGTACCGGCGTCGGCAGTCGCGTCTTCCAGGTCTCGGCCCGGTCCTCGAGAGCCAACGGATAGCGTTCGCGGATCGCCTCCTCCTCGGCCTTGGCGTCGCCGTCCGAAGCGGCGCGGGCCCGCAGGTAGGCCCGGAAATACTGCTCGTATCCGCCCAACAGCTCGTCCGCCCCCTGCCCGTCCAACAGCACCGTGACGCCGCTGTCGGCGGCGAGGCGAAAGACGCACCACTGGGCGTATTGGCTGGTCGAGCCGACCGGCAACTCGTTGAGCCAGCAGAAATCCTCGAGGTCGTCGAGCAATCCCTCGGGGCTCGGTTCGACGGTATGGCTAACGGCGTCGGTGGCGGCGGCGACCTGCGCGGCGAAGCCGCCCTCGTCGGCCGAAGTCTCCGGGAAGCGACCGGTGAAGACGTGATAGGGCGCTTCCGCCGCGACCATGCCGCGGGCCAGGCAGACGATGGCGCTGGAATCGAGGCCGCCCGACAGGCACGAGCCCAAGGGCACGTCGCTGCGCAGGCGCAGGCGGATCGAATCGGTCAGGAGTTCGCGGAAGCCGGCGGCGGCGTCGGTGAAGGCCAGGCGGCCGGCCTCGGCGTCCGGTTCCAACTCCCAATAGCGACCGACCGAGACCTCGAGCGCGGCCGTATCGACAACCAGCTTCTCGCCGGGCAGTAGCTGGCGGACACCCGCGAACACCGTTTCCCGCCCGTCGTCCAACCCCTGGCGCGGCTGGTGCAGGAAGCGCAACAGCGCCGTCTCGTCGATGTCGGCCGTGACCCCGGCCAAGCTCAGCAGCGCCTTGTACTCGGAGGCGAAGGCGAAGAACTCCGGCGTCTCGCAATACAGGAACGGCTTCTCGCCGAAGCGGTCGCGGCCGCAGAAAAGCCGGCCCGTGCGGGCATCGTAAAGGGCGAATGCGAACATGCCGTTGAATTCGTCGAGGCAGTCCTCGCCCCACGCCTTGTAGGCCTCCAGCAGGACCTCGGTGTCGCAGGCCGAGCGGAACGAGACGCCTTGGCCGCGCAGGCGCTCCATGACCTCGACGTAGTTGTAGATCTCGCCGTTGAAGGTGAGGACGCAGTTGCCTTCGACATCGGCCATCGGCTGGGCGCCGGCCGGCGTCGGGTCGATGACGGCGAGCCGCCGATGGCCGAGAACGATCCGGCCGTCGTCGCTCGACCACAGGCCCTCGCCGTCGGGCCCGCGGTGCGCCATGCGGTCGATCATGGCCTGAACGGCGACCGGGTTGACGGCGCGCTTGGCGACGATGCCGGCGATTCCGCACATCTAGCGGCTCCGGCGCCGGGACCGGAGTTTGGCGGCGGTGTGGCTGCAAATCCCGTTCACGCGCGCACCCCCCTATCTTGAAAACCGCGCCAGCAGTCCCTGCTCGACGAAAAAATTCGTCGGCGAAAAATCGACGAAGTACTCGACGCTGCCGCCGCGCTTCTCGACCGCTTCGAGGAGCGCCGCTTCGGCCCGCCTGAGATCGCCGTCGGGTATGGTCATATCCTTGTCCGAATTGTCCAGGTAAATCCAGCCGCCGGGTTTGAGCTTCGGCAACACGCTGGCCACGCAGCCGGCCCGGTTCCAGCCGTCGATGAGGGCGAAATCGAAAAACCCGTCGGGGTGATCGGGCAGTTCGTGGAAGCGCTCCGGTTCGCGATACTCGTAGCGCACGTGGGTCAACCCGGCGCGCTTCAGGAGCGAGCCGACCTTGCGGTACCAGCCGCGGTCGTTCTCCCGGCTCAGCAGGTATGCGCAGTGCCGGGCCAGCCAGGGCGTCGACATGCCCGAGCCGAACTCGACGCAGGCGGCGTCGGCCGGCAGGCCGGCGGCGATGGTGCGGGCGGCGCGGTACGAGATCATCGGCGCCTGCGGCCGATAGCCGAGGCCGACCCGCAACGCCGCCGTCACCAGGGAGTGCGGGGCGTACCGCATGCCGCCGGCATCGACCAGATTGCCCTTCTCGTCGTGAAAGCGCGTCTTGCGCTGGTGGCCGCCGCGGCCGATCCGTTCGATCAGTCGGCCGGCGCCGCCGTCCGCTGCCGCCCGGTCCTCACGCCGGCCGAGCAGGAACAGCACCGTCACGAAGGCGCCGGCATAGGCCAGCGACAGGCCCAACGACAGCGCCAGGCCGCCGGGCAGCGCCAGCACGTTGATCGCCGCCACCGGAACCAGGCAGCCGAGATATTGAACGACGCGCCCGGCCAGCAACGGGCCGGTCCGCTCGGTGCTCCAGCAATAGACCTTGAGGACCTCGAACAGGCTGATGAACAGCACCATGCCGCACATGGCCGCGAACAGATCGGCGGCCGGCCGCCACGGCTCGCCGAACAGCCACGGGATCAGCGGATCGGCGAAGGCGACGCCGAGCAGGCTGACGGCGGCGAGCGGGCCGGCGGCGGCGAGCAGAATGCGGTTGCGCCCGGCCCGGCGGGCTTCCGAATCCTCGGTGCGGCCGAACCAGTTGGCGGCGACCCGTCCCAGCACCGGGGCCAGGAATTGATGCGGCACGGTAGCCAGGCGCTGGGCCTGGAAGAAGAAACCGACCGTGCGCTCGCCGCCGAGCAGGCCGGCGACCAGAATGACGAAGCGCTGGAAACTGTTTTCGAGGACGCCGTCCAACCAGACGCCGCGGGCCTCGCCGAACAGTTGCCGCCACTCGATACCGCTCAGCGGGCGGAGGCGCCGGAAGGTCAGGCCGCCGACGGCGGCGAGACCGACCAAACCGGCCGCCGTCAGGAAGAACTCGCGGATGTAGAGGGTTGTCCAGCCGGCCCCGGTCAGGATCAGGCCGAGGGCGACGAGGTGACCTGCCGTGGCCGATCCGGTTTCGATCAGGGCCAGCTTGCGGTACGGCATGGCGCGCTCGAAGAAGGCGGTGTTGGTGTGCACCCAGTGGCGCACGCCGAGGGCGACGATCAACGCCATCGCCCACCGATCGGCAGTCCCGGTGACGGCCAGCCAGCCGAAGGCGGCCGCCCCGGCGACCAACGTTTCCAGCGTCATGGCGGTGAAGTAGCGGTCCTGGGCGGCGGCGTCGAACCGGGCCTCGGAGGAGCGGATGATCAACACGTTGATGCGCAGCGAGAGAATGGCGTAGACCAGGGCGACGCCGGCCAGCGCCAGGGCGAAACGGCCGAACTCCTCGGGCTTCAGATAACGGACCAGAACCAGGTTGACGCCGAAGGCGACGAGCGCCTGAACGGCCTGTCCGGAGACCAGAAGGACGCTGCCGATTTTCAGTTCCCGGTAATCGATTTTGGTCATCGGTCGGCCGCCAGTCCGGGTGGAGCGTTGACATCAACGCTGAAGTCGACGTCTTCTAGAGTGCGATCGTTTCAAATCCTATTGATTTGAAACGTGAATCGCCTTCTATCTTTTGTTTAGGGGCTTATTCACGTCTTGGATCGAAACGATGCCAAGACGATAAGACCCTAAGCCGGGCTCGAAGCCGGGCCTGTTGATCGGCCAACCCGCGATCAGGCGCAAAGGACCAGAACAGGCATGCCTCGCGTGCTATTCGTCGGCGATTTGAACGTCTATTCGAAGAGCCTTTCCAGGGCAAGGGCGTTCGAGCGCTCGGGCGCTGAAACGTTGACCCTTTCCCATACGCCGATCGGCGGCGAGAAAAGCGGCTACGTCGAACCTACGGTGGCCTTCAGGGTTGCCTGGAAGCTGGGCTTCCATCTCGATACGGAAGCCGTCAACCGGCGCCTCGTCGAGGCGGCCGGCGATTTCGAACCGGACCTGGTGTGGATCGAAAAGGGAAACATGATCCGCCCGGCGACGCTGGCCCGGCTGCGCGAAACCGTCCCGGGCGCGGTGCTGGCGTCCTATTCCGACGACGACATGTTCGCCGCCTGGAACCGGACCAGGGCTTACGCGGCCGGCTTGAAGTTCTACGACGTCGTCTTCACCACCAAGTCCTACAACGCCGACGCCGACGAACTGCCGAGCCTCGGCGCCAGGCGCGTCGTCATGGTCGACAAAGCCTACGATCCCGATCAGCACAGACCGCTCGAACTGGTCCCGGCCGAGCGCCGGGAACTGGCCGCCGAAGCCGGCTTCATCGGCAGCTTCGCGACGGAACGGCTGGAGGCGCTCAGGCTGCTGGCCGCAGCCGGCGTCCCGGTCCGGGTCTGGGGCAACGGTTGGGAGGGCGTATCGGGCTCGACGCCGAACCTGACCATCGAAAGCGCCGCCCTCGTCAACACCGGCGACGATTTGCGCTACAGCAAGGGAATCGCCGCCACCCGCGTCAATCTCGGCTTCCTGAGGAAGGCCAACCGCGACCTGCAGACCGACCGCAGCATCGAGATACCGGCCTGCGGCGGTTTCCTGCTGGCCGAGCATTCGGACGAGCACGCGCGGTTGTTCGAAGACGGCCGCGAAGCGGTGTTCTTCACCTCGCCCGACGACATGCTGGCCAAGGCCCGCTATTACCTGGACCACGAGGACGAGCGCGCCGCCATCGCCGCCGCCGGCCGCAAACGCTGTGAGGAAAGCGGCTACACCCACCGGGACCGGGTCGAATTCATGCTGGGCGAGGCGATGAAGTCCCGGGGATAACAGCCTCGACGGCGGCCCGCAGACCCTTCAGGTCTTGCTCGAACCCCCATTCGGCGACGCGGCGTCGCGCCGCCTGCCCCATGGCTTCCGTCCGGCCCGGCTCGGCGAGGATGTCGGCGAGTGCGGCGGCGAGTGCGGCGGCGTCGGCGGCCGCCACCACCCGGCCGCAGCTGTCGTCGATCAAGTCGGCCGTGCACCCGCATTGGTCTGAGGCGATCACGGCGGTGGCGCCGTTCATGGCCTCGTTGACGGCAAGCCCCCACGGTTCGCGCTCGGCGGCCAGCACGAAGACGTCGGCCACGTCGTAAAACGCCGGCAGCTCCGTCTGGTTGCGAAAACCCAGAACGCGGATCCGCTCTCCATAAGGCCCGGCGGCGGCTTGAAGAGCGGCCCGCTCCTCGCCGTCCCCGACGAACAGCAGATAGGGCGGTTTGCCGCCACCGCCTTCGAGCCGCGCCCAGGCATCGAGCAGGGTGCGTGGGTGCTTGCGGCGTTGCAGCTTGCCGGCGAACAGCACCACCTTCGGGCCCGGCTCGAGGCCAAGTTCGGCGCGGAAATCCTGTCGCCGGCCGGCCGCCGCCTCGGCACAGTCGCGGAAAAACGCGTTGTCGACGGCATAGGGCATTGAGAACAAGCGGTCCGACCCGATGCCGTGGGATTCGTAGTAGCGGCGGTTGTCCGAGCCGATGCACAGGAATCCCGCGCAGCGCGCAAAGATCCGCTGCAGGTAGAGGCGCTTGACGACGCCGCGAGGTCCCCAGCCGTCGGGCATGGCGGCCAGCGTGTTTTCGCCGCGCATCAGCGCCGGCACGCCAAAGCGCCCGGCCGCCGCCAGCGCGCCCCGTTTGAGACCGCTGTCCCAGCCGTGCAGCCACAGGACGTCGCTGCTCCTCAACGCCGTTTCGACGTCGCCCAAGGTCGCCGCGACCTCGTTTTCGTAGCCTTCGGTCAAAGGCACGTCCCAGGCGACCTCGCGGCCGAACCCCGGATCGAAGGCCGTCCCGGTTTCGGCGGCGCGCTCGAACAGTACGCGAAGCTCGATGTCGGGCTGGCCGGCGATCATCCGCAGCAGCGGCGCCTGGTACTGAATGGGGTGGCTGACGAGGTAGGTGAGACGCACGGATCGACGACCTCGGTCGAGTTGACGGCGGTTTCCCGACGCGGATAAGAAGCCGGCCAAGAATGGCCGATTTCGGGCGTCGCCGCCAGCCAAGGATTGACAACCGGCCTTGGCAGGAAGCTATCTCCGGGGCCGTCGATATTCGACGGCCGCCCGATTTCCGTTTGGATTTCGGGTGGTTCGGATTAATAGGGTAGTCGCCTCGATCGACGGAAGGATTGCCCGACGCCCATGACCGGTCTCGTCATCTATTTTGCGACAAGCTTCGGACTCGCCGGCTTGGCGAGACGTTCCTTCGTCAGGCTGCCGTCCTGTTTCGGGCTATTGTTGGTGGTCGGCGCCTCGTTGATCCCGGTCCTGGTTTTTCTGCTCCACATCGTCGTCGGCCTCGGCTTGAGCGTAACGGCCTACGTCATCGCCGGCCTCGCCGCCGTCGGCCTGGTCCTCGCCTTGCCGCGGCGGCTCGACCTCGCCAATCCGACGCTGCACCTTCACCACCCGGTTTTCGTACTGCCGCTCGGGGTTGCGGTGCTCATCGTCGCCCACGGAGGCATTGCCTACATCCCGTATTCAGGCGACGAATTCTCGTATTGGATCAGCACCGCCAAGCGGCTGGTCGCCGTCGGCGCCTTCCTGCCCGAACAAATGAAGATGGCGTACCCGGACTACACGCCCGGCTGGCCGTTGATGGTGGCCTACCCCAGCCTGTTCTTCGATCGCTTCGAGGAACGGCTGGCGGCGTTGAGCCCGTTGGTCTTTCAGGTCGGTCTTCTGGGCATGGTCTACGACGTCGTCGGCGGCGCCCTGGATCGCCACTGGGAATTGCCGCGCCGCCGACGCGATCTCTACGCCTGGGCCGTCGTTCTGCTGGCGCTGGGCGCCGAAGCGACAGGCAAGCTGGTGGCCGGCAACCTGCTCGTGGAATCGCCGCAGGTCTACGGTTACACGGCCCTGATATTGGGCGCGGTGTCGGTCGTGGAGGCCGAAGGAAACCGGCGACCCGCCCTCCTCGGCCTCGGCCTGATCCTCGGCGCCCAGTACCTGATCAAGGTCGCCGCCTTCGCCGCCATGCCGGGAATGCTGGTGTTGGCGCTGGCCGCCGCTTGGCTCGACACCGGCGACAAGGCGAGGGCCGGCCGTCGGCCGGCGGCGTTGTTGTCGGACGCGGCTTTCCTTCGCAACGCCGCCGGCCACCTATTGGCGGCCGTCCTCCCCGTCGTCATCCTGCTTGCCCTGTGGCGGCTACAGGTGAGCGGCGAGACGTCGACCGGATCGCCGCATCGGATATTGGACGGCGCCCTCATCGAGCGCGTTCGGAGCGACGGCTGGTCGACGGCGGCGTGGCTGTTCGGCGACGTCTGGAGCTATTTCACGTCCTACAAGCTTCCCGTCAGCCTGGCGGCGGCCGTCGGTTTGGGGCTTGCCGTCGCCGCTCCGCGCCGCCGCTGGGCCGTCGGCGTCCTGGTCCTTTTCATCGCCAGCTATTTCCTGGCGCTGTACGTGTTCCACCTGACGGTGTGGACCGAGTTCTCCCGTTCGGTGCCGCGCTATACGCGGATACCGTTGTGGATCGCCCACCTCGTCGGTCTGACGTTGCTGGTCGTCGAAACCTCGCGGCTGGCTGCCGGCAAGGCCGGCCGCGCCCTGGCGACGGCGCTTGCATCGCCGCCGGCCGGCTACGCCTTGGTGATGGCGGTCGTCACGTTGGCGGCGTGGCAGGGTCATCAGACCTACAGGCGGATCGAGGACCTGAGCGCCCGCTCCTACCAACCGGTCGCCGCCGCCTTCAAGCGGATTCCCGGCGAAGCGCAGCGCATCAAGGAATTGATCGCCAAGGGCGAGATTCCGGAGGCGCCGTTCATCATCACCGTCAATCAGGGCAGGAACCCGCCGGTCGGCCGCATCGTCGCCTATTCCTTGGTGCCGGCGGCCAGGGGCGCCGGCGTTCCCGACGTCCGGTTTCACCCGAGAGAGGATTGGCGCGAAGGCGCACAGAACAGCGCCTCGATCCCGGTCGACACCGCCATGAGGGCCGCCTTGGCCCAGGCCAACCTGGTCTGGCCCATCGCTCTCGACGCCGGAATCAAATCACTGCTCCAGGCGTGGATAACGGACTCCGAATGCCGGGCGGACCCGCTTGCCCATTTCCTGGTTCCCGAACGGAAATCGGAACCTTCGCTGCGATGTATCCCCAAGTGAGCCTCTACACCCCTCCGGCCGGACCACCTTTGCGGATGTGGCAATGGCGCACACGGCCAAGTAAGGTGCGGTCATGCAGTTCTCCGAACCGAGCAGCGCCGTGAGAACCGGGACCAGCCGGCTTAGGGCGATCGTCCTGGCGGCGATCATCGTCGGCGCCGTCTTCTATCTCTTTCAATACCGCTATTACGCGAGGATCGTCCTTCTCCCGACCGCCCTGTTCGAGGTTGTCGACTCGCTGAATCCCGGCTGGCTTTACCCGCGGCTGTCGTTCAAGGGAAGTTTGGAGTCGCCGTCGTTCGACCTGTCGACGGAGGCCGGAGTGGCCGAGGCGTTGACGTTCGTCCGCGCCTACAGCCCGAGCGGCGGCGACGGCGGCCGGGTCAGCTACGCGGCGGCCGATTTCGACACCTGGCTCGCCCAATTGCCGACAAGCGCGGCCTATTGCACGGATTTCACGGCGCTCTTTCAGTTGGTCGCTCAGAACAACGGATACAGGGCGCGCGAATGGTGGATATGGAACAGCCGCGGCTACTTCGGCGGCCAAGCCCACTCGGTCAGCGAATTCTTCAATCCGCGAACCGAACGTTGGCAGGTGGTCGACCCGATGCACGCCACCATCGTCCGCGACGGCGGCAGCCCCGCCTCGATGTCGGATGTGATCCGTGCCTATCAGGACGGCCGCCGGGACGGCATCGTGTTCGACCGCCTGCCGATCATGGACAGGCTCGGCTTCAGCAATCCGAAGATTTCCTCGGGCCCCTATTTCGAACCCCTGCTCAATGCGCCGGTACTCAACCTCAAGCCCGGATCGTGGATGGCCTCGACCCCGAAGTCGGACCTGGCCGTCGGGTTTGCCATCCTGACCTGGAACGGCGGCCACGGGATCCACGTCTACACGACCAAGGTCGTCGCCGTCATTCTGCTCGTCGCCGTTTATCTCGTTTGGCGCGAAGCGCGGGTACGGCGCTCCCTGTCGGCGGGCGGCCGCGATCCGTAGAGTCGGGCGGGTCGGGCGGCTCAAGAAAGACGTTGATGACGAACAAGGTCTTGATATTCCGGCGGGGCAGCTTGGGCGACGGCGTCGTCAGCCTACCGGCGCTGGCAGCCCTGGCCGAGCGATTCCAGGGCTGCGAGCGCCGCCTCCTGACCAACACGCCGGTTGCCGGCAAGGCGCCGCCGCTGCAAGCCCTGCTCGAGGGTTCCGGTCTGATCGACGACTGCTTCGTGTTCCCACCGACCGGCCGCCGCCCGAGCGGCATCCGAAAACTGCGTTCGGAAATCCGAGCCTGGGGTCCCGACACCCTGGTCTACCTGTCCGAACCGTCGTCGCGGCTTCGCCTGGTCAGGGAGGCGGTGTTCTTCCGCTGGTGCGGGATCGGACGCTTCGTCGGATTTCCGTTCGGCGACGACTTGCGGACCTATCGAAAGGCCGACGGCGAGTTGTGGGAGAGCGAGAGCCGGCGTCTGTTGAGGGCGATCGGCGCCGGCCCGGGCGACGACGCGGCGGCGGACATCCTCGCTTTCAGACCCGACGAGGCCACCGAGGCCGACAAAGCGTTGTCGGGATGGCCGGGCGCCGAGCGCTTCATCGTCTTCAGCATCGGCGGCAAGGGCCGCGACAAGGACTGGGGCGACGCCAACTGGCGGGCTGTTCTCGAATCGCTTGGCGCCGGCTATCCGGATCTCGGAATCGCCGGGCTTGGGTCGGGCGACGAACGCCAACGCTCCGATGCCCTGTTCGAGTCATGGCCGGGGCCGTCGCTCAATCTGTGCGGCGAACTCGGCCCCAGGCTCGGCGCCCTGATCGCCCGGCGGGCGCTCATCTATCTCGGTCACGATTCCGGTCCGATGCATCTGGCGGCGCTGGCCGGCCTGCCGTGCGTCGCCGTTTTCAGCGCGCGAGCCAAGCCCGGCGTCTGGTTCCCGGCCGGCCACGGGCACCGGATATTCTACCCGTGGCGGCTGACGGCACGGGTTCCGGCGGCGGCCGGGTTCAGGCCCGGCGGCGAATCGATCCTGTCGATCGAGCCCGGCACCGTCGCCGCCGGCTGCCGGGAATTGCTGGCCGACTGAATCAGGAGACGGCCCGCAACGGCACCCGGCCGCGCAGCGCCTCCAGGGTCTGGGCCTTGGTTTGCTCCCACGTGAAACGCGCCGAGCGGTTCCGGGCTTTGTCGCTCAACTCGTCGCACAACCCCGAGTCGTTCAGCAAAGAGGCGATGCTGTCGGCGATCTCATCGACCCTGCCGGGATCGAAATAGACGCCGGCGTCACCCAGCACCTCGGGCATGGCGGTCGATTTCGAGCTGGCGATCGGCGCCCCGCAGGCCATGGCCTCGACCAGAGGATTGCCGAAGGTCTCGACCGTCGACGGAAAGATAAAAGCGGCGCAAGTGCAGTACAAATCGCGCAGCTCGGCGGGAGGGACGTGGCCCAGAAACTCGACGCAGTCTCCCAAGCCCTCGGCCTCGATAAGTCGGAGCAAAGCATCGTAATATTCCTGATCGACCGGCTCGCCGGCGATCCTCAGTTGGATGTCCGGAAACCGGCCCCGCAGAACGGCGAGCGCCTTGATCAGGTTCAGGAAGTTCTTCTGAACGTAGATATCCGAAACCGCCAACAGGAACCGTCCGCGCTCTTCGTCGGCGCGCCGCGGCGCATAGACCCGGTCGACGCCGTGCGGAATGACCCGGATGCGGCGCTTCACGAAGTTCATGAATACGCCGCCGCCGAGGTCGCGGGCGTATTCCGAGACGGCGATCGAACGGCGACACGTCAGCAGCGACAGCATGGTGGCGATATACAGAAGCCCCCAGTAGGCCAGTTTGACCGGCCTGCGCTCGACGAACCCGACGCTGACCGCGTTGCGCAGCAAGACGACCGGGTTGGGGGCGAAGAACGGCCCGTAGTTGGCGGGCGAGAAGGTGACGTCCACTCCCAACCGGCGGGCCAGGATCGGGATATGAAACTGTTCGCGCAGGATGACCCGCCAGAAGCTCCGTTTATAGGGCAGGAAGTGATAGGTGACGTTCTCGAGATCGCACGGCAACAGCTCGCGCTGGTCGTCGTAGACGCAGAGGTGTGTCTCGACCGCGGGATCGTCGGCCAGCAACGGCAGCATGTTCCTCAAATAAGTGACGCCGCCGCCGGTCCGCGCGTGCATGCCGTTGATCAGGACCTTCAAAGGCCGAGGCGCCGCGACCTCGGTCATCAGGGCGATCAGCTTGGAAACGTGATTGTCCCATGTGAACATCCGCTGCGACCGCGTCATGCCGGCGTTCGCCGTATGGCGGCGGAGTACGGGGTCGTTGTCGAGTTGAACGAGCCTGCGGGCCAGGTCTTCGGCGTCGCCGAGTTCGAAATAGACGGCCGCGTCGCCGCAGATCTCGCGGTGCACGGGAATGTCCGAAACGACCAGGGGAACGCCCGCCCGCATTGCCTCGACCATGGGGAATCCGAAGGTTTCGGCCATCGATGGAAACACGAAGGCGTCGAACTCCTTGAGCACGTCGACCAGCGACGCGTGGCTGATCCGGCCGAGGCTGACGCTGCCCCGGTAGCGGTCCGACTGCAGGGACTGCAGTTCAGGCGCGCTATTGTCCCAGGCTTCGAAATCCTCCGGCTCCATGGTGATGCGGGCTTCGGTCGGAAAACCCTGTTCGTTCAGCAGCCGCGAGGCCTCGGCCAGGGTGAGCGGATCCTTGTGCGGATAGTAGACGGAAACATAGAGAAGCCTCAGGGTGCCGTCCTCCGACCACGTGCGGCGCTCCTCGGTGCCGGAGAACTGGGGGTTGACGCCCAGGTAGTTGACGACGGAGCGGCCGACCAGGTCGGGGCCGTAGTCGGCCGCCGCCTCGAGCGCCACTTGCGACGGGAAGATCACCGCTTCCGAACTGCGGGCCGAGATCAGCATCAGATATCGCCGCAGGAGGGCGGATAGCCGCTCGCGCCAACTCAGCCTGGGCAGCACACGTTCGCGGTAGACGGGATTGAGGTAGATCTCGCCCTGAACCAGCAGCACCTGTTTGATCGGCGGCAGCAGAACACCGTAGTTGGCCGACGAGAAGACGATATCGGCGCCGCTGCGCTTGATGATCGAACGCCATGCCGTCTGTTCCCACAGGAACCGGTGAATGGGGCCGTAGAAACGCTCCCTCGCGGGTTCCAGCCTGATGTTGGGGTAATCGGCCAATCCCGGAATGAAGGCTTCCGGAACGTAGATGATGGCCTCGACGTCGGTCGCCCCCAAATATCCTATGAGGTTGGTGGTATAGGTGACGATTCCGCCGGTGTGCGCCGAAATTGCGTTGACTATGATCCGCATCGCCGTTCCATCGAAAGCGCGCCGAGAACGGCGCTTCGAAGCCGCTCCAGAAGCTATGTCACTCGGGGCATCCGTTCAACACTCGCTTGATGCGGCTTTTGATCGACCGACCTTTGTGGTCTAAATACGAGCCGGCCGGACAGGCGGTTCGGCAGCAATCGCGTCTGAAGATTTCTCATGAGCCTGGCCCACCTCATCAAGTACGGCCTGACCCTGCCGCCCCATGTGGCGGCGGCGAAGGCGGCCCGCATGGCTGGGCGGTTGAGCGGCGGATGGTTGTGGCGGGCCGTCAACTCGGGTCGCTCCAGCTTCGTCGCCGTCGATAAGGGGCGGGCGCCGTTTCACCGTTTGCTTACGGACCTCGATTTCTCGGTGCTCGAAGCAGCCGCCGCCAAGCTCGCCCTTCTGGCCGAACGCGGCGTCGAGCACCGTTTCGACCTGCTCGGGTCCGGCCTGGCCGATCCGGCGGCGGAAGCGGAACCGATGCTGGCCGCCGGCAACCGCCAGCGGGCGACGGCAATCCGCCGGTTGATCGGCGATGGGTACCGGCCGATCGATTGGCACGTCGATTTCAAGTCCGGATACCGCTGGCCGGCCGACCGGTGGGGCGGCGCCATCCGCTACGGCCACGAGCCCGGCGTCGACGTCAAGGTGCCGTGGGAACTCGCCCGCCTGCAGCACCTGCCGGGGCTGGCTCTGGCCCACGGCTTGGCCGAAGACGGCGTGGCCGGCTTTAGGACCGCCGATACCTACCACCGCGAGTTCCGCGACCAGGTGCTCGATTTCCTCGCCGCCAACCCGCCCGAATGGGGCGTCAACTGGCTGACCGCCATGGAAGTGGCGATCCGCGCCGCCAACATGATCCTCGCCTACGAGCTGTTCCGCAGCCGCGGTGTCGACTTCGACGGCGCCTTCGAGGCCGAGTTTCACGCCGGACTGATCGCCCACGGCCGTCATATCGCCGCTCATCTGGAGTGGCATCCCGAACACCGCGCCAATCACTACCTGGCCGACGTTGTCGGCCTCGTCTTCATCGGCGCTTTCCTGCCGCGCACCGAGGAGACCGATTGCTGGCTCGCGTTCGGGGTCCGGCAACTGATCGCCGAGACCGAACGCCAGTTCACCGACGACGGTGCCAACTTCGAGGCCTCCACCAACTACCACCGCCTGTCGGCCGAGATGGTGGCTTTCGCCAGCGCCGTCGCACTCGGTCTCGACGATGACAACCGGCAGGCGCTGGCCGCCTACGACCACCGTAAATGGACACGCCACCCCACTCTACCGCCGGCTCCGGTCCCGTGGACCGACGACGCCGGCCCGTTTCCGCAATGGTACGGGGCGAGGCTGCGACGGATGGCGGAGTTCACCATGCACGTCACCAAACCGAACGGCCTGGTGGCACAGGTCGGCGACACCGACAACGGTCGCCTGTTCAAGCTGTCGCCGGCCTGCGACGACGCCGGATCGGAGATCGTTCTCGACCACCGCGCCCTGGTCGCCGCCGTCGACGGGCTGACCGGGGGTGGCGACCTGACCGCCTTCGCCGGCCCCGATTTCGCCTTCGAGGCGGTGCTGATCTCGGCGCTGGCCGGCGGCGCCCGGCTCGATGGCGCCGCCGCTTCGGCGGTCGGGCGAACGGTCGATCGGCCGCCAGCCGCGCCGGATCACGGTGCGGACCGGATTACCGAAACCGTCATCGAGCTGCCCGACCCGGACGTGCTCGACGGCCTGGAGGCCGTCGCCTACCCCGATTTCGGGATCTACCTGTGGCGTTCGGCGCGGTTCTTCCTGTCGGTGCGCTGCGGCGCGGTCGGCCAGAACGGCCGCGGCGGCCACGCCCATAACGACCAGTTGGCGATCGAGTTGAACGTCGACGGTGAGGACTGGCTGGCCGACCCGGGGTCGTTCACCTACACGGCGTCGCCCGAACTTCGCGACGCCTACCGCTCGGTCCGGGCGCACGCCGTGCCGCGCCTGGGCGACGAGGAACCGGCCCGCCTCGACCTCGGGCCGTTCCGGCTCGAGGACCGGGCCAAGGCCCGATGCCTCGGTTTCGACGCGACGCATTTTCACGGCGTCCATTTCGGCTACGGTGTCCCGGTGTTTAGGACCGTCCGCATCGAGGCCGCCCGCATCGTCGTCGTCGACGGCTACGGGGCGATGGGACCCGGCGAGGCGGAGCCACGGCACCGCCGAACGGTCGGCAGCGCCGTCGAACTGCTCGAACTGCTCGGCTCGAAGATCGCGTTCTCGCCCGCCTACGGGGTCCGCGACGCCGACGACGAGGATTGATCGGAACCGAGCAGATCGGCCACGGCCAGCGCCACCACTTCCGTCGATTTCCTGAGATCGTCGAGGTCGAGGCTCTCGTCGGGATCGCCGCCGGCTTCCTCGGCATCGGCCACCGGCCCGGCCCCGTAGAGCGCCGTGGCCGCGCCGGCGGCGGCGTACCACGAGCCGATGGTCTCGGCCGCCGTTCCGCGCACTGTCGGCGTTTCTCCGATGACCTCGGTGCCGCGCCGCTTCAAGGCCTCGGCCAGCGCGCCCGCGTCGGCCCCCGGTTTCATGGCCTCGATCAGGCGCACGCGCCTGACCCTGCACATGACGTTCGGTATCTTGACCACGGTGGTGCCGATCAGGTCGGTGAGTTCGCGCTCGACGGCGGCCGGGTCCTCCTCCGGCAAAATGCGCCGGTCGAGTCGGAGCTGGGCGCGGCCGGGAACGGTGCTGCGCCGGTCGCCGCCTTGAACCTGCGTGACGACCAGCGTCGGCCGGCCGATACCGGGTGTTTCCGAAAACACCCCGTCGTACTCGTCGCGCAGCCCGTAAAGCGCCGCCAGCACCCGGGTCAGCGCCTCCAACGCGTCATGACCCAATTCCGGTCGTGCCGCCGACGCTTCGCGGCCGACGATCTCGACCTCGATGCCAAGGCAGCCCTTGGCCGAGGTGGCGATCTCGTAGGTGGAGCCGCCGCACAGGGCGAAATCCGGTTTGGAGACGCCGTTGTCGAGCAGCCACTTGGCGCCGAGTTCGCCGCCGGTTTCGCCGTCGTAGGTGACGTGCAGTTCGACCGTGCCTTGCAGTTCAGGGGCGGCGGAGTCGAGCGCGGCGACGGCGAAGGCGTAGGCCGCCAGGTCCGATTTCGAACCGCCGACGCCGAGGCCGCTCATCCGTCCCTTACCGACGGCCGGATCGAAAGGATCGCGGCTCCATCCCTCGCCGGCCGGCGCCGTGTCGGCCGGCGCCGACAACGCCACCACCGGTCCGTCCCCGAAACACCGCCGGGCGACGAGGTTGACGACTCCACTGCGTCCCAACGGTTCGGCAACCTCGTTGGCGACCGGATGGAGTTCGACCTCGAAACCGAGGCCCTTCAGCAGATCATGGGTGCACTCGGCGTGGACGGCGCACTCGCCCGGAGGGTTTACCGAAGGTTCACGGACCAGTTCGGCCAACAGAGCGAACTGGTCGGCCCGCTTGGATACCAACCAATCCCGGATTCGCTGGTCTCGATCTTCACCCATATCTCAGTCCGTGCCCGGCTGAATTTTCGAGAGGCTTGCAAACTGGAGCCGATACGTCAATTTTGTTTGTGCCGCTCGGGCGGCGCCGTCAACCGATGAGACCCGGGAGCCCCTATGCCTGATCCGGCAAACCTCGACATGATCGCCAAGCTGGTCGCCTTCGACACCACCAGTCGCGAATCGAACCTCGAACTGATCGCCTTCGTCCAGGACTACCTCGACGGTCTCGGCATCGACAGCCTGCTGGTGCACAACGAGGAAGGCACCAAGGCCAACCTCTATGCGACGGCCGGCGACCCGGAGAAATCGGGGGTGCTGCTGTCCGGCCATACCGACGTCGTTCCGGTCGACGGCCAGGCCTGGGACACCGAGCCGTTCACGGTGACCGAGAAGGACGGACGGCTCTACGGGCGCGGCACGTCGGACATGAAGAGCTTCATCGCCATCGTCCTGGCCCAACTGCCGCGGTTTCTGGAGCGCGGCCTCAGGACCCCGCTGCATCTGGCGTTCTCCTATGACGAGGAGGTCGGCTGCATCGGCGTTAGGCGCCTCATCGACAAGCTCAACGGCATGCCGGTCAAGCCGTCGATGTGCATCATCGGCGAGCCGACCAGCATGGACGTGGTGGTCGGCCACAAGGGCAAGCGTAGCTACACAGCCCGGGTGCGCGGGCTCGAAGCGCATTCGAGCCTGGCGCCGCAAGGCGTCAACGCCATCGAGTACGCGGCCGAGTTCGTCGCCTACCTGAAGGGCATGGCGCGCCGCCTCGCCGAGGACGGGCCGTTCGACGAGATTTACGACGTCAGCCACACTACCGTCCATACCGGCGTCATCGCCGGCGGCACCGCCTTGAACATCGTGCCCAAGGATTGCGAGGTAACGTTCGAGTTCCGCTACATCGTCGACGACGATCCCGATGCCATCGAGGCCGAGTTCCGCAGCTTCGCGGACGATACGCTGAACCCGGCCATGCAGGCGGTCTGCGCCGACACCGGCATCGACATCGAATGCATCAACGACATGCCCGGCCTCGACATCGGCGCCGACGAGGACGTCGTCACCTTCGTCAAGGCGCTGGCCGGGCGCAACGACCATACCAAGATCGCCTTCGGCACCGAAGCCGGGCTGTTTCACCAGCGGGCCGGCATCCCGGCCGTCGTCTGCGGGCCGGGCTCCATCGAACAAGCCCACAAGCCCAACGAATTCATCGAGCTCTCGCAAATCGACGAATGCGAGGTTTTCATGGAACGCCTGATGGACCGGGTTTGCGCCGCCTGATCCAGGCCATGTCCCCGGGGGATTGAAATGACCGACACCCTTACGCGCCGCCACACGCGCAAGATATCGCCGGACCAGCAAGCGTCGGCCGAAACCCTGGCCCATTACGAGGAGACCGCCGGCACCGCTTTGGGGCCGGGCGAGCCGGCGCTCAGCGAATGGCGCCGACTGGGGCTCGAGTTGCCGGACCTCGACGCCATGCGGCGTTATCGTCTTGGGCGCGTGCGCGACCAGCTGGTGGCCCGCGACTGCGCCGCCATTGTCGTCGCCGATCCGTTGAACATCCGCTATGCCGTCGATAGCCCCAACATGCAGCTGTGGTGTACCCACAACGCCGTGCGCTACTGTTTCGTGCCGGTCGAGGGGCCGATCGTGCTGTTCGATTTCCACAATTGCGAGCACCTGTCGGACGGCTTCGAGCTGATCGACGAGGTCCGCCAAGCCACCTCGTGGTTCTATTTCGGGGCCGGTCCGCACGTCGAGGCGAGGGCCCGCAAATGGGCGGCCGAGATCGGCGATCTATTGGCGGCCCACGGCGGCGGCAACAAGCGCCTCGCCATCGACCGCTGCAACCCGGAGGGATTGGCCGAACTCGAACGTCTCGGCATCGACATCGTCAACGGCGAAGAAATCATGGAGATCGCCCGCGTCATCAAGGGCGAGGACGACATCAAGGCCATGCGCTGCGCCATCGCCACCAGCGAGATCGCCATGCGGATCATGCACGACGCCTTGGAGCCGGGCATCACCGAACAGCGCCTGTGGTCGATCCTGCACGCCGAGAACATCGCCCGCGGCGGCGAATGGATCGAGACCCGGCTGCTCGCTTCCGGGCCGCGCACCAATCCGTGGTTCCACGAGTGCGGGTCGAGGGTCATCGAGAACGGCGACCTGGTCGCCTTCGATACCGACCTGATCGGCCCCTACGGCTCGTGCTCCGACATCTCGCGGACCTGGCTCGCCGGCGACAAGCGCCCGACCAACGAGCAACGCCATATCTACGCCATGGCGCATGAGCAGATCGTTCACGACACCAAACTCCTGAGACCCGGAGTCGGATTCGTGGAGTTGGCGGAGAAAGCCTACCGGCTTGACGACGATTTCCTGCCGAACCGCTATTCCTGCCTCTATCACGGGGTCGGCCTGTGCGACGAATACCCGCACATCGGCTACTTGGAGGACAGCGGGCCGCTGAGCTACGACGGCGTCGTCGAGGCGGGCATGGTGCTGTGCGTCGAGAGCTATATCGGCCGGGTCGGCGGCCGCGAGGGCGTCAAGCTGGAGGAACAGGTGCTGATCGGCAACGACGGTCCGATCGTGTTGTCGTCCTATCCGTTCGAGGAATCCTTGTTGTAGGCGAAAGCCGGTGGCCGGGCGCAAAGCCGATTCGACGCCGGTCTCGTCTCAGTTAACCTTGTGGCGCGGGATGAAGAGGCCGTCTTCCATGCCGACGAAGTACTCGTCCATGTCGGGGTGCTGGATCGGTTCCTCGCTGCCGTCCTCGGCAATCAGGTTCTGTTCGGAGACGTAGGCGATGTAAGGCGCCTTCTCGATGGTCTCCGCCAACAGATGGTAGAACGGCTGGTCCTTGCGGGGCCGCGCGTCTTCGGGGATGCTTTCGTACCACTCGTCGGTATTGCTGAAGGTCGGGTCGACGTCGAAAATGACGCTGCGGAATCCGTATAGCCGATGGCGTACAGGCATGCCGATGTCGAACTTGGCTCTTGCCATGTTCGGTCCTTCGGCTACCGAAGGCGTCGATTGACTTGGTTCGTTGAAGGGTTCCATGGGCGCGAGTCTGGACCGGCGTTTGCTGGTCGTCAATAGCAAGCCCCGAAGCGCGCCCTCGGCGCTCCGAGCAAGCACTTCCGGGGTTCTTCGGTGTAAACGGGAAACGCTACGGGCGGCTTCGGCCGATTCCCGGTGCCGAGGTTCCGGACCTCGAAGGTCCGGGACGCGAGCAAGTCCCTAACTTATTGGAATAGAGGGCGGTTCGGGCTTCAAACCGTTTGGTCCGAAACGATCGCCCTCTTCACTAGGCGGCGATGCCGCCCGAACGCCACACGGACGTTTCCTTGCACGACGGGCAGACCCGCTCGCCGATGTGGCTGGACATGAACTCGTTCGAGCACATCAGGCACTTGCGCTGCTTCTTGACGTGGGCGCGCTCCGGCTCGGGTTTCTTGGTATCGATTCGACGGCTGGCCATTAGGCGGCCTCCTTGGCTTCGGCGCCGAGCGCCGTATCGCGGGTCAACATGGCACTGGCCAGGGCCATCATTTCCTCGGCTTCGTCGAGGTGAGCCTTGGCGACCGCCGGTGCGGCGCATTGCGCCTTCCCGATCAGTTCCTTCGCAGACGACGAAAGGAACCGGATCAGATCCATATCACGCATCTATCCGTTCTCCTAAATATCGTAGACAGTTACATTACCACGAATGTGTTTTGCGATGCAACAAAATTGTGCATCGCGAAATAAAACCCAATAATTGGCTGAAAAGGGGGCCGTTCAGGCGGTCGGCAGCTTCATTTTTCCTTGTATGATTTCCCTCTCAAGTCCCGTTCCATCGGCCCGCGGAACGTCGAAAACCGCGAAATAACGCAGCCCCGGCCGAGTCGCCAGAGCGCCGTCGAAATGGTCTTTCCACCAGGCCGGCTCCTCGACCGTGCAATGGGCGTTTTCGCCGTTGGGCAGGGTCTTGCGGGCCGAATAACACGCGACGTTCAAGTAAACAAACTCGGTCGCGAACGAGAACATCTCGTTGACGATCCAGGGGATGTCTTCGGCCGGGCAGTGTTCGAGCACGTCGGTCGAGACGACGCCGTCGAAGCGGCCCGTCGGCAGCCGGTCGAACGGCGCATAGGCCGGGTCGTAACAGGTAATGCTCTCGACCCCCCAATAGGTGCCGATGTCGGGGAACTCTCGCCCCTCCGGGCTGGTGTAGGCGTAGCGTCCGTATTGGGCGCCCTTGCCGGACCCGTAATCGAGGACGGTTCGCGAATCGAGAACGCTGATGATCTTCTGGATGGTCGCGGCATGGGCCGGCAGACTGCCGCCGCTGAAGGTCTCGGCGGCCGACAGACCGCCGCTTTCCCATCCGCGCTGGTGCATTTGGCGATTGAGGTCGAGCAGTTCCAGATAGCGCGGGCTCGGCGCCCGGCGGCTAAACGCGTGAACTTCGTCGACGGCAGCGGCTGCGCTCAAGGCAGGCGCCGGCACGCTCAAACCGGCCGGTTGCGGCTGGCTACAGGCGGTGGGCGACGTCATCGAGCATCCTTACGGTGAGGGCGTTGAGGAAGGCTTCGCGGTCCATTTTGGTGCCGACCAACTGGGGCGGCAGATCGGTGTAATCGGTGAGATATTTCCGCCACGCTTCGTCCTTTGAAATCTTGCGCATCCGAAAACGTTTTTCAGTGGTCATTGTTCTCTCCGAACCCTGGGAAACTCGGTTCTCAAGACCCTTTTCTGGGACGTCTGCGCGTTCTGCCCGGGCACAGTAAGTCGCGAACGGTTAACGAAGACTGAATCGAACGAAAAAAAACGTCGCGGCCAACCAACGGCTCGACTTTTCCAGATGCCGACTCCGGCAAACCGCCTTTTTCCCGGATCGGATCACGTTTTGTCGGAAACACGAGGTGTCGACGACAAAACGTGTGAATCCGATCGGTTTCAATGATGTAGAGCAGATTCACATGCTTCGACGGATCGCCCGGGCGATTCCGACAAAACATGATCTGCTCTAGGAATCCCCAAGCGCGCTGCCGAGCGCGTCGAGCACCTGATCGATCCGGATCGGCTTCGTGAGATAGGCGTGGAACCCGGCCTGCAAGCCGCGCTCTACGTCCCTCGGCATGGCTCGGGCGGTCAAGGCGATGACCGGAATGTGACCGTTTTTTTCGAGACCTTCAATCGATCCAGGGCCTGGAATCCGTCGATGCCGGGCAGGTTGATGTCCATCAGGATGGCGTCGGGGTGATGCGCTTCGGCCATTTCCAGTCCCAACTCCCCGGTATGGGCCGACAACATCTCGACCTTCGGCAGGCGCCCGAGCAGCGCCTGCATCAGTTGCAGGTTGGCCGGGTTGTCCTCCACATAGAGCACCGTGCGTACGTCTTCCCTCGACAGCCCCGGTTCCGTCGGCGCCGTTTCCGCCGTCGCCGGTCGGGCGTCCTCGGGCGCCAGCGGCAGTTCGAACCAGAACGAACTGCCCTTCCCCTCCTCGCTGTCGAGCCCCATGCAACCTCCCATTCCCTCGACCAGCTTGCGTGTGATGGTCAGGCCGATGCCCGTACCCGGGATTTCGGAGGCCTCCAGGCCCAACCGCGAGAACGGCTGGAACAACTCATGGCGCCGCTTCTCGGGGATGCCCGGCCCGGTGTCCGAGACCGTCAGTCGCAGGTTCCCGTCGCCGGTCGGCTCGGCCTTCAAGACCACATCGCCGTCTTCACGGTTGTACTTGATGGCGTTGGACAGAAGGTTGAGCAGGACCTGCTTGAAGCGGGTGGAATCGGCCCACACGGCCGGCACGGGCGCGCCCTTCGGCAGGCTGCGGATCTTGATGCCACGCCTGGCCGCCAGGTCGCGGGCCAAGTCCAGGCTTTCGCGGATGACGTCGTCGGAAACCACCGCCTCCGGCGAGATGCCGAGATTGCCCGATTCGATCTTCGAGAGGTCGAGTATATCGTCGATCAGGGTCAGCAAGTGTCCGCCGCCGGCCAGAATCTGGCGGATGCTTTCGCGCTGCTGGTCGGTCAACGGATCGCTCGCCGGCATCTCCAGCAACTGGGCGAAGCCGAGGATGGCGTTCATCGGCGTCCGCAACTCGTGGGTCATCGAGGCCAGGAACTCGGACTTGGCCTCGCTCTCGCGTTCCGCCTTCTCGGCCCTGAGGCGCTCGGTGATATCGTAGAAGAAGCCGTCGAAGCGGACCACCTCGCCCGAGTTGTCGCGAACGGCGCGGACGTTTTCGACGACCCGGATGATTTCCCCGTCCCGGCGGCGGATCTGCGATTCGAAGCCGAGCGCCCGGCCTTCGGTCTCCAGCTTGTCGACGATCGCCTCGCGTTCGCCCGGCTCGACGTAGAACGTCCTGGAGTCGCCGACCTCCCGCATCAGTTGCTCGACCGAATCGTAGCCCAATATGCGGGCGGCGGCCGGGTTGGCGGAAAGCAGCTTTCCGTCCGGCGTCGCCTGGACGATGCCCTCGACCGCGGTCTCGACGATGTCGCGGTAGCGTTCCTCGCTGGCCCTGAGGGCTTTTTCGCTCTCTATTCTTTCGCTCACGTCGACGGCGATCGAGCCGAGCGCCACGATGTCGCCGCGGTCGCCATGGACCGGAAACCTGATGACGTTGAAGATGCGCTCGCCGTCGGCCGTTATCGACCGGTTCAGGGTTTCCGAGGTTTCGCCCGTTTCCAGCACCTTCATATCGGCGGCGTGGAAGGCGTCCGCGTACTCGGCGGGAATCAGATCGTGGACGGCTTTGCCGAGCACGTCCCCGGTTTCGATGTCATTGAGGTTCTCGAAGCCGCGATTGATCGTCAGGTAGCGCCCTTGCGTATCCTTGAGCGCGATGAAGACCGGCGCGTTGTCCATGATGGCGCGCAGCCGTTCCTCGCTCTCGCGGAGCGCTATTTCCTGCTGTTTCTCCTTGGTCAGGTCGTCGTAAACGGCGACGACCTCGCCGTCCGGCAGTTTGAACACGTAATTGTCGCGCCAGCCCTGGGTGCGGTCGTCCTCATAGAACTCGAGCGGGAAACGCTCCGATTCGCCGGTCCGCCAGACCCGGCGCAGGACCTCCAGGAGCCCGAACTCCTCGACACCGGGAAAGACCTCCGTCAGCCGCCGGCCGACGACGTCGCCGCGCCGGATATCGTCGATCCGCTCGCCGGCCCGGTTGAAGTCCTTGAACACGAAGTCGGCGCCGTCGTCGACGGCCTCGTAGACGGCGACGCCGGCCTTCATGTGGGCGACCAGTTCGCGGTAGCGGCGCTCGCTGACGAGGAGCGCCTGCTCGGTTTTCTTGCGCTCGGTGATGTCGAGGATAACACCCGAAACCTGCGTCGGATTGCCGTCGCCGTCACGGACGATAGTGGCCCGCGTTGCGACGTGGCGGACGCCGCCGTCGGGACACAGGATTCGGTAGTCGAGATCGTAAGGCCGTTGGTCTTCCTTGACGCGGGCCAACGCCGCCAGGATTCCGTCGTGGTCGTCCGGGTGAACCAGCTCGAGGAAGGTCGCGACGGTGCCGTCGAAGGTTCCCGGGGCCAGCCCGAAGATGGCTTCGGTGTGTTCGTCCCAGAACACCGAGTCGTCGACGAAATCGCGGGTCCAGGTGCCGACCCTGGCCGACGACAGCACTATGTTGAGGCGACGCTGGTTGTCGTAGAGCTCGCGGCTGCGATCCTCGACGCGGCGCTCCAGGTCCCTGTTGAGGTCGCGGATTTCCTCCTCGGCCCGCTTGCGCTCGGTGATGTCGTTGATGATGGCGACGAAGACCTCGGGGTGTTCGCCGCGCCGTAGCTGGAGATGAACCTCGACGTCGTAGACGGTGCCGTCCTTGCGTTCGTGCACGGTTTCGAAAACGATCTTGTCCTTGCCGCCGTCGCGAAGAGGTCCGATCGCGGCCTCGAACGATTGCAGCGTGTACTCCGGCTTGATGTCGACCGGCGTCAGGCGGGACAACTCCTCCATCGAGTACCCGAGGTTGCGCCGCGCCCCCAGATTGACGCTCGAGAAGCGCAGTGTCTCGGAATCGAAGACGTAGACCTCGTTGAGCGATTCTTCGACGATCCGCCCCAACTGGGTTCTTTCACCCTCGGCCTGCTTGCGCTCGGTGACGTCCTGGACGGCGCCGGCCATGCGAACAGGCGTGCCGGCGGCGTCGTAATAGACCTCGCCCATCTCGTGGACGCGGCGCTGGCTGCCGTCGGGCAGCACGATGCGGTGCTCGATGCCGTAGGGTTCGCCGGTCTCCAGGCAACGGTTGACGGCGTCCTCGACCGACTGGCGGTCGTCCGGATGGATGGTCTTGAGGAAGGCTTCGTAGGTCGGCTCGAACTGCTCCGGCTCAAAGCCGAAGATGCGGTAGATCTGTTCCGTCCAATGGATCGCGCCGGTGGCGATGTCCCACTCCCAACTGCCCAGGTCGCCGATGCGCTGGGCGTCGATCAGACTTTCCTCGCTGCGGTGCAGTGCATTTTCGGCCCGTCCGCGGTTGTTCAGAAGGATCGCCACAACCCAAATGGCGAACAACGCCAGTCCGCGGTTGGTCAGCGCCATCCAGGACACGCCCGCCGTCGGCGAAAGGAAATACCCGGCGACGGTGAGCGCCGAGGCGACGGCGGCGAGGATGAAGATATGGTCGCGGCGCGGGTACCAGACGCCGATCAGGACCAACGCCACGTAGGGAACGCCGCCGGCGATGCCGAGCGGCGTGACGAGATCGAACAGGAACACCGCCCCGGCCACCAACAGACTGAGGCCGAGCAATTCGATCGAAACGGATGACGAGCCGACGAATTCCGCCGTCGCTCGCGGTTCGATCCTCGGATTCCGCCGCCCGAGCGCGAAATCCTTGAGACCCCGGTTGCTCAGCACGAAGCCCGTCGCGATGGAACCGGCCGTTACGATCGCCACCAGCCATTCGAACTCGCGATGGAACTCGTTCATGATCGCCATGACGTCGGCCATCGGCATGGAAAGCGGCAGGGCGTGCATGATGTAGAGATCGAGCGCAAAAAATAACGCGAATATCGAAAGGCCGGACAGCACCAGCACGCGCCCCGTATTGAAATACTTGGCACCGACGTATCGGTAGGTCCTCCAATACGACCACGCGCAGAAAACAGCCCCCCCGACGATCAGGAGGTCGATGGCGGTCATCAATGGTATCGAGGTCCAGATCATACAGTCGGCCGTCAAGCACTTTACGACGGGGTGTCGCCCGCCGGCGTGTGCGAATTCGGCGCCGGCGAGCGCCAGGAACGCCGTCGTTTAATAAAGAGGGCGTATTTCGCCCTTATGAACCGCATATGAATACGGTGTTACACCGTTTCAAGGGAAAACAGCGTTGGCGTTCGACCGCGAACAGGCCGCGAAGAAAAAAATCTATTTTAGGTTAAATCGGCGTCGACGGTTTATCGTTTTCGGTGTGCGCGGCGTCGACCGGCGCCCGTCGTCTTCCTCCCGCCGGCCGGGCGGACCGCGGCCTAATTCCCGGCCCCGCCCTTGGCCTGTTCCTTGGCCCCGTCCATTGTTTGGACTTTCGCCCCGCTCTTCGATTGGACTTTCGCCCCGCCCTTCGATTGGACTTTCGCCCACGTGTCGCGCAAGCCCACCACCCGGTTGAAGACCGGCTTGTCGGACGTGCCGTCCGGGTCCATGCAGAAATAGCCCAAACGCTCGAACTGCACGGCTTCGCCCTTTTGCGCTTCGGCCAGCGCCGGTTCCAGCCGGCAATCTTCGAGCACTTCCAAGGAATGCGGGTTGAGGTCGTTCATCAGCGGCCCCGCCGCGCCCGGGTTGGTGGCGGCGAACAGGTGGTCGTAGAGCCGCACTTCGGCGGTAAGGCCGTGTTCGGCCGACGCCCAGTGCAGGGTCGCCTTCACCTTGCGGCCGTCCGGCGCGTTGCCGCCGCGGGTCTCCGGGTCGTAGGTACAGCGCAATTCGACGATGTCGCCGGCGGCGTCCTTGACGACCTCGGTGCAGGTGACGAAGTAGGCGTAGCGCAGCCTGACCTCGCGGCCGGGGCCTAAGCGGAAGAACTTCTTCGGCGGCTCCTCCATGAAGTCGTCACGCTCGATGTAGAGCTCGCGGCCGAACGGCACCTGGCGCGACCCGGCCGTTTCGTCTTCCGGGTTGTTGACGGCTTCCAGCATCTCGGTCTCGCCTGCCGGGTAATTCTCGATCACCACCTTTAACGGCTTCAAAACCGCCATGCGGCGCTCGGCCCGCTTGTTCAAGAGCACCCGGACGCAATGCTCCAAGAGTTCGACCTCGACCGTGCTGTCGCTCTTGGTGACGCCGATGCGGGTGGCGAAATCGCGAATGGCGGCGGCCGGGATGCCGCGCCGCCTGAGGCCTGAGATGGTCGGCATCCGGGGGTCGTCCCAGCCTTCGACGTGGCCGTCCTCGACCAGTTCGATGAGACGGCGCTTGGACAGCACAGTGTGGGTCAAATTGAGGCGCGCGAACTCGTACTGGCGCGGCCTCGAGGGTACCGGCAGGTGCTCGATCAGCCAGTCGTAGAGCGGACGGTGGTCCTCGAACTCGAGCGTGCAGATGGAGTGGGTGACGCCTTCGATGGCGTCCGACTGGCCGTGCGCGAAGTCGTAGGTCGGATAGACGCACCAATCTTCGCCGGTGCGCGGATGGGCGGCGTGCAGGATGCGGTAGATGAGCGGGTCGCGCATGTTGATGTTGCCGGCCGCC
>CAYFMP010000047.1:15107-30856 GCA_964344215.1 uncultured Thalassospiraceae bacterium | reverse complement strand
AACGTGATCCGATCTAGCCGGCAGGCCGCAAAACCGATCTCAGCCGCTTCCGTATCAACGTGACCCGCTCTAGGAACGGGTCGGCTGGAGAAGGGCCCGGATCTCCTCCAGTTCGCCAAGAACGGACTTGAGTTCGGCCGATCGCTCGGCGCTGGCCGGCGGCGGATCGGCCTCGGCTTCGAGCGGCTTCGGCTCCGCGTCTCCCGCACTCCCGGCGCGGAGAAGTTTCTGCACTCCTTTGATGGTGTAGCCCTCCGAATAGAGCAGATCGCGAATACGCCGCAGCAGTTGGATATCCTCCGGCCTGTAGTAACGGCGTCCGCCACCCCTTTTCAACGGCCTGACTTGATTGAACTTGGTTTCCCAAAATCGCAGGACGTGCTGCGGAAGATCGAGTTCCCGGGCGACCTCGCTGATCGTCCGGAACGCGCCGGCGGATTTTCCCGGAGGGCGCTCGGAGGTCGCGGGCGTGGGTGTCTCGGCCATTGTCAGACCGATTGCCCGGGCGTCCTAAATTGGTTTATGCGGTTTTTCAGAACCTGCGACGGGCGGAAAACGAGGACCCGACGCGGCAGTATGGGGACCTCTTCGCCGGTCTTGGGGTTGCGGCCGATCCGTTGCCCCTTGTGACGGACGGAAAAGCTGCCGAACGACGAAATCTTGACAGTTTCCCCCCGCGCCAGAGCTTCCGTCATTTGACCGAGAACGGTTTCCAGAAGGTCCGCCGATTCGTTGCGCGACAGGCCGACTTCCTGGTACACGGCCTCACCCAGCTGTGCTCGCGTGATCGTTCTTCCCGCCATCCCTAGGCCCCCTTTTTTCGATGCAGGGAAAGCGTATCGCTCCGCGATAAATCCGTCAATATCAAAGGGATGAAGGACGCGAACAGGTCGGGGCAGGTGCGATACAAAGACCTATCGGCGCCTCTCACCAGCGCACCAAGCCAGCTCCCCACGTCAGGCCGCCGCCCATCGCTTCCATCAGGATCAAGTCGCCGCGTTTGATCCTGCCGTCCTTGACCGCCTCGTCGAGAGCCAGCGGGATCGACGCCGCCGAGGTATTGGCATGGCGATCGACGGTAACGACCATGCGGTCGTCGGGAAGTCCCAGCTTGCGCAGGGTACCGTCGAGGATGCGCTTGTTGGCCTGATGCGGAACCAGCCAGTCGATGTCGCTGGCCTCGAGTCCATTGGCGTCGAGCGCTTCTTCGACGATCGCGGCCAGGTTGGTGACGGCATGGCGAAACACCTCGCGCCCGACCATGCGGACGTGTCCGACCGTTCTGGTCGCCGACGGGCCGCCGTCCACGTAAAGCAGGTCGTTGGTCGAGCCGTCGGAATGCAGATGGGTGGAAAGTATGCCGCGGCCACGGTTATGCCCTTTCTCACCGACGTTGCTGTCGACATCGTCGCATTCGCTCGCCCTCAAGACGACGGCGCCGGCGCCATCGCCGAACAGGACGCAGGTCGAACGGTCTTCCCAGTCCAGAATCCTCGAAAAGGTCTCGGCGCCGATGACGACGACGGTTTTCGATTGTCCCGATTTGATGAAGTTGTCGGCGACGGCAAGACCGTACACAAACCCCGAACAGACGGCCTGAATATCGAAGGCTGCGCCATTGGTCATGCCGAGCTGGGTCTGGACCTTGGTTGCGGTGGCCGGGAACGTATTGTCGGGTGTCGTCGTAGCCAGAACGAGGAGGTCGATCTCTTCGGCCTCGACTTGACTGTGCTCGAGTGCATTCCGCGCCGCTTTGACCGCCAGGTCCGAGGTCAATTCGTCATCTGCGGCCAAATGACGTTGGCGTATTCCGGTGCGGGAAACGATCCATTCGTCGGTAGTGTCGACGAAGGTCGAAAGCTCTTCGTTGGTGACGACGCGCTCCGGAAGATAGGAGCCGCATCCGAGAATTTCCGATCGAGTTGCCATCAGCTCGCGATCACTTTCATATCGGTGTCGAATTCGGCGCACAACTGGGCGAAATCGTGTTTGAAGCCGTCGTTGAACTTGTTGGATATCAACTCGACCGCCACATGGATGGCGTTGGAGAATCCGAGATCATCGGTGCCGCCGTGGCTCTTCACGCAGATCCCGTTGAGGCCGAGGAACATGGCTCCATTGTAGCGCCTGGGATCGATACGCATCTTGAAGGTGTTCAGCGAGGCGCTGGCCAAAAGGCCGCCGATCTTCGAGAACAGGCTGTCGGTAAGGGCCTGGCGCAGGAAGTGACTGAACAGCTTGGCCGTACCTTCGGTGGTCTTCAGCGCGATGTTGCCGGTGAATCCGTCGGTGACGACGACATCGACGGTGCCGGCGCCGATATCGTCGCCCTCGACGAAACCGTAGAACCGGATCGGCAGCTTGGTTTCTTGTAGGATGGCGGCGGCCTGTTTGACCGACCCGCTGCCCTTGAGGTCTTCGGCGCCGACGTTGAGAATGCCGACCGATGGGTTTTCGAGGCCGAGCACGTGCCTGGCGAACACCTCGCCCATGATCGCGAACTGGACCAGGTTCTCGGCACCGCACTCGACGTTGGCGCCGAGATCCAGCATAACCCCTTCTCCCCGCTGAGTCGGATAGTACCCGGCGATGGCCGGCCGGTCGATGCCGGGCAGGGTCTTGAGAACGAACTTCGCCATCGCCATCAGCGCACCGGTGTTGCCGGCCGAGATGATGCCGGCCGACTCGCCGTCGGCGACCGCGTTGATGGCCAGACGCATGCTGGAATTGCGGCCCGAGCGCAGGGCGACGCCGGCGCTGACTTCGTTGGTGACGATTTCGTCGGTATGTCTGAGCTCGGTCACCGCCTTGGCGCGCGGCGCTCGGTCGAGCAGCGGGGCGAGCCGGTTTTCGTCGCCGAACAGGATGAAGCCGACGTTCGACAGACGATCGAGGGCGAGATCCATGCCCCCGACAACCATGTCGGGCGCATTGTCTCCCCCCATCCCGTCAACGGACAGCATCAAACGCTCAGACAACGGAGGTTTCCTCCACCGGAAACAAACAGAAGCGGCTCACCCGACTTCTTTATATAAGATCGCGAGAGTTTGATGAATAGAATTCAAGCGGCGTCTTCGGCTTCGACGACTTCCCTACCATCGTATTGGCCGCAGGCCGCGCAGACGTGATGCGGGCGTTTGAGCTCACCGCAGTTCGGGCACTCGTCGTAAACGGCCGCCCCGAGCGCATCGTGCGCCCGGCGCATGTTACGCTTCGACTTGGTGATCTTCTTCTTGGGGACTGCCATTCCTAACCTCAAAAACCGGCCGACCTGAAAGCGAGCGCTTACTTACAGAAAAAAGCCGGACTGGGCAAGCCGATTAAGCCCGGTCTTTCGGTTTATTCACCAAATCACGGAGAACCGCGAACGGATTGGTTGTCGAGGACGGGGGACTGCCATCCCCGTTTTCCGCTTTCTCTTCGGAATCGCTGGAATAGCCCTCGAAGGCGAGGCCGGGGGTCCTCGGAAAGGGGTCGATCTCCAGCGACAGCTGCTGGATCATCGCTTCACCCAGATCGATGATGCCGTCGACGATAGGCTCCGGCGGGTCGTCGCTGTCGGGATCGACTTCCTCGTCGTCCTCCTGCGGAGTCTCCGAAAACCGCCAATCGACGGGTAGGCGGATATCGGTTTTCATGGGATTCAGGGTGACCACGCAGTTTTGGACGACAGTCGCCTCCATCTCTCCCACAACACGCACCTCGACCCCTCCCATCGTCCGCCGAAGAGACAAGCTCGCCTCCAGAAGATCGACGGCGACCAGACCGAGCCGGTCGGCGACCGTGGCCCGTTGGTCGGGCGTCGCCTCGACGGCAACGGTCGTCTCGACCTCGTCGAACGTCGAGGCATCGACCGCATACGAGAACCCCGACGTCGACGGCGGCATCTCTCTAGCGTTCATCCTCGGCTCCCATCGGCGGCACCGGCGGCGGGCCGAATTCGATTTCGCCCTCCATTACCTTGCTCAACGGCCATTCGCCGAGGTTCGCATGTTCGCGGCGAAGATAGGCCGTCATCCGCCCGACCAGTTCTCGACTCGGCTTGGTTTTCCGATAAAGATTGCGGGCCAGAGCGTCGGCGAGATCGGCGTCGCCTCCGGAAAGGCCGTCCTCGTAGGCCGCGACCCGGCCGTAGAAGGCCTCGGCCATGCCCTTGATGCGTCGCCCAATACCCATGTCGCCGACCCCCATCTCGCGAAGGTTTTGGTCCATATCCGCGAACATCAGGTCAAACACGGCCTGCGACAGTGCGGAAGTCGCTTCGCGGTCGCGTTTCATCCTAGCGAAGAGCAGAAAGGCGTGCAGGAGGATGAGATCGAAGCGACCGTCCGGCGTATCGGGAACGCCGCACTCGGTGTAGAAAGCCGGCTGCCGCGCTTGTTCGACGACGGCGACGTAACTCCTGTGGGCAGCCGCTTCCACTGCGTCCTTCCGAATGATTCCAAGCATCCTTCCGATTTCTTTCGAAACGTTCACAACCTGTCACCGATCCCCTGCCGACCAAGCGGAATTTGACATTTCGGGGCTTCGTGGGCATTGTCCATGAGGTTTCGCTCCATCTGGCAGGGCCCATTAAACGAAAAACCGGGCGGGTATAAAACCCACGATGTTGAGCACGATTCGCAGTTCGAAACTGAGGTCTCGCCATATGGCCGTTGCCTTCGTCGTATTGGCGTTGGCGGCTTGCGAGTCGCGTATCGACACGCGCGGCAACCAGCTCGATCTGGAGCGCGTCGCCGAGGTCAAGCCGGGTCAGATCACCAAGGACGAGGTGGTGGAGATCCTGGGCTCTCCCAGCAACGTTACGACCTTCGGAGACGAAGCCTGGTATTACATCAGCGAACGGACCGAAACGTTTGCGTTTCTCGAATCGAAGGTGGCGGAGCGCCAAATTGTCGTTCTCCGGTTCGATAAGCAAGGCTTGCTGACGGAGATCAAGATGCTGGGTGAGAAGGACGGCAAGCGGATCGAACACGTCGAGCGGACGACGCCGACTCACGGCAACGAATTGACGGTCCTCGACCAAATCATCGGCAATTTTCAGCGGTTCACGGGTAGGCAAGGCGCCGACGATTCGGACGGCCCGGGCAATTACTGACGGCTTGCGGCTCGGCCGACGAACAAGAGGCCCCGACGCCGAATGGCGCCGGGGCCCTCGTTTTTTCGAAACGTCGGACCTCAGGCCAGGATGGCCAGCAGGAGAATGGCGACGATGTTGATGATCTTGATCATCGGGTTGACGGCCGGACCCGCTGTATCCTTATAGGGATCGCCTACCGTATCGCCGGTGACGGCGGCGTGATGGGCGTCGGATCCCTTGCCGCCGTGATTGCCGTCCTCGATGAATTTCTTGGCGTTGTCCCAGGCGCCACCGCCCGAGGTCATGGAAATCGCCACGAAAATGCCGGTAACGATGGTTCCCAACAACATCGCGCCGAGCGCCGAGAAGGCCGCCGCTTGGCCGGCGATCGCCTGCACCACGAAATACATTACCGCCGGCGCGAAGACCGGCAGCATGCTCGGCACGATCATCTCTTTGATGGCGGACTTGGTCAGCAGATCGACGCACCGTCCGTATTCGGGCTTTGCCGTGCCTTCCATGATGCCTGGGATTTCCTTGAACTGGCGGCGCACTTCGATGACCACCTGACCGCCGGCGCGGCCGACCGCCATCATGCCGAGCGCGCCGAACAGGTAAGGCAGCAAACCGCCGATAAACAGACCGATGACCACGAACGGGTCCTGCAGGACAAAGGTGACGTTCACGTCCGGAAAATAGTGACTGAGGTCTTCGGAGTAGGCGGCGAACAGCACCAGCGCAGCCAGACCGGCCGACCCGATGGCGTAGCCCTTGGTGACCGCCTTGGTGGTATTGCCGACGGCGTCGAGGGCGTCGGTGGTCTTGCGGACATCCTCCGGCAGGTCGGCCATCTCGGCGATGCCGCCGGCGTTGTCGGTGACCGGACCGAAAGCGTCCAGCGCCACCACCATGCCGGCCAGCGCCAACATGGTCGTCGCCGCCACCGAAATACCGAACAGCCCGGCGTTCAGGTAGGAAACGATAATGCCGCCGCAGATCACGATCACCGGAAGCGCCGTCGATTCCATGGAAACGGCGAGACCCTGAATGATGTTGGTGGCATGGCCTGTGTTCGAGGCATCGGCGACGCTCTGCACGGGACGGTGTTCCGTCCCCGTGTAGTATTCGGTGATCCATACGATCAGGCCGGTCACCGCCAGTCCGGTTATCGCACAGATGAAGAGATCGGTTCCACTGATGGCACCGTCGGACATGGCATAGGTGGTATCCCAGCCGATGTACATGGAGATGACGCCGCCGATGAGAACGGCCGAGATCACGGCGCTGGCGATAAAGCCTTTGTAGAGCGCCCCCATGATGCTGTTGGAAGCGCCGAGCCTGACGAAGAACGTCGCCGCCACCGATCCGATGATGCAGACGGCGCCGATGATCAACGGGAGAAGCATCATCGCTTCCTGGTCGGCGCCGGCGAAGAATATGGCGGCCAGCAACATGGTGGCGACCAGGGTCACCGCGTAGGTCTCGAACAGGTCCGCCGCCATGCCCGCGCAATCGCCGACATTGTCACCGACGTTGTCGGCGATAACGGCCGGGTTGCGCGGATCGTCTTCGGGAATTCCGGCCTCGATCTTGCCGACCAGATCGGCGCCGACATCGGCGCCCTTGGTGAAGATACCGCCACCGAGACGTGCGAAGATCGAAATCAGCGACGCGCCGAACCCGAGAGCGACCATGGCTTCGAGAATATGTCGCATTCCATCAGCCGTGCCCGGGTCGACCAGGTTGCGGAGGATCGTGAAATAGACGGACAATCCCAGCAGGGCCAGGCCGACCACCAGCATGCCGGTAATGGCGCCGGACTTGAATGCGATGTCTAGACCACCGGCGAGGCCTTGGCTGCGGGCCGCTTCGGCCGTCCGCACGTTGGCCCGTACCGAAACGTTCATGCCGATGAATCCGGCCGCGCCCGACAGAATGGCGCCGATGAAGTATCCGACGGCGACGGTCAGCCCGAGTCTGAGGCCGAGCAAAACGCCGATAACCGCGCCGACCGCGGCGATGGTCGTGTATTGGCGGTTCAGATAGGCGCGCGCCCCTTCCTGGACGGCGGCGGCGATTTCCTGCATCCGGTCATTGCCGGCGGGGGCCGCCAGGACCGACCGGATGGCATAGGCGCCGTAGATCAGTGCGATGGCCCCGCAGATGATGACCAAAAGGTAGAGATTCATCCTCGTTTCCCTCTTTTTGTGCTGGTAGCGGCACGCCCCACGAACCAAGAAGTCGCGAAGATCATGCCGCCGATTGGAATGGCTTACCGGAGCTTAAGCCGGGCCGATCGCGGCTCGGGCTGAAATTTGCGCGAAAATGCCAGAAGCGATGCCATAAAGCAACCCATCTTCGCACCTGCGAAATGATCCGCTTGCAAACCTTCGGGACGACCGGTTCGGGAGAGCGTTTTAGATGTAATCTCAATCGGTTAGCTAACCGGCGTCTCGACCACGGATTGGACCAGTATATTTTGGATCAGGTCCGGTCCGATCAGTTTGTCGCTGATCAACTTGAGGCGCTGCTTGACGACAAGAACGTCGATTCCTTGCTGCTTCTTCAGCAATCGCGGCATGAACCCATGCAGGTCGCGAATGAAGAGATCGCTGATCCGGGGCATCATCCGATTGATGGTATCGGCGCTGTCGCTGCTGTTGGTTTCCAGCTTGACCTGTATCTGAACCGTCGCCTTGACGGTGTCGCCTTCGAAAATCGGTATGACCAGAGGCTCCATATCGATGAAGATGGTCTCGTTTCCCTTCGCCTTGCGTTCTTCGCCCTGGGCGACGGCGTTGGGATCGGCGAACGGGCCGATCTTCATCCACCACAGTACGCTGACGGTACTGCCGGTCAGCAGCATGATGCCGACGACGATGAGAACCAGATTCTTCAAGCTCGAGGCGCTCCGTTCAGCAGGACTGGTGCATTATCGCGGGTTCCCGATCCGATGGGAAGCCCTGCGCCGCGTCCCTAGAAATGCCGATATCCGGAAGCCGCGACATCGATATCGTTGCCGTCGCCGTCGAGAAGGCGCACCCGGCGATCGCCTGCCCGGTATTCGACGATCACGCCGATCGCCGCGATCGGGCAATCGAGCCTGGCGGCGAGCGCTTGCAGTGCTTCTTCGGCGGAAGCCGGTGCCGAAAATACCAACTCGTAATCGTCGCCGCCGGTAACCAGGGTCGGCAACAGATCGGGCGAGTTCCGGACGACGGCCCTGGATGCCGGCGACAATGGAACGCGATCCGCTTCCAGAACCGCCGCGACGCCGGATGCGCTCGCCAAATGCGCAATGTCGGCGATCAGACCGTCCGACACGTCGATGGCGGCATCGGCCAAGCCAAGCAGCGACCTACCCAATTCGGTTCGGGCGCGCGGACTTCGGTAGCGTTCGGTCAGGAACTCGGCGTCAACGTCGTCGATCCCGTCGATCCGGCCGCGCAGATGCATCAGTCCGAGGACGGCGTCTCCGATCGTGCCCGATACGTAAACGGTGTCGCCGGGTTGGGCGCCGTTGCGCCGCAACTCCGTCCCCTTTTCGACCGTCCCGAAGGCCGTCGCGTTTAGCGTCGTCGGTCCCGGCGTCGCCACCGTGTCGCCGCCGATCAGCCCCATGCCATAGCCGTCCTGGACCGTTCGCAGGGCCTTCGCGAAGCGCCCGATCCAAGCCTCGTCGATCGGTTCGGACCAAGCGGCGGCAAGGGTGTAGGCCAACGGAACGGCACCCATCGAAGCGAGGTCCGAGCAGTTGACGCCGAGCAACTTGACGGCGACGGTTTCCGGCGGGTCATCGGACAGGAAATGGACGCCGGCGACGATCGTATCCGATGTCACCACCAGACCGTCGCCTTCGGCCGGTTCGAGGATGGCGCAATCGTCGGTCAGATCGAAGGCACCGGAAGAATTCGCCAGAGGTGCGAAATGGGCGGCGATGATCTCGAACTCGTCGGGTTTTTCGGTCATGTTCGCCGCCTCCGGACGACGCGCCTAACTCTCCATTTCCTCCGCCCGGCTGTCACGCGCCAATGCATCCAGGGTCTTGTTGACAAGGGCGGGCTCGCTGCCGATGAAAAAGGCTTTTGCGACATCCACATACTCGTTGATCACGACGCGGGCGGGGACCTGGAGGCGTTCCGTTAGTTCGTACGCGGCGGCTCTCAAGATCGCTCTCAGGATCGGTTCGAGACGCTCGAAAGGGCGGTCGTCGCTCATCTTCCGCTCGATCAACCGGTCGAGTTCGGCCACCCGTCCGGTGGCGCCGTGGACAATCTCGCTCATCAACTCGGCTTCCGGTTCGATGGCCTCTCCAGCCTCGGCGAAACCGTCGCCGGAATCCGCAAACGGGGCGTTTCGCCAGCGCTGTTCGATGAACTCGCGCAACACGGGATCGGCCGGCGACCCGACCATGTCCATTTCATAGAGCGCCTGCACGGCGGCAAGCCGGGCGGCGCTGCTGCGCTCCTGAATGTCGGTGAGGCTGCGGCGCGGTGAAGCCGTCATTGCGGACTAAGATGAAGCTGCTGCTTGAGCTCCATCATCCTGAGGCAGGCGCGGGCCGCATCGGCCCCTTTGTTCTTTTGATCGACGGCCGCCCGAACGACCGCTTGCTCGTGCGTCTCGCAAGTCAGCAAGCCGAAGCCGAGGGCCAGGGAATGCTCAAGCGACAGCTCCATCAAGGCGCGGCTGGTTTCGCGGCAGATATGGTCGTAATGGTCGGTCTCGCCACGAATGACGCAGCCGAGAGCGATGAAGCCGCCGAAATCGACCGGCGCCGAATGGTGTTCCATGGAAAGTACCGCGAAGCGAACGGCAGCCGGCAGCTCGAAGGCGCCGGGAACCTCGAGGCGATCGTAAGCGAGCCCCGCTTCGTCGAGAATTGCGGTCGCGCCGGCGATCAATTGATCGGCGACCTCCGTGTAGTAACGGGACTCGACGATTAGAACCCGCGGCGGTTCGGTCATGTCAGCGGTCCCCTTCGATGGCGTCGTCGTCGATGGGACGTTGATCGGTGACGGTCAGGCCGTAGCCTTCCAGTCCGACGATGGTTTTCTTGGTGTTCGAGAGAAGAATCATGTCCTTGATGCCGAGATCGAGAAGGATCTGTGCGCCGACCCCGTAATCCCGAAGCTGACCGCCGGCCTTTCCGTTATCCTCGACGCCCTTCTCGCCCATTTTTACCCGCACCCGGTCGGACAGGCTGGCGCGGTGCGGCTCGCGGATCAGGACGACGACGCCGGCCTCCTCTTGGCCGATCATCCGCATCGCGGCCTGCAATTGACCCGACTTGCCGCTCGAAACATCACCCAATACGTCGTCCAAGACGTTCAGCGCGTGCATGCGAACCGGTATCGGCCGGCCACTATCGACTATGCCTTTGATCAGGGCTATGTGTTCCGCATAAGCGACTTTGTTGGTGTAGACGATCATCTTGAAATTGCCGCCGTGCGCCGATTCCAGAGTGGTTTCGAGGGTCCGTTCGACCAAGCGGTCATGGCGCAGGCGAAAGGCGATCAGATCGGCGATGGTGGCGACCTTGATTCCATGAAACTGGGCGAACTTCAAGAGGTCCGGCAGGCGGGCCATAGTGCCGTCCTCGTTCATGATCTCGCAGATCACGCCGGATGGGTTCAACCCGGCCAGACGAGCCACATCGACGGCGGCTTCGGTATGACCGGTACGGACCAGCACTCCGCCTTGGCGGGCCTCGAGCGGAAAGATGTGCCCCGGACAGGCGATGTCGTTCGGTCCCTTGTTGGGATCGATGGCGACGGCAACCGTACGGGCCCGGTCGGACGCCGAAATGCCGGTGGTCACGCCCTCGCGGGCTTCGATGGAGATGGTGAACGCGGTTTGGTGCCTCGATGTATTTCGCCTCGCCATAAGCGGCAGTTCGAGTTCCTTGAGACGCTCGCCGGTGAGCGCCAGGCAAATCAGGCCGCGACCGTATTTTGCCATGAAGTTGATGGCCTCCGGCGTCGCCATCTGGGCCGGAATTACGAGGTCGCCCTCGTTTTCCCGCTCCTCGTCGTCGACCAGGATGAACATGCGCCCGTTTCTGGCGTCCTCGATGATGTCCTCGATGGATGACAGGAACTCAGGGTCCTCTTGGGCCCGCTTGACGTCCTGCTTCGAAGCCGTGGACAGGTTGTTTTTGGTCGACACTGCTCAGTCCTTTTCAAGAAGCCGCGCAACATACCTTGCGATTACGTCGATTTCCAGATTTACGAGGTCTTCCGGCCGGATACTTCCCAAGCTGGTGGCTTCCAGGGTATGGGGAATGATATTGACGCCGAACCGCCGGCCGTCAACGTCGTTGACGGTCAGGGAGACGCCGTCGATCGCGATCGACCCTTTGGGCGCGATCGAACGAGCGAAGCCGCTGGGCGCCTCGAAGGTCAAGCGCATGGAATCGCCCTCCGCCTCGGCTGCGATCAGCCGACCGGTCCCGTCAACATGACCGGTGACGATGTGTCCGCCCATGGAATCGCCGAGCCGCAACGACCGCTCCAGATTGACCTCGGTTCCGACTCGCCAATCGCCGAGCGTCGTCTTGGCGAGCGTTTCGGCCGAAACCGTGGCCGCGAACCAGTCCGGTCCGGTCTCGACGACGGTCAGGCAAGCGCCCGAACAAGAGATCGACTCGCCTATGACGATGTCGTCGGTGTCGTAGCCGGTGGTCAATTCGAACCGCTTGTCGCCGTTCGAGACGATGGCCCGTACGGTCCCCTTATCGGTGATGATTCCTGTGAACATGGTCTCGCCCCGACTAGTGAAAGGTCTCGTGCTCGTAAATCTCGAGCGTATCGGCACCGACGGCGGACAGGGCCACCCGCCTGAAAGCCCTCGACTGATCGAGCGCCTCGACTCCGAAGCCGCCGCTGGCGCTCAATCCGTCGCCGCCGATAACGATCGGCGCCCTGAACCAAGCGATCCGGTCGATCAGATCGCGGCGCAGGAATTCGGCCGCCAACCCGGCGCCGCCCTCGACCAGAACCCGCGTCAGGCCGCGTTGGGCGAGATCCGAAGCCAGCCAGCCGAGATCGGGTTTCGCCCGCTCGTCGGGCGGCATGGCGACGACGACGACCCCCGCTTCCTGGAGCCGCCCAATCGCGTCCGGATCGGCGTCGTCGGCCGTGTATACCCATGTCGGGACTTTTTTCGCCGTTTCCACTAGCGGATGATCCGACGGTAGCCGAAGACGGGAATCGGCAACGACGCGAACGGGCGAACGCTCCTCCATGCCGGGCAAGCGACAGGTCAGCCGCGGGCGGTCCGCCAGCGCCGTATCGATACCGATCATGATTGCGTCGTGGGTAGCCCGCAGCATGTGGCCGGCCCGGCGCGCCGTCTCACCGGTGATCCATTGGCTGTCGCCTCGCGAAGTGGCGATCTTACCGTCCATGCTGGTCGCCGCTTTCAGCATGAACAGGGGGCGCCCCCGCTCGATCCGCATCAGGAAGCCGGCGTTGACCGAAGCGGCCTCGCCGGCCCGGGTTCCGACCGAGATGTCGATACCGGACTCCTTCAGGGCGGTAATCCCGGTTCCGGCGACGCGCGGGTCCGGGTCCTCGATGGCGATGACGACGCGGGCGACGCCGGCTTCGATGAGGGCGCGGGAACAGGGTTCGGTCCGGCCGTGGTGGTTGCACGGTTCCATACTCACGTAGGCGGTGGCGCCGCGGGCTAAGCCGCCGGCCCGGCTCAAAGCTTCCGTTTCGGCATGCGGCCGGCCGCCCGGCTGCGTCCAACCGCGGCCGACAACGCGTCGGTCCCGGTCTTCGCGCACCAACACGCAGCCGACGGCGGGATTGGGCCAGACCGAGCCGAGACCGCGCCGGGCCAACCCCAATGCGGCCGCCATGAAAGCGTCGTCGTCGGTACTAGGCTTCTGGCTGCTCACCCAGGTTTTCCACAAAGGCCTCGAAGTCCTTGGCTTCGCGGAAATTCTTGTAAACCGATGCGAAGCGGACATAAGCCACCTGATCGAGTTCGCGCAGATTTTCCATCACCATCTCGCCGATTGCCTTGGTCGGTATCTCGCTCTCGCCAGACGTTTCGAGCTGGCGTTGGATGCTGTTGACGATGCGATCCATGCGGTCGTCGTCGACCGGTCTTTTGCGAAGTGCGATGCGCAAGGAGCGGAGAAGTTTGTCGCGGTCGAACGGCGCTTTTTCGCCATTGCTCTTGCGCACCGTCAACTCGCGCAACTGCACGCGTTCGAAGGTCGTCCAGCGCGACCCGCATTCCGGACAGGACCGCCGCCGGCGGATCGCCGAATTGTCTTCGGTCGGTCTCGAATCCTTGACCTGGGTGTCGTTGTGACCGCAAAACGGGCAGCGCATGACTACCTCCCTCCCCCTATAAACCTTCCGTCCCGTGGCGATCCCCATACAAGGAATGGAGTATCGCCGTTTCCCTTGGATTACGTGTTCGCATAGACAGGGAACCTGTTGCACAGATCCATGACCTGTTCGCGCGCCGCGCTCTCGGCGGCGCTGTTGTCGTCCGGGTTTCCGGCCAGGCCGTCCAAGACGTCGCTGATCAGGTTGCCAACCAGTCGGAACTCCTCCTGGCCGAAACCGCGCGTCGTCGCCGCCGGCGATCCCAGCCTGATCCCCGACGTCACCATAGGTTTCTCCGGGTCGAACGGAATGCCGTTCTTGTTGCAGGTGATCGCCGCCCTTTCCAGGCTCTCCTCCGCATCCCGACCGGTCAGTTTTTTCGGCCTGAGGTCGACCAGCATCAAATGGGTGTCGGTGCCACCGGAGACGATGTCGCAGCCACGCTCCATGAGAACCTCGGCCAGCACCTTGGCGTTGTCGGCAACGTTCTGCGAATAGGTCTTGAATTCGGGCATCAGAGCCTCCCCGAAGGCGACCGCTTTGGCGGCGATCACATGCATCAACGGACCGCCTTGAAGTCCCGGGAACACGGCCGAGTTTACCTTCTTGCCGAGGTCGGCGTCGTTCGACAGGATCATGCCGCCACGCGGACCCCGCAGGGTCTTGTGGGTAGTTGTGGTTACGATATGCGCGTGCGGCAGCGGCGAGGGATGGATCCCGGCGGCGACCAGGCCGGCGAAATGGGCCATATCGACCATCAACAAGGCGCCCGCCGAGTCGGCGATCTCCCGGAATCTCTTGAAATTCAGTATTCGCGGATAGGCGGAACCGCCGCAGATGATCAGCTTCGGCCGGTGTTCCTTGGCCAGCCTTTCGACCTCGTCGAAATCGATCAGATGCGTGTCCTCGCGCACCCCGTATTGGACGGCGTTGAACCACCTGCCCGATTGGGCCGGCGGGGCGCCGTGTGTGAGGTGGCCGCCGGCGGCCAGCGACAATCCCATGATGGTGTCGCCCGGTTGCAGCAGCGCCATCATGACGGCGCCGTTGGCTTGGGCGCCGGAGTGCGGCTGGACGTTGACGAACTCGCAACCGAAAAGTTTCTTGGCGCGCTCGATGGCAAGAGATTCGGCGACATCGACGAACTCGCATCCGCCGTAGTAGCGCCGCCCCGGATAGCCCTCGGCATACTTGTTGGTCATCACCCCGCCCTGGGCTTCCATCACCGCGCGCGACACGATGTTTTCCGACGCGATCAGTTCGATCTGGTCTTGTTGGCGCTGTAACTCGTCAGTGATCGATGCGAAAAGATCGCTATCGCTCTCGGCCAAGCCTCGACAGAAGAAATTCTGCAGGTTCTGGGAAGGGTATGACGTCGTTGATTCCAACATTGAGTATTGTCCTTGAACGGTAAGTTAGCGGGGCTCTGAGAGTTTTCCGACGCGGCGTTGATGGCGGCCGCCTTCGAATTCGGTTTCGAGAAAGACCTTCAGGCAATCGCGGGCGACATCCGATCCGATCATGCGGCCGCCGAAGCAGACCACGTTGGCGTCGTTGTGAAGGCGCGCCATCTTGGCTCCCAACGCATCGTGGACCAGAGCGGCACGAATCTCCGGGTAGCGGTTGGCGGCAATGCTGATGCCTATGCCGCTGCCGCATACCAGGACGCCGCGGTCGGCCTGGCCGTCCTTCAAGGTGCCGGCAAGGGCGTATCCGAAGTCCGGATAATCGACCGAGTCCCCATTGTGAGTGCCGAGGTCGAGGACGTCGTAGCCCTGGTCCGTCAATTCCTGCTTGAGTTCCATCTTCAACAGGAAACCGGCGTGGTCGCTGGCGATGGCGATGGTCGATGAAGGCATGTTTTGGTGTTTTCGTACGGTGGCCCATGTCAAAGGAGTGCGGTCATGCGCGCCGCGACCCTGTGATACCACATCTCGAATCCCCGTGCCAAGGAAACACAAGCACTCGCGGTCGGCGGAAATATCGGTTGCCGGCTGCGCATCCGAATTTCGCCGGCGGCCGGGTCTATACAGCCCGCGGTTGTTCGCCATCACCACCTTTTCGGTTGTCGCCGTTACGCTTGCCCCATATGATGCCCGGAAACAATCATCATATGCCGCAGGGGGGCAGCCGATGGACGACGAGGACGTACGGGAAGTTTCACACGATCATCTTTTGCGCATGACGGCCGACATCGTTTCGGCCCATGTCGGCCACAACAAGGTGGCCGTCAATGAAGTTCCAGACGTTATTCGTCACGTTTTCGGCGCCTTGGCCGGGCTTCGCAATGAAACCGCCGAACCCGAGCCCGACCTTCGCAA
>CAYFMP010000047.1:9617-15097 GCA_964344215.1 uncultured Thalassospiraceae bacterium | reverse complement strand
GTGCGCCGTTCGGTTACGCCGGATTTCATTATTTGCCTGGAAGACGGCCGTAAGCTGAAGATGCTGAAGCGCTACTTGCGGACCACCTACAACATGAGTCCGGAGGAATATCGTTCGCGCTGGAACCTTCCCGCGACCTACCCAATGGTAGCACCCAATTACGCCAAACGGCGTTCGGATTTCGCCAAGAAGATCGGTCTTGGACGCAAGTCCCCCTAGAGAGCCTTCTTTCCCACCGCAGCCGCTTTGCGGTTTTTTTCGATGACATAGGCGAGCTTTCGCGCGGCGATCCGCTTGAGCATTTCATGGCCGTAGCCGGGCGCGCCGACCATGATGACTTCGGTACCCGTAACGGGATCGATGGCGGCGACGCGCAGCGACTTCCCGACCCGGGTGAACTCGAACAACACTTCGCGCAAGTGGACTTTTCCGGTCTTCATGACGGCGACTATTACATATTGCGCCGATACTGGCCGCCGGCATCGAACAACGCCTCGGTAATCTGCCCCAGCGAGCATGCCCGAACCGCTTCCATCAAAACGGCGAAGACGTTCTCGTCCTGGGTCGCCGCTTCCTTTAGCCGTTCGAGCAAGACGGGCGCGGCTTCGGCGTGACGCGCCTGGAAATCGCGGAGCCGTTCGATCTGACCCCGTTTTTCCTTGTCCGTCGATCGTTGCAGAGGGGGCGTCTCGGCATCGGCGCCGGCCTTCGGGTTGCGGAACGTGTTGACCCCGACGATGGGCAGGCGGCCATCGTGTTTCATGGTTTCGTATTTAAGCGATTCCTCCTGGATCTTGCCGCGCTGATATCCCGTTTCCATGGCCCCCAGCACGCCGCCGCGTTCGGCGATGCGTTCGAACTCCCGCAATACCGCCTCCTCGACCAGATCGGTGAGCTCGTCGACGATGAAGGCGCCTTGGTTCGGATTCTCGTTGTTGGCCAGGCCCCATTCGCGGTTGATGATCAACTGTACCGCCAGGGCGCGGCGAAGCGACTCCTCGGTCGGGGTGGTGAAGGCTTCGTCGTGGGCGTTGGTATGCAGGCTGTTGCAGTTGTCGTTGACGGCGATCAGCGCCTGCAGGGTGGTGCGAATGTCGTTGAAATCCATCTCCTGGGCGTGCAGCGACCGCCCGGAAGTCTGAACGTGGTATTTCAGCCTTTGCGAGCGTTCGTTGGCGCCGTACAGGTCGCGCATGGCGATTGCCCAGATGCGCCGCGCCACCCGTCCCATCACCGTGTATTCCGGGTCCATGCCGTTGGAGAAGAAGAACGACAGGTTAGGCGCGAAGTCATCGATATTCATGCCGCGGGCCAGGTAAGCCTCGACGAACGTAAATCCGTTGGCCAGCGTGAACGCCAACTGCGAAATCGGATTGGCCCCGGCTTCGGCAATGTGATAGCCGGAGATCGACACCGAATAGAAGTTTCGAACCCGCTTCTCGACGAAGTACTCCTGAATATCGGCCATCATCCTGAGTGCAAACTCGGTCGAGAAGATGCAGGTGTTCTGGCCCTGGTCCTCCTTCAGGATATCGGCCTGGACGGTGCCGCGGACGTTTTCGTGAACCCACTCGGAGATCTTCGCCGTTTCGTCCTCGGTCGGCGGATGTCCGTTTTCGGCCTCGAATTTGGCGAGCTGCTGGTCTAGGGCGGTGTTCAGGAACATGGCCAGGATCGTGGGCGCCGGGCCGTTGATGGTCATCGAAACCGAAGTCAGCGGATCGCACAGGTCGAACCCGTCGTACAACGTCTTCATGTCGTCGAGGGTGGCGACGGAAACGCCCGAATTGCCGACCTTGCCGTAGATGTCGGGGCGCTCATGCGGGTCGCAACCGTAGAGGGTCACCGAGTCGAAAGCCGTCGACAGGCGCTTGGCCTCGGAGTGTTTGGAGAGCAGCTTGAAGCGTTGGTTGGTCTGGAACGGATCGCCTTCGCCGGCGAACATGCGGGTCGGATCCTCGTTTTCGCGCTTGAACGGGAAGACGCCGGCCGTGAACGGGAAGTATCCGGGCAGGTTTTCCTTCAGCAGCCATCTCAGCAATTCGCCGTGATCCGCATAGGACGGCAACGCGACGCGGGACACCGCATTGCCCGACAGGGTTTCGCGGGCCAGCGGGATGCGGGTTTGGCCGTCGCCGCCCTCGGAAACGTACTCGTCACCGCTGTAGCGCTCGCGGATCTTCGGCCATTGCTCAAGAAGCTCGTGGGTTTCTTGGTCGAGGGCGGAATTGCGCTCGGCGATAAGCTCGTCAAGGGTGCCGGTATCACCGTCCCGGCCGGCCACCATGTGGCGGCTCTCGAAAAGCTGTTGGCGCTCGCGGGCCAGCTTCGATTGGGCTTCGGCCGCCGCGTGGTAATCGCGCACGCAAGCGCCGACCTCGGCCAGGTAGCGTTGCCGGTCGGCCGGCACGATGGCGCTCGCCGGTTCCGGGACCGTCGCCGCCTCGGGCAGGTCCGGCACCGTCCAATTGGCAAGGCCCCTCCTCTCGAACTCGTCCAAAAGCGCTTTGAAGACAGCGGTGACGCCGGCGTCCGCGAACCGCGACGAGACGGCGCCGTAAACCGGCATGTCCTCGACCGCGCGCTCGAAGTCCTCGCGGTTGCGCTGCACCTGCTTGCGCACGTCGCGCAGCGCATCGAGGGCGCCGCGGCGGTCCATCTTGTTGATCACCACCAGATCGGCGAAATCCAGCATGTCTATCTTTTCGAGCTGGCTGGCGGCGCCGAACTCCGGGGTCATGACGTAGAGGGAAACGTCGACATGGCTGACGATGCCTGCGTCGCCCTGGCCGATGCCGGGCGTTTCGACGATAATCAGGCGGAAGCCGGCCGCCCGGCAGGCCTCGATGACGCCGGGGATCGACAGCGGCACCTCCGATCCGCCGTCACGCGTGGACAGCGAGCGCATATAGGTGCCGGGCGCCGAGATGGCGTTCATGCGAATGCGATCGCCGAGCAGTGCGCCGCCGGTCTTGCGACGCGACGGGTCGATGGCGATGACGGCGATGTCCGTCTCGTCGGCGTATAGTTGAAAGCGGCGGATCAGTTCGTCGGTCAGCGACGATTTGCCGGCGCCGCCGGTGCCGGTGATGCCGACGACCGGCGCCCGCTCGCCGGCCGCCGCGAGCTTTGCGACCTCGGTCTTCATGGCCGGCGGCAGGCCACCGCTCTCGATCGCCGTAATCAGCCGAGCCAACACCCAGCGGTCGCCCGAGGTCAGCCCCTCCAGCCCTTCCGGCAGGTCGGCGGCGAGGTCGCGGTCGGCCTCTTCCATCACCCGGGAGATCATGCCTTGCAGGCCGAGCTCGTGGCCGTCTTCCGGCGAGAAGATACGGGTGACGCCATATTCGTGAAGCTCGGCGATCTCGTCGGCGACGATGACGCCGCCGCCGCCGCCGAAAACCTTGATGTCCGGACGGCCCCGCTCGCGCAGCCGGTCGACCATGTACTTGAAGTATTCGAGATGGCCGCCCTGGTAGGAACTGACGGCGATGCCGTTGACGTCCTCCTCGATGGCCGCCTTCACCACCTCTTCGACCGAGCGGTCGTGGCCCAGGTGAACGACCTCGGCGCCGGCCGCCTGGAGGATGCGGCGCATGATGTTGATGGCGGCGTCATGACCGTCGAACAGGCTCGTCGCCGTTACGAAACGTATCGGGTGCTTGGCCCGGTAGCGACCGGCTGCGTTGCTCTCGGTTCGATTGACGTCGTCCGGCAAGGGGCGTCTCCTGGCGCTACCTTCGGGGCGGCCGTTGCAAGTTTACCACGCGCGGGTCGTAAAACCGCTTCCGGAACATAGTTTCCGTTTACGTAAACGTAAGCTATTATGGGTCTGGCGTAAAGTTCGTCATTTCGCCCCTTGTGGTTTAGAATCGCTCCAGCAATGGGCCGCTTTGGCCCACCAAGAAGTTGACAAGGTCGCGATGGACGTGGTTTGTGGAGCCCCTTTCCCAACTATGGTCAGCGCGAAGCCGCCGCACCGGTAATTGGAAGATTGGATTCGTGAAACCCTCGAACAGACAAGCCTCCGGCGCCTATCCGAGGACGCGTATGCGCCGCAACCGGGCGCAGCCGTGGCTGCGAAGACTGGTCGCCGAAACCAGGCTTTCCGTCGACGACCTGATCTGGCCGGTTTTCGTGATCGACGGCGAAAACGTGCGCCAGCCGGTGCCGTCGATGCCGGGCGTCGAGCGCTTGAGCGTCGACCAGTTGGTCGAAAACGTCTCGGAAGTCGGCGCCCTCGGCATTCCCCTCGTCGCCGTATTTCCCTATACCGACCCGGACACCAAGACCCCGGACGCCCGCGAGGCCTACAACCCGGACAACCTGGTGTGCCGGAGCGTCAAGGCGCTGAAGAAAAACCACCCCGATATCGGCGTGCTCTGCGACGTCGCGCTCGATCCCTACAACAGCGACGGCCACGACGGACTGGTTCGCGACGGGCGCATCGCCAACGACGAAACGGTCGAGGTCCTGTGCCGCCAGGCCCTCGTGCAGGCGGCCGCCGGTTGCGACGTGATCGCGCCGTCGGACATGATGGACGGCCGTATCGGCGCCATCCGCGACGCCTTGGACGGCGAAGGCTACCAGGACGTCGCCATCATGGCCTATGCCGCCAAGTACGCTTCCGGCTTCTACGGACCGTTCCGCGATGCGGTCGGCTCCGGCGGCGCCTTGAAGGGAGACAAGAAGACCTATCAGATGAACACGGCCAACACCGACGAAGCGTTGCGCGAGGTCGCCCTCGATATCGACGAAGGGGCCGATATGGTCATGGTCAAACCAGGCCTACCCTACCTCGACGTTCTTTCCCGCGTGAAGGAGACGTTCGGGATGCCGACCTTCGCCTACAACGTCAGCGGCGAATACGCCATGCTCAAGGCGGCCGCCAAGGAAGGCTGGCTCGATTACGAGACGGTGATGATGGAGGCGCTTGGCGGGTTCAAGCGGGCCGGCGCTGACGGCATCCTGACCTATGCCGCGATCGAGGCGGCGCGAATCCTGTCACGAGGCTGAGAAAACCGGTCAGTCGCTCGACGGTAGATTGAGGAAGCGTTCGATGTCGAGGACGACCATCAGATCGCTGTCCAGGCGATAGACGCCGGCCGAGAAGTCTCTCCAGTTGGGGTCGAGGGTGCCCGGGTTCTTTTCGTAGAGATCGTGAGCCAGTCCGATGACGTCGCCGATGCGATCGACCAACAGCGTATAGAGGTCGTATTCGTGCTCGACGGTCACTCCCATCGATTTGCCCTGACCTTCCTCCGGGCTGCCGAGACCGAGACGCACGCGGACGTCGATGACCGTAACGATGCGGCCGCGCAGATTGATCGATCCCTTGACCTCCGCCGGCGCCAACGGAATCGAGGCGATGTTGTCCGGGGTCAGGATATCCTGAACCTTGAGAACGGGTATCCCGAACATCTGATCGGCGACGTAGAACGTGACGAAATCGTCCAGGTCTTCGCCGGGGTGGGTCGAGA
>CAYFMP010000047.1:0-9607 GCA_964344215.1 uncultured Thalassospiraceae bacterium | reverse complement strand
TCCTGGGACTCGGTTGTCGCAACGGCTTGGGACATTCTGGTATCTCCGTCAGACCTGAGGTCACAATGGTGTTTACGCGACCGAAAACTACCGGCGCATACGATTATAACCACCCCGTCTGAAATTCAACAGATTTTTTTTTAGATGACGCCTTCGTCCCTGAGCGTCGCCAGGTCGCCGTCGCTGGTTCCGAGCAGTTCTTTCAGGACTTCGTCCGTATGCTGTCCGAGCAGAGGCGGCGCATGACGGTATTCCGGAGCCGTCGCCGACATCCTGATCGGGCTCGAGATGAGATCGATAGGCACCGTGCCGGTCGCCGGGTGCGGCATCTGCAGGTGCATGCCGCGCGCCTTCACCTGCGGGTCGTTGAAGACCTGCTCGAGGTTGTTGATCGGGCCGCAACTGATTTTTTCCTTCTCCAACCCCTCCAACCAGTGCTTCGAAGGCTTTCCGGCAATCAGCGGGCGCAGGATGGCGGTCAACTCGTCTCGGTTCTGGACCCTGGCGCTGTTGGCGGCATAGCGTTCATCGTCGGCCAGTTCGGGGACGCCGGCAAAAGCGCAGAACCGCCTGAATTGCTCGTCGTTGCCGACGGCCAGGATGATGTCGCCGTCGGCCGTCGCGAACGACTGGTAGGGAACGATGTTGGGATGCGCGTTGCCGAGCCGCTTGGGAACCCGGCCGCTGGCCAGGTAGTTGGACCCCATGATCGTCGAGAAAGCGACCTGGACGTCGAGCATGCCGATGTCGATGAACTGCCCTTCGCCCGTCAACTCGCGGTGCCTGAGAGCGGCGTTGATCGAGACGGCGGCATACATTCCGGCCATGATGTCGGCGACCGGAATGCCCGACTTCTGCGGCTCGCCGTCCGGCTCACCGGTGACGCTCATGAACCCGCCCATCGCCTGGATCAGAAGGTCGTAGCCGGGACGCTCGGCATACGGGCCGGTCTGTCCGAACCCGGTGATCGAACAATAGACGAGTCCCGGAAATTCGTCCTTGAGACGATCATACGATAGACCGTACTTCGCCAGCCCACTGGTCTTGAAGTTTTCGGCCAAAACATCGCAATGCCCGATCAACTGGCGGGCAATGTCCTGGCCCTGCGGTTTCGTCAGGTCCAGCGTGATCGAGCGCTTGTTCCGGTTGGCGCCGCAGAAGTAGGCGCTCTCGCTTGTATCGTCACCGGCATCGTTCTTGATGAACGGCGGCGCGAACCCGCGGGTATCGTCGCCGGCTCCCGGCCGCTCGATCTTGATGACGTCGGCTCCGAGGTCGCCGAGAATTTGGGTGCAGGTCGGACCGGCCAAAATGCGAGTCAGGTCGAACACGCGCAGGCCATGAAGCGGGCCACTCATTCGGTATCCCCTCAGTAAATGCCATGTGGCCGGATGCGGCCCATCGCCGCAGCTATATATCGCGATCCCCAGGATCGGTAAACCCGCATCCACCGCGAATTTCGGCCGGTTTCCCGAAAACGGCCGACGGTGAAACGCCGGTTGGGAGAAATGCCGTTTGCACGCCTAATCCGATGAGGGTATTCCGGCAGGGTATAGAGGGGGTACGGGGCTTGAACCGATTCCTGAAATGGTCGCTGATTGGGACGCCGCTGATGCTGAGTGTGCTGGCGGTCGGGATTACGGTTTCGCTTCGCGGGACCTTGCCGCAAACGTCGGGGACGATTGTCGTCGAGCGCGGCCTGAAGGCGCCGGTCGAAATTGTCCGCGACCCGGTCGGCATTCCCAATATTTTCGCCGGTTCCTCGGAAGACGCTTATTTCGCGCTCGGTTACGTGCACGCGCAGGATCGTTTCTGGCAAATGGAGATGATGCGCCGCCTGGGCGCCGGCAGGCTGTCCGAGGTCGTCGGCCGGGCGGGGCTGCGGAGCGACCGCTGGATGCGTACTCTCGGTCTCCATCGCCTTGCCGAAAAAGCTTACCGCGACTTGCCCGATCCGGTCCGCGACGCGCTCGACAGCTACGCCGCCGGCGTCAATTCGTGGCTGTCGGCCAGGACCGACCTGGTCGCGCCCGAGTTCGCTCTTGTACGTTTCAGGCCAGAGCCCTGGACGCCGTCCGACTCCCTGGTTTGGGGGAAGATCATGGCGACCCGACTGGCCGGAAACTGGCGCGACGAAGTGTTTCGCGCCCAACTCGCCGAAAGACTGCCGCCGGAGCGGATCGCCGAACTGTGGCCCGACTATCCGGCCGACGCCCCTGTCACGCTGTCGGCGACGAACGGTACCGGCTCCGTCTGGGAAGGGCTCACGGCGCTGTCACCGTGGCCGCAGGGGCCGCCGATGGGCGCCTCCAACGTTTGGGCTTTGGCGCCCTCGGCGACGGCGACGGGAGGGCCGATCTTGGCCAACGATCCGCATCTCGGTTTCGGCGCACCCATCGTCTGGTACCTGGCCCGTATCGAAGCTCCAGGCTTAAGCGTAACCGGCGCCACCGTACCAGGCGTCCCGTTCACTATCCTCGGCCACAACGAACGCATTGCGTGGGGAGTCGCGTCGACGCAGTCGGATTTGGAAGACCTGTTCATCGAAGAGCTCGAAGACGGGCATACCGACCGTTACGTAACCCCGGATGGTTCGCGGCCGTTCTATCGGCGCAAGGAAGTCATCAATATCCGGGGTGAATCGGATATCGAGTTGGAGGTTCGCTCGACCGAGCACGGACCGGTCATTTCGGACCTTCGTCCCGAACTTGCCGGCATGACCGGCGAACGCTACGTCGTTGCGTTGGCTGCCACCTACATGCAGCCGAACGATCTGACGGCAAGGTCTTTATTCGACCTCAATCGGGCGAACGGATGGCGCGCCTTCAGCGAAGCGTTGCGCTACTTCCAGGGACCGCAGCAGAACTTCGTCTACGCCGACGTCGCCGGCAACATCGGTTTCATCGCACCCGGATTGGTCCCCCTGCGGCGCGGCGGTCGGGGCCTGGTTCCCGGACCCGGATGGACGGGGGCGACGGATTGGCAGGGTTTCGTCGCTTTCGAGCGGCTACCGCGCGCCTTCAATCCGGAATCGGGCCGTATCGTCAACGCCAACAACCGCATCGTTTCGGAGGGATATCCCCATTTCATCACCCACGATTGGGAATCGCGCTATCGCGCCGAGCGCATCCTCGAACTGCTCGATTCGCGCAACGCCCATTCGCTCGACAGCACCGCCCACACCCAGCGGGATATCTTGTCGTCGATGGCCCGCGACCTGCTGCCGCTGATGCTCGATCTCGAACCGGAGAACGCCTTTCAGGCCACCGCTCTCAACCTGCTGAGAGTGTGGGACGGAACGATGCACAGACGGAAACCCGAACCATTGATCTTTTCCGCTTGGTTGCTGGCCTTCAACAAAGCGGTCTATGGCGACGAATTGAAGGAACTCACCGGACGCTTCCTTGGTCTGAGACCGCGGTTCATCCGCTCGGTTCTTACCGAAAAGCAATCGTGGTGCGACGATCTGACGACACCCGAGGTGGCGGAGGATTGCTCGGCGCGCCTTCGCCTTTCGCTTGAGCAGGCCTTGCGGGAACTGGTCGCCGACTATGGCGAGCGCCTGGAAAGCTGGCGGTGGTCGAGCGTCCACATCGCCAAGTTTCGGCATCCGGCGCTATCCGGCGTTCCCGTGTTCGGACGCTACGCCGACCTTCAGATACCGTCGGACGGCGGAAACTACACGATCAGCCGGGGAGCGAGCCGGGTCGGCGACCCGGCCGATCCATTCGCCCACATCCATGGAGCCGGGCTCCGCGTCATCTACGATCTGGCCGATCTGAAACGCTCCCGCTTCATGATCGCCACCGGACAATCCGGCAACTTCCTGTCCAAGCATTACGACGACATGCTGGAGGCCTGGCGGGACGGTCGATTTCGGCGGGTCGGCATGTCGCCGGCCGCCTTGGCGGCGGCGTTTGCCGAGCGGTTGACTCTGCGTCCGCAATCCTGGTCGGGAGGTTAACGTTGAAAAACCTTTCGGCCCGTGATGAAAATGGTGTGCTCCGGGCTGCTGGGATGAGGGGTTGTCATGTCGGTTAGCATCGAGTCCATACGGGCTGCCGCCGTCGATCTGCGGGGACAGGTCGTTCGCACCCCGACCATCGGATCGCAGGCCCTTTCCGACCTCACAGGCGCCCAAGTGTTCCTCAAACTCGAGAACATGCAGGTCACGGGATCTTTCAAGCCGCGCGGCGCCTATATCAGATTGTCGACATTGAGTCCGGAAGAGAGGAAGCGGGGCGTGGTTGCGGCCTCGGCCGGCAATCATGCGCAAGGCGTTGCCTACCACGCCAATCGTCTGGATATTCCGGCGACCATCTTCATGCCGGAAAACACACCGTTCACCAAGGTCGCCCGCACCGAAGCGCTCGGCGCGCATGTCGAACTATGCGGCGAGACCCTGGCCGAAGCCCGCCAGCACGCCATGCAGCCCGTGGAGATCGACGGCACCGTCTTCGTGCACCCCTATGACGACGAACGGGTGATCACCGGCCAGGGAACGGTCGGGCTCGAATTCCTGACCGATGCACCGGACCTCGATGCCCTGATCATCCCCATCGGCGGCGGCGGAATCATTGCCGGCTCGGCGATCGCCGCCAAGGCGCTGAAACCGGAAATCGAGATATTCGGTGTCGAGTGCGCCGCCTTTCCGTCGATGTCGCGCACGCTGCGCGGCGAGGAACCGGGCGGCGGCGGCTCGACCATCGCCGACGGGATCGCCGTCAAGGAACCCGGCGAACTGACGCGGCCGATTATCGAGGAACTCGTCTCAGACGTTCTGGTCGTCGATGAGTCCGGGATCGAGAGGGCCGTTCAGTCGTTCCTGGAATTGCAGCGGCTCGTCGTCGAAGGAGCCGGCGCCGCCGGTTTGGCAGCGCTCGTCGATAACGGCGGGCGCTTCAGGGACAAGAAAGTCGGCCTGGTGGTGACAGGCGGCAATATCGATTCCCGTATCCTGTCGTCGATCCTGATGCGCGGTCTGGTCCGGGAGGGACGGCTTGTCCGGCTGAGGGTCCATATCACCGATGCGCCCGGCGTGTTGTCGAAGGTATCGGGCATGATCGGCAGTTGCGGCGGCAACATCATCGAGGTTTATCATCAACGCCTGTTTCGCGACGTCCCCGTCAAGGAAGCCGACGTCGACGTCGTCGTCGAGACCCTCGATATCAACCACGTCCGCCAGATCGTCGACAAGCTGACCGAAGCCGGCCACGAAACGCGGTTGCTCGGCGACACCTCCCTGGAGACGGATCGCTGAACGTCCCCAAAGCCCTCATACGTGCCATATCAGTAGGCGGGTTCGGCGTGAATCGTCCACTTCGAGGGTTTCGTCGGCGGGACGGCCCGGAACCTCGAAGGAGTTGCTGACGAACAGGGTCCCGGTCCGCATTTCCTTGCGTACCTTGTCGTAAAGGGCGGCCATCGGCGCCGGCGACAGGAAGCAATAGACGATGTCGTAGGTGTTCAGATCGGCTTTCCACAGGCTGCCGAAGCGAAAGACGATGTTGGTGCGCCCCGAAATCGCCATTCGGAGCCGCGAGATCGCGTATGGAAGCGGCGCCGATTCAATGCCCTCGAACCTCATATCGGGACGGGCCTTGGCGAGGTAGAGCAAAGTGCCGCCCAGTCCACTGCCAAGGTCTATAAACCTCCCTCCTTCGCCTTCGGGAAGCCGCTCCGCCAGGGCGGCCCAGGTCGTCCGGTTGGTCAGGTATAGAGGCACCCGGTCGCCGCCGGCATTCCAAAAAACCAACAGAAGTGCCACGGCGATCGTCAGATAGATCCATGGAGAAACCGGCAGCAGCAAAGCGGCACCGACGGCAGCCGGGAATACCAACTGGATGGGAACCCACCACGGCGCCAAGCCGACCCGGCCGCTGAGAACGGCCGCGACAATCCCCTGCCCGGCCAGCACCAGCGGCAGCGATGCGTCGACTCCGGCCCCGGTGCGCAGGGACCACGCCACCCCGAACGCCGCCGTGCCGGCGACGATCTGGCAGGCCAAGGCGCGGAGGACAGGCGGCATCCGGGCAAGTGTCCGGCGGTTCGATCTGCTCGGCAATCCGGTAATCCTAAGAAACCTCTTGTTTTCGATCTCCGCCACGACGAAACGCGGCGGTTGCGCGGGCGAACTATCTTCCGTCGACCCCAGGCCCGAACGTTACCTGCGAATCGTCGGCCGTTCAAAACGGTGTCTAAGGAGGCAGTCGTAATCGCCAGGCTCGCCAAGACGTAGGGGGAGGAGCGAAGGCGGCGCCGACGGCTCGCCGGCATCAAACGGGTGATTGGTCGGCCGACGCGGTCGCGACGGCTACTGCCAACGATGCGGAGGTTGATATAAGGCTTTGAAAAGTCAAACGAAATCGGTAACCAATCGATGCTGTCTCCTGCCTATCTGGAATTGAAAACTCGGCCTCGATCCATTTACCGTAGCATCCGATCGATAGATCGATCGACCTCAGTCGGGCAGAACGCAAGTGGCTAGCGACAAACGCCTTTTTTTGCTCATATAAGGTCTTGCCGCCCTGCCTGGCAGATTATAGCGTTCGCCTGGGGGAGGCTTAGCCAAAGCGGCCGGAGAATCCGGTTGTCTGGATACCTTGGGGAGCCTGGATGTTTTTCATTGTCGGCTTGTTGATCGTTTTCGGGTCCGTGTTCGGAGGATACTCCGTTCACGGCGACCTCGGGATCCTTTGGCAGCCCATCGAATTTGTGATCATCATCGGCGCCGGCCTCGGCGCCTTCGTGATCTCCAATCCCAAACCGGTCCTCGCCGGCTCCGCCAAGGCGTTCGGGACTCTGCTGAAGGGGCCGAAGTACAAGAAGGAAGCCTATATCGAACTGCTCGGGGTTCTGTTCACGGTGTTCAAGCTGGCCAAGACGAAGGGCGATCTGGCGCTCGAAAGCCATGTGGAAAAACCGGCGGAAAGCACCCTGTTCGCCAACTTCCCCAACTTTCAGAACGACCACCATGCCGTCGAATTCCTGTGCGATTACTTGCGGTTACTGACCCTGGGCGCGAGCAATCCGCACGAAGTCGAAGCGGTCATGGACGAGGAGCTGGATATTCATCACGGCGAATTGCACTCTATTTCGACCGCGTATGCGGTTTTCGGCGATGCGGTGCCGGCGCTTGGTATCGTCGCCGCCGTTCTCGGCGTCATCGTCACCATGAGTTCGATTACCGAGCCTCCCGAAATCCTCGGTGGACTGATTGCCGCCGCCCTGGTCGGCACCTTCAGCGGCATCTTCTTCTCGTACGGCGTCCTCACTCCGATCGCGCGTTCCCTGGAAGCGACCTACAACGCGGACCATCACTATCTGTTGTGCATCAAGGTGGCGCTCATCGGGCACATGCAGGGTTACGCTCCGCAGGTTTCGGTCGAATTCGCGCGCAAGACGCTGGCCGGACACGTTCGCCCCACCTTCGCCGAGGTCGAGGAAATGGTCGGGGAACTGCCGGCGCCTTCATAGTTGTCTTAATTCGGGCTAGAATTAGTGTTCGAGGACCGAGTGGATATCCGCGATGGCCGATGATGCTGCCAAGCAACCGATAATCATCAAGAAGGTGAGCAAAGGCGCTCACGGTCATCACGGCGGCGCCTGGAAGATCGCTTACGCCGACTTCGTCACCGCGATGATGGCGTTCTTCCTGTTGTTGTGGCTCTTGAATTCTGTGACCCAGGAACAGCTCGAGGGCATTTCCAACTACTTCGCGCCGGTCACCGCGTCGACCGCGACCAGCGGCAGCGGCGACATACTAGGCGGCAAGACGGTGACCGAGGAAGGCGCCGCTTCGGAGACGACGTCACGCGACAGCGTTACCGTCGATCTTCCGCCTCCGAAGGCCGGCACCGGTGGAGAGGACAGCGCCGTCGAGCAGGCGGAAGGAGACCCCTCCGAGGAGGCGGCCGAGGAAAAGCTTCGACAGGTCGAACAGGAGCAGTTCGAGGACGCCAAGGAGGTGTTGGAAGAAACCCTCGACAGCACCCCGCAACTGCGACAGCTTCAGGACAGCCTGATGATCGACAACACGCCGGAAGGCCTCCGCATCCAAGTGCTCGATCAGGACGGGCTCGCCATGTTCCCGAGCGGCAGCGCCAAGATGTATCTGCATACGCGGCGCTTGTTGGAACTGGTTTCCAAGGTCGTCTTGACGATGTCGCAGCAGATCTCCATTTCCGGGCACACCGACGCGGTTCCCTATCGCACCTCGACCGGTTACAGCAACTGGGAGCTTTCGGCCGACCGGGCCAATTCGGCGCGGCGCGAGCTTGTCCATTTCAAGGTGCCCGAAGACCGGATGGCGAGAGTGGTCGGCAAGGCGGCGACCGAACCGCTGCTGCCCGAGGACCCGAAGAACGCCCGCAACCGCCGTCTTTCGATCATCCTCCTGCGCGGCACCGGAACGGGCGCGGCACCGCAACCGGGGGTCCAGGAAGGCGAGCCGGAAGTCCTGCCGGGGCTGAGGGAAATCAAACGCCGCCAGCTGCAGGGCGGGGGCGCACCGGCTTTGGTGATGCCCACACCGGTGCCGGAGGCGCAGCCGGCACTTCCCGCTCCGGTTCAGGCGGTTCCCGTCGCGCCCAAAGTGGTTCCGCAGCCTGAGCAGAAGCCGTCCCTGCCGGGTCTCGAGGAGATCAAGAAACGCCAGTTGCAGGAACAGGGGAGTCAATTGAAGTTGCAGCCCCGGATCGAGGCGCAATAGCGCTTCCGAGTGCAAATGTGTCCGGCAAGGAGCATCTCGATGCCGCCTGTTGATCGGTCGATATGAAACACAAAGCGATCCACGAGACCCGTTTCTTCTTCTCGACGACGCCCCTTCCCTGTCCGTACCTTCCGGATCGCGTCGAGCGCCGCGTCGTGACCGAACTGGTGGGACGCGAAGCGGCTCGCCTGCATGACCAACTCTCGATCGCCGGCTTCCGGCGTTCGCATGGGATAGCCTATGCGCCGGCCTGCCCCGAATGTAACGCTTGTACGGCGGTCCGAGTTCGAGCGCGGGAATTCAAGAAATCGCGCTCGCACCGTCGAATTCTGAACGTCAATCGCGACGTCAGGGCCGAGGAAGTGCCGGTCGTCGCTACCGGCGAGCAGTATCAGCTTTTCACCGCCTATCAGGAATCCCGCCATCCCGGCGGCGAGATGTCGAAGATGGATTTCCACGACTATCAGGCTTTGATAGAGGATACGCCCGTCGATACGTTTGTGGTGGAGTTCAGGACCCGTGACGACAAGCTGGTCGCCGTCAGCCTGATTGACAGGGTCGAAAGCGGATTGTCGGCGGTTTACAGCTTCTTCGATCCGGTGTTGGGTCGTCGCAGCCTCGGGTCGTTCATGATCCTGTGGATGATCCGGAACGCGCGGCTGGCCGACTTGGATTACGTTTATCTCGGATTCTGGATACGCGGCTGTTCGAAAATGTCCTACAAGGAGCGATTCCAGCCGCTCGAGGCGCGAACGCCCGAGGGATGGAAGCTCTTCCCCTCTTCCCAAGAGTAAACGGCGTCGCGCCTTGCTGTGCGTCGGCAGTATAGAGCGGTTCACGTTGATATGGAATCGCCGAGACGCGCTCTCCGGTCTCCTGGCAAGGAGCGGTTCGCGT
>CAYFMP010000046.1:0-31002 GCA_964344215.1 uncultured Thalassospiraceae bacterium | reverse complement strand
TTCACATGCTTTGACGGATCGCCCGGGCGATTCCGACAAAACATGATCTGCTCTACGAGAGGATGCGAAGGCGATGTGGGGCATCGGCGAGCCTCCTCGACGACGCCGGAAGGTCGAAAAACCGACCGCGGGCGCGTTCTCCGGCCCCCTGGACGGCGTCGCGGCCCGTTTCCGATGGCCCCGCATCGCTGCGCGAACCGCTCCTTGCCAGGAGACCGGAGAGCGCGTCTCGGCGGTTCCATATCGACGTGAACCGCTCTAGGCGGTTACGGCCTAAGAGGAGAGGGCGTTGACGCCCCTTACAAGTGATCGGACAGATAACGCAGGACGTAGGGGAAATCACTCCGTTTGCGCCGGTCGTCGTATCCCTTGAGCATGACTTTCAGGAACTTCTCCTCGCCCAGCATCAGCTTGGGCAGGCGGAAGGTCACCGCCAGCAGGGCGAGGTCGGTGTTCTTGCCCTGGCTGTAACTGTCGAACATCTTGCCGACGTTGGCGTCCTCCTCGCCGCCCTGCTCGGCGATCTGGCGCAACGCGGTGATCTGCTTGGCGAGGCCTGCCGGGGTCTTGACGAACAGGTTTCCGAGGAATTCCCTGTCGTCGTCCCTCGGCGCCAGATAGGCGTCGTCGGCGACGCAGAATTCGGACCATGCGGCGGCGCGGGTCTTGTTGGCTTGCTTGATCTCCTTGACCTTCGCCTTCCACTCCTCGGGCGTCAGTTGGCGGGGCTTCCACGCCGGTCCTTCGGATTTCTTGAAACGGTCCAGCAGACCCGTTTTCTTCTCCTCGGGTTTCGGCGGCAATTCCTGCTGCCCCGTGGCTTCTTCCCAGGCTTCCTTCCAGGCCTCGGCCAGGGCCGCCGAGTCCTTGCGATCCTCGAAGGATTTTTCGAGCGAGGCACGGGCCTCGTCGGCGGGAAGTTGCTCGGCCCGGGTCAGAAGACCGCGACAGCGCCCGACCAGATTGGGAAGAACGTGACGACGCAACAAGCCGTCAAACCGTTCGGCGAAGGCGGCCGACAACATGAAAGGCAGTTTCCCCGCTTTGTTTTCGGCCTGCTCGATGTCCGTCTGCAGGGCCTGAAAGCGCTTGGCGATGAAGGCGCTGAAAATCTCGGTGAAGGCCTCGGCGGCGTCGACGGGAGCGGCCGGAGCCACCTCGGCCGCGTCGCCGGATTCCGCGGCCAGGCGATTGTCCTTGATCTCGCGCAGGAGCTCGATGAGCTTGGCCTTTTCCTCCTGAATGGCGGCCTCGTCGTCTTCCAGGCCGGCTTCGGGCGGCGGAATGAGGTCGTTCATCATCGATTCGAACTTGGCCCGGCTTTCGGCGTCTTCGGCTCCGTGGAAAACGCTCCGGATGACGACGCTGACGCATTGGCGCAGGCCGTCCTGGGTCCGGGTCCGGTTGATCAGCGGGATCAGACCGGTGTCCTCGTTCTCGAAGATAAGCTCCCAGTCGATGGTACCGTCAGTCATCTGCGGTTAAGCGCTCGTATCTGTTTGCGGCGCCGGCGCGGAACTACCGTCACTCGACGATCACCCATACCGCCACCTACCGCTGCACGGGGAGACCGGGTCTCCCGGCGGCGCTGGTACCCCTCCGACAATCCATTCCTACCAGCGAAACGGGATACAAGAAAGAGCCAATTGCCTTCGACGGTCCGTTCGGACGGCATAAGGTGGTTGCCATCTGCCGCTGACGTACATCATGGCGCGGGACTTCGCGGCGCCGACGAGGCCGAGCCGTCCTGAAAGACGATACACACCGCTACGGGGCGCCGATGGGAAGAAGCGATCTCATGGACCTGGCCCGTTTCGTCAGCAAGGGGCAGGTCGACTCGGAGCGCTTCATCGACCCGAAGACGGCAAGAGCGAGAGGCGAGACGGAAAGAAGCGCCACCTACTACGCCACCATCGGCGCCACCTACTACGCCACCATCGGCGCCACCTGCCATGGCGCCAAGGGCGGCGATGTCGTCACCATGCGGCCGTTGGGCGACCTCGCCCGACGCAGTCCCTGGAAAACCCTGCGCATGATCCTCAACGGGCACCCCGACCGGGTGATGCCACCGCTCCGCGTGCTCGCCCCCAAGGTGGTGGCCGATCTGTTGGCCGACCTCCAGAGGCTGGCCGCCGACTGATCGGCGCCGAGGCCCAAGCGTCGATGGCCGGCCCGCATAAATTACATATCAGATAGGTCAAATTAGGGTGGGTTGCTTGACGCAAGTCAATGTGGCGCCTCGATACTTCCTTAAAATTCCAGGCTACGGATATGAACGTTGGTTCAGTTCGGAACTTCAGGATCACTGCATATCCGTCGAGTTCACCCATCATGAGGAGGGTAATCTCATGGCATTCAAATCAAAGGAAACAAGGGTCATGGCCCGCTCGCTGGCCGTTCTGGCCGGAGCCGCGAGCCTTGCATTTCTGGCCGGTGGCGCCGCCGTGGCGGCCGATCCGGCCAAAATCAATTGGTCGAACGTACCGACCAAGACCGTCAAGCTGTTCTTCCCCGGCCAGTCCAGCTATCAGTGGCTGCGTAGCTCCGAGCATAAGCGCGCCAAGAAGAAGACGGCCCAGGGCGACAGTTGCGTGTCGTGCCACGAAGAAGAGGAAGCCGAGATCGGACAACTGATCGTCGCCGGCGAGCGGCTCGAGCCGCACCCGATCGCCGGCAAGCAGAACGTCGTCGATCTGGCGATCCAGGCGGCTCACGATAGCGAAAACCTCTACTTCCGGTTCAAGTGGAAGACCAAGAACCCCTATCCCGGTATCGCTCATCCGCACTGGCAGTTCGACGGCAAGGCATGGAAGGCGATGGGTTGGCCGAAGCTCCACAAGAAGGTGTGGGGCGACAAGCAGCCGGCCATCTATGAAGACCGCCTGTCGATGATGATCGACGACGGCAGCGTCCCGATGTTCAAGGAACAGGGTTGCTGGCTGACTTGCCACGACGGCATGCGCGACATGCAGGATCTGGCCGAGACCGCCGACGTCAAGGCGCATCCGTTGCTCGGCAAGGTCCTCAAGAAGAAGGACGTGCGCAAGTACCTGCCGGCTTCGCGGACCGACGAGGCCGTGAGCTGGGACAAGACCAAGTCCGCCGAAGAGATCGCCAAGATCAAGGCGGCCGGCGGCTTCGTCGATCTCATGCATTGGCGCGGCCATCGCTCCAACCCGGTCGGCATGGCCGACGACGGCTACGTGCTCGAGTACAGGCTGTTCGACAAAGGCAAGAAGATGTTCTCGAAGAACTGGGACAAGAAGGCCAAACAGCCGAAGTACATGTTCGACGAGAGCAAGGTCGGCTTCAAATCGCGGACCTTGGACCAGATCCGCGACACTTCACAGCCGCCCGCCGTCATCCCCGAACAGAACGCGGCCAAGTTCGACCCGGGCGCCGGTTGGAAGAAGGGCGACATGCTTCCCCAATACTATGTTACCCGCGCCGGCGCCAAGGGATCGGCCGCCGACAACTCGAACGCCAAAGGCGACTGGAAAGACGGCGAATGGACCGTTCTCTGGGTACGTAAGCTCGATACCGGCCATCCCGAGGACGACAAGATCATGAAGGTTGGCGGTGTCTACACGTTCGGATTCGCCGTTCATGACGACAACATCACGACGAGGGGACACCATGTCTCCTGGCCGATGAGCGTCGGAATCGGAACCAAGGCCGACATCGAAGCGGTCACCGTGACTGTCAACTGATCGAAATACGGGCGGGCTCCGTCGGGGTCCGCCCGTCACTTCATCGAAAAAGGGGGCCATCTCATCCGACCGAGGGGGTAGGTATGCAAGTCTCCAAGCTTCTGGGATATCGTATCGCTCTCCCCGTTCTTGCGGGGGTGGTGGTCCTGGTTGCCGCTTGGCTCGTCGTGTTCGAGCCGGTGACCCGTAACCTGCTGTCTACCGATGCGGTCTGCACCTATTGTCATCTTGAGCGCGAATACGATGCGACGGTCAGACTGTCGATGACGACGCCGCATGCGGCGACACCCGAAGGCGGGCAGACACGGTGCGTCGAGTGCCACCTGCCGACGGGGCTCTGGGCCGCGACCTTCGCTTATACCCATTACGCCAGCGCCACCGATCTTTTTGGACATTTTCGCGACCGCGATGGTGAGAGGGCGAACGACTGGATTCCGATGAGCACGGCCCGCGCCTACCGGACCCGCGACCGGTACTTCGAGTACGACAGCGCGCCTTGCCGGACCTGTCACATCGAGACCGAGATCAAGCCGAAGCGTAAACGCGGCCAGAGGGCGCACGCCAAGGCCCTGAAGAACAAGGAAACCTGCATCGAGTGCCACTACAACCTGGTTCACCGCGAAATAGAGGTGCGGGAGACGGCGTTCCAGAAACCGGACCCGGCCAAAAAATGACCGATCGTGCTGCCAATTCGCATGAGGAATCGACGATGAGCGAGAACTCGAAATCCGCCGATCGCAGGGGCTTCATCACATCGATGGTGGCCGGCATCGCGACGGCTGCTGCGGCCATTGCCACGGCTGCCTTGCCGGCGGCGGACGACAACAAGGAAAAGGCCGCCGAGAAAGGGCGTAACCGCCGCTACGGCATGGTCATCGACATCCGCAAATGCATTGGCTGCCACGCCTGCACGGTCGCCTGCAAGAGCGAATTCGGAGTGCCGCTCGGGGTCAACCGGGCGTGGGTCGAGTACGTCGAGAAGGGTACGTACCCGAACGTCGGCCGGAGTTTCCTGCCGCGGCTCTGCAACCACTGCTCGTCGCCGCCGTGTGTCACCGTCTGTCCGACCGACGCTACCTACAAGCGCGAGCAGGACGGCATCGTCGTCGTCGACAGCGGCCTGTGCATCGGTTGCAAATACTGTATCCAGGCGTGTCCCTACGATGCGCGTTTCCTCAACCCCGTCACCAAGGTCGCCGACAAGTGCGATTTCTGCATCCATCGGGTTTCCCAAGGGCTGGAACCCTCCTGCGTCAACACCTGCGTCGGCGGCGCCCGCATCTTCGGCGACCTGGCCGATCCCGACAGCAACGTCTCGAAACTGATCGCCCGCAACCGGGTCACCGTCCTGCGACGCGGCATGGGGACGTTCCCGAACGTCTATTACATCGGCGCCGACTATACCGACGAACTCGACGCGCAGCGGCCCGAGGTCCGCCAGGTCCGTGTCGTCACCCATCGTCCGTTCAAGGAAAGGAGATAGGCATGGAACATGAGCTGACCTGGGGCCTGCCCGTCATCCTTTATCTGTTCCTGGCCGGTGTCGGTGCCGGCGCCGTCACCGTCAGTTCCTCGGTTCTTCTGCGTGGCGGCGGCGGCATCTTCGGCGGTGGCCATTTCACGCTGGCCCGCTACGGGGCGCTGATCGGACCGATCCCGGTCATGGTCGGCACCTTCCTGATCATCTTCGAGTTGGGCCGGCCGTTCCGGATGCTGAACCTGTTCAAGGTGGTCAACCTGTCGCCGATGAACATCGGGTCTTGGTTCCTGCTGCTGTTCATTTTCCTCAGCCTCCTGTACGCCCTCGCCTTCGTGCCGACCATGATCTCCGGGCTCAAGCGCCTCGGCGACCGACTGGACCCGGCCCGCAAGGCCATGGCCTGGGTCAACGTTCCCCTGGGCATCGGCGTCGCCGTCTATACCGGCATCATGCTCGGCGCCATGCCGGCACGTCCATTGTGGAACTCGCCGATCCTGGCGCTGCTGTTCTTGATCTCGGCGCTATCGACGGGAGTGGCGACGATCACCCTGGCGCAAACGCTTTTTCACCGAAGAAGCCCCGATTTCAAAACCGAACGACGCGTTCAGACGCGGCGCACCTCGGCCAGGGTCGGACGCCGATACCGGGAGAGTGGCTACGTGCTGACCGCCTCCGACCTGGTGCTCATCGGGTTCGAACTGATGGTCGTCTTCCTGTTCCTGATGTTCGCCCATCTGACCGTGGGCGACATGAAATACGCCGTTGCGACGATCCTGCCGGGCGGCGAGATGGCGGTGCTGTTCTGGGTCGGGGTGGTCCTGGTCGGCCTTCTGGTGCCGGCCCTCGTCGAGTTGGCCTATGTCGTGCCGACCCTGCTCTACCATCGGGAATTCCGGGCGCCCAAGTTCGTCGAGATCGTCGTTCCCGTCGCCGTGCTGATCGGCGGGTTCATGCTGCGCTACGTGATCGTCGTCGCCGGTCAGATCACCGGACCGGTGGGGCTTTAGGAATGAGAGGAGTCGATCATGGTTAGCCGAAGGCAGTTCCTCAAGGCCGGCGCCGCCGGGTTGGCGGGCGCGCCCGTGATCGCCGGCCAGGCCGACGCCCACGAGACGGAACTCGAACACGGTGGCGCCGATTTCTCCTTCCTCAGCGGCGTCGAGCGCGAGTCGGTGCCGACCGTCTGTGCGCTCTGCGCCAGCCGCTGCCCGGCCGTCGGCTACGTGGAGAAAGGCATGCTCGTCAAGATCGAGGGCCAGCCGTCCTCGATCAGGACCCACGGCACGCTTTGCGCCAAGGGCCAGGCCGGCGTCAACCAGGTCTACGACCCGGACCGGATCCTCCAGCCGCTGAGGCGAACCGGCGAGCGCGGCGACGGCAAGTGGCGGAAGATATCGTGGGACGACGCCCTCGGCGAACTGGTCGGCCGCCTCGAGAAGCTGCGCGAGGACGGCCATCCCGAAAAGTTCATGTTCCACCACGGCTGGATCTCGGCCAGCGCCGACCGGCTGATCAACAAGGTCTTCCTGCCGTCCTACGGCACCGCCACCGTGTCCGACAACTCCTGTCTCGGCCAGAGCGCCCGGCAAACGGCCCACGCGCTGACCTGGGGCGGCTTCGAGGACAGCTGGGATTTCGACAACACCCGCTACGTCCTCAATTTCGGCAGCAACGTCATGGAGGCCCACACCAACCACGTGGCGCTGGCCCGCCGCCTGTCGCTCGGCCTGGCCGAGCGGAACCTGAAGATGATCACGTTCGACGTCCGGCTTTCCAACACGGCGTCGAAATCCCACACCTGGATCCAGATCAGGCCGGGGACCGACCTGGCGGTACTGCTCGCCATGTGCAACGTCGTCATGGACGAGGCGCTGTTCCGGGGGCCCGGCGAGGAATTCCTCGAGTTTTGTCAGGTGACGGCGGACGCTAACGCTTCGACCGAATCCAAGATCGCCTTCTTGCGCGACCACCTGGCCCCCTACACACCGCAATGGGCGGAAGAGATCAGCGGCGTCCCGGCCGCGGAGATCGTCGACATCGCCCGCGAGTTCGCGGCGGCGCGGCCGGCCTGCGTGATCAGCTCCAGGGGCGCCAGCGCCCACTACAACGGGGTCGAGACCGAGCGCGCGATCCAGATGCTGGCCGCGATCACCGGAAACGTCGACAATCCGGGCGGCCGCTGCCGCGCCGTCGTTCCCGAATGGAACCATCCGGGCGGGCCGCAACAGAAGTCCGATCCGAAGAAGCTGGATATTCTCGAGGGATTCGAGGGCGAAGCGGCGTTGCCGGTCCATGGCGTCGGTCACCAGGTCCTGAAGATGATTCGGGACGGCCGCGCCGGCCGCCCCGATGTCTACCTCTGGTACAACTACAACCCGGTCTTCTCCAACGCCGACGTCGGCGCCAGCACCGAGATATTGAAGGACGAGTCGCTCGTTCCCTTCACCGTCGCGGTGACGCCGTTCTACGACGAATCGGCGGCGTTGGCCGACCTCATCCTGCCGGACGCGACGTATCTGGAGAAGTTCGACTTCGAGGACGGCGTCTCCCCCGATCAGGTGCCGGAGTATTGCATTCGCCAGCCGGTCGTCCCGCCGCAGGGCGAGGCCCGCGACTTCAAGGACGTCTGCTGCGAGATGGCAAAGAGGATGGGCTTCCCGCTCGGCTTCGAGTCCGGCAAGCAGTTCGTCGAACAGTCCTGCCGGATGACGCCGGCGGTGGACGAGGGAGCGGGCGGTTTCCGACGCATGACGAAACGCGGCGTCTGGCACGATCCCGAGGCCGAACCGGCCTTCCACACCTACAAACGGACCGTCGATCCGAAGGAGCTGGTGACCGACGGCGTCATTCTCGATGAGACCACCGGTGTCTACTGGAACTGGAAGCAGGCCGGCGTCGGCAGCGAAGCCGAGGCCCGGCGCCGCGGCTACCGGGACACCCCCGGTGCCTACGGGGGTTACGTCGGGCAGATGATCTGGGGCGAGGTCTACGAAGGCTTCAGGCCCGGAAAGTTCAACAAGTCGGGCTATTTCGAGCTCTATTCCTCGATCCTTGAGCAGAAGGGGCTGTCGCCGCTGCCCGCCTACGCACCGGTTCCCGAACATCAGGCGATGAAGCCCGACGAGTTGATCCTGACGACATTCCGGGTCAACGTACAGACCCTTTCCAGGACCCAGAACTGCATGTGGCTCGACGAGATCAACACCGACAATCCGGCTTGGATCAACCCGGATACGGCCACCGCCCGCGGCATCGCCGACGGCGACATGATCAGGATCAGCTCCCGCCTGGGCGACATCGAGGCGACGGCAAAGGTGACCGAGAACGCCGTTCCGGGGGTGATCGCCCTTTCCAGTCACGGCGGCCGCTGGGAATACGGCCGCTACGCCTCGACCAGGAAGGCGCCTTTCGCCATCGACGACGACTCGCCGCAGGAGGAGCTGAAATGGTGGTCTTACGATTCCGGACATCCGAACCGAATCATCGCCAGCGCCTCCGAGCCGATCAGCGGCCAGCAACGCTGGATGGACACCGTCGTCTCGGTCAGTAAGATATAACCCGGATCAATTGCCCCGGGATCGAGGACGACCCACGATTGATGGAGTCGAGACATGCCCTCATTGGGGAATGAGCCCGGCGACACCGACGACAAGCCGCCCAAAAAAGCCGGCCTATGGCGCCGCCTCGTGCGCCGCTTCCCGTGGAAACTGACGCTCGTCGTCGTCGCCATCGGCGGCATCGCCGTCGCCACCATCGACGCCACCGACTACTATTTTTCCTCCGAGGACTTCTGCGCCTACACCTGCCACGTGATGGAGAACACGGTCTACAAGGAGTACCGGGAGTCGAAACACTGGAAGACGGCGAGCGGGGTGCGCGCCAAATGCTCGGACTGTCACGTCTCGGGCCGGCTCACCTTCGCCATGTGGGATCACTTCATCGGCACCAACGAGCTTTTCGTCTGGATGGTCAACGATTTTTCCAATCCCGAGGCGTTCGAGGTTCTGCGGCCGGCCGCCGCCGACCGGGTCCGCATGGAGATGCTTTCCAACAACAGCAAGAACTGCCGCCGCTGCCACGTCATGGAGGCCATCAAACCGGCGCGCAAACGGGGCCAGACCCAGCACGCGGAGGCCCTGAAGACGGGCGCGACCTGTATCGGTTGTCACTACAACCTGGTCCACAAGGCGGTCGAGCCGTCGAAGGCCTTCCTGACGGCGATCGGGGCCAACTGACCGTCGTCGGTCCTCTCGCCTCGACAGCGGCCCGGGATTAAGCCTTTGAAATAAAATTGCGGGTCTGGATAATACGGGTCGCGCGAAGGGGGCGCGGCGGCGGAGGGAAATCAATTGTCTTCGAACTTCGACGACAGGACCGGGCGGAGCCGGCCCGGCTCCAGGCGGAACTAGGCCATGGCCGAGTCGGTAACCTTGGATGAAGTGCGGCGCGCCGCCAAGGCGTTGTCGGCGCACGTCTGCCGGACACCGCTCAGGCTGTCGCAGCCGTTGTCCGAGCACACCGGCGCCGACGTTCGCCTCAAGCTCGAGACCATGCAGGACACTGGCGCTTTCAAGCTGCGCGGCGCCACCTACAAGCTGTTGTGCCTGGACGACGAGGAGCGCAGCCGCGGTGTCGTCGCCGTTTCCACCGGCAACCACGGCCGCGGCGTCGCATACGCCGCCCGCAGATTGGGGGTGCGGGCCGCCGTCTTCATGTCGGAGCTGGTGCCCAACGTGAAGATCGAGGCGATCCGGGCGCTCGACGCCGAGGTCGTCATCGCCGGCAAGAACCAGGACGAGGCCGAGGAAGCGGCGCTGGCCCGGGTCGCCGAAGAGGGCTCGATCTACGTGCCGCCGTTCGACGACCCCCACGTCATCGCCGGCCAGGGCACCATCGGCCGCGAGATCATCGACGAGGCGCCCGACACCGATACCATCGTCGTGCCGCTGTCCGGCGGCGGCCTGATCGGCGGCATCGCCGTCGCCGCCAAGGGCATGAAGCCGGACATCCGCATCGTCGGCGTTTCCATGGAACACGGCGCCGCCATGGTCGAATCGCAAAGAGCCCACAAGCCGGTACAGGTCGAGGAGGTGCCGACGTTGGCCGACAGCCTGGGCGGCGGCATCGGCATGAACAACGCCTATACGTTCGATTTGGTCCGCGATCTGGTCGACGAACTGGTCCTGGTGTCCGAAGACCAGATCGCCGAGGCCATGGCCTGGCTCTATTGGAACGACCGATTGGTCGCCGAAGGCGCCGGCGCCGTCGGCGTCGCCGCTGTCGTCAACTGGCTGGCCGGCGACCTCGGCAAACAGGCCGCCATCGTCGTCAGCGGCTGCAACGTCGACATGCGGGCGTTCACCGATATCGTCCGGAAACACAAGCCATGAGCCCTTGTACCTCGAGGAACCGGCAATGAGTCACCGTTCCCCACAGGTACGGACATGAGCATCCTGGTCTTGAGCGAGGCCGAGCTCCGGCGTTGCGTAGCCATCGACTCGGAGGCCGTCGCCGCCGTCGGGCGAGCCTTCTCGGCGCTCCACCGCGGCGATTGCGTGATGCCGCCGATCCTGCGCCTCGACGTCGACGATTTCAACGGCGAGGTCGACGTCAAGTCGGCCTACGTCAAGGGCTTCGAAGCGTTCGCCGTGAAGCTGAGCTCGGGCTTCTTCGACAACCCGAAACGCGGGCTTTCCACCAGCGGCGGCATGATGGCGCTGTTGGATTCCGAGACCGGCCACGTTCGCGCCGTGCTGCTCGACAACGGCTACCTGACCGAAGTGCGCACGGCGGCCGCCGGCGCCGTCGCCGCCAAGCACCTGGCGCCGGAAAGCCTCGCCACCGTCGGCGTCATCGGCGCCGGCATTCAGGCCCGCCTGCAAATCGAGGCGCTCGGGCTGGTCCGCGAATTCGGCACCGTCCTGGTCTGGGCCCGCGATGCGGCGAAGGCCGGCGCCTATGCCGAGGAGATGTCGGAGCGGCTGGGCCTGAGCGTTGCCGTCGCCGACAGCGTCGAACAGGCGGTCCGCGAATCCGACCTCGTCGTCACCGCGACGCCGTCGCGCACACCCCTGGTCCGGGCAGAGTGGCTCAGTCCCGGCCAGCACCTCACCGCCATCGGCTCGGACGCGGAAACCAAGAACGAGCTCGATCCTGCCGTGTTGGCGGGGTGCGATCTCTATGCCTGCGACAGCCGCGTCCAGGTGGCGCGACTGGGCGAGTTGCATCACGCCATCGCGGCCGGCGCCGTCGCCGACGACTTCGCCGCCGTCGAACTGGGCGCCATCGTCGGCGACGCCCGGCCGGGCCGGACCTCGCCCGCGCAGATCACCGTTTGCGACCTGACCGGGACCGGCGTTCAGGATACAGCCATCGCCACCGTCGCCTACCACAAGGCCAAGGCCGCCGGGCTGGGAGCGGTGATCGGCGAATGAGGCGCCGTCAGGCGTTCTTGAGGGCGCGGATCTGATCGAGGATGGCCGGCTCGTCCCATTCGCGGCTGCCGACCGCGCGGAGCGCCATGCGCCCTTCGGGGTCGACGACGATGGTGGTCGGCAGACCGAGCACCGGCCAGGCGTCGGTGACTTCGGAACCGCCGTCGATCAGCAGCGGGAAATCGATGTCGAAATCGGCCGTGAACCGGAATACCTGATCGGCGTCGCCGCCGACGTGGGGCGCCAGCACGGCGATATCCTCGTCGCGCAGGATCTCCCAGGCCCGCTGCATGGCCGGGATCTCGAACCGGCACGGCGGGCACCAGGTGGCCCAGAAATTGACGAGGACGACCCGGCCCCGGTAGTCGGCGAGCCGGTGGACTTTGTCGTCGAGATCGGCGAGCGCGAAATCCGGCGCCGGCTTGAGGTTGGGCATCGGCGACAGCAACAGCCGCGCCGCGGCAACCGGTCCGGCGCTCGGCACGGTTGCCGAAACGCCGGCCGCGGCGGCCGCCAGCAGGCCGAGCACACACCGCCTTCCGATGGCGCTCTTCGATCTACCTGAGGACACCGGCGTCTCCTTCGTCGGAACACTTGAGGCCGGTAAGCACGTGGCTGTGCTCGGCGCCGCCGTACCGCCACCTCACCTCCAGATCGAACGCGCTCCCCGGCGGCAGTCCGAAGGCGTGGATCCCCCAGTTGAAGTCGTTGGCCCGGTAGGTCTGGCGGGTCGGGAACAGCGCCCAGCGCAAGGCGATGCGGGCCTGCTTCGAGAGCCCCTTCCTCTCGAAGCCGGCCAGCCACCGCTTCTTGGTCTTGTAAGACCGCCAGGCGCCGCCGCTTCTGACCCGCCACGCCCTGAGGTCGATCTCGATGGGCGCGGCGCCGGGCTCGGTCTCGGCGTGGCCGATCGACGAGCGGAACACGCAGCCGGTCCGGGCCAGCTCGACGGCGTCGTCGTGGGCGAAACCGCGATTGAGGAAGAAGGCGGCGGCCGGGGCGATCAGCAGCGGCGCCAGCTCGACCGACAGACCGCCGCCGCGCCACACGGTGACCGGCGGCCCGCCCGGCCTGGGCGACTCGTCCGCCGCCTGTTGGGCGGTGGCCGTCGCCGCCGAAACCAAAGCCAGCACCATCAGCGCCGCTGCCCAGGCCGGCGCGGTGGAGGAACTTCGTCTGTTTGGGCTGTCGACGCGCATGCGCTCTCCGACTCGCGGTTGAAGTCTTCGGCCCGGATGTTACCCGCAAGCGCCGCCGGCGCAAAGGCGTCGGCGGTCATTTGCGGTGATCGGCGGGCCGGCTGGCGGCCGGTCGCCAATGCTTGCGCCACACCCGCCAGTAGACGACGGCGTTGACAACGAGCACGAAGACGCCGATGGCGATGAAGCCCTCACGCGGGAAGCCGCCGTCGAACAGCAGGTCCGGATAGAGCAGGGGCAGGATGTAGCGCTCGACGAAGCTGGTCGCGTAGCCCTCCTCGGCGCCGAGCAGCCTGAGGTCGTTCTCGATGTAGGTCAGCGGGCAGACCCAGCCGCCGAACTCGATGGCCGCCCCCCACAGGAAGGCCGGAACGTGCGCCCATGCCACCCACGGCCGCTTCAGCGCCAGCAGGCCGCCGAACACGACGAACAGCACGAACAGCAGATGCAGGCCGACGGCGACGTCGGCCAGGGCGCGGTACAGCATGGTCTCTCCCGTTCTCGCCCCACGCTACACCCGCCTCGCCCGCAATGGCAAAGCGCGCTATACTGGCGAAGTCCGTCCACGACCGGGCGGCAGACGAACATATGGACATATCCGAATTCCTCGGCCGGCTCTTGTGCTGGCTCGGCCTGCACGACTACCGGATGGTCGACGCCACCTTCGGCTTCGGCGCCGGCGGCAGCGTCGAGCGCGACGAATGCCGGCGCTGCGGCGACGTGCGGACGCGAAGGATGTGAGTTGGCCGCGTCAAACTTGAGGACTATCACTGATGGCCGAGCACTTTGTGACCGAACGCCGTACCCGCGAGCCCACCCATCCGGGCGCCGTCCTCAGAGACGACGTGCTGCCGGCCCTCGGCATCGGTGTCTCCGCCGCCGCCCGCGAGTTGCGGGTGTCGCGCCAGACCCTGCACGCCATCATGCGCCGCGACGACCCGAAGCCGGTGACGGTGACGATGGCGCTGCGCCTGGGCAGATTCTGCGGCAACGGCCCGGACTTGTGGATCAACATGCGGAAGGCCTACGACCTGTGGCACGAGGAGCGCGCCATCCAGTCGGAGCTGAAGAAGATCCCGACGCAGGCGGCGTACGGATGACTTTTGTTCTTGACAATTTAGTTATTTTATCCTACATATATCTAAAAAGTTCTCTTTGACATTATGAATAGGATGGTGGTGGCCGTCGTCCGTCGGCTTGTCGACGGGTGTGGCCGCCGGGCGGAGAGGCCTCCGCCGCGGACTGCCCGCGCCGTTGCAGACGGTTCCGCGCGCCCGTTCGCGTGGGGCCGGCGAGGCGGCTCCGAGCCGCCGCGGGTTGATATCGGCATTTATCGGCATTTATCGGCATTTATCGGCATTCATCGACATTTTCCCGGCGGGTTCGGTTATCGGGACGGCAAGGATCCCCGTAGTTACCCGGACATTTCCTGACATTTCCGGACAAAACCGGACATTCATTTCGGGTTACGGGCGCGGCCGTCCGGGCCTCAGCCGTGGGCCGGGTCGACCCTGTAGCCGTATTCGGCCGCTCCCTCGGTGAGCTGTTCCCACAGGCTCTGGGCGAAGCCGCGCGCCACGTAGACGTCGATGGTGTCGCTGTCCAAGGCGTGCAGGAGGACGGCGATTTGCAGCGCGTTGGTGCCGGCGCATCCGCCCGCCGTGAAGGCGCGCTCGTGAAGGTCGATGGGACAGTTCTTGGCCAACAGTTCGCGGGCGCGGCGCCCGGAGACGCGGATCACCGTGCGGCCGCTCGACACGTCGGTGACGGCGGCCGACCCCGACGCCAGGGCGAGGCGGAAACGTTCCTCCAGCAGCCCCTCGCCGTGGCGGGCCGAAACCACCAGCCAGCGCTCGGGCGCCAGCCACAGCACCGTGCATTCGCTGCCGGCGACGGCGGCCGTGTTGGGCTCGGTCGGCAGGGCGCAGCCGGTCTCGGTGCGGACGGCCGCCGCGAACGCCTTGTCGGAAGCGTCGCCGGCGATATGGACGACGTTGAGGCCGCGCAGCTCCCTCAAGACGACGCCGGGGCCGCGCTCGCCGCTCGCCCCGTAGGAGCCGGGGAGATAAGCGGCGGCCAGCGCCGAGCGCTTGTCGGCCGGGGTCGGGGTGTCAACCACGCAGACGTTCTCCTTCCGGATCGACGAAGACGGGATCGGCGATGCGCACCGCCACCTGCTGGCCGGTCACCGGCGAGCACGCCACCAGCGTCTCGCCGTGACGGTCGCGACCGTCGGCGACGAGGCCCAAGCCGATCGGGTGGCCGAGGTTGGGGCTGTAGCAGTTGGACGTGACCTCGCCCAGCATCGGCACCGGCGGCTTGGCGTTCGGGTCGGCGACGATCTGCGCGCCCCTCGGGATCGGCGTCTTGCCGTCGGCCGGGACCAGGCCGACCAACTGCTTGCGGCCCGGCTCCGTGAAGGCCGAGCGGTTCAAGGACCGCCTTCCGATGAAGTCCTTCTTGGTCGACAGCATGCCGCCGAAGCCCAGGTCGTCGGCGGTGGCGCGGCCGTTGATCTCGCCGCCGACGACGTGGCCCTTCTCGATGCGCAGGATGCTCATCGCCTCGGTGCCGTAGGCGATGATGCCTTGCGCCCGCCCGGCCTCCATGATGCGCTTCCACACGGCCATGCCGTAATCGGCCGGCACGTTGATCTCGTAGGCCAGCTCGCCGGAGAAGCTGATGCGGAACAGCCTGGCCGGCGCGCCGGCGATGGTGCCCTGGCGAAAGGCCATGAACGGACAGGCCTCGTTCGAGACGTCGATGTCGGTGGTGATCGCTTCGAGCAGGCGGCGGCTCTCCGGCCCGGCCAGTGCCATCGCCGCCCATTCCTCGGTGACCGACACCAGATGCACGTCCAACTCCGGCCACTCGACCTGCGAGAGGTATTCGAGGCGGCGCATGACCGGGCCGGCGTTGGCGGTGGTCGTCGTCATCATGAAGTGGTTGTCGGCGATCCGCGTCGTCGTGCCGTCGTCGAAGGCGACGCCGTCTTCGCGCAGCATCACCCCGTAGCGGACCCTGCCGACGGGGAGCTTGGCGAAGCCGTTGATGTAGACGCGGTTGAGAAATTCGCCGGCGTCGCGGCCCTGGATGTCGATCTTGCCCAGCGGCGAGACGTCGACCATGCCGACCGCTTCACGCACGTGTTTGGCCTCGCGCCAGATCGCCTCCATCAGCCCTTCGCCGGAGCGTTGGTAAACTTGGGCGCGCAGCCACAGCCCGGCCGGCACGAACCTGGCGCCGGCCCGCACGTGCCAGTCGTACATGGCGGTACGCCGGGTCGGCGCGAAGTGCGGCCCGCGCTCGGCGCCGGCGATGGCGCCCAGCGTGATCGGCGTGTAGGGCGGGCGGAAGGTGGTGGTGCCGACGGCCGGGATCGCTTGCCCACGCAGTCCGGCCATGATGGCCAGCCCGTTGACGTTGCTGGTGCGGCCCTGATCGGTGCCCATGCCGAGCGTCGTGTAGCGCTTCAGGTGTTCGACCGAGCGGTAGCCCTCGCGATGGGCCAGCGCCACGTCGTCGGCGGTGACGTCGTTCTGATAGTCGACGAAGCGCTTGCCGTGGACGCCGTCCGTGGCGCCGACGTCCCACAACGGGCGCGGCGGAACGGCCGGCGCGATCCCGGCGGTTTTGGGAGTGAAGGGGGCGGCGGCGTCGGCGAAACCGGCCTCACGGGCGGCTGCGGCGCCGGCCTCGGCGCCCTCGGCCAGGCAGCGACCGAGGTCGAAGGCGCCGTTGCAGGCGCCGGCCGAGCGCTCACGCTGGAACGAGCGCTCCGGCACGAATGCGGTGAGCGTGTCGTCGTAGGCGAGCTTGCCCTTCGACTGCGAGAACAGGTGCACGCTCGGGCTCCAGCCGCCCGACACGGCGACTAGGTCGCAGACGATGTGACGGGTGTCGTCTGTAGGAGCGCCCCGATCGTCGAGGGCGGCGACGTCGACGCCGGAAACGCGCTTGGTGCCGTGGACGGCGACGACGGCCGAACCGGTCAGCGTGCCGATTCCGGCCTGCCGCGCCCGCTTGATCAGCGCCTCGTTGCCGTCGGCGCGGGCATCGACAATGGCCATGACCTCGACGCCGGCCCGCTGCAAATCAAGGGCGGCGGCGTAGGCCGAGTCGTTGTTGGTGAAGACGACGGCGTGTGCGCCCGCCCGCACCGCATAGCGGTTGGCGTAGGCCCGGGCGGCCGAAGCCAGCATGACGCCGGGGCGGTCGTTGTCGGCGAACACCAGCGGCCGCTCGATGGCGCCGGTGGCCAGCACCACTCGGCTGGCGCGGACCTGCCAGAGGCGCTCGGCCGGAAGGTGCGAGGAGGGTTCCGGCGCGTGGTCGGCCGGGCGCTCGCTCAAGACCAGCATGTTGTGGTCGTAGTAGGCGGCGACCGTGGTGCGGGCGAGCAGGGTGACGTCGGGCATGGCGGCCAGTTCGGCGACGGTTGCCTCGATCCAGTCGGCGGCCGGTTTGCCGTCGAGCCTTTCGTCGGTGCCCAAAAGGGCGCCGCCGAAACGGCTGCGCTCGTCGGCCACGATCACCCGGGCGCCGGCCCGGGCCGCCGCCAGCGCCGCCGTCAGCCCGGCCGGGCCGCCGCCGGCGACCAACACGTCGCAGTGCCGGAAGCGGTGTTCGTAGCGGTCCGGGTCGGGCACGGCGGGGGCGACGCCGAAACCGGCGATCTTGCGGATGACGTGCTCGTAGACCTTCCACGCACGGGCCGGCCACATGAAGGTCTTGTAGTAGAAGGCCGACGGCATGAGTCCGGCGAAGAGCCCATTGAGGGCGCCGATATCGGTGCCGACCGACGGCCAGCAGTTCTGACTGGCTGCCGTCAGGCCGTCGTAGAGTGCGATCCGGGTGGCCCGCAGGTTGGGCTGGGTGCGCGGGCCGGTCTCCAGCTGGACGAGGGCGTTGGGTTCCTCGACGCCGTCGCTCACGACGCCGCGCGGCCGGTGGTACTTGAAGCTGCGGCCGAGTAGGTGGACGCCGTTGGCGAGCAGGGCCGAGGCCAGGGTATCGCCGGCGTAGCCCTCATAGCGCCGCCCGTTGAAGGTGAAGGCGAGCGGGCGGTTGCGGTCGATGAGGCCGCCGTCGGTGTTGCGGAACGGCTGGCGGCTCACTTCTCGTCTCCGCCGGTTCCGCCCTTTGGCGGGGAGGTTGAAAGGATCTCATGGGTCAGGGTATCGCGCCGCACCGTGAAATAGCGCCGGCAGCCGGCGATGTGCTGCCATGTCTCGTCGTGCGGCCCCATCGGGTTGTCGCGGAGGTAGATGTAACCGGCCCACTCGGCGTCGGAGACGGCGTCCGGGTCGGGCCGCGACACGGTGGCGTCGCCCTCGTAGGCGAACTCCGACTGCGCCCGTTCGCCGCACCAGGGACATCTGATCAGCAGCATCCAGCCGGTCCTCCCCTAGTGCGCGCCCGGCACCGGCCCGGCGCCCTTCTCGTCGAGCACGTGGCCGCTGGCGAAGCGCTCCAGCGTGAAACACGCATTGGCCGGGTGCGGCCGGTCCTCGGCGATGGTGTGGGCGAACACGAAGCCCGACCCCGGCGTCGCCTTGAAGCCGCCGTAGCACCAGCCGCCGTTGAGATAGAGCCCGTCGATGGGCGTCTTGGCGATGATCGGGCTGCCGTCCATGGTCATGTCCATGACGCCGCCCCAGGTTCGCATCAGGCGCAAGCGGCTGAAGCTCGGGAACAGCGCGCAGACCGACGCCACCACGTGCTCGATGATCGGGAAGTTGCCACGCTGGGCGTACGAGTTGTAGCCGTCGAGGTCGCCGCCGAACACCAGCTCGCCCTTGTCCGACTGGCTGATATAGCAATGCGCGGCGCCCGATGTGACGACGGTGTCGAGGCACGGTTTGACCGGCTCGCTGACCATGGCCTGCAGCACGTGGCTCTCGATCGGCAGCGTGAGGCCTACCATCCGGCAGACCTCGGTGGTGTGACCGGCAACCGCAATGCCGATCTTCCGCGCCCCGATCGTCCCCCGAGTCGTCTCGACGCCGGTGACGCGGCCGGCCTCGACGTTGATGCCGGTCACTTCGCAGTTCTCGACGATATCGACGCCGCGGGCGTCGGCGGCGCGGGCATAGCCCCAGGCGACGGCGTCGTGACGCGCGGTGCCGCCGCGCGGTTGCAACAGGCCGCCCTTGACGGGATAGCGCGCGGCGTCGGAGCAATCGAGGGCCGGCACCAACTGTTGGACCCGGTCGCGGTCCAGGTACTCGGCGTCGATGCCGTTCAGGCGCATGGCGTTGCCGCGGCGCTGGAAGGCGTCGATCTGCGGGTCCGAATGGGCCAGGTTGAGAACGCCCCGGTGGCTCATCATGACGTTGAAGTTGAGGTCCTGGCTCATGCCCTCCCACAGCTTCATGGAAAGCTCGTAGAAATGCGCATTACCCTCGAGCAGGTAGTTGGAACGCACGATCGTGGTGTTGCGCCCCGTATTGCCGCCGCCGAGGTACCCTTTTTCAAGGACGGCGACGTTGGTCACGCCGTGCTCCTTGGCCAAGTAGTAAGCGGTCGCCAAACCGTGGCCGCCGCCGCCGATGACGATGACGTCGTACGCGGGCTTTGGGTCCGGGCTGCGCCTCGGTCCAGCCGGTCTGGTGGCGGAGCGCGTTGCGGGCCAGGCTGAAGATGGAATAGCGGGTCACGGCGGGTCCTTGCTGGCGAGATTGTCGCGCACCCTAACGCGCATTCGGACGGCGCGCGAGAACATTAATTATTTTTATGTTCGATATTAATTGATATTATATTTCGACATGAAACTCAGGTCTCCGAAGCGCGATTCCCTGGACTTCGACCTGGCCGCGTTGCGCGTCTTTCTGGCGGTCTTCGAAAGTGGCGGCATGAGCGCGGCGGCACGCCGCCTCGGTATGACCCAATCGGCGGTGTCGCAGTCGGTGGCGAGGCTCGAGGCGGGGTTCGGGATGGCCCTGTTCGAGCGCGCATCGCGACCTCTTCAGCCGACCGCCGCCGGCCTCGATTTGGCCGCAGGTGCCCGCCGCCTGTTGACCGAGGGCGAGCGGCTGCAGGCGGCGGTACGCGAGGCCGCCGGCGCCGCTCTGCCGGCGGTGCGCATCGGCTTGATCGACTCGTTCGCGGCGACGGTCGGTCCGTCGCTGGTCCGCAAGCTTCGAAACCACGCCGAGCGGCTTACGGTATGGTCCGGCATCTCGCCGAACCTGGGAGACGATCTCGTCAACCGCAGGCTCGACTTCATCGTTTCCAGCGATCCCATGAAGGGGCGCAAAGGCTTGGCCCGTCGCCGGCTGCTGGTCGAGCCGTTCTTGCTGGTCCTGCCCAGGCGCATGGCATCGGCAATCGACGAGGTACGACTGGAAGACCTCGCCCGCAACCATGCCTTCATCCGTTATTCGGGGCGCTCGCTGATCGGCGCCCAGATCGAGCGCCATCTCGAAGACCTGCAAGTGCAAGTGCCGCAATCGCTCGAGTTCGACGGTACCGACCCGGTCTTCGCCATGGTTTCCGGCGGCATCGGCTGGGCGATCACGACGCCGCTCTGCCTGGTTCACGGTCGCGCCCTGGCCGGCGAACTTTCGGCGGTGCCGCTGCCGGGGCCGGCGATGTCGAGGAGTCTCTATCTGGTGTTCCGGCGCGGCGAGACGGGAAAGCTGCCCCGGCGCATCATCGTCGATGCCGAGGCCATCCTTGGGGAAATGGTGGCCAAGGACGTGCTGGCGCTGGCACCGTGGGCGGCGGCGCGCATGGCAATCGGACCGTAGCAGCTACTCGGTTTGCCGACCGGCGACGATGGCGGCGATGGCGGTGGCGGCAATGCGCGCTTCGGGAGGGTCGGCCCGGGAGGTCAATACGATGGGAACCCGAGCACCCATGACGACACCGGCGGCCAATCCGCTCATGAAGTAGACCATCATCTTGAACAGCCCATTACCGGTCTCGATGTTGGGAACGACCAGGATGTCGGCTTGACCGGCCACCGGCCCGTCGATCTCCTTGAGTTCGGCGGCGGCTGGCGAGACCGCGTTGTCGAACCCGAACGGCCCGTCGACAAGGGCGCCGTCGACTTCCTCGGCGGCGCGTTCGACCAACTCGGCCGCCTCGACGCTGGACGGCATCGATTCGATCACCGATTCGGTTCCCGACAACATAGCGACGCGCGGCTCGGCGTTGCCAAGCGAGTGCCCGACCTCAACGGCGTTTCGGACGATGTCGAGCTTGGTGTCGATATCGGGGGCGACATTGAGCGCTCCGTCGGTGATCAGCAGTACTTGGTCGCTGTCGGGAACCGTCATGTGGAAGATATGCGATGCCTTGCGCTCGGTGCGCAAGTCCGCTTTTCGGCTGAGAGCGGCGCGCATGATGGCGTCGGAATGGACGTGTCCCTTCATTAACACCTGGGCCTCGCCACTGCCGGCGAGGCCGGCCGCCTTCTCGCAAATCGACGCTTCGCGGTCGGCGGCGACGATGTCGAACCTGGAGATGTCGAAGCCAACCAGTTTAGCGGCGTCGCGGATGTGCTCAGAATTACCGACCAGGATCGGCTCGATCAAACCGGCCTCGACCGCCAGACGCAGGCTCTCCATGACCAACGGATGGTCGGCGCCGGCGACGGCCACGCGGCTTTCCGGCAGGTCATCGGCGTGCTCGAGAAGATAGGCGGGTATTTCGAACGGCCTGTCGCTGAGCATGGCTCCGGTTCCCTGGAGGGCCTAGAGGACCCCGAAAAATTCAGGGCCGGGGAGCCCAGGTCCCCGACCCCCTTTATAGCAGTCCTCGGCGAAAATTCCGCCGCCCTTTAGATCGATTGTTGCGGCCGCATATCGTCGGCGCTGATGCCGGCGACCTCGACCGGCGCCTTCATGGCGTCGCGACGGAACGGTTCACCGAGCTCCTGGTTGAGGACGACTTCGATAAACGTCGTCACGCCGTCTTCCTGAGCTTTGCAGGCGTCTTGCAGCGCCGCCGTAAGTTCCGATTGCGTGGTGGCCCGGACGCCTTTCAGGCCGCAGCCTTCTGCGACCTTGGCGTAGCTGAGGTCCGGATTCAATTCGGTGCCGACGAAGTTGTTGTCGTACCACAGAATGGAATTACGCTTCTCGGCGCCCCATTGATAGTTGCGGAATATGACCATGGTGATGGCCGGCCATTCGTCGCGGCCGCACGAGGTCATCTCGTTCATGCTGATGCCGAACGCGCCGTCGCCTGCGAAACCGACGACGGGCACGTCAGGGCAACCGATCTTGGCGCCAAGGATGGACGGAAATCCATAGCCGCAAGGGCCGAAAAGCCCCGGCGCAAGATATTTCCGGCCCTCCTCGAACGTCGGGTAGGCGTTGCCGATCGCGCAATTGTTGCCGATGTCGCTGGATATGATGGCGTTCTCCGGAAGGCCGGCCTGAATGGCACGCCACGCCATGCGGGGCGACATCAGGTCGGCCTCGCGCTCGCGGGCTTCGGCATTCCAGGTGGTGCCGGGATCGTCGTCCTCGTGGTCCATGCTGCTGAGCGTCTGCATCCAGGCCGACTTGGTCTGATGGATGAGGGCCTTGCGCTCTTCGCGCCCGGTGTCGCCGGCGCTCGGCGGGAGCTTCTCCAGAATCTGCTGCGCGACCATCTTGGCGTCGCCGCAGATGCCGACCGTCACTTTCTTGGTCAATCCGATGCGGTCGGAATTGATGTCGACCTGAATAATACTGGCGTCGTTCGGCCAATAGTCGATGCCATAGCCCGGCAGGGTCGAGAAAGGATTGAGCCGGGTGCCAAGCGCCAATACCACGTCGGCCTTGGCGATTAGTTCCATGGCGGCCTTGGAGCCGTTGTAACCGAGCGGCCCGGCCGCCAGCGGGTGGCTGCCCGGGAAGCTGTCGTTGTGCTGATAGCCGCTGCAAACCGGCGCGTCGAGCCGTTCGGCCAGCGCCTGACAATCGGAGATGGCGTCGCCGAGGACGACTCCGGCGCCGGACAGGATGACGGGGAATTCGGCTTCGGACAGCAGTTTGGCGGCCTCGGCGATGGCGGCGGCTCCGCCGGCCGGTCGTTCGAGCCGGACGACCGGAGGCAACTCGATGTCGATCACCTGGGTCCAGAAATCTCGCGGCACGTTGATCTGCGCCGGTGCTGAACCGCGGATCGCCTTTTCGATCACGCGATTGAGGACTTCGGCCATGCGCGAGGGGTCACGGACTTCTTCCTGATAACAGACCATGTCCTTGAACAAAGCCATTTGCTCCACTTCCTGGAAACCGCCCTGGCCGATCGTCTTGTTGGCGGCTTGCGGGGTGACCAGGAGCATCGGCGTGTGGTTCCAGTAGGCGGTCTTGATCGGCGTCACGAAACCGGTGACCCCCGGTCCGTTCTGGGCGATGGCCATGGCGATCTTGCCGGTCGCCCGGGTATAGCCGTCGCAGATCAATCCGCCGTTGGTTTCGTGCGCCACATCCCAAAACGTGATGCCTGCCTTCGGAAACAGATCGGATATGGGCATGAATGCTGACCCGATGATCCCAAAAGCGTGTTCGATACCATGCATTTGCAGGACCTTCACGAAGGCCTCTTCGGTTGTCATTTTCGTCATGGGACTCTCCAAAACAATCGGTTGTCGGACCTCAGGTTCCGGCGAGCGGAACCCGCCGAGAACATCTTCTCCCTCGGCAGCGGAAGCGGCGTCAGGCCGCAATCGCTTCTTGCGGATCCATGAACTTGTAGCCGAGATCGTCGGCGACCGCCTTATAGGTAACGTTGCCGTGGTGCACGTTCAAACCGGCCATGAGATGTGGGTCTTCGTGCAGCGCCCGTTGGTACCCCTTGTCGGCGATGGCCAGCGTGAACGGTAGGGTAACGTTGTTGAGCGCATAGGTCGAGGTATGGGCGACCGCGCCTGGCATGTTGGCGACGCAGTAGTGCACAACACCGTCGACCACGTAGGTCGGGTCCGAGTGGGTCGTCGCATGGGATGTTTCGAAACATCCACCCTGGTCGATGGCGACGTCGACCAGAACCGAACCCGTTTTCATGCGTTTCACTATGTCGGCGGTGACCAGCTTCGGTGCCTCGGCGCCGGGAACCAGGACGCCGCCGATCACCAAATCGGCCTCCAGCACCTGCTCCTCGATGGTGTGGCCGGTCGAGTAGACGGTCTTGATGGCCTGTCCGAAGCGGACGACGAGGGCGCGCAGGGTATCGACGTTGCGATCGATGATGGTGACGTCGGCGCCTAGTCCGACCGCCATGTAAGCAGCGTTCTCGCCGACCACGCCGCCGCCGATAATGACGACCTTGGCGGGGGCGACGCCGGGAACGCCGCCGAGTAGAACCCCGCGCCCCCCGGCTTCCTTCTCCAAGCAGTGAGCCCCGGCCTGGATCGACATGCGGCCGGCGACCTGCGACATCGGCGCCAATAGCGGAAGCCCGCCTGCGCGATCGGTGACGGTCTCATAAGCAATGCAAACGGCGCCGCTGTCGACCAAGTCCTTGGTCTGTTCCGGATCGGGCGCCAGGTGCAGGTACGTAAAAAGAATCTGATTCTCGCGCAGCATTTTGCGCTCACCCGCCTGCGGCTCCTTCACCTTGACCACCATGTCGGCCTTGGCGAAGATTTCCTCGGGAGTATCGGCGATCGTTGCGCCGGCCTTTCGGAAGTCGTCGTCCGTCGCACCGATGCCGTCCCCTGCGTGGGTTTCGACGATCACTTCATGACCGTGATGGACGCACTCGCGCACGCTGCCGGGGACCATGCCGACCCGGTATTCGTGGTTCTTGATCTCTTTCGGAACGCCAATAAGCATGTTCAACCCTCCCCGCTGTCACGAGAAAAACCGAAATCGGCAAACAAAGAACGGCACCTGGGACCGTTCCGGCTCCAAGTTGACTGATAGAGCACTTTGATAGACTCGTGCGGTCGTCTTCCGGTAGGGCCAGATTCGATGTTTCGCCTATGCCAGAATTCGGCCCGCCAGCCAACGCGTCTAGGCTTTTCCAGATCCGTGCCGCTCGATCACCTCGGCCAGCAGTTCGATGCCTGGTTCGATCTTCTCCAGGGCGATCGAGGAATGACCGAGGCGCAAGAAATTCTTCGGCGGATCGGACGCCGCGAAGAACACTGAACCGGGTTCGATGATGAGACCCTCGCCTCTGATTTCTTCGGACAGAAGGTCGGCGTCCAGCCACTCCGGCCCCCGCACCCAGAAACTGGTTCCCCCGAAAGTCGGAGCTTGCGCGGAGTCTGGCAGGTGTCTATGCAGAGCCTCGCTCATAGCCTCCCATCGCGCCCGATAGGTCCTGTGAAGCCGATGGATCAGGGTGTCGTGATGGCCGAGCGATAGGAATAGCGCCACCGTTCTCTGGTTATTATTGGGCGTGTGGCGCATCATAAGCAGCCTCAGCGCGCGGGCTTCGGCGATCAATTCGGCCGGGGCCACCAAGTAACCGAGGCGAAGCCCGGGAAACAGGGTCTTCGATAGACTGCCCACGTAGACGACACGCCCCGCCTCGTCGAGTGACTTCAGAGCCGGTGTCGGCTCGCTGACGTAATTTGTTTCCGATTCGTAATCGTCCTCGATAATGATGAAATCACGTGTTTCGGCTCGCTCCAGCAATACCTGGCGACGGTCCAGCGGCATCGTTGACGTGGTCGGCGACTGGTGGCTGGGCGTCACGTAAACGTAATCACAGTCGTCGAGGCGATCATCGACGGGCAATCCATGCTCGTCGACCGCAATCGGCAATATACGATCGGTCTTCAGAGTGAAAATATTGCGGGCGTCCGGGTAGCCCGGATCCTCGATGGCAACTCGGGTGGTGCGGGTAATCAGCAAGCTGGCGAGCAGGTAAAGGGCGTTCTGTGCGCCAAGCGTCACCAAGACTTGATCCTCCGAGGCAAGAATTCCACGGCGTGGCAGCAGGCGCGTTCGAATCTGTTCGATCAAGGACGGGTCGTCGCTGCCACTGGTGTCGCTGGTCCAGGCGTCCATGCCGCGCTTGCCCAACGCCTGGCGCGAGCATTCACGCCAGGCGGCGATCGGAAACAGCGTTTGGTCGACCTGATTGGAGATGAACGGATAGGTATAGGACTGCCAGTCCAGCGGTTTCTTGACGTGCTTCTGCCGAGCCGGGCGGACCCGAAATCTGTGCGCCCAAAATGAACTGTCGTTAACGGCAGCCGGCTGTTGCGACCGGCACGCGGCCCGTCCTCCGCGGATTTCCTGATTGACGTAGAACCCGCTGCGTTCCCGGGCCGTCAGATAACCGTCGTCGACCAAGCCCTGGTAGGCCAGCACGACGGTGTTGCGTGATACGCCGAGGATCTTGGCCATCTTTCGGCTGGACGGCAGCGGGACGCCGGTCGGCAGTTGACCGTCAAGAATGGCGGTAACCAGCATCTCGCGTATCTGCGATTGAATAGAGACGTTTTCAAGCCGCCGTAGATGGAACAGGCTGTCGCGCACCGCCGTAGTTATCCCTGGCCTTAAGAAATTCCCAGAACTGGCCCTAGAGTAGGTCCAGAGAAAAGATTACGGTGTTTGTTCATGGGGCACAAGAGACGCCCCGCCGCTGTTTCCGTGCCGAACGACGGCACGGCTTTTTGTCGTGCCACAGCTTCGGGCTGTCGCTGTTTTTCCTGATGGGAGTGCGTGCGATGCAGTACAAGGCAAATACTTTGGAAAACCACTGGATGCCGTTTACCGGCAACCGCGACTTCAAGGTTAATCCGCGTCTCATCGTCAAGAGCGAAGGGTGTTATTGCTGGGACCACAAGGGCGGCAAGATCATCGATGCCTCTTCCGGTCTGTTCTGTGTCGCCGCCGGCCACAGCCGGCCGGAAATCGCCGACGCCGTTCACAAGCAGATGATGGAGTCGGCCTATACGCCGCACTTCCAAATGGGCCATCCGGCCTCCTTTGAGCTTGCCCAACGGGTCAGCGCCTTGACGCCCGACGAGATCAACCATGTGTTCTTCACCAACTCGGGCTCCGAATCGATCGATACGGCGCTGAAGGTCGCCATGGCCTATCACCGGGCCAGGGGCGAAGGGCAGCGCACCCGCTTCGTATCGCGCGAGCGCGCCTACCACGGTGTCAACATCGGCGGCGTCTCGTTGAGCGGCATGGTCAAGAACCGCGAGACTTTCACGGCAGTGATGCCGAATATCGTCCACATGCGGCACACATGGCTGGAAGAGAACCGGTTCGTCCGCGGCCAACCGGAAGTCGGCGCCGAACTGGCGGAAGACCTGCAGCGCGCCGTCGACACCTATGGCGGCACCACCATCGCCGCCTGCTTCGTCGAACCCATAGCCGGTTCGACCGGGTGCCTGGTGCCGCCGAAGGGCTACCTCGAGCGCCTGCGCCAGATTTGCGACGCCAACGGCATCCTTCTCGTCTTTGACGAAGTAATCTGCGGGTTCGGACGGCTCGGTGCGCCGTTCGGGGCGCAGGCATTCGGCGTCACGCCGGATATCATGACCATGGCCAAGGCGTTGACCAATGGGGCGCAGCCGATGGGCGCCGTCGCCGTCCGCGACGAGATTTACGAGGCCGTTACCGAAGCGGCACCCGAGAACGCCATCGAGTTCTTCCACGGCTACACCTACTCGGGACATCCGGCAGCCTGTGCGGCCGGTCTGGCGACACTCGAAATCTACGAGAAGGAGGGCCTGTTCGAGAAGGCGGCCGAGCTTTCCGACTATTTCCTGGACCGTATGTTCGATCTCCAGGACATCGATGACATCGTCGACATCCGCGGTTACGGCCTGTTCGCCGGCTTCGACCTGAAGGCCGACGGGGCGCCGGGGCTGCGCGGCGCGCAAGCTCAGAAGGATTTGTTCTGGAAGGGAATGCACGTCAAGTTTACCGGCGATTGCGGGTTGATTGCGCCGCCCCTGGTTTCCGGCAAGCAGCAGGTCGACGAGATCGTCACCGTTATCCGCGACACCTTCGGCTGAACCGGGGATCGCCAGCACAGGGAGGACAGAGGCGTGACGGAGCAACTCCACCACTTCATCGATGGTACGCGCGTCAAAGGCGAGAGCGGCCGGTTCGGCGACGTTTTCAATCCGGCCACCGGCGAGGTCGCCCGGCAGGTGCCTCTAGCCAGTGCCGACGAGGTCCGCACGGCTATCCAATCGGCGGCCCGTGCGTTGCCCGATTGGGCGGCGATGCCGCCGGCCAAACGCGCCCAGGTCATGTTCAACTTCCGCGACCTTTTGAAACGCGACATGGATGCGTTGGCCGAAATGCTATCGGCCGAGCACGGCAAGACCATCGAGGACGCCAAGGGCTCGATCACCCGCGGCATGGAGGTCGTCGAGTTCGCCTGCGGCATCCCACACGCTTTGAAAGGCGATTACTCGGAAGGCGTGGCGGCCAACGTCGACAGCTACGCCATTCGCCAGCCGGTCGGCGTGTGCGCGGGCATCACGCCTTTCAATTTCCCGGCCATGGTGCCGATGTGGATGTTCCCGGTAGCGCTTGCATGCGGCAATACTTTCGTTCTCAAACCCTCCGAGCGCGATCCGTCGTGCGGACTTAGGCTGGCCGAGCTGTTGCTCGAGGCCGGCCTGCCGAAAGGCTGTCTCAACGTCGTCAACGGCGACAAGGAGGCGGTCGATACGCTGCTGACCGATCCTGAAGTCGCCGCCATCAGTTTCGTCGGCTCGACGCCCATCGGCGCCTATATCTACGAGACCGGCTGCAAGCATGGCAAACGCGTCCAGGCCCTGTGCGGCGCCAAGAACCACATGATCGTCATGCCCGACGCCGACATGGATCAGGTTTCCGACGCAGCCATGGGCGCGGCCTACGGTTCGGCCGGTGAGCGCTGCATGGCGGTATCCGTTGCCGTCACCGTCGGCGAGGAAACCGGCGACGAGTTCATCCGCCGCTTGAGCCCGCGCGTTCGCGACCTCAAGGTCGGCCCTTACACTGATCCGGCTTCCGAAATGGGCCCCGTGGTTACCCGCGATGCGCAACAGAAGATTCTCGGTTACATCGAGAGCGGCATCGAACAGGGGGCCGAACTGGTCGTCGATGGTCGCGACGTCAAACTGCAAGGCTATGAGGACGGTTTTTTCATCGGTGGCTGTCTGTTCGATAAGGTGACGACGGAGATGGACATCTACAAGGATGAGATTTTCGGGCCCGTCCTCTCCGTGGTCCGCGCCGACAATTACGAAGACGCGCTCCGCATGGTCAACAAGCACGAATATGGCAACGGCACCGCCATCTTCACCCGTGACGGCGATACGGCGCGCGATTTCACCGGCCGCGCCCGCATCGGTATGGTCGGGGTCAACGTGCCGATCCCGGTGCCGGTGGCCTACCACAGCTTCGGCGGCTGGAAGCGTTCGCTGTTCGGCGACCATTCCATCCATGGCATGGAAGGGGTGCGGTTCTACACCAAGCTCAAGACCGTGACCGCCCGCTGGCCGTCGGGGATCAAGGAAGGGGCTGTGTTCAATTTCCACGCCGGTAGCGACACCGGCCACGACTGACCGGTCGTTGAGTGCCCCGCGGCCGACCACCCTCCTGGTTTGCGAGAACCGGCGCTTGCGGTCGGATCAGCCGTCGTGTGCGGCGCGCGGCAGCGAAGTCATCGCCGAAGCCCTGGAAAAAGGCGTTGCCGAGCGCCGAATCGCCGTCACGGTCAAGCGTAGCGTGTGTATGAGTAAGTGCACGGAAGGGCCGACGTTGAGATTAGCGCCGGGCGGCCGGTTCATACAGGGACCGGCCCTTGCCGATGTACCGGATATCCTCGATCAGTTGGAAGCCGAATGCGGAATTGCCGACGACTCCGATGCGGCGCTCGATAGCTTCCCGGGTACCTAGATCGCGGCCCCGTTAGTCAGCCGGCAGTACTTCGAAACCGGCCTTGGAAACGATCTCGGCGATACGGGCCTCGGAGACGGCCTTTTCGTCGAACTCGACCTTGGCCGAGGCGTTGGGGTGCGAAACCTCGGCCAGTCTGATTCCGGGCTCGGCCTCGAATAAGCGTTTGAGGCTGCTGGCACAACCGTCGCACGACATGCCGCCGACGGCTAGAGTGAGCTTGGTCATGAGCGTTCTCTCGAGTTGGAAATCACCGATTGATCTCTGTTCGGGAGACTCTACCACGGGCAGCCAGGTGCTGTCGCCTTCCGGCCGCGGTTCATTTCAACCCGCTCATTCGGTGAAGTAACTGCGGATATCCGCGACCCGGTCGCTGGCCGATTCGGCCGACACTACCATATTGACGGATTCGCCGTCGTCGGAGAGCGGGAATCGGACCAGCTCCGTATGGGTCCAAAGCCCCGATTTCAGAGGGATCTGCTGAACAAATAATTGGGGCTCGCGGGCCTCGACGATCTGCCGATACTGTTCGAAGATCAAGTCCCGGTAGGCTTGCGGTTCGAGTTCCGAGACCAATTTGTTGGATTGGTCGTAGCCGTGAAAATCGACGTGCCAAGTCCCCCAGAAGCGATAACGAAAATCCAGCGGATCGTGGAGCACGTCGATGACGACGAGACGCGGAATAAGGTCCAGAGGGAGGTCCATGAGGTCGAAGTCGGCCCATGACGGTGCAAACCTCGAGCCCCGTTTTTCATCCCAGTAGTCATGGATCGCCAGCGTGTCGGGGAACCGACTGTCCTTGATATCGATCCGCTTTCCGCTGACTTCGGGCACGCGCGTCCGCTCTCACTTAGACCTGGATCATTCCCATTACCTTGGGAATGCGGTCGAATGTCAACGATTCCCGCGTGCGCCGCCCGAGAGACCCGGCCCAGATCGGGTTGCCCCGTGAAGGAGTGCCGCCATGAAGACACACTTTTTCCTGAGCGACCTCCCGTATAATAGAACGCTGCTTTAACGCCTTACAGATTGGTCCAGGCGCCGTTAAAGCGGGAAGAGCCACCGAAGCTGTCTCTCTTTACTGATGGCTGACGCGATAGCCTGCGCCAAAGCCGGGCAATCCTCGGCGTACGGTTACTACAACCTGGAACGGATGGCCAATGCCGTGGCCAAGAAGGCTTCGGTGAAGCTGGGCGGCACCTGCATCGACGCTCGCGGTCCCGATGATGACGACGATTTTGTTGACGTGGCGAAGCATAGCACCATGCCCAAGTTCGCCCGATCTACTGCCGATGCCGACAAGGTTCCGGTCTTCTAGGGTCTGTTGAGAATCATCTTGAATTGATGATGGCGGCACAGACGTAGATC
>CAYFMP010000045.1:240-31019 GCA_964344215.1 uncultured Thalassospiraceae bacterium | reverse complement strand
CCGCATAAACGAAATCCCGTCAAACCGCGGGCTTTCATGAAATATCCAGGCTAGAAGCCCGGTCTTTCCATCCAGGCATCCGATTTCAGTTATGAAACTTGGGACGAGATAAATTGACGCAATGGCGTGTTATCGCGGAAATACCACTAGTCTAGATTCTCGCCATATTGAGTCGCCGTCGTTCGATATTCGGCGGCGGCTATGCGTGCATGAATGGAGCCAACTGTGTACGGCCTCCTTTCAACTCCTTGGACTTGCCGGGCCCATTCAGGGCCCGGTTTTTTTCGTCACTTTCATCACAGGCCGAATCCCGCTGGGTCAGTTTTTCGTTGTCTTATGTGGAAGCCCCTGCCACGGTTTTTCAGCGACAGCCAGGGAACGGAGAGAATGTGGAACTACAGTAATCCCGTCAATATCGAATTCGGAAGCGGGGCGCTTCGGAGTATCGGCGCGTTGGTGGACGGCCGCCGGTACGCCTTGGTGACCTACGGGGAACCGGTCTTTCAAGCTCTCGCCGAACGGATCGAGTTGGCCGCGGGTGCGGCACGCGTCGTCATCCGAAACATCGACACAAACCCCGATTTCGTGACGTTGACGGAGAGTTGCCGGCAATACGAAGCGGCCGACGGGATCGAAGTGATCGTCGCCTTGGGCGGCGGCTCGGTGATCGACGCCGCCAAGGTGCTGGCGGCGGCCGACGGTGATTTCGCGCATGTCCGCCGCTTTCTTGAAACCGGAGACGGCGAGGAAACCTTGAGTGCCGTGCCGATCATCGCGATCCCGACGACATCGGGAACGGGAAGCGAAGTAACCCGATGGGCGACGGTATGGGACACGGAAGCGGAAAGGAAATACTCCCTGAACCTTTCCGGCCTCTATCCGGAAACGGCGTTGGTCGACCCCGAGTTGATGCTCGAAGCGCCGCGGGGCCTGACCATCAGCACCGGGCTCGACGCCTTGTCCCATTCGCTCGAAAGCATCTGGAACGTAAACGCCAATCCGGTTTCCTCGGCGCTGGCCTGCTCGGCGGCCCGTGATGTCATCGAGACCCTGCCGGCTCTCGCCGACGATCTCAATAGTCTCGAGCTTCGGACACGTATGGCGCGGGCCGCGTTGATCGCCGGCCTGGCGTTCTCCAATACCAAGACGGCCTTGGCTCATTCCGTCTCTTATCCGATCACGCTCAAGCACGGCGTGCCGCATGGAATCGCGTGTTCGTTCAGCCTGCCGATGGTGATGCGCTGGGTCATCGGAAACGACGTTGACTGCGATGTCAGCCTGATGAGAATTTTCGGACCGGACCTGACTGCCGGCGCCGCCAGGCTGGAGGACTTTCTCGAAGGGTTGGGCGTCGCCACCAGTCCCGGGGACCACGGCATCGAACCGGCCGAATGGAAGGCGCTGCTTCGAGACGCCCTGGCCGGCGAGCGCGGGCGAAATTTCCTGGGGGACGGGAATGCGGCGCTGTCCTCGCTTTAAAGACATCCTGTAAGCGGTAGCCTCACTATGGAACTGACGGTCGTCCTGCTCGCCATCGGCTCGGCGGCGCTGCATCCGCTGAAAGAACTGTTCATCAAGCGCAACTCCTACCCCGAGGGGCTGTGCCTGGCGTTCATGATCATCTGGGCCGTCAGCGCCGGGCTCCACGCTCTGGTGCTGGGGCTCGACTTTCTTTCCGTTCTCCCGGTGTGGCATCTCGCCGTCGTGTCCAGCGCCGCCATCTTCTTCTACCACTTCTTCATGGTTGCGGTTCTGCGCGAGGGTGACGTTTCGGTCTATTATCCGATCGCCCGCTCCTATCCACTGATGATCGTCGTTATCGGCGTGTTGTTGTTCGGTCATCAGTATTCCGTCACCGTTCTGGTTGGAATCGGATTGGTCGTGATTGGCGCATTTCTCCTTCAGTACCACGACGGTGGCCGGCTCATTCACGATATCCGGACGCTCGCCGTGGCATTCCTTGCGATGACCTGTTCGGCGGTCTATTCCCTTGCCGACGCCAAAGCCATGGAGACGGTCGAGCCAGTCGTGTTTTTTTTCTGGGACGCTCTGCTGATGGTGCCGATGGCGGTCCTGATGTTCTCTCTGACCCGGCCGCGAACTCGATCCGTCACCGAACACCTTTTCGGCGGATGGAAGATCACGCCCGTCGGCTATGTCTTTGCCGGAGTGACATCGTACCTGAGCTACATTTTCATTCTGTTCGCCTATCAGGCGGGAGGAAACGTCGCGGCGGTCAGTTCGATCCGTCAGGCCTCGGTGCCGTTTTCGATCGTCCTTGGCGCCATCATGCTGAAGGAGAAGAGGTTCCGGCGGCGGATGCTCTGGGCGCTGGTGCTGGTCGCGGGGATCGTCACCATCATCATGGGAAAATAGGCATTATGGAGGCGACGGGAGACCAAGTGCGATGATTGATCTGGTTCGACTTTCCGCCCGGGACGCGGCTCAAATACTGCGCCGGGGCGAGGTGTCGCCGACCGAGATGGTAGAGGCGTCCGTCCGCCGGATCGAGGCGACCGACGGAGACCTCAACGCTCTGCCGACGCTATGTGCCGAACGCGCCCTCGACCACGCAAAGCGTATCGAGACGGCAAGAACGGCGGATGGCGGACGGTCCGGTTGGCTGGGAGGATTGCCGATCGCCGTCAAGGACCTCAACGACGTCGGCGGTGTGCGCACCACATACGGCTCACCTCTTTTCGCCGATCACGTTCCGGAACGTTCGGACATCATGGTCGAAACCCTGGAAGCCAATGGCGCCATCGTCATCGGCAAGTCGAACACGCCGGAATTCGGCCACGGCGCCAACACATTCAACGAGGTCTTCGGCGAGACCCGGAATCCGTGGAACACGGACATGACGTGTGGCGGCTCATCCGGTGGTTCGGCAGTTGCCGTGGCGACGGGGCAGACGTGGTTGGCGACCGGGTCCGACCTCGGCTGCAGTCTGCGAACGCCGGCGGCGTTCTGTTCCGTCGTCGGCCTGCGCCCGTCGCCGGGCCGCGTCGCCCGGGCTCCGACTCGCCTTCCTTACGACAACCTTTGGGTCCAGGGGCCGATGGCCCGGAACGTTGGCGATATCGCCCTGATGCTGGACGCCATGACCGGCGATCATCCGGCCGACCCGATCTCGGTCGCGGCGCCGGCAGAGCCCTTCGTCGATGCCGTCGACTCCGCCAAGGCTCCGGCCCGCATCGCCTATAGTCCCGACCTCGGCGGCCTCGTCCCGGTGGCAAAGGAGGTCGCCGAGGTGTGTGCCGCCGCCGTGGAACGGCTTTCGGACCTGGGGGCTATCGTCGAGGAAGCCTGCCCGGACCTCGCAGACGCCCGCGACATCTTCCACGTGCTCCGGGCCAACCAGTTCGTCGGCGACTTGGCCGAACTGATCGACGAGCATCGCGATCTGGTCAGGCCCGAAGTGGTCTGGAACCTCGAACAAGGATCGAAGTTGACCGCCAAGGAACTGGCTGCCGCCGAGCGCGCTCGAGGGCGCCTCTATCGACGGGCGGCCGCGTTCTTCGAAACCTACGATCTGCTGGTGACGCCGGCCACCATCGTCGCCCCCTTCAATGTCGAAATCCGCGCCGTCGATGAAGTCGAGGGCCACAAGTTCGAGAATTACTTCGACTGGTACGCCATCGCCTATGCCATCACCGCGACCTCTTTACCGGCCCTGTCCCTGCCCTGCGGGTTTACGGCGAACGGCCTGCCGGTAGGACTGCAGGTCGTCGGACCGCCGCGCGGCGAGGCCTGGCTCCTGGCGGCGGCGCGACTGATGGAAGAAATCTACGCCATCGCCGGCGCGCTTCCCATCGACCCATGCCCGGCCCGGTAAAGGCGTTGTCCATGTTCCGATAATCGCAATGGCCGCAATGGAGCGGCAAAAACTCAACAAAAAACCACTAAAAACCACAAAAAGCCGCATTGTTGTTGATGGGGCAATACCGAGTCCTTAGAATTTCGAACCAGAAAATTGGGATGACCTTTAATCGAGGATTGAATGTCAGGCTAGTTTTTGTTCACTTCGTTCCAATCAATACCAAGCGAAAACCTCGGGAGACGACGAATGAAAAGACCTTATGCGCGAACGTTTTCACTCCTAGCGGCGCTGCTGATTGGTAGCGCAGCTTCCTCCGCAATGGCGGAAACGCCCAAACAACTCCGTTTCGGGCTTTTGCCGGCTGAAGACCCGACGCTCATGGTCGAGCAGTTTTCGGGCATTGCCGAACATGTCGGCAAGACCATGGGCCTGCCCGTTTCGGTCAGGGTTTCGGAAAGCTACAATGCTCTGATCGAAGGCATGCGGGCCGGTCACCTGGAGATCGTCTACGTCGGCGGCGGTCAGTACCTGAAGATGCTGGACATCGGCATGAAGGTGGAACCGCTCGTTCTCAACAAGGACACCTACAAGCGGACCTACTACAAGTCCTGCATCATCACCAAACCGGATAGCGGCATCAAGACGTTCGCCGACCTCAAGGGCAGAACCTTTTCTTTCGTCAGCCCGACCTCGACCTCGGGCGGCGTGGCGCCGACCTACATGCTGCTGAAAAACAAGATCGATCCGGACAAGGACTTCAAGCGTAAGATCTTCGCCGGCAAACACGACGCGTCGTTCCTGGCCGTCAAGAACGGAAAAGTGGATGCGGGCGCGGTCGGTGACTTCTATTTCTGGCGCTGGCAGGACCGTGGTATCTTCAAGATGGAAAAGTATGACGAGCCGAACGACAAGCTGATCAACGCCGAACTCAGCATCGTCGCCTGTCAGAAGGTTCCCAACACGCCGATGGTCATTCACTCCAGGTACGGGCAGGAGTTTATCAACGGCGTCCGCAAGGCCTTCTTGTCGTTGCCCGAGAAGACAGCCAACGCCTACAAGATTTGGCCGAGCACCGGTTTCGTGCCGACGTCTCATAAGGATTTTGAAGACCTTGCCGAGATGGCGGAACTGAAGAAGAAAATCAAAGCCGCGCAAAAAAAGAAGAGCAACTAAGGTGACAGAACTAAGACTCGCCTAGGCGAGAACAGTACTGTTAAAATTTCTTTGCTCCCCTTGATCCGGGGTCGGAACCTTTCGTTCGGTCCCGACCCCGGGTTGAGGGAAAACTGTGTCTTGGTAATTCCCCGGGCGCGTTGCCTGCGGCGGTGGAATCTGAAAAGCGGCGTCATAGAGGCATTCCATGAAAAACGAATCCGACCAAGAAATCATGGTCGAAGTAACGAGCTTGACCAAAGCCTACGGTACAGCCGACCCCGCCATTCAGGACATTTCACTCAGTTTCAGGAAAGGCGAGTTCGTTGTCTTGCTGGGCCCCAGCGGCGTCGGCAAATCAACGCTGTTGCGGTGTCTCAACTATCTCGTCCGTCCCACTTCGGGGGTTGTTACGGTCGACGGTCATGCGTTGGGAGCGCTCAGCAAGAAGCGCCTGTTGGAAGAACGACACCACATCGGCATGATCTTCCAGGAATTCAACCTGGTGAACCGGATGAGCGTGTTGATGAATGTGTTGTGCGGTCGGCTCGGCACCCTGAGCACATTGCGGGCGCTGACCTACAATTTTTCGCAGGAAGACCACGAAGCGGCCGTCCGGGCGCTGGTCCGAGCCGGGCTCGAGGAAAAGGAACTCTACCTTCGGCGCGCCGATACGCTCAGCGGCGGGCAGAAACAGCGCGTCGCGATAGCCCGCATGCTGATTCAGGAGCCCAAAGTCATCCTCGCCGATGAGCCGATCGCCAGTCTTGATGTCATGATGCGCGCCCAGATCATGGATCTGATCGCCGACATCGCTAAGCGGGACGGGCTGACGGTCATCATGAGCCTGCATCAGCTCGACGTCGCCAAGAAATACGCCGATCGGATCATTGCCCTGGCCCAGGGCCGCGTGACCTTTGACGGTCCGCCGGCGGAACTGACCGATGCGGTCATCGAAAGGGTGTTCAAGAAATCGGTCGATGAGGTTATCGAAGAAGACGCAGCCGAGTCCCTAGGAGCACATCTGGATGGCTAACGCGGCCGCCACGGGCGTGTTCGACGCGGTCATGGAGGAACGCCGCACCAACCGCCGCCAGTATATGATCATCGGTTCGGCGGTTCTGGCTGCAGGGTTGTGGTCGGCCTGGGGCACGGATTTCAACATCCCGAAGCTGGTGGTCGGCCTGCCGCTGATCTACGAGCTCGGCGAACGCATGCTCCCGCCGGATTTCTCGGTCCTCCAAGACCTGATGGGACCAATGGTCGAAACGCTCGAAATGGCGTTGCTGGGAACCACCATTCCCATCTTTTTTGCCCTGCCGCTGGCCTTCCTGGCCGCCGTCAACACGTCTCCCAGTCCTTTCGTCAGTGTGATCGTCAGGCTTTTCATCGGAATTTTCCGCACCGTTCCGGAACTGATCTGGGCGATGATTCTGGTGACGGCCGTGGGACTGGGGCCGTTTCCCGGCGTCCTGGCGTTGACGCTTCACTCCATCGGCGGCTTGGGGAAATTCTATTACGAAGCGATCGAGGCGACGGACCCGGGCGTCATGGAAGCGATGGAGGCGACGGGTGCAGGGCGCTTCAAGGTGATGTGGTACGGGGTCATGCCCAATGTCCTGCCGGTGATGATGTCCAGCACCTTGTTCTATTGGGAGTACAACAACCGGGCGTCGACGGTTCTCGGATTGGTCGGCGCCGGCGGCATCGGATTGGCATTGACCCACGCGCTTCAGGACTTCCGTTATCCGGAGGTCGTGACCTGCCTGATCTTGATCGTTGCCATTCTGGTGGTTATCGACCGCATCAGCGCGTATCTGCGTGGAAAGATCATCTGACATGAGCAAAGGACCCGCCCTCGACGAAACGGCACTGCGCGCCGGCGCTTTCAAGTTCACGCCGCTGCGCACCGGCGTCATTCTGCTCGCCGTCGGCGTCTATTGGACATCGATCAAGGGAACGGAGATGAGTATCCAGGAATTCATCACCGGATTCCCGGCCATCGGCGAGCTCCTGGTGCAGATGTTCCCGCCGGACTGGTCCTATCTCAAGCAACTGGGCGGGCCGGTGATCGAAACCCTGCAGATCGGGATTATCTCGACCATCATCGCCTCCGTGTTGGCTCTGCCTTTGGCGTTTCTGGCGGCCAAGAACGTTTCCCCTCATCCGGTCGTCTACCTTCCGGTGAGGTTGTTCCTGACCGTCTGCCGGGGCGTTTCGGAGATCATCTGGGCGCTTCTTTTCGTCGTCGCCGTCGGCCTGGGACCGTTCGCCGGCGTCATCGCGCTGATCATCTATTGCGTCGGCGTCATCGGAAAGCTTCTCGCCGAGGCCGTCGAAGCGGTCGATCCGGGCCCGCTGGAAGCCATGACAGCGGCCGGCGCCAGCCGCTGGAAGGTGTTCCTTTACGGCGCTTGGCCGCAGGTGCTGCCGCTGTATCTGAGCTATTGTCTCTATTACTGGGACCACAACACCCGCCAAGCCGTGGTGTTGGGGTTCGTCGGCGCCGGCGGCGTCGGCTATGCGTTGTTCTTTAACATCAGCACCTATTATTTCGAGAAGGCGATGACAGCGATGATTGTCCTGGTGTTGATGATCGTCGTCATCGACCGGTTCTGCCTGTTCCTGCGCCAGAAGATCATCTGATCCGGGGAAACGATGCAGTAACAACGCGTTGAAGGAAAGGTTGGTGGGCCCGGCAGGACTGCGGCAATTCAATTAAATCAAATCGTTACAGAAAAGTTTGGGCAAAAATTAGCGCATAGCAATTCGTTAGGTTGCACCAGATTTCCCCAAACCTACCCGATGTGTTCGGAGCGTGTTGTCAATCCAACCTTTCCAACTCTTGTTTGTAGTCGGTCGTTAAGAAGCCGTTTTGAGTGGTGAGAATGGGTTTGTCGCGGCCCATATTGCTGCGATGATTTTGCGCAAGAGTTTCCTCAGCCACTTGAGGATGAGGCGCAGGTTGTAGCCGACGGCGCTCATGACGGCGTTGAACTGGTCGCCGTCACGCCCCTTGAGGAAGTTCCGCCCCAGGTGGCCGTCGGTCTTGCAATGGCCGATGACGGCCTCGATGGCCGAGCGCCGCCGGAGTTCCTTCTTGATCCGGCCATGGACGCCGCGCTTCTGGCCCGAGCGGAAGACCCGGAGCGGCTTCGGCGCGTCGTGGCCGACATATCCCTTGTCGACATAGGCCCGCTCGATCTCGCGCCCCGTGAGCGCCTCGGTCTCCTCGATCACCCCTTTCAGGGTGTGGCCGTCGTAAGGGTTGCCGGGCAGCGCCTTGGCATGGAGGATGAACTGGCCGCCCTTGCACCGTTTGTTGGTGGTGGCGATGGAGACCTTGCAGCCGAACTCGTAAGGCTTGTGGGCTTTCCCCTTGCCGATGCACTCGGTCTCGGGCGCGTGCCAGGAATAGAGCTTCCAGCCGCGCTGACGCTGCTTCTGGGAGCGGATCTGCATGGCCTTGCTCAGGGGAGCGGCGAAGATTTCCTCCAACGCCTCGTCGCCCTCGGTCTTGCGCCCGATGTCGCGGATCAGCCGGCCCAGGCGGGTGCGCAGGAATTTGATCTGCCGGTTCATGCGCTTGAACTGCTTGGCGTGGGCGTAGCGCCCGGCCATCATGGCGGCATGCTTGGCGACCCGCGCATAAGATTGGCGTAACGGCACATCATGCTCCCGCGCCAGCTTGCCCAGCTGGTGGATCGCCGTTTCAAGGAGCTTGGCGTCGGTCGGGAAGGCGACGTTCTTGGGCTGCACCGTGGTGTCCACCGTGACCCGGGCCAGGTCTCTCTTCTTCAAGGCGCCGGCGTCATGGGCCAGACGCAGGGTCTCCTGCAAAAGAATGTCCAACTTGTCGCCGATGCGCTTGCGCCAATGGCTCATGCCGGAGCGCTCGTGCGGAAGATCATGTTGGAAAAACTCTTCGCCGGTGAAGTATTGGAAGTAGGGATCATTGACCCAGCGGTCCCAAACCTGCTCATCGGATAGGGCATAGGTGTGTTTCAACAAAAACATGCCGATCATGAACCGCACCGGCTCCGCCGGCCGGCCCTTATCGGAGAAGCACGCCGCCAGCTGCTCGTCGAGCCAGGCCCAGTCGATCCTGTCCGCCAGGACGACGAGCTCGTGCTTCATGTTGATGATCTGGTCCAAACGGGCGCGGAAAAGATCGTCGTGCCGCGCCTTCGGTGTCTGTTTCGGTCGCATGGGAACCCCCGAATCCGAGAGCACTCAGGGAATCACAAACAGACCGAAAAATGAATCCAAAACCGCAAGGAAACCAACACCAGAAGGACGATTCCTTGCAAATTCGATTGCAGAAATTCAGCGAAAAACAAAGGCAGATCAAAAACGTCCAGACTTGTTCACGGGGAACTTTGTACACTGCCAAGTTTATTGCAGCCTGAGTTTTTTCCCCACTCTTGCGACGCTTCCGTGCTCCTCTGCTTTTTGTCTTCTTGAAAAGCCCACCGCCGAGAACCTGGTGCCTTTCTTCCTCGGTTAACCCAATAGCCCGAGACGGCAAGTCCTCGACCGCCACGCAAAGAGTTTGGAATTCAAGCTTCATGGGAAACCTCCAACTCAGTGATACGAACGATTAGGAAGGCCCGTCAACGTGCAAATCACACAATATGCTTTCACCGCTCGAAAAAGCGACGAGGGTCACTCGGACAGAAGTCGTTTTCGAGACAGAAGCAAACATCATCCGCAGCGCTCGTCTAAGTCCGCTTTCGAGGGCGAAGCAGACATCTGACAGAAAGTGGCAGGCCACATTTCACAGGTTTGGGAATTAGGCCGATAACATAAGCCATATTAATGGCCTAAAAAGAGAATTGGTGGGCCCGGCAGGACTCGAACCTGCAACCAGACCGTTATGAGCGGCCGGCTCTAACCAGTTGAGCTACGGGCCCCCAGGGAACAACCCGGGCGGCGGGTTCCATGCAAAATGACAACGGAGGCGTCCCCGAAAGGCGCCTCCGCTTCTTGAATTCCTTTCCCTTTTTTGCCGCTCGGGCCCGCTTCAGTAATCGAGGAAACTTCTGAGCTTGCGGGAACGCGACGGGTGCTTCAGCTTGCGGAGCGCCTTGGCTTCGATCTGACGTATTCGCTCGCGGGTGACGGAGAACTGCTGACCGACCTCTTCGAGCGTGTGGTCGGTGTTCATGCCGATGCCGAATCGCATCCGCAAGACCCGCTCCTCGCGCGCCGTCAGCGAGGCCAGCACCCGCGTCGTGGTTTCGCGCAGATTCGCCTGGATGGCGGCGTCCAACGGCTGCACCGCGTTCTTGTCCTCGATGAAGTCGCCGAGGTGGCTGTCCTCCTCGTCGCCGATCGGCGTCTCCAGGCTGATCGGCTCCTTGGCGATCTTGAGAACCTTGCGGACCTTCTCCAGCGGCATCGACAGCTTGACGGCCAGTTCCTCCGGCGTCGGCTCGCGGCCGATCTCGTGCAGCATCTGCCTGGAGGTGCGGACCAGCTTGTTGATGGTCTCGATCATGTGGACCGGGATACGGATCGTCCGCGCCTGGTCCGCGATGGCGCGGGTGATGGCCTGCCGGATCCACCAGGTGGCGTAGGTCGAGAACTTGTAGCCGCGCCGGTACTCGAACTTGTCGACCGCCTTCATCAGGCCGATGTTGCCTTCCTGGATCAGATCCAGGAACTGCAGCCCGCGGTTGGTGTATTTCTTGGCGATCGAGATGACCAGGCGCAGGTTGGCCTCGATCATCTCCTTCTTGGCCTTGGTCGCCTCGCGCTCGCCCTTCTGCACGGTCGAAACGATGCGCCTGAACTCGGCCACCGGCAGCCCCGATTCCTGGGAGATCTCGGCGATGCCCTCGCGAATGGCCTCGACGTCGTCGCCGTAGCGCGTCACGAACCGCTTCCAGCCCGCACCCGACAGCTTGCCGACCCGTTTCAGCCAGCCCGGGTCCAACTCGGCGCCCTGGTACTGCTCGAGGAAGTCCTCGCGCTTGATCTTCGAGGTGGTCGCCATCCTGAGCAACTTGCCCTCGAAACCGATCAGCGCCCGGTTGAAGTCGTAGAGCTGCTCGACCAGCTGCTCGATGCGGGCGTTGTTGAGATGGACGTTGTCCATCAACTCGACCAACTCGTTGCGGAGCTTGCCGTAACGCTTCTCCTGGGCCGGCTTGATCTCCTGGCCGCTCTGCAAGGCTTCGAGACGGATGATCTGAAGCTTGTGGAGCTTCTTATAGGTTTTGGTGATGTTTTCGAAGGTCTCGACCACATCCGGCGTCAATTTGGCCTCGAGCGCGGCCAGCGACAGGTTGTTCTCCTCGTCGTCTTCGTCGTCGGCCTCGCCGTCGTCGGCCTCGCCGTCGCCGCCTTCCGCGTCGCCTCCGTCGTCGTCGGCCGGCTCGGCAGCCTTCTTGGCGGCGCCCTTCGATTTCGCTTCCGGCGCCTCTTCCGTTCTCGCCGGTTCTTCTTCGGCCGCTGTTTCCTCGCTGTTCTCGCTCTCGCCGTTGATCTGGCTGCCGCCGGGGCCGCCGCCGTGGGTCGCTTCCAAATCGATGATGTCGCGCAGCAGGATTTCCTCGGCGATCAGGGCGTCGTGCCAATTGACGATGGCGCGGATGGTCAACGGACTCTCGCAGATGCCGCCGATCATCATTTCGCGACCGGCTTCGATACGCTTGGCGATGGCGATCTCGCCTTCGCGCGACAACAGCTCGACCGAGCCCATCTCGCGCAGATACATGCGGACCGGATCGTCGGTGCGTCCCAATTCAGCTTCGTCGACGTTGCCGCTGCTCGATGGCGCCTCGGCCTCGGCTGCTTCCGCGGCCGGCGTGGCATCCTCGGCTTCCTCGTTTTCGACCACGTTGATGCCCATCTCGGACAGCATCGACATGGTGTCCTCGATCTGCTCGGAAGAAACCTGATCGGGCGGCAGCGCCGTGTTGAGATCGTCGTAGGTGACGTAGCCCCGTTCCTTGCCCTTGGCGACCATCTTCTTGACGGCCGCGCCCATCGAATCGAGCAGTGGACTATCGCCCCCTTCTTCCTGAGGCTGCCGGTTTTCGGCGGTGTTCGTCGCTGCTTTGGCCAACTTCAATCCTTACGTATCTGGTCGTCGACGCGGAGGGCGGGGAGGCGATACCGGCCGGCTTAGCCGTAACGCACGCCCGTGCCGTCGAGATCGGCATCTTCGGCACTGGATTCTTGCTGCTGCCGTTTCAATACAAGAAGCCGCTCAGAAGCTTGCGGGGTCGGGTTTTTCGCGAAATCCCGCTCCGCTTCCCGAATCTCCGCAATTAAATCCTCACACTTGAGTTGGTTGAAGGTGTCTTCCCAACCTTGCCTGGCTTCCTCCGGCGGCACGTGCGGACGTGCGAAATAGGCATGGTCGTAAACATTCGCACTCAGCAATCCGTCCAGCAGGTCGGAAAAACCACACTGTCTAAGGTGGTTTTCGAACGCCTCGAAATCAAGCCCCGATTTCCCCGCCAGGGTCTTTAATGCCTCCTGCCGGAGTTTGTCAAGCTCGGACGCCGAAAACGCCATGGTTCCAAGGCGTTCGCCGATATCGTCATAGAGCTCCGGGTGGGTGATCAGGACGGTGACAAGGATGCGGGCCCGCAAATTGCGAAGATCGGGCTTGGCGGCCGGACCGGCGCTCGATTCCAAATGTATGTTGGCGTTGGCCGTCGTTCCCCGGTCGCCGCGCTTCGGCCATATACGTTCGTTGAAGGCGTTGGCGAAATGGGCGCGCACCGTCGAATCCTGGATGGCGCGGGCGTAATCCTTGAGTTTCTGTTGCAGCGCCGCCTTGGCTTCCGGCGTCTTCGGAATGCGCCCCCCCGTTTCCATCCGCCACAGCACCTCGGAAAGCGGCGCCGATTCCTGGATGACGCGGGCCATGGCTTCGCCGCCGCCGCTCTTGATCAGGCTGTCCGGATCCTCGCCGGGCGGCAGCGAGGCGAAACGCAGGCCGTATCCCGGTGTGAGCAGCGGCAGCGCCCGCTCGGCCGCCCTGGCCGCGGCGCGGGTGCCGGCGGCGTCGCCGTCGAAACACAGTACCGGCTCGCGCACCACCTTCCACAACAGGCGGATCTGGTCCTCGGTCAGGGCCGTACCCAACGGCGCCACGGCGTGGCCGAAACCGGCCTGGTTGAGCGCGATCACGTCCATGTAGCCCTCGGTGACCAGGATGGTGTCGGCCTGGCGGGCCGGCCTCGCCGCCTGGGCCAGGCCGTACAGAACCCGGCCCTTGTGAAACAGCGCCGTCTCCGGCGAATTCAGGTACTTCGGCTCGCCGTCGCCCAAAATCCGGCCGCCGAAGGCGATGACGTGGCCGCGGCGGTCGGTGATCGGGAACATGACGCGGCCGCGGAAGCGGTCGTAGGGCTCGGACCCGCCCGGCCGCCCGCCGGCGCGCTCCGGGTCCGGCGTCACCAACAGGCCGGCGGCGACCATCAGTTCCTCCGAAATCCCTTCCTTGGCCAGCGCCGTCTTCAGCCGGCCGCGGCTGTCCGGCGCAAAGCCGAGGCGGAAGGTGCGGATGGTGGCGTCGTCGAGGCCGCGGCCATGCAGATAGTCGAGCGCCCGCTTGCCCTCAGACAGGCGCAGAAGTCTCTCGAAGTAGGCGGCGGCCGTCTCCATGACCTCGGCGATCGACTGGCGCCGGCGCTGGCGGGCGCGCTCCTCGGGCGTGTCCTGCGGCACCTCCATGCCGGCCTCGGCGGCCAGCCGCTCGACCGCCTCCGGGAACGACAGCCCCTCCGTCTCCATCACGAAATCGAAGACGCTGCCGTGGGCCTGGCAGCCGAAGCAGTGGTAGAAGCCCTTGTCCTCGTTGACCGTGAACGACGGCGTCTTTTCCTTGTGGAACGGGCACAGCCCCAAGTGCTCGCGGCCCTTCCTGGTCAGCTTGACGCGCTTCGAGATGACGTCGGCTAGGCCGGCGCGGGCGCGAAGCTCGTCGAGGAACTGCGGAGGAAAGGCCATGCGTCGATTGTATCCGATTCGCCGAGCGGTGGTTTGCCGACCCCGTTCCCAGCCGGGCCTGCGGGGCTAGTCTACCCCCTCGTCGATGGCCTCAAAAGCGCGGAATCTTGCAGTTTTCCCGAGGATGTTCCGTAACTTATCCACAGGCCGGAGCGGTTTCCTGCGATCGCCGAACCGCTTGCCGAAAAGCGCGCGAATCGGGGGCCTTGAGCGAATCCCTTCAGGCGAGCCGCTGCTTGACCAGGGCGCCGGCCTTCGAGAAGTCCATGCGTCCGGCGTACTTCTCCTTCAATGCCCCCATCGCCTTGCCCATGTCCTTGAGGCTGTCGGCGCCGACTTCCTCGATGATCGCGGCTACAGCTTCGGCCATTTCCTCGTCGCTGAGCTGGGCCGGCAGGAAATCCTCGATGACGGCGATTTCCTCGGCTTCCTTCTGGGCCAGTTCCATGCGGCCGCCCTTTTCGTAGAGCTCGATCGAATCGCGGCGCTGTTTGACCATCGATTGCAAGAGCCCGAGGATGTCGTCGTCGGCGATGCCGTCCATGTTGCCCTTGGAGCGGGCGGCGATATCGCGGTCCTTGAGGGCCGCCAGGATCAGCCTCAGCGTGCTGACCGAGCGCTCGTCCTTTTCCTTCATGGCAGCCTTGAGAGCGTCGTTCAGACGCGAGCGCAGCATCGGTTCCCCCGAGAGATTTTCCGGAAACCGGAAAGGTAGCGAAAAACAGCCCAAAAGGCAACCGATTGGTTCATTTTAACCTGTTGAAAATAAAGAATTTTTTATGAAATCGAGTCTTGACCTGGGCCAATCGATTGCGTATTAACGCCCTCAACGACCGTTAAACGACCCCGTCCAGTCCCTTACTTTGGTCATCGCCGATGACAGTGGATCAGACCGCAACGCCGCCCGCCGGGACCGAACCCCGGGAGGGCGTTTTTTCTGACGCGCCGTCGGCCCCCGGCATTCGTGCCGGCAAACCCGAAGGCGACGTCTATGCGTCGCGGCCCGAAGGGGCCGATGCGGCCGTCGTGCTGGCCAACGGCGAGGTGTTCTGGGGAGTCGGCGCCGGGGCCGTAGGCGAGGCGGTCGGCGAGGTCTGTTTCAACACCTCGATGACCGGCTACCAGGAGATCATGACCGATCCGTCCTACGCCGGCCAGGTCATCACCTTCACCTTCCCGCACATCGGCAACGTCGGCACCACCCCCGAAGACCTCGAATCGCAGATGCCGGCGGCGCGCGGCTGCGTGCTGAGGACGGCGATCACCGAGCCGGCCAACTGGCGGGCCGCCAAGCACCTGGACGGCTGGCTCAAGTCGATGGACCTGGTCGCCGTCACCGGCGTCGACACCCGCCGCCTGACCCGCCGCATCCGGGATAAGGGCGCGCCGAACGGCGCCATCGTCTACACGCCCGGCCAGGCCCCCGATATCGCCGCCGCGCAAGAGAAGGCGCAAGCCTGGCCCGGCCTCGAGGGCATGGATTTGGCCAAGGAAGTGACCTGCGCCCAGGCCTATTCGTGGGACGAGACCGAGTGGGAGCTGGGTTCGGGCACGGCCAAGCAGGAGAAACCCAGATTTCACGTCGTCGCCGTCGATTTCGGAGCCAAGCGCAACATCCTGCGCTGCCTGGCGTCAAGCGGCTGCCGGGTCACCGTGGTGCCGGCGACGGCCGGTGCCGACGACGTCTTGGGCCACGACCCCGACGGCGTCTTTCTCTCCAACGGCCCCGGCGACCCGGCGGCGACCGGGGAGTACGCCTTGCCGATGATCGAGGCGGTCATCGAGAGCGGCGTGCCGCTGTTCGGCATCTGCCTGGGCCACCAGTTGATGGCGCTGGCCCTGGGTGCCAAGACGAAGAAGATGCACATGGGCCATCGCGGCGCCAACCAGCCGGTCAAGGACCTGGAAACGGGGCGGGTCGAGATCACCTCGCAGAACCACGGATTCGTGGTCGACCGCGACACTCTGCCCGAAGGCGTGATCGAAACCCACGTGTCCCTCTTCGACGGCGTGCTCGAAGGGCTCAGGGTCGAGGGCAGGCCCGTCTTCTCCGTCCAGTACCACCCGGAGGCCTCGCCGGGCCCACAGGACAGCCATTACCTGTTCGGGCGCTTCGTCGGGTTGATGGAGGCGGCCGCGTCTTAAGAATGCCCGAACCCGCCGTAACCCATATCGCTGCGCCGTTCTCCGCCGCTCCCGAGCGGGGATGGCCGGGCCGTTCGTCCGAGGCCGAAAAAAAACTTTGCGTCACCCCTTGCGGCGGCCGGGCATCGGTACTATTTCCTATGAAACCAGATTACACATTAATTATTCCTACTTAACATCTTAACCTATTGAAATAGATTGATAAAAACGCCGAATGTTAAGCAATGATAAGGTCGAAGCCGTGAATCAGGAATTCAATAAAAACAATGGTTTATACGAATTCAGCCGTACATCGTCCGGCCGGCGGGAGCGGCGGTAAAGCGATGCCGAAGCGCACCGACATCCAATCGATCATGATCATCGGCGCCGGGCCGATCGTCATCGGCCAGGCCTGCGAGTTCGACTACTCCGGCGCGCAGGCTTGCAAGGCCTTGAGGGAGGAGGGCTACCGCGTCGTCCTGGTCAACTCCAACCCGGCCACCATCATGACCGACCCGTCGATGGCCGACGCCACCTACATCGAGCCGATCACGCTGAAGATGCTGGAGCGCGTCATCGCCGCCGAGAAGCCCGACGCGCTGCTGCCGACCATGGGCGGCCAGACCGGCCTCAACGCGGCGATCGAGCTGGCCGAGGCCGGCGTTCTCGAGGAGCACGGCGTCGAGATGATCGGCGCCGACGCGAAAGTTATCGCCAAGGCCGAGGACCGACAGCAGTTCTCCGACGCCATGACCAGGATCGGCCTCGAGGTGCCGCGCTCGCGCACCGTCGGCGATTTGGACGCCGCTCATGCGACCCTGGCCGAGCTCGGCCTGCCGCTGGTCATCCGCCCGTCGTTCACGCTGGGCGGCATCGGCGGCGGCGTCGTCTTCACGGAAGCCGACTTCGAGGTCAAGGTGAAGGCGGGACTGGACGCCTCGCCGGTGACCGAGGTGCTGATCGAGGAGTCGGTGGCCGGCTGGAAGGAATACGAGATGGAGGTGGTGCGGGACCGCGCCGACAACTGCATCATCGTCTGCTCGATCGAGAACGTCGATCCGATGGGCGTGCATACCGGCGATTCGATCACCGTGGCGCCGGCCCTGACCCTGACCGACAAGGAATACCAGATCATGCGCAACGCCTCGCTCGACGTGCTGCGCGAGATCGGCGTCGATACCGGCGGCTCCAACGTGCAGTTCGCCGTCAACCCAGCCGACGGCCGCCTGGTCATCATCGAGATGAACCCGAGGGTTTCGCGCTCGTCGGCCCTGGCCTCGAAGGCGACCGGTTTCCCCATCGCCAAGGTCGCCGCCAAGCTCGCCGTCGGCTATACCCTCGACGAGTTGCAGAACGACATCACCGGGGTGACGCCGGCCTCGTTCGAGCCGACCATCGACTACGTGGTCACCAAGATCCCGCGCTTCACCTTCGAGAAGTTCCCCGACACCGACGCGCTGCTGACCACCTCGATGAAGTCGGTCGGCGAGGCCATGTCGATCGGCCGCTGCTTCGCCGAATCGGTGCAGAAGGGGTTGCGCTCGATGGAAACGGGGCTCTCCGGCTTCGACGAGGTCGAGATCGCCGGCGGCGCGGACGGTCTCAAGGCGGCGCTGGCCGAGACCCGCCCCGACCGCATCCTGATCATCGCCCAGGCCTTCCGCGACGGGCTGTCGACGGGCGACATCCAGGCCGCCACCAGGTACGACCCGTGGTTCCTCGATCAGATCGCCGCCATCGTCGAGGCCGAGGAAGCCGTCCGCCGTGACGGCCTGCCGGACGACCACCTGGGCCTGCTGGCGCTGAAGAAGATGGGCTTCTCGGACGCCCGCTTAGGGCTTTTGAGCGGCCGGACGGCGGCCGAGGTCGCCGAACTGCGCCGAACGTTGCGGGTCCGACCGGTCTTCAAGCGGGTCGATACCTGCGCCGCCGAGTTTGCCGCCCAGACGTCGTATATGTATTCGGCCTACGAGGGCGACGGCTCGAGGCCGCCCGAATCGGAGGCCTTCCCGTCCGATCGCCGCAAGGTCGCCATCCTCGGCGGCGGCCCCAACCGCATCGGCCAGGGCATCGAGTTCGACTATTGCTGCGTGCACGCCGCCTATGCGCTGAAGGAGGCCGGCTTCGAGGCGATCATGGTCAACTGCAACCCGGAGACGGTGTCGACCGACTACGACACCTCGGACCGCCTCTACTTCGAGCCGCTGACGTCGGAGGATGTCATCGAGCTGGTCCGGGCCGAGCAGCAGAAAGGCGAGTTCCTGGGCTGCATCGTGCAATTGGGCGGCCAGACGCCCTTGAAGCTGAGCCACGACCTGGAGGCCGCCGGCATCCCCATCCTCGGCACCAGCCCCGACGCCATCGATCTGGCCGAGGACCGCGAACGCTTCCACGCGCTCCTCAAGGATCTGGGCTTGCGCCAGCCGGCCAACGGCCTGGCCCGCTCCGAAGAAGAGGCCGAGGCGGTCGCCACCGACATCGGCTATCCGCTGGTCATCCGGCCGTCCTACGTGCTGGGCGGCCGGGCCATGGAGATCGTCCACGATCTGGGAGCCCTGAAGCGCTACATGGGTGCCGCCGTCCGCGTCTCCGGCGCCAGCCCGGTGCTGCTCGACAGTTACCTGCAGGACGCCGTCGAGGTCGATGTCGATGCGCTCTCCGACGGCGAGCAGGTGTTCGTCGCCGGCGTCATGCAGCACGTCGAGGAGGCCGGCGTCCATTCCGGCGATTCGGCCTGTTCGCTGCCGCCCTATTCGCTTGATCCCGGCGTCGTCGCCGAGCTCGAACGCCAGACGGTGGCGCTGGCCAAGGGCTTGGGCGTGGTCGGCCTGATGAACGTGCAGTTCGCCGTCAAGGACGGCGACATCTACATCCTCGAGGTCAACCCCAGGGCCAGCCGCACCGTGCCGTTCGTCGCCAAGGCGACCGGGCTGCCCGTCGCCAAGATCGCGGCCCGCGTCATGGCCGGCGAGAAATTGAGCGCCTTCGATCTGGCCTCGGCCGCCAAGCGCGACCACATGGCGGTCAAGGAGGCGGTCTTTCCGTTCGCCCGCTTCCCCGGCGTCGACACCATCTTGGGCCCCGAGATGAAATCGACCGGCGAGGTGATGGGGCTCGACGAGGACTTCCCGCGCGCTTTCGCCAAGTCGCAGCTCGGCGCCGGCACCCGCCTGCCCGACGCCGGCACCGCCTTCATCTCGGTCAAGGACCGCGACAAGGAGGCCGCCGTCGAGCTGGCCCGGCGGTTGGCCGGCCTCGGTTTCGGGCTTCTCGCCACCGGCGGCACCCAGCACGTGCTCGAGGCGGCCGGACTCGCCGTCGAGGCCGTCAACAAGGTCCTGGAAGGCCCGCCGCACTGCGTCGACGCCATCACCGAGGGACGCGTGCAGCTCGTCATCAACACCACCGAGGGGCCGCGGGCGATCGCCGACAGTTTCTCGATCAGGCGCGGCGCCCTGACCCACAACGTGCCGCACTACACGACGATCACCGGCGCCTCGGCCGCCATCGACGCCATCGAGGCGATGCGGGCGGGCGGGCTTGAAGTGGCGCCCTTACAGGCTTATTTTGAACGGGCGTTTTAGAGCAATCACGTCAACGCTCATTGTCTGAGCGCGGCGCCGCGAAGGAGCGGGCCGCGTCGGGTTCTTGTTGACGTTCGAAGTGGCGAGGGGGCCGATGGAAAAGGTACCGATGACCAAACAGGGGCTGACCGCCCTCGAGGACGAGCTGAAGCGCCTCAAGACCGAGGAGCGCCCGGCCATCATCAAGGCCATCGCGGCGGCCCGCGAGCACGGCGATCTCTCCGAGAACGCCGAGTACCACGCGGCGCGCGAGCGCCAGAGCTTCGTCGAGGGGCGCTTGGCCGAGCTCGAGGACGTCATCAGCCGGGCCGAGGTCATCGACACCTCGAAGCTGTCGGGCGACACCGTGCGCTTCGGGGCCACCGTCATGGTCGCCGACGAGGACACCGACGAGGAGATCACCTATCTGATCGTCGGGGCGCATGAGGCCGACATCGGGGCCGGGCGGCTGTCGGTGACCTCGCCGCTGGCCCGCGCCCTGATCGGCAAGACCGTCGGCGACATGGTCGAGGTGACGACGCCGGGCGGCTCCAAGGGCTACGAGATCTGCGACGTGACGTTCGAATAGGGCCGGCATCGGTCCCAGCCGCCCAAAACGGCGACTGGGACCGCGACTGGTCTCGGGCGCGTGGGGGGTGAGGGCTTGATCTGGTTGATTCTCGGACTTGGGCTGTGGATCGGCGCGCACCTGTTCAAGCGGGTGCTGCCGAGACAGCGCGCCGCCATGGGCAAGGCCGGGCGCGGTGTGGTGGCCGTCGCGGTGCTGGCCGGGATTCTGTCGATGGTGATCGGTTATCGCAGCGCCGATCACGTCCATCTCTATGCCTTGCCGGCCTGGGTGTTGTACCTGAACAACCTGCTGATGCTGCCCGCCATATTCCTGATGGACGCCGGTCGGGCCGGCGGCGTGGTGGCGGCCAGCCTGCGCCATCCGATGCTGACCGGCATCGTCGTCTGGGCCGTGGCCCACCTGCTGGTCAACGGCGACCTGGCCTCGCTCGTCCTGTTCGGCGGGCTCGGGCTGTGGGCGCTGGTGGAAATGGCGGTCATCAACAGGGCCGAGGGGCCGTGGTCGGCGCCGGCCGAGGGACCGATCGTCAAGGATCTTAGGATCGCGCTCGTCGCCGTTGCCCTCTACGCCGCCATCGTCGGCGTGCATTACTGGCTGGGATATCCGGTCTTCGCGCTGCTCGCCTGAAGCCGGCGCCGTTTCCGCGACCGCCCCCGATCGCCTCTGGAGTGACCGCCGCCCGACTCGAACAGACCCGCACCGAGAAATAAGGACTCCCGCCGACGACCCACGCTCTGTTCACCCCGTTCGCCATGCGCGGGCTCGAGCTCGCCAACCCATCGTGGCGCCACGACCTTCACGGACCGAGTTTATCAACAGTATCGATCCGGAGCGGACTTTACTCAGTGCTCGAGATCGGCGCGAAACCCGGTATTTTCGTGATACGTCAAAGCGCGGTCGCAAGGGCGGCCTCGATCGGGGAGATTGCCGTCTTCAGGCCGACCTGCACCGCCTCTTTGTTGAGGCGCCGCAATTCCTCGACGAGGCCATCGTCGTGTTGCCCTCTGCCGAAAGCGGCCAACGCACGACCGCAGGAGACGAAGAAATCGCTCCTCGGCAACGGTTCGGGCCGGGCGAAATCCTCGAGTGCGGCGGCATAGCGTTCGGCTCCGACCCAATCGCCGATCTCAAGGGATATCTCGATGGCGTCCGGATAGAAAAAGAAGTGATTGTGGCTGACGGACCCCGCTTCCAGCATGCGCTCGCCTTTTGCCAAAGCATCACGCTTGGCTTCGGTCTCGACGAGATTGCGGGCCATCTCGCCGAGAATACGCGGTCCGACGAAGCCGTGCCCGACCTTGCCGCTTATCTCCAGCGCTTTTTCCAAGGTATCGAGAGCCTCCTTCCGGCGACCCTCGGTGCGATGGAATTTTCCCTCATACAACAGGGCCTGCGCCTCGAAACGGGGCGCTCCGAGTTGTCGGGCAAGACTCAGGAACCGGGCATTGTGCTGGCGTGCCTCGGCATACTCGGCCATCTCATAGAATGTATGAGCCGCCAAGGTCTCACCGAGCATCTGGGCTCGCTGGTGACCGACTACGACGGCCGTCTCGATCGTCGCCAAACTGTCCTCAACGGCCGATTGCAGCTGGTTCAGGTACAGATGGACAAAACCGACCATGGAGCGATTGACCACTTCGATTCGGACCAGATTGTTTTGTCGGGCCACCTCGATGCATCGGCTGAAATGTCGAAACGCCGTGTCCATGCGCCCGGCAACGTAGCTGGCATCGGCCAAACCGCTGAGTGAATTGGCCTCGGCTTCGACCGAGCCGGAATCGCGTGCAAGCGTCAGCGATTTCTCGTGCTCGATCGCGCACTCTTCGATCCGACCCATCGGAAAGTACAGGTTGCCACGAAGGTAGTGGATCTCTGCCCTCTCGCGGACCATGCCCCGGTCTCGAGCGACTGCGTCGGCCTTGTCCAGGATGTCGAGGGCCTCGTCGTAACGATCCGCGATACGCATCCCGGCCGCCACTCCAAGCCATGCTCGACATCGTTTCTCATCGTCGTCGGCAAGTTCGAGCGCCGATTCATAGCCACGGATCGAATCGTCGATCGAGCCCAGGTCGAACAAGACCTTGGCGCGGAATATGTTCAAATCGAACATGTCCGCCGGATCGTCGGTGATGGCCAGGCCCCGATCGACCAGCCGCGACGCCTTGTCGTAACGGTAATCGGAGGCCTGCAATCGCGCGGCCTGAAGGTAGGCCCGTGGGGCGGCGGGATCATCGGCCCGATCCAGGTGCTCGGCATACAATACGGGGTCGCGACCGGCGAACCATTCGGCGGCCTGTCGATGGAGCCGGCTTCTGGTCTCCTTGAGTAGCGAGGCGTACACACCTTCCTGGATCAAGGCATGGGCGAACAGGTAATCGTCGCCCTCCGGGCGCACCAGGTAGTGCTCGATCAAGGCGGCGCAGGAATAATTGGGATCGTCGACCAGGGCGCGCAGCGTATCCAATGCGAAACGCTGGCCGACCGCCGAAGCTGCTTGCAGCGCTCGCTTGTCGGATTCAGGGAGCCGGTCGATTCGTGCCAGGACCAGGCTCTGAATCGTGGCCGGCACTTCCTCGTTCCTGCTCTCTTCAGCGCTCTTCAAAAGCTGCTCGAGGAACAACGGGTTGCCGGCGGCTCGCTCGATACAGTTCTTGGTGAATTCGCCGACCGCACTGACATAGGCGCTCGCGAGTTGAGCGGCCTCGGCTTCGCGAAGGGGGCCGATGTCTATGGTCAACAGCGGACTGCCGCCGGCACTGCCGCGCCAGGTATGGTCCAGCGGATCGCCGTCTATTCGCGATGTCATGACAAGCACCGCCGGGCTGTCCTGCACCGCCACCGTTATTTGAGCGAGGTCCGATAGGGTTTCCACATCGGCCCAATGGACGTCTTCGACCATCAGAAGTCTTGGCTGGTTGTCGCACGCTCCTCGTATCATCCCGGTGAGCAGCGAGTGCTTGCCCTGGTTGCGGGTGGCGATGTCCATGGCGTCGTAAAGGCCCTGCAGTTCGGTCGGCTGCGGCAGGTTGAGCAATTCGTTGAGGAACACCCGTTGATCGGGGGCACAACGCCGGCCAGCCAACGCCTTCGCCGCCGCGGCCTCGCGCGCCGGTATGTCGCTGCCCGAGGGAACGGCGAGCAGACTGCGGACCAGCGTGCGAATCGCGTCCTGGCCCTCGCCAACGCCGAAATCGAAGACGAGGCTCTTATGACAGGCGAAACCGCGCTTTTTCGCATCGGCCTCGAACTCCTCGACAAGCCGGGTTTTTCCCATTCCGGCCTCGCCGCGCACCAGGATCGCCTGACCGTTGTCGATAGCCCGACATGACTCGAGTATGCCGATGAACTGGGCGGTTTCGGCCTGGCGGCCGATAAAGAGGCTGTCGGAGCGTTTCCTTCCCTTCGGGCGCAACGCCTTCGCCCGCCACGTGAGAACGGGTTTCGCAAGGCCCTTGACCTCCGTCTCGCCCAACCCGTCGCATTCGACATACTCCTCGACGGCCCGGTAAACGGTGTCGGAAACGATCGTCTCTCCGGACTCCGCCATGCTGTTGAGGCGAGCGGCGAGATTTGCCGCCACTCCGGTGACCGCGTACTCGGGCACATCCTGCGGATTTTCCGAGCCCTGTCCGGCGATCACGACGCTGCCACTGGCGATGCCGATATGGACCGCCAGATCCCGACCCTGTTCGACACCGAGCTCCGTCATCGCCCTATGGACTTCGAACGCGGCGCGCACCGCCCGAAGAGGGTCGTCGCTGTGGGCGATGGGAGTGCCGAACAGCGCCATTACCTCGTCTCCGACATGGCGATGCACCGTACCGCCATGGTCTTCGACGATCCGGTCGATGGCGTCGAATACGAGCCCGACCAGCCCGTGGAGGTCCTCGGCGTCGAGTGTCTCCGACAGCTTCGTATAGCCCGAAAGGTCGGCGAAAAGGATCGTCAGGTGACGGCGATCGCCCGACAGTTTCTCTTCAGACGGGTCGTGGTCGCCTTGGTCGGGTTTCTCCGGGCCGGCCGCCGCCAATCGAATGCCGCAGCCGCCACAGAACCCATCGCCCGCCTCGTTGGCGAAACCGCAGGAGGGGCACTCGACCTCCAGTCTCGCTCCGCATCCGGAGCAGAACCGTCGCGAGCTACGGTTTTCAGTATTGCATTTGGGACACTGCATTCCCCGCATCCCCCACCACGCCCATCGCCGCTGACAACAAACGGTAGACCCTTGTGGACGATATAGCACAACAAAATCGTTTCGGACTTCTTGTATTTGTCGGGCGGCCGCGTCCGGCAAGAAACGGAGATTCGGGAGCTTGGCGATTTGCGTCCCGTTGCCCTCGGTCGACGGACAGACCAACCGTCCCCCCATTGCCCCTGCCGGCGATCGCCGCTAGAGTCCGCGCCGGTTGAAAACCGTGGCCGTGATCGCAACCGGTGCTCCGCTCCCGGAACCGAACCACTGCGCCGCCCGACCCGAATAGACCCGCACCGAGAATAAAAGGACTCCCACCGATGGCCCACGCTCTCTTTACCCCGTTCGCCATGCGCGGGCTCGAGCTCGCCAACCGCATCGTGGTGGCGCCGATGTGCCAATACTCGGCCGACGACGGCCGCGCCACCGACTGGCACCTGATGCACCTCGGCCAGTTCGCGGTCTCGGGCGTCGGGCTGATGTTCACCGAAGCGGTCGGGGTCGAGGCGCGCGGCCGCATCACGCCGGGGTGCCTGGGACTCTACAACGACGAGCAGGAAGAGGCGCTGGCCCGGGTCGTCGCCTTTTGCCGCAAGCACGGCCAGGCCAAGATCGGCATCCAGTTGGCACATGCCGGGCGCAAGGCATCGAGCGCGCTGCCATGGGACGGCGTCACCGGGCTTGCCGAAGGAGAGGGCGGCTGGCCGGTGATCGGACCGTCGCCGATCGCCTTCGCCGACACCTGGCCGGCGCCGGCCGAGATGGATCGCGAGCACATGGACGAAGTCAGGCAGGCCTTCGTGGCGGCGACGATGCGCGCCGTCCGACTCGACGCCGACACCGTCGAAGTGCACGGCGCGCACGGCTATCTGTTGAGTTCCTTCCTGTCGCCGATCGCCAACAAGCGCACCGACGACTACGGCGGCTCGACCGACAACCGCATGCGCTTCCCCTTGGAGGTGTTCGCCGCCGTCCGCGACGCCTGGCCCGAGGACAAGCCGCTGGGCTTCAGGATGTCGGCGACGGATTGGGACGACGACGGATGGACCATCGAGGAATCGGTCGAACTGGCCAGGCGCCTGAAGGAACTGGGCTGCGACTTCGTCGACGCGTCTTCGGGCGGCAACACGCCGAACCGCCCGCCGGTCGCCGGCAGCGGCCAAGGCTACCAGGTGCCGCTGGCCGAGCAAATCAAGCGCCAAGCCGGCATCGCCACCATCGCGGTCGGCATGATCCGCGACCCCCGATACGCCGACCAAATCGTCGAGAGCGGCAAGGCCGACCTGGTGGCGCTGGCCCGCGGCATGCTCTACGAGCCGCACTGGGCGTGGCGGGCGGCCGAGGAGCTCGGCGAGAGCGCCGCCTATCCGAACCAGTACCTGAGGAGCCACCCCGACACCTGGCCGAAGGCGTTCCCGGGGCGGGCGGCCAACGCCTAGAGCAGATCATGTTTTGTCGGAATCGCCCGGGCGATCCGTCAAAGCATGTGAATCCGCTCTACATCATTGAAACCGATCGGATTCACACGTTTTGTCGTCGACACCTCGTGTTTCCGACAAAACGTGAACCGCTCTAGGCCTCGCCCTCGTCGATGCCTTCGATGTCGATGGGGACGCCGGGCAGGCTCTTCGAAGCGCGGATCGACAACGCCGATTTGACGTGGCTGACGTTGTGGGTGGTGGTCAGCTGCGTGGTCAGGAAGGTCTGGTAGGCCTCCCAGTCCTCGGCGACGATCTTCAAGAGGAAATCGACCTCGCCGACCAGCATGTGGCATTCGCGCACCTCCGGCCAGCCGCGCACCGTCTCCTCGAAGGCCTCCAAATCGGTCTCGGCCTGCGAATTGAGGCCGACGTGGGCGAACACGGTGACCTCGAAGCCCAACAGCTTGGGCGCGATGTCGGCGTGGTAGCCGAGGATGTAACCGGCGTCTTCCAAGGCGCGGACCCGGCGCAAGCAAGGCGGCGCCGAGATGCCGGCCCGTTTCGACAGCTCGACGTTGGTGATACGGCCGTCGTCCTGCATTTCGCTCAAGATGCGGCGGTCGATCTTGTCCAGCTTGACCCGTTGCATGGTATTGCTCCCCGAAGCGCGTCGCTGAAATATTGTTGCGAAATTATATTACAACGGCGCACGGCGAATTCCTAGAGGGCGATCTCCCCCAACCCCGACGATCTGGAAGGTGAGCTGACCTCGATCGAAGAATCCGGGGTGTTGCCCGTGTCCCGGATGAACCCGATCCGGGACAAGACCCCAGGCTACGGGCGCCACGGCCGGCTTGCGCGCCTCTGCCCGGCTTCTTATCTTAGAGGGTCCCGTCGTCAATCATGTCGACTAGCCTCGGGCTCGACGTCAAGGAAGGATCGTCGCCGATATGCCGGAAACCCATCACAGCAAGGTGCTGATCATCGGATCGGGCGCCGCCGGATACACCGCCGCCATCTACGCCGCCAGGGCCAACCTGCACCCGATCGTGGTGCGCGGCCTGCAGCCGGGCGGGCAGTTGACCATCACCACCGACGTCGAGAACTACCCCGGCTTCGCCGAGGCCGTGCAGGGGCCGTGGCTGATGGAACAGATGTATAGCCAAGCCAAGAACGTCGGCACCGGGATGTTCGAGGACACCATCACCGAGGTCGACCTCAAGCGGCGGCCGTTCCGCGCCGTCGGCGATTCCGGCGACGTCTATACCGGCGATACCCTGGTCATCGCCACCGGCGCCAGCGCGCGCTGGCTCGGCCTCGAGTCGGAGCAGAAATACATGGGGTTCGGGGTGTCGGCTTGCGCCACCTGCGACGGCTTCTTTTTCCGCGACAAGCCGGTCGCCGTCGTCGGCGGCGGCAACACCGCGGTCGAGGAGGCGATGTTCCTGACCAACTTCGCTTCCCATGTCTACGTCGTTCACCGCCGCGACGAGCTGCGCGCCGAGAAGGTCCTGCAGCAGCGTCTGTTCAACAACGACAAGATCGAGCCGCTGTGGGACAGCGTTCTGGACGAGGTCGTCGGCGTCGACAATCCGCCCGGCGTCACCGGGATCAGGATCCGCAACGTCAAGACCGACGACATCAGCGAGGTTGCCGTCGACGGCGTCTTCATCGCCATCGGCCACGACCCCAACACCTCCCTTTTCCGCGGCCAGCTCGAGATGGACGACGAAGGCTACGTGTTGACCGAGCCCGGCACCACCCGGACCAGCGTCGAAGGCGTGTTCGCCGCCGGCGACGTCCAGGACAAGGTCTACCGCCAGGCGGTCACGGCGGCCGGCACCGGCTGCATGAGCGCGCTCGAAGCCGAGAGTTTCCTGGCCGAGCGCGAGGCGGCCGCCGAGGCCGCCGAGTAGGGGTGATGCCGAACCGCGGCGGCGCGATGGACTGGGACAAGCTCCGCATCTTCCACGCGGTCGCCGAGGCCGGCAGCTTCACCCACGCCGGCGAGTCCCTCAACCTCAGCCAGTCGGCGGTCAGCCGCCAGGTCAGCGGCCTCGAGGACAGCCTGCAGGCGACGCTGTTTCACCGCCATGCGCGCGGCCTGAAGCTGACCGAGCAGGGCGAACTGCTCTACAAGACGGCGCACGAGGTGTTCAACAAGCTGGCCATGGCCGAGGCCCGCATCTCCGAGAACAAGGAACGCCCGGAGGGGCCGTTGAAGGTGACGACGACGGTGGCCTTCGGCTCGGTTTGGCTGACGCCGCGCATGAAGGAGTTCGTCGGCCTGTACCCCGACATCAACGTATCGCTGGTGCTGGCCGACACCGAGCTGGATCTCTCGATGCGCGAGGCCGACGTCGCCATCCGCCTGGCGCCGCCGAAACAGCCGGACCTGATCCAGCGCCACCTGATGAGCATGCGCTACCACGTCTACGCAGCGCCCGACTACCTGGAAGCGCACGGTACGCCGCAAACGCCGGAGGATCTCGACGCTCACCAGCTGATCGTCTACGGCGACGACGCCAAGCCGCCGGTCGAGAACCTGAACTGGCTGCTCGAAGCCGGCGCCAGGCACGGCCGTCGGCGCCCGACCATCCAGGTCAACAGCAGCTACGGCATCTTCCGGGCCGTGCAGAGCGGACTCGGCATCGGCGCGCTGGCCGACTACATGAGTCGCGAGGTCGGCAACCTGGTCGAAGTGCTGCCGGAGCTGCGCGGTCCCAGCATCGACACCTTCTTCGTCTATCCCGAAGAGCTCAGAAACTCCAACCGGATCGCCGTCTTCCGCGATTTCCTGCTGGAAAAGATGACGGCGGGCAACCTGTAAGCCGCGCATTTCAGGGAAAAACCTCGAGACATGCACATAACGCATGGCTGAAATGCCGAAATGTGGGTGGTATACCACGGACGGCTCTCATATATTCGCATCATCGGATGTTGCACCGCAGCATCCGTCCTCCCTCCGGACCTTGGGTCCGGAAAAAGGATCGCCCCACATGGGCGACTCCTTACGTCTCCCAGACGTGAAGCCTCCCTGTTTAAACTCGCCGGACCTTTTCAGGTCCGGCTTTTTTTGTTGTCTTTCCGGGTCCGGGCTTGGTCGCGACGGCTGCCGCCAGCCGACCGAGGTTGCCGCGCTTCCCGCATTTTTCTTTTGGCGGGTGGCGGTATCGCGACCACTAGCGAACGCCCGACGATTTGCCTACAATGGTAGGAAGAGGAAACACGATCCCGGTTCGAGCCAACGCTGTCCACAGGGGGGGGTACCTTGGCCGCAGACTCGAGTTTTGAAGTACAGGTCAAGCGCGGTGGTCAGTGGCAGATCCACGAAACCTTCCGCAACGACCAGCAAGGCGCCGTCGAGGAGGCCAAGCGCCTCGATTCGGAAGGCGGTTTCGAGGCCGTCCGGGTCCTGAAGGAGGTCTACGACCCCGAGTCCGGGGTCTACAACGAATCGACCATCTACCGCAGCGTCCGCGAGCAGAAGGCGCCGCCCAAACCGGCCGCCGCCGCAAGACCGGTCAGAGCCCGGGACGAACCCAACGACGCGGCCGACGCCGACGACGATAAGCGCCGGATCAGCCTGGCCGGCATCCTGTTCCGGCTGCTGCTGGTCGTGGTGTTCAGCCTGTGCATCGCCACCCTGGTCGCGATCGCTGTCTCCGAAGTGCTCGGCCACCGGGTCGTGTTCGGTCTGCGCATGGTCGGCGACACCAAGACCAACGTTCTGATCGTCGTCTTCATGGTGATCTTCCTGGCCGCCGTCGCCTCGATGACGATGGTGTTCCTGCGTGGCCTCAAGCTGAAGAAAGCCAAACAGAACCGGCTGACCGCCTGGGTGCTCAGGTGGTGGGACCGCGAAGCTCAGCGCATGGCGGCTAAACGGGCGGCCCGCGAAGCGGCCGAAGCCGAGCGGGCGAGGCGGGCGGCGGCCGAGTTCGAGGCGGCCCGCGCCGCCGCCCGGGCCGAGGCCGAAGCCGCCGCCCGGGCCGAGGCCGAGCAGGCCGCCGAAGAGGCCGAGGAAGAGGAGGAGCCGGAGCCGGAGCCGGCCGACACCGCCGCACCCCAGGTCGAAAAGCTGAAAACCTACGTAAACGCCTTTCTCGAGCAGTCGCTGGCCGGCGGCCGCGACGGCATCGAGAACATGGACAACTTCAACAAGTTCGGGGTCAGCCTCTACCTGGCCGGCGCCGCCGAGATCCTGACCAAGGCCAGCCACCTGAGCGGGGAACAAAGCGCCGAGGTGCTGGCCGCCGCCTGCCGGACCATGGGCTTCAAGAAGTCCCACGCCCTATCGTTCGCCGAGCGCTACGAGGAATACCTGATGAGCGACCCGCGCTACATGCAGATGTTCCAGGCCGGACGCAACGCCTTGAACACCTTCCTGCACGATCCCGGCGACGGGCCGAAACTGATGGCCAACGCGATCGAGGAATGGAACAAGCCGAAACCGAAGGAGCAGCATACAGGCCCGGTCACGGTGCTGTTCACCGACATCGCCGGTTCGACGGCGATGACCCAGGAACTCGGCGACGCCGGCGCCCAGGAGGTGGTGCGCGCCCACAACCGGGTGGTGCGCGAGGCCCTCAGCGCCAACGCCGGCATCGAGATCAAGCACACCGGCGACGGCATCATGGCGTCGTTCGACAAGACCACCAACGGGGTGGCGGCGGCCATCGCCATGCAGCAGAGCGCCCGTGTGCACACCCAACAGCATCCGAACCTGCCGCTGCGCCTCAAGATCGGCCTCAACGCCGGCGAGCCGATCGCCGAGGACAACGATCTGTTCGGCACCACCGTGCAGCTGTCGGCCCGCATCGTCGACAAGGCGCAGGCCGACGAAATCTTCGTCTCGCAGATCGTTTATGGCATCTGCGCCGGCAAGGAGCACAGGTTCGTCAACCGCGGCGTCTTCGAGATGAAGGGGTTCGGCGACGACATC
>CAYFMP010000045.1:0-230 GCA_964344215.1 uncultured Thalassospiraceae bacterium | reverse complement strand
CTCTACGAGGTGGTGTGGGACGAGGAAGCCGAACAGGTCGGCGCCCAGGCCGCCGCCGGCCCGACCGCCGCCCCGCAGCCGGCCGCCACCGACCAGCCGCCGCCCCCCGCCGCGGCACCGGCGCCGTCGGCCTAGCCGGGCCGGAATCCGGCATGGAACGGCCGGCGGTGGGATGCTAGAGCGGTTCACGTTGATATGGAATCGCCGAGACGCGCTCTCCGGTCTCCTGG
>CAYFMP010000044.1:0-31869 GCA_964344215.1 uncultured Thalassospiraceae bacterium | reverse complement strand
AAATACAAAATATGGGAATCCCGTTTCGAGTCACCATCAATGTCGCCTGGTATTATAGTCCCTTTTGACGCCGCGCCCGTAGTGGTACATGACGCCGAGGTGATACATGGCGCGGGCGTGGTTCTTGTCGGCCGCCTGGCGATAGAGCTTGACCGCCTCCTTCTCGTTCTTCTTGACGCCCCGGCCCTTCTCGTAGAGGCGGGCAAGATCGAACATCGATTGGGTATGGCCGTTGCGGGCGGCGCGCCGGTAGAGACGGGCGGCGTCGGCGTTGCTCTTTTTTACGCCGAGGCCGTAACGGTACAGGAAACCGAGGCTGTTCTTGGCCCAGTCGTTCTTGTCGATCGCCTGTTGGTACCAAAAAGCCGCCTTGCGGTAGTCGCGCTTGACGCCGTCGCCGCGGCGATAGAGGTCGCCCATGGCGTTGCGGGCCTCGGCGTCGCCCTGCTCGGCCGAGTTCTTGTAGTACTGAAACGCCTTGCCGAGGCTTTTCTGGACACCGAGGCCGCGGTGATACATTCGCCCGACTTGATACTGGGCGGCGGCGTCGCCCTTGTCGGCGAGCGGCCGAAGTTCGGCAAACGCCGTCTTCCAGTCGCGCTTCTGGACGGCCTGCATGCCGGTCTTGAAATCGGCCGCGGCCAAGCCCGGCCAAACGACAAGGAGCAGCACCAGAAGAAGGACATTGGATGGTCTCATGACTATCTCCCGATCCCCCCCGAGATAAAATATGCACAACCTCGTTCCTGAACGTCGATGCGTTCAGGATACACCGTACAGTTTACCACATCCTGACACCGATTTCGCGTCGCGTTTGCGGCGAGCGTCCGGAATTCCACCGACGGGCGCGCCCGGCCGGGACGGCGGCGGCCCGCTTCACGCAGAGGATTCACTTTTGCGCCGCACCCGTGTAACCTCGCGTCGAGCGGCGCCGATACCGTGTAGGCAAGGGGGACATGGCCGAAACACTCAAGCAGCGCGTCTTTGCCGTCATCGATTCGCCCGATCCCGAGGACTGGCGGGGCAAGTGGTTCGACGATTTCATGATCGTGCTGATCGTCACCAACGTCATCGCCGTCGTTCTCGAAACGGTCGATGCGATCGCTTCCGCCTTCCCCAACTTCTTCTATTACTTCGAGCTCTTCTCGGTGATCGTGTTCAGTGTCGAATACGTTCTGCGCATCTGGACCGCGGATCAGAGCGACGACGAGCGCTTCCAGGCGCCGGTCATGGGGCGCATCCGGTTCGCCTTCACGCCGCTGGCGATCATCGACGCACTGGCTATCCTGCCGTTCTATCTGACTTTCTTCTTCGCCGTCGACCTCCGGTTCATGCGGGTGTTCCGGCTGCTCCGGCTGTTGAAGCTGACCCGCTATTCGCCGGCCCTGCACACCCTGGCGGCGGCGGCCCACACGCAACGCCGGGCGCTGGGCGCGGCGTTGGTCATCATCATGACGCTCTTGATCTTCGCCTCCAGCGTCATCTATCTGCTCGAGCGGGAAGCCCAGCCCGACGTCTTCTCGTCGATCCCGGCTTCCATGTGGTGGGGGCTGGCGACCCTGACCACGGTCGGCTACGGCGACGTGACGCCGGTTTCGGTGGCCGGCAAGGTGTTCGGGTCGTTCATCATGATCCTCGGCATCGGCATGTTCGCGCTGCCGGCCGGCATCCTGGCCACCGCGTTTGCCAACGAGATCCGCAAGCGCGAGTTCGTCGTCACCTGGAGCATGGTCGCCGCCGTGCCCCTGTTCAGCCGGCTCGACGCGCTGACCATCATGGAGATCGTCAACTTGCTCGAGATCCGGGTGGTGCCGCCGCGCTACAAGCTGTTCGACAAGGGCGATCCGGCCGACGCCATGTACTTCATCTCGGTCGGCAAGGCCGAGGTCGACATCCCGCCCGAACCGGTCCGTTTGGAAAATGGCGACTTCTTCGGCGAGATCGCGCTCTTGAAGGATAGCCCGCGAACCGCCGCCGTCAGCTCGATCACCGAGTGCCAGCTCCTGGTGTTGAGCGTCGATGCCTTCGAGCGCCTGTTGCAGACGACACCCCACCTGCGCGACACCCTGACGCAGGTGATGGAGGAGCGCCTCTCGCAACTCGAATCCAACGAATGGACGCCGGAGGCGGATTGAATTCTAGGCCAGGTCCGCGTCGGCGGTTTCGCCGCCGCTGGTCGGCTCGAGGGGCTGGGCGGCCTCATCGCCGGAATCGGCGCCGGCGCCGGTCTTGAGGCCGAGGTAGTATGCATACAGGTCCCTAAGCTCCTGGCTCGGCTCGTCGACGAAGGCGGCCGCCGTCCACATCCACCCGACCCCGACCAGGATCAGCGACAGCGGCACCGAGCGGATCGCCCAACTGTCCCAGGTGCCGGTCTGGATGTATCCGTAGAGCTGATAGCCGAAGAAGAAGACGCCGCCGACGATCAAGGCGATGCCGCCGAACTTGCCGACCACGTAGGTCAGCGGAAAGAGGACGACGGCGAGCGCCACGAACAGCCCGAAGGCGGCGATGATCAGCCAATAGGCGAGGTCGACCAGGCCGCCCCAGTCGGCATAATCGAGCGGCACGGCGATGCCGCCGCCGGCGAGGCGGCCGTAGGCGGCGCAGCCGGCGACATACAGAACCAGCGCCGCCAGCACGCGGACGCGCCAGGCCTCGGCGCGGATATAGAGCCACGGCAGTTCGACCCACATGCGCCACTGGTCGAGAAAACCGATCCTGCGCCCGTTCTGGAGCTCAGCCATACCCCCGAAACGCCTCCCCGACGAGGCGATGCGCCGGGCCTCTCAGGCCCCGCGTCACCCCTCCTGAGGGATGTTTTAGCAAGACCGGCTGGCGATTGTCATCCCCCCGAAACGCGTCGCCGCCCCGGAACTCGGCCTTTGGCCGACCGAGACGCTCGCCTTGCCGGGTCGCCGTTCCCTAGAGCGGTTCACGTCGATATGGAATCGCTCTAGAAGTCGCCGACCATGTTCGACGGTTCGCCCTTAACGAAGTTCTCGATGTTGTCGATCAACTGATCGCACAGCGTCTGCATGGCCTCGCGGCTGGCCCAGGCGACGTGCGGGGTGAGGATGAAGTTGGGCTTCTCGAGGAGCTTGAAATAGGGATGGTCGTCGGCCGGCGGCTCCGGCGCTAAAACGTCGATGGCCGCACCCCCGATGACGCCGGCGGTGAGCGCCTCGGCTAGGTCGGCGTCCTTGATGAGGCCGCCTCTGGCGGTGTTGACGATGATCGCCGTCTTTTTCATTTTTCTCAGCTCGTCGATGCCGATCAGGTCGCGGGTCGCCGGCAGCAAAGGGCAATGCAGGGTGATCACGTCCGAGGTGCCGAGCAGCTCGTCCAAGCTGACGAAGGTCTTCTCGGCCCTGGCCTCGTCGGTGACGTAGTCGTGGTCCATGAACACGGCCTCCATGCCGAAGCCGCTCTCGGCGATCGCCGCGACCGAGGTGCCCAGCGACCCTTCGCCGATGATGCCGAGGCGCGAGCCGGCGAGGTCGTCGATCGGGTGGTTGAAGAAGCAGAACTGCCCGGCCTTCTGCCACTCGCCGGCGGCGACGTCCTGGCGGTAGCCGATGATCGAGCGCCTAAGGCTGAGGATCAGCGCGAAGGCGTGCTCCGGCACGGTGTTGACGGCATAGCCGCGGATGTTGGAGACGACGATGCCGTTCTCCCTGCAATACTCGAGGTCGACGGGATCGGTGCCGGTGGCGGCCATGGCGATCATCTTGAGGTCGGGGCATTTCTTCAGGGTGTCGGCCCGTAGCGTCACCTTGTTGTTGATGGCGATGGTGGCTCCGCTCAGGCGCTCGGCCGCCTCTTCAACCGTTGTCTTGCCGTATTCGACCCATTCGTGGTCGAAGCCGGGCCGGCGGATGTCGATGTAGGGGGCGACGGTGTCGCGGTCGAGAAAGACGATTTTCTGGGTCATCGGTCGGAAAACCTCGGTTTGCGAAAGGTCGGCCGGGGCTGGCGCGGGCGCTACCATAGGACGCCCGGCCATCCAGTCAACCTCGGGCTTCCGACCCGGCATCGCCAGCCCGACGGAATTCCGGCGACCGGAAAGCGGCGGCGCGGACGGCGGCGGATGCCCTCAGCACAGGTGCTCGCCGACGACGCGATCCCCCTTCATGTCCTGGCTCGGATCGAGGTCGCGGAGGTCCCGCAGCAGTTGCTCGGCGTCGGTCGGGCATTCTTATGAACGTTCATTCGGTCCCCCTTGATCAGCTTCTCAGGGACGGACCGAATGAACAACCCGTTGGGACATCACATCTAGCGACGCCGCCAGATCCAGGGTTTTTCGAAGGTACCCTTCCACATGCCGTGACGGCGCTGGCGCGCGGTCCGCGCGTGCCGGCCGTAGCCGGCGGGATCGCCGGGAACCGGCAGCGCCCAGCCCGTATAGACCATGTTGGCGGCGATGTCGGAACCGTCCGCCGCGCAGCGGGCCAGCGCGATCCCCGGTTCGCTGGCGGCGCCGGCAACCGGTTCGCAGACGACCACGCTGGCGGCGACCAGGTCGAGCAAGGCGGTCATCGAGACGCGGCCGCAGTCGATGTCCTTGTTGGGCCAATGGCAGGGTTGGCCGGGGTCGGGCGTATCGATGCCGAACAGGCGAACCCGGTGGCCGGCGATTTCCATGGTGCGGGCGTCGACCACCGCCGGCCGGCCGACGATGTCCCCGGCCGCCACCGCTTCTACGCTCGAAAACGCGGCCAACGGAACGATCAACGACAGAGTGCGGAGCATGGCGCCATCCTCCCGCATCGCCCGGGTAAACCGGAAATCACGTTGTCGCGACCCCGAACCGCCGCCGCCGGCCAGTCGGCCGCAAGCAGCCGCCCGCACCGGCTCTAAGGTGGACCGTCGCTACAGCGGCTCGTCGAGATTGACGATGATATCGCCGTTGATGGCCAGTTTCTCGAGCCGCCAACATTCCATCCTGGAAAAATCGGGGCAGATCAGCCGGACCGCGGCGACGTAGGTGTTGGGCGTGTTCTGGTCCGACACGAAGCCGCCGACCACCGCCCAGAAATTGGGCTGCGGCTGCGGGTGCAGGTAGGCGAGGTCGAAGTCGATGTGGTATTGGCCCAGGGGGTCGAGCATGAATCTTTCGTGCACGAAATGCTGCGCCATCGCAACGATCATCGAACGCGGCGGCGCATCGGACCCGGCCGTCGCCCGAGCGGCGAACAGCAACGCCAGGAGGAATGCGGCGGCCTGCTTCATGGCGCCTTCGAGCAGAACACGGCTCCGCGGGCCACGTCAAACGGCGACCGTTCACAAACCCTTGAGATGCCGTTCGGGGGCGTCGATTCCGCATCTCTCCGTCACTTTAGGGTCTGTTGAGATTTAGGATTCCCAAATCTCAACGGACCCTAGGTCAGGGTTCTCGGTATCTGCGACGAATGATGGTGCAGGATGGGGCTTTCCTCGCCGAGATCGATGACGAACGTGAAGCGCGACGGAAAGGTCAGCCGGGTGCCGTCGACCTCGAATTCGAACTCGTAGATGCCGTTGACGACATGGCTTTGCCCGCCGGTCCGCAGGCAGTCGAGGGTGTTTTCGTGCAGTTTCACGTGCAGGCCCTGGCGCGAGGCGAGCAGCGTGAAATAGTCCTTGAGCTCGTCTCGGGTCTTGGCGGCATGGGGCGAAAAGGTCGGCATCAGGACGGCGCCTCGGTGATAGAGCGCCAGCAGGTCGTCGATCCGCCCCCGGTTGACGAGGTCGGCCCAGAAGGCGGGAAAATCTGTCGCTTCGATGACGGCGGGCATGCGAGGGCTCTCCCTGTCCCCTAGAGCGGTTTCCGACCGGTTGGAATCGGTAAACGGTTCGATCCGACCGGATATTGCTCTAGTTACCCGGCCTACCGTCAAAGAACAAGGCCGCGACGGCCGGCATCGACCCTCGCCACGGCCGGTTCCGCCGTGTCGCCGGGCGCGCACCCGAATCCGGCGTCTTTGGCGCTACCCGCCTGGCGTGGCATCTCGAGCCAGGTTATCATTGGCCGCGATCGACGCGCGGGGCCGGCATTCCGCGGGCTCGCTTCCTAGGTGGTCAGGCAACGGGAAACTCGATGCTCCGATTTCGGCCGAACGTTCCGGCGGTGGTGGTGGCCTTCGTCGTTTTCGTCGTCTGGCTGTGGTTCTTTCCGCCGCGCTGGTGGCTCAACGTCACCAAGCCGGTCGACCTCACCGATGCGGTCGCGGCGGGAGAATACCTGGTTGGCAAATACGTCTGCCGGCGCTGTCATTTCATCGGCGATGCGGGCAAGGCCCTGGGACCGAACCTGCCGGGCGTCACCAAACGTCTGGACGCGGTGTCCCTGCGGCTGTGGCTGCGGGACCCAAGCTCGATCAAGGGCGACACCAGCATGCCCAATTTCCGGCTTTCCGACAGCGAGATCGAAGCCATCGTCGCCTATCTGGCGGCACTCGACGACGAAGGGTCGTGAACGGTCGCCCGCTTACCCGAACCGCCCCGGTGCCAAGCCGGCTTCGCTCACCCCGCGCGCCGCCACGTCGTCGGGCAGGCCGCGGCCCAGGGCGAGCGCGGCGGCCGCGCGGGCGGCGGCCGGCGCCGTCTGGATGCCGTAGCCGCCCTGGCCGGCCAGCCAGAAGAAGCCGCCGGGCCCGTTCGGCCGGCTCGCGTCGTAGCCGATGACGTGGGTCTTGTCGGCGGCGAAGGTGCGCAGGCCGGCCCGCTTCGAGGCGACGCGCCCGACCCGGAGCGTGCTGACACGCTCGAAGCGGTCGATGGCGATCGCCACGTCGAGCTCCTCGGGCTGGGCATCGCACGGCGGGCTCGGCGTCTCGTCGGCCGGCGACACCAGGAGGCCGCCGCCCTCGGGGCGGAAGTACCAAGTCTCGGCGGCGTCGACGGTGATCGGCCACTCCGAAACGTCCCGGCCGGGGTCGAAGGTGATCGCGGTGCGGCGTTTGGGGACCAGCCCGACCGATTCGAGGCCGGCCAACCCGGCGATGTGATCGGCCCAGGCGCCGGCGGCGTCGACGATGACTTCCGCCTCGATGGCACCCTGCTTGGTGTCGACCCGCCAGACGTTTTCCAGAGGCGTCATCGCACGAACTTCGGCGTCGGTGACGAGGCGGCCGCCGGCCGCCCGGAAGCCTCTGATGTACCCCTGCATGAGGGCGTCGACGTCGATGTCGCGGGCCGCCTCCTCGAAAGCGCCTCGCTCGACCGCGTCGGCGCTGAGAGACGGCGACAGGTCGAGCGCTTCTTGCGCCTCGACCCGGCGCATGTAGGCGGCGCACACCGGGTCGGCCATCAACTCGTCGAGCGCGGCGCCGGCCTCGCCGTCGGGGCCGGCCACGTAGAGCGCGCCCCTGGGGGTGAGCAGCGGCGCTTCCGAGAAACCGTCCGGCGGCTCCTCGAAGAACGCCCGGCTCGCTCCGGTCAGGCCGCGGACGGTCGGGTTGCCGTAGGATTCGATGAACATGGCGGCGGAACGCCCGGTCGTGTGGGTGCCGGGGTGCGCCTCCATCTCGGCCACCACCACGTCGGCCCCCAGCTCCGGTTCGGCATGGGCCAGCTCGTAAGCGGCCGAGACGCCGGCGACGCCGGCGCCGACGATCAGAAAACGGCAGGAGGCAGGCAGTTCGTTCATGATGGGGCGACCCTAGGGCCGACGCCTGCCTTCGTCAAACGCTCGAAAAACCGCTCCCACGGAGACGAATCTGACGTTACTGTGAGGACCATGACCGAGACCCCGTTCCCGCACCTGTTCTCGCCCCTCGAGCTGGGGCCGACGACGATCAAGAACCGCATCGTTTCGACCGGCCACGAAACCGCGATGGCCGACGCCAACGGCGTCAGCGAGGACATGATCGCCTACCATGCGGCCCGCGCCCGCGGCGGCGCCGGCCTGATCATCATCGAGGTCGGGCTGGTCCACGACAGCGCCGTCTTCGTCCGCCACCCGATCCGCGTCAACTCACGCGCCTGCATCCCCAACTACGCGCGCACCGCCGACATTTGCCACGCCGAAGGCTGTGCGTTGTTCGGACAGCTGTTCCACCCGGGCCGCGAGATCCTGGAGACCTTCGACGGCAGTGCGCCGGTCTCCTTCGCGCCTTCCGCCGTCCCCAACGAGCGCTTCCACGTCACCCCGGAACCGATGCCGGCCGATATGATCTCGGAAGTCATCGAAGGCTTCGGCGACGGTGCCGCCAATCTCCGTGAGGCCGGCCTCGACGGTGTCGAGATGGTGGCTTCGCACGGTTATCTGCTGGCCCAGTTCCTCAACCCGCGGGTCAACTTGCGCGACGACGCCTACGGCGGGTCCTTGGACGGCCGCCTCAAGATCTTCCGCGACATCGTCGACGAGATCAGGGGCCGGGTCGGCAAGTCGATGACGCTCGGGCTTCGCATCTCCGGCGACGAATCGAGCCACGACGGGCTGACCGGCGACGAGGTGTTGGAGGCCTGCGCCGCGCTTTCGTCCGACGGCGGCCTCGACTATTTCAGCGTCGTCGCCGGCGCCTCGACGACGCTTTCCGGGTCCATCCACATCGTGCCGCCGATGTACATGGAGACCGCCTACACCGTCCCCTACGCCGCCGCCATCAAGGAGCGCGTTGCCGAGCCGGTGATCGTCACCGGGCGCATCAACCAGCCACAGATCGCCGAAGAGATATTGAAGAGCGGCCAGGCCGATGCCTGCGGCATGACCCGCGCCATGATCTGCGACCCCGATATGGCCGGCAAGGCGCGCGACGGGCGGACCGACGACATCCGCGCCTGCATCGGCTGCAACCAGGCCTGCATCGGGCACCTCTTGACCGGTTATGCGATCTCCTGCATCCAGCACCCGGAAACCGGTCGCGAGCTCCAATACGCAGAGCTCGCCGAGGCCGCGCCACCGCGCCGCATCGCCGTTGCCGGCGGCGGACCGGCCGGCATGAAGGCGGCCGCCGTCGCCGCCGGGCGCGGCCACGACGTGACGCTCTACGAGGCCGGCCCGCAACTGGGCGGCCAGGCGCTGCTGGCGCAGCTGTTGCCGCACCGCGCCGAGTTCGGCGGCATCGTCACCAATCTGGCGCGCGAGATGGAGCTGGCCGGCGTCCGCGTCGTCTTGAACGCCGCCGTCGATGCGGCGCTGATCGAGAAAGAGAACCCCGACGCCGTCGTCGTCGCCACCGGGGCCGGGCCGCGCCGCCCCGACATGGAGACCGACGACGACGCCCACGTGGTCGATGCCTGGCAGGTCTTGAGGAACGAGGTCAATGTCGGCCAATCGGTCGTCGTCGCCGACTGGAGCTGCAACTGGATCGGCCTCGGCATCGCCGAGAAGCTGGCCTCGGAGGGCTGCCGGGTCAGGCTCTGCGTCAACGGCACCATGCCCGGCCAGTGCATCCAGCAGTACGTCCGCGACACCACCATCGGGCGTTTGCACAAGCTCGGCGTCGAGGTGATCCCGTACGTGCGCCTGCACGGGGCGGATACCGATACCGCCTATTTCCAGCACATCATGAGCGACGAGCCGGTGGTGCTGGAAGGTACCGACACCATCGTCCTGGCGACCGGCCACGAGCGCGTCAACACCTTGGAAGGCGCGCTCCGCGAGACCGGCGTCGAGGTCCACGCCGTCGGCGACTGCCGGGCGCCGAGGACGGCCGAGGAGGCGGTGCTGGAAGGCTTGAAGGTCGGCGCCGTCATCTAGATGCAGCCGCCTGATCTTGTCCCGGCCGGGTAGTTGACGCCGCGCCCGAAACTCGCCTAGGTTTCTCAAAATAACAATAATTCCACTTGAGGGTTGGGCCGTCCTGCGCGCTTTTTTTTGCGAGTACGGTACTTCCATGACCTTCGACCCCCGTTCGACCACCTTCCGCATCGACCATTCCACCGAAATCCCGCTCTCCGACCTGACCTCCGGCATCCTCGCCGACAGCCTCGCCTATTGGCGGGACGTCAAAGGCGATACCCTGGCGCCGTCGTGGGCCGACTTCGAGATCATGGGCATGCCGGTCGAGGCGATCCCGTTCACCACCGTCGTCGACGTTATCGGCGATACGCCAAAGGCCGAGTTCGTCTACCGGTTCTGGGGGTCGGGACATGTCCGCGCCAAGGGCATCGACCGCACCGACCGCTCGGTCCGGGTGCACCCGCAGGGGCGCGGTCTGGTCGTGCACGACGAGTACCGCCGGGTGGCCGAGGACAAGCGCGCCATCGCCTTCAGGCGCGCCATCGTGCTGCCCCGCGACAAGCCCGCACTGATGCAGACGGCGGTGCGCATGCCGTTGAGCTCCGACGGCACCACGATCGACAAGATCGTCGCCGTCTCCGACTGGTTGAGCCACAAGCGATCGTGGAACGACCTCAACCTGAACCCCGACGGCGGCAGCCGCGGCTCTTTTTGAGCTCCCTTCCCCGAACCGCGCCGGCTGATCGGCCTTCCCCAAGCCGAGCCCGCTCGTTAATCTCGGTCCATGCCCTATCCCGAGATCTACCTGGTCCGCCACGGCGAGACCGATTGGAACCGCCAGCGCCGATTAATCGGCCAGGCCGAATCCGACCTCACCGCCGACGGCGTCCGCCAGGTCCAGCGCGTCGCCGAGCGGCTCGCCCTCGAGGTCGTCGGCCGCGCCGATCTGATGTTCTATTCGAGCCCTCTCAAGCGCTGCCTGCAGACCACCGCCATCATCTGCGAGCGGCTGGCCTGGGATTTCGACACGGTGCGCTTCGACGCCCGCTTGAAGGAGCGCCATGTCGGCCGCTGGCAGGGGTTGACCGAGGCCGAGGTGGCGACGCGCTTCCCCGACGACGAAGCGGCGCACCTGGCCGACCCCGACGGCTACGCCATGCCCGACGGCGGCGAGAGTTTCCAAGACCTCACCGCCCGGCTCGAAGGCTGGCTCGACCAGCAACCGACCGAAGCCTGCATCGTCGCCGTCGGCCACGCGGATGCCGGCCGGGCGCTGCGCGGCGTGGTGCGCGGGCTGGAGGCAGCCAAGGCGCGGGCGCTGGAGACGCCGCACGACGCCATTGTCCACCTCAAGGACGGCGCCGAGACCGTGATCGGGCCGGGCGTTATCTGAGGGCGGTGCCGGCGCGTCGCGCCGGCGCGGACCGTTGCGGGTGGCGTGGACGGTCCCGAGACCGCCCGCGGGTCGTCAACGCGGGACCATATTGAGACCATGCAAAGCGTGGTTCGATGCGCCGAAGCCGTACCGGCGTCAGCCGGGAAAAATCGTTCGCGGGATACCCTTCTCGAAAGCGGTCATCGTCATCGGCGGAAACCATAAACCGAAAATTAATGGGTACCGTGCCTAATCTGTGCCCATGCGCCGACTGGAAATCTACGTGATCCGCCACGGCGAGACCGAATGGAACCGCCACGGCCGCTTCCAGGGCCACGCCGATTCGTCGCTGACGGAGACCGGCGCCCGACAGGTCCGCCGCCTGGCCCGGCGCCTGCGCCGCGACCTGGCCGGGCCGGCCGCCATCGACCTGCATTCGAGCCCGCTGATGCGCTGCCGCCAGACGACGGCGGTGTTGTGCGGGGACCTGGGTTGGGATTCGGGCGCCGTCCGTTTCGACGACCGCCTGATGGAACGCCACTACGGCGGCTGGCAGGGGCTGACCGAAACGGAAGTCGATGCGCGCTACCCCGGCCACCGCGACGCCTGGGCCGCCGATCCCGACGGCTACGCCATGCCGGACGGTGGCGAGAGCTACGGCCAATTGAAATCGCGCCTGGCCGAGTGGCTCGGCGAACTGCCGGGAACGGGCCCGGTGATCGCCGTCACCCACACCGAGGCCGCCAAGGCGCTGCGCGGCCTGCTGACCGGGATGACCGACGCCGCCGCCCGCGATTTCGACCAACCGCAGGACGTCGCGCTGCGCTTCCGGGGCGGGGCCGAGGCGCTGATCGGGCCGGACTCTCCTTGACGGCGACCGCCGTTTCGCCGCGCCGCGTCTCTTGGCGATCGCAAGAGCGGCGCGATCCGGCCGTCGATTGAAAAAACTCGCCTGCTCGGATAGCCTTACGGTTCCAACGTAAGGACCCGTTGCCAATATTCGAGACCCATCTTGTCCTCTTCATGCTGAGTCGGGTGGTGGGCGCGTGAGAACGTGGGTATTCATCGTCGGCACCTTCTTGTTTTCGTCGGTCGGCCTCGGCGACGTCTTTTCGGTCGAGTTTTCGCCCGACGCCTCGTCCCCGATTCCGCCTGAGATCGCCGAACGCCCCGACGACGAGGAAATCGATGACCTCGTGAAGGCGCCGGCCTCGGCGGCCGGCGCATCTTCCGCCGGCGCGTCCGGCGGCACCGCCGACGGCGACGTCGGCGACGACAGCGGGGACGACATCGGTGGTGGCGAAGCGGACGGAGGCGGCTCCGGGGACGGCGGCGAAGGCGGCGATGGCGGTGACTCCGGCGGCGGCGATTCCGGTGGCGGCGATCCGGGCGGCGGCGATCCGGGCGGCGGTCCCAGCGGCCCCGACGGCCCCGATTCGGGCGGCGAGTCCGGCGCCGCCGCCGGCGCTCCGGCGATTTAGGCCAAGCGACGACGTAGGTTCGGGCGGTCCATGGCGGGGCCGAGGCGCTGATCGGGCCGGACTCTCCTTGACGGCGACCGCCATCGGGACCACATTGGAGGGACGTTCCACGGGGAGCCTCGGGACTTCGAGGCTGAGAGTCCGCTTGCCGGCGCCCGATCGCCCGGCCGGAGACCCGTCGAACCTGATCCGGGTTACGCCGGCGTAGGGATTGGAACTTCACCGCCAACGCCCCCGGGTCTTCTTGAACGAACGAGTTTCAAAGGAGATCCCGCCATGAACGAAATCACCAAGCCGTCGCTGCAAGAGGTCACCACCGGGCCGCTGCCGGCCAGCCGCAAGGTCTACGCCGAAGGCCGGCTCAACCCGGGCTTGCGGGTGCCGATGCGCGAGATCGCCGTCCACGAGACGGCTAACGAGCCGCCGCTCGGCGTCTACGACACGTCCGGGCCCTATTCCGACCCGGACGTCCATATCGATCTCGAGGCCGGGCTGCCCAGGCTGCGCGAGCCGTGGATCATGGACCGCGGCGACGTCGAGCGATACGACGGCCGCCGGGTCAAGCTCGAGGACAACGGCGGCGCGGTTGGAGAAAAACTTGCGCCCGAGTTCCCCGACCGGCCGCGGCCGAAGCGGGCGCGCGCCGGCAAGTGCGTGACGCAGTTGCACTACGCGCGGGCCGGCATGATCACGCCGGAGATGGAGTTCATCGCCATTCGCGAGAACATGGCCCGCGACCACGACCCCGAAGCGGCCCGCAGGGTGATCGACGGCGGCCAGGCGTTCGGCGCCGAGATACCCGAATTGGTGACGCCCGAGTTCGTGCGATCGGAAGTCGCCCGCGGGCGGGCCATTATCCCCGCCAACATCAACCACCCGGAACTGGAGCCGATGATCATCGGCCGCAACTTCCTGGTCAAGATCAACGCCAACATCGGCAACTCCGCCGTCACCAGCTCGATCGCCGAGGAGGTCGAGAAGATGGTGTGGGCGACGCGGTGGGGGGCGGACACCGTCATGGACCTCTCGACGGGGCGCAACATCCACAACATCCGCGAATGGATCCTGAGGAACTCGCCGGTGCCGATCGGAAGCGTGCCGATCTACCAGGCCCTGGAGAAGGTCGACGGGCCCGAGGATCTCACGTGGGAGGTCTACCGCGACACCATCGTCGAGCAGTGCGAGCAGGGCGTCGATTACTTCACGATCCACGCAGGCGTGCGCTTGAAGCACATCCACCTGACCGCCGACCGGGTCACCGGGATCGTGTCAAGGGGCGGCTCGGTGATGGCCAAGTGGTGCCTGGCCCACCACAAGGAGAGTTTCCTCTACGACAACTTCGAGGAACTGTGCGACGTCATGGCCCGCTACGACGTCGCCTTCTCGCTCGGCGACGGCTTCAGGCCGGGCTCAGGCGCGGACGCCAACGACCCGGCCCAGTTCGCCGAGCTCGAGACCCTGGGCGAACTCAACGAGGTGGCCCAGGCCAAGGACGTGCAGGTGATGATCGAGGGCCCCGGCCACGTGCCGATGCACAAGATCAAGCTCAACATGGAGCGTCAGCTCTCCTCGTGCGGCGAGGCGCCGTTCTATACGCTGGGCCCGCTGGTCACCGACATCGCGCCCGGCTACGACCACATCACGTCGGCGATCGGGGCGGCGATGATCGGCTGGTACGGCACCGCCATGCTGTGTTACGTGACTCCGAAGGAGCACCTGGGGCTGCCCGACCGCGACGACGTCAAGGTCGGCGTCATCACCTACAAGATCGCCGCCCATGCCGCCGACCTCGCCAAGGGCCACCCGGGCGCGGCGGCCCGCGACGACGCGCTTTCCCGGGCCCGCTTCGAGTTCCGCTGGGAGGACCAGTTCAACCTCGGTCTCGACCCGGAGACGGCGCGCGACTTCCACGACCAGACGCTGCCGAAGGAGGCCCACAAGGTGGCCCACTTCTGCTCCATGTGCGGGCCCAAGTTCTGCGCCATGCAGATCACCCAGGACGTCCGCGACTTCGCGGCGAAGGGGATGGCCGAGATGAGCGAGAAGTTCCTCGAAGAGGGCGGCGAGATCTACAAGGAATCCTACGCCGAACGGGCCGCCGACGCGCCCACCGACGCGCCCGCGGCCGACGGCGACGTCGAAACGGGCGGGCCGCAGGCCGCCGAGTAAGCCGGCCGCGCCATAGGGGATCGCACCGCGCCGCCCCGGGTGCCGAGAGTCGGTCGGCGGCGGGCCTTTGCCGGCCGGGCGTGTTATCCTTGAGGTGTGGTGTTTTAGGCGCCTCCTCGTCCTTCGACACGGCGCTTGGCGCCCGCTCCTGGAAGAGGCGGAAGTGTCGAGTGCGACCCCGCCCTCGGGCCGGTCGAGGGATGCAAACGGGGCGGACACAAGAGTCATGGAAAACTACGAGATCATCGAGGAGAAAGGCGGCGTGCCGGTGCTGGCCTGGATCAAAGGCGTGCCGCTGGAAGACGCGGCGCGCACCCAGCTCGTCAACGTCGCCCGGCTGCCCTTCGTCTTCGACCACGTCGCCGCCATGCCCGACGTCCATTGGGGGATCGGCGCCACCATCGGCACCGTCATCCCGACGCTCGGCGCCATCGTCCCGGCCGCCGTCGGCGTCGACATCGGCTGCGGCATGATCGCGGTTCGCACCTCGCTCGAAACCGACCGCCTGCCCGACGACCTGAGCGTGCTGCGCTCGGCCATCGAGAAGGCGGTGCCGCACGGCCGCACCCATCACGGCGGCAGGAACGACCGCGGCGCCTGGGGCACCCTGCCCGCTTCGGTCGAGCGGCGCTGGAAGCCGCTCGAGGCGCGCTACGAGGCGATCACCGCCAAGCACCCGAAGGCGTATTCCAACAACAACGCCCGGCATATGGGCACGCTCGGCACCGGCAACCACTTCATCGAGGTCTGCATCGGCGACGACGATAAGGTGTGGGCGATGCTGCATTCGGGCTCGCGCGGCTGCGGCAACCGCATCGGCACCTACTTCATCGGCCGCGCCAGGAAGGAGATGGAGCGCCTCGGCGTCGACCTGCCCGACCGCGACCTCGCCTACCTCGAGGAGGGGTCCACGCTGTTCGACGACTACGTCGAGGCCGTCGGCTGGGCCCAGGACTACGCCTATCAGAACCGGACCGAGATGATGGAGGCGGTGATCGCCGCCATGCGGGGGACGCTGCCGAAGTTCCGCGTCACCGGCACCGCCGTCAACTGCCACCACAACTACGTCGCCCGCGAGACCCACTTCGGCCGTGAGGTGTGGCTGACCCGCAAGGGGGCGGTCAGGGCGCGCAAAGGCGACTTCGGAATCATCCCCGGCTCGATGGGGGTGAGGAGCTACATCGTCCGCGGCCTCGGCAACCCGCTGTCGTTCTGCTCGTGCTCGCACGGGGCCGGCCGGGCGATGTCGCGGAACGAGGCCAAGCGCCGCTTCACGCTTCAAGACCACGCCCAGGCCACCGACGGCGTCGAGTGCCGCAAGGACTCCGGCGTCATCGACGAGACGCCGGCCGCCTACAAGGACATCGACGCCGTGATGGCGGCGCAGAGCGACCTCGTCGAGGTCGTCCATACCCTGAAGCAGGTGGTGTGCGTGAAGGGGTGAGGGGGGATATTCGACCACATACTTCAACGTTGCTCATCTTGAGCAGACGCGAAGCGCCGTGTCGAAGGATGATATGACTGGCGGTGCGCGCCGACGGGGATCGACCACGACCGGCCGTCCCGCTTGATTTCCGGACAAAAATGTCCGATACTGCGCGGCCCGTGAACGGCAATCAGTTCATCCGCCGGCTGCGCAGGCTGGCCCGCCGGCGCGGCGTCGAATTCCGGCTCGACGCCAAGCGCGGCAAGGGCGGCCACCGGACGGTTTACTTTGGAAACCGCCGGACGACGGTCAAGTCCGGCGAAATCGGCGTTGGACTTCTGAACGCCATGTGCCGGCAACTCGGCATCGAGCGCGACGATCTTTAGGAGAACCCGAGCCATGACGACCCGATACGCCTATCCCGTCGATCTGCACTCCGAGGGCGACGGCGGGTTTTGGGTGTCGTTTCCCGACATTCCCGAAGCCTTGACTGGCGGCGCCGATCGCGTCGAGGCCCTGGAGATGGCCGCCGATTGCCTGGAGGAGGCGCTGGCCGCCATGATCACCGACGGTCTGGCGGTGCCCGAGCCGTCGCCGGCTCGCGGTCGCCCGATCGTGACGCCGGGCGCGGTGATCGCCGCCAAGGCGGCGCTTTACGAGGCCATGCGTGAGAGCGGCCTACGCAAGGTCGAACTGGCGCGAGCGCTCGGCTGCGACGAGGCCGAGGTGCGCCGCATGTTGAGCCCACGTCACCGCACCAAGATCGGCCGCCTCGAAGAAGCGCTTCGCTGTGTCGGCAAGCGCCTGATCGTCACTGTCGACGCGGCGGAGTAGGCACGCCCCGCCCCCGACCTCGTCGAGGTCGTGCATGCGCTGAAGCAGGTGGTGTGCGTGAAGGGGTGAGGGGGAAGGAGCCACGGCCTTCTTTCTCTATCGCGGCTGCAGTCGGGTGACAGCAACTGAACCGAACGAAAGAACTACTCCACGACTTGAAACGAAGTGACATACCGAACGCTGGAAGGTGGTAGTAGTTGGTACTCTTCCCCTGTGATTTCGTTTCGCACGAACTCGGAAGTTCCACCACTGACCGTTGTGGCAGTAGACGATACCGTGGCCTCAAGAACACGGGCAGCGTCCCCCGCCCATTCCGGCGCACTATCACCTTCCAGTGCATTGCTGAAAACAAAAACACCAATGCTTACTGCGCCAAGAGTGCGAACGTAGTAGTTGTTATGTTTCATCATGAATCGATTATAGGTTCGAGTGCTGACGATCACAACCTAACCGACCAAGCCTAGAGGCAGCGATATGGATGTAAGGCTCACAAAGTGCGCCGTTGCAACTCGGCAATTGGATACGGCGATTAAGCTTTTCTTCAACGCTGGAGACATCGTATCGATCCATACCCTTGCTGCGGCGTCTGCAACGGTATTCGCAGATCTACTGGAACAAGCAGGGCATCAGTCCTGGCGTCAGAAAATTGTTGAAGAGAATCCTCACCTCACAAGGCGGCAGATTATTGATGCTCTCAGGGAAGCTCAGAACTTCTTTAAGCACGCCGATCGCGATCCCGAGGCTACATTTGAGTTCTCTGATCTATCTAACGACGCAATGATTTTTATCGCTACGCTTGAGTGCGGCCTTTTAATAGGAGCCGAAAACAAGAAACGCCCTGAACAAAAGAAACTCTCAACGTCGATGTCCGTGTTCCAACTGTGGCACATCGCTACGAAGCCCGATGAACTTAACCTGCCAGAGCCTCAAGTTGTGAGCGCAAACTCCTTATTTCCTAACATCAGAAGTCTTCCAAGGTTTGAACAACTGTCATTCGGTTCATCAGTGCTCAAAGAACGGGTAGCCCTCAAGCAGGCAACGTCCGTCACCTAAGCAGGTACATTGCCGAAAAAGACAAGCGCGGATTACCGGAACCGAGGCGCTAACATTTTTTTTGAATTTTGGCTGAGTACATTAATTGTATCAGAGTAAGGAAAGACACGTTGGCGTTGGAGGCCAAGTTTCCGTGTCTCGCTTGATTCCAATGAAATCATCTGGATTGACTGCCCCCTAACCGAAAACATCAATCGGGATAGTCCCCGCCATCCCTCAACCTTCAGGTTCCCCACCAATGCGCGACGTGTCGCGTTAACGACAATATCTGCCAGTTGGAGGCCTAATTTGTCTTTCGAGTCGGAAAACTGGATGCTTTCGTTCATCAGTTTTCCTATATCGATGCCCTCTCCAGGGCTGTAACCATGTTCAATCAAGTACTCAGGCGTGTTTGTTCTGAAGTTCAAGTCAAAATATGAGTAATCACCTTCTGATAGCATCTTCATGGGCCTGTTGCGGCTGCTCGACTGGATCATTGGACACACCATGAACCGCCAGAGTTCTTCGCCCGACGTGATGCCATCAGGTGCCTTTGCATCAAGAACCCAATGAAACGCCCCCAACTCCTTGGGGTTTCGTTGACTATGATAGATCGTCGAATGCTCAACTGTTCGCTCCACAACCACGGTCGTTGCGACCAATTGGGCGTAGAGTTGATTGGAAAGCTCCTTTAGTCTTTCTGAGAGCGCTACGACCTGACCGACAACCACCGGGTGGTGTTGGTCCGTGAGGTCTCGGGTCATTAACCTCGCTTGTTCTAGCTTGTGCTTCGTGATCTCTTGCGCGCTTTGAGTGGCCGAGTCAAAGATGACGACTTCGAGAACGACATCGTTCTTGGCTAGCAAATCTGTGATTGCCGCCACTTCGCTCTCATTGAGAAATGAGCCTTTTACCTCTCCGGCCTTCTTCGGTAACCGCTTCTTCAAACGCTTATACCTGTCGAAGACTTGATCGAGCCGGAAATCCGGAATCACTAGCGCTCCCACACAACTCAACGCGTGTTGTTTGTTCGCACTCCCGGAAAAGCTTCCGGACTCGTCGATGAAGATGTGCATCCCTGAAGAACCTACAATGAGTTGTAAGTTTTTTAAACAGACTGCCTTGGCGACTACCGGAGTTGAGTAGAAAACTGGTCAACTCCGTTCGACGGATCAACACAGCATATCTTGCCCGGTATTTTTTCCTTGACAATCCGACATTATTCTCCTATTCTGGGCCTTTCATGACCCAGTAAGGAGAACAAATATGGAAAAACGGTTATCACGGCGGCGCGAGGCGTTCTGCCGGGCCTTTGCCGCCCACGGCAACGCGGCCAGGGCGGCGCGCGAGGCCGGTTACGAAGCCCGGACCGCCTACAGCCAGGGTAATCGGTTGCTGAAGACGCCGGAGGTGCGCGCCCGCATCGAGGAAATCGACGCCGAACGGGCCGAAGCGGCGGCGGCCGAGCGCGGCCGGCTGACGGCGAGGCTGGAGGACGTCTGCGCGCGGGCCATCGAGCGCGGCGCCTTGGGGGTCGCCGTCCGCGCAATCGAGGCCGAGGCCCGCATCGCCGGGTTGGCCCTCCCCCGCCTGCCGGATTCGAGCGCATCGGCCCGCCATGCCGCCACAGGCCGGGGCGGCGGCTCGGGCCTCGCCGCCAACGACGACTGGCACCGCGCCGCCGACGAGATGGACATGGCCGAGATCATCGCCCGCGCCGAAGCAAATCTGGCTCAAGCCTTGGCCGAGGACGACGGCGCGGACGATTCCTTGTCCCGCGCCCCTGAACGGGGCGACTTGTCCCGCGCCCCTGAACGGGGCGACGACGGAACCGAACCGGAGGCGAGTTGATGTTGGCATTCCTCAACATTCCTCAGCATTCCTCAACATTCCGGGGTCGGTGTCCGGCCACGGGCCGCCCCCTCCCCGAAGCGGCCGCCGCCGCCGCTCGCAAACTACGCAAACGAGGTGTGAAAAATGTTTACGGGAAGCGCCGTTTCGCCCTACTCTTATCGGTGGCCGGCCGTGCGGGAAGTTCCCGCGCCGACCGCCGGGGAGGATCGCGAGGGGTGTCGTCGGGGCCGGGCCGAAGGCCATTTGGCAACGTTTGTTATTAAACCAGGACCGGCCCAGCGGCTCGGTTTGCCGCGCGGCCGGGGGAGGCACCCAGATGATCTTGCACCGCTTGGGCGGCGCGTCGCTGGCGTTGGCCGTCGCCGTCCTGGCCGCTGCGGCGGCCGAGGCGGGCGAAGCCTCGCCGGACGTGCTCGCCAACACCTGTTTCTCGTGCCACGGACCCGACGGCAACAGCGCCGGCGCCATGCCGTCGATCGCCGGCAAGAAACAGGACTACATAATCCGCACCCTGACCCAGTTCCGCGACGGCCAGCGCCAGGGCACGGTGATGACCCGCATCGCCAAGGGGTTCACCGATTCGGAAATCGAGAAGCTGGCCGGCTACTTCGGCAAATGAGGAGGGCGCTTCATGAACAATCTTACCCGTAGACGTTTCAACGCGCTGGCCGGCTCGCTCGGCCTGGTCGGCGCCTTCGGCCTGCCCAATATCGGCGGCGCGGCCGGCGCCAAGGTCGTCGTCGTCGGCGGCGGCTTCGGCGGGGCGACGGCGGCGCGCTACCTGAAGCGCTTCGATTCCAGCCTCGATGTCACCCTGGTCGAGCCGATGCTGAACTACGTCACCTGCCCGTTCTCCAACACGGTGATCGGCGGCCTCAACCCGATCTCGCGGATCACCCATTCCTACGACGGGCTCAGGGGCGCCGGCATCACCGTCGTCCACGACACCGCCACCGGCCTCGACGCCACCGCCCGCAAGGTCGCCCTGGCATCGGGCTCGTCGCTCGCCTACGACCGATTGATCGTCTCGCCCGGCATCGACTTTCGCTGGGACAGGATCGACGGGCTCGACGCCTCGACGGTGGACCGGGTGCCGCACGCCTGGAAGCCCGGCCCGCAGACCCTGCTGCTGCGCAACCAGCTGCAGGCGATGGCGGACGGCGGCGTCTTCGTCATCTCGCCGCCGGTCAACCCGTTCCGCTGCCCGCCGGGACCGGGCGAGCGGATCAGCCTGGTCGCCAACTACTTCAAGATGCACAAGCCGAAATCGAAGATCGTCGTCCTCGATCCGAAGAAGAAGTTCTCCAAGCAGGGCCTCTTCAAGGAGGGCTGGGCGGCGCTCTATCCGGGCATGATCGAGTACCGCAACGTCGACGCCGACGGCGTCGTCAAGGCGGTCGACGCCAAGGCGATGACGCTGAAGACCGACTTCGGCGAGGTCAAGGCCGACGTCATCAACTTCATCCCCGGCCAGTTGGCCGGCAAGGTCGCCCGCGACTTCGGTCTGGCCGACAACACCGGCTGGTGCCCGGTCGACCATGGCACCTTCGAATCGACGCTGGTGCCGGGCGTCCACGTCATCGGCGATTCGTCGATCGCGGCGCCGATGCCGAAGTCGGGCTTCGCGGCCAGCAGCCAGGCCAAGGTGTGCGCGGCGGCCGTCGCCGCGCTGATCGGCGGCGGCGCCGCCGGCCAGCCGAAGTTCGTCAACACGTGTTACAGCCTGGTGGCGCCCGACTACGGCATCTCGGTCGCCATGGTCTACGGCTACGAGGGCGGCAAGATCGTCAAGATCAAGGGCTCCGGCGGCCTGAGCCCGTCGGCAGCGGCGGCCGACGTGCGCCTGAAGGAGGCCGACTACACGCGCGGCTGGTACGACAGCATCTCGCGGGACATCTGGGGCTGATCCGGGAGGTAACGGCTCCGCGCCCGCCGACCGGGCGATCTGTCCCGCGCCCGCCGACCGGGCGATTTGTCCCGCGTCCGTCGACCGGGCGATTTGTCCCGCGTCCGTCGACCGGGCGATTTGTCCCGCGCCCGTCGACCGGGCGATTTGTCCCGCGCCCGTGAACCGGGCGACTCGAAAGAGAGGGACGGGCGCGGCGGCGCGGTCGCGCGAATTCGGGACCGCCGGCGGCGCGGTGGCGCGGCGGGTGGGAGGCGTGTCTGGCGGCTTGCGAGTCGGGCCGGGCTCGCGTAAGAACAGGCGATGACCGACACCCATGCTTTGTCCCGCGCGGAGTCCCACGCCGACCGCATCCTGATCGTCGATTTCGGCAGCCAGGTGACGCAGTTGATCGCCCGCCGGGTCCGCGAATCCGGCGTCTACAGCGAGGTCCACCCGTTCCAGAAGGTGAGCCGTGAGAGCATCGAGGCGTTCGCACCGCGCGGCGTCATCCTGTCGGGCGGGCCGGCCTCGGTGGCCGAGATGGAGACGCCGCGCGCGCCCGACGAGCTGTTCGAGATGGGGCTGCCGGTGTTGGGCATCTGCTACGGCGAGATGACCATGGCCCAGCAGCTGGGCGGCCGGGTGACGCCGTCCGATCATCAGGAGTTCGGCCGCACCTTCGTCGACGTGGTCGGCGATTGCGCGCTGTTCGAAGGGGTGTGGAAGGAGGGCGACAAGCACCAGGTGTGGATGAGCCACGGCGACAAGATCGAGTCCATCCCGCAAGGCTTCGCCGCCTGCGCCATCACCGATTCGGCGCCCTACGCCGCCATCGCCGACGAGGAACGCCGCTTCTACGGGGTCCAGTTCCACCCCGAGGTCGCGCACACGCCGGACGGCGCCAGGCTGCTTTCCAACTTCACGCACGGCGTTTGCGGGTGCAGGGGCGAGTGGACGATGAAGGCGTTCCGCGCCGAAGAGATCGCCAAGGTCCGCGCCGAGGTCGGCACCGGCAGGGTCATCTGCGGGCTGTCCGGCGGCGTCGATTCATCGGTCGTCGCCGTCCTCTTGCACGAGGCGATCGGCGAGCGGTTGACCTGCGTCTTTGTCGACACCGGGCTGATGCGCGCAGGCGAGGCCGACCAGGTGGTGGGCCTCTTTCGCGATCACTACAACATCGCGCTGGTGCACCGCGACGCGTCCGATCTGTTCCTCGACGCGCTTTCGGGCGTCGACGACCCGGAGAGGAAGCGCAAGATCATCGGCGGCCTCTTCATCGACGTCTTCGAGGAGGAGGCGTCGAAGGTCGGCGATGCGGAGTTCCTGGCTCAGGGGACGCTCTATCCCGACGTCATCGAGAGCGTCTCGTTCACCGGCGGGCCGAGCGTTACCATCAAGTCGCACCACAACGTCGGCGGCCTGCCTGAGCGCATGAACCTCAAACTGGTCGAACCGTTGCGCGAGCTGTTCAAGGACGAGGTCCGGGTGCTCGGGCGCGAGCTCGGGCTGCCCGACGCCTTCGTCGGCCGCCACCCGTTCCCGGGTCCGGGGCTGGCGATCCGGGTGCCCGGCGCGATCACGCGGGAAAAGCTCGAGATCCTGCGAAAGGCCGACGCCATCTACCTGGACGAGATCCGGGGCGCCGGCCTCTATGATCACATCTGGCAGGCCTTCGCCGTGCTGCTGCCGGTCCAAACGGTCGGCGTCATGGGCGACGCGCGCACCTACGACTACGTCTGCGCGCTGCGCGCCGTCACCTCGACCGACGGCATGACGGCCGATTACTTCGCCTTCGAGCACGACTTCCTGGGCTCGGTCGCGAGCCGCATCATCAACGAGGTGCGCGGCATCAACCGGGTGGTCTACGATGTCACTTCGAAGCCGCCCGGCACGATTGAGTGGGAGTGATGGGCGAGTGGGAGTAACGGTCCGCAGTCGTCCCCGGAGTGAACCAACGCCGATGTTGACCTGCCACTGCGAAAACGCCCGAAGGCATCCAAAGATCGAGGAGTTCATGGACTTGGTCGAGGCCACCGTCGGCGACGGCATCCTGCCGTTCGAGCACGTCAATGGCGCCGCCTTCATGCCCTACTGGAAGAACCTCTGCATCATGAAGTACGTGCCGGACGCCGACGATTTCCGCTACCGGCTGTGGGGCACGCGACTGGTCGAGCTCTACGAGCGCGAGCTGACCGGGCGGATGATGGCCGACGTCTATTCCGGCGAGCGCTACATCGACTTCAAAGGCCTCGACTCGTTGGTCCTGGAAAACCGGCGGACGGTGTGCGCCAGCGGCTCGCTCGACTGGCAGGAGCGCGGCCACCGGAGCTTGCACATGGCGGTGATGCCGCTGGAGCGAGGCGGCCGGGTCAACGAGACGCTGTCCTACATCGTTTTCGGATGAGGGCGGGCGCGGCCCGGGATGTCCGGCATCGGCGGCGCCAGCCCGGTCAGTCCCGATCGACAGCGAGCCCGTCGACGACTTCCGTCTGCGGCAGGGTTTCGAGCAGGGCCGGCGGACAGATGATCTTGCAGTCGCGGTTGCCGCCGCCGAGGATGACGCGCGGGCGCGCCATCACCCGGGCGTCGACCCACAGCGGCAAGTCGCCGGGCAAGCCCAACGCGGTGACGCCGCCCGGCTCCATCCCGGTCAGCGCCCGGGCCTCGTCGTGGGAAGCGAACGACACCTTGCGGGCCTGCAGCTTCTTGCGGACCCGCTTGTTGACGTCCAAGCGGGTCGACGCCAGCACCAGGCAGGCGACGAACTTCTCCTCACCTGTCTTGGTCTTGACGACGATGGTGTTGGCCGAATCCTCGGGCGCGTAGCCGTAATGGGCGCAGAACACATCGGTGTCGGCCAGCTCCGGATCGCATTCGATGACCTCGAAGTCGAAACCGGAGGCTTCAAGGAAACGCCGGATCGGTTCGGGAGCGAGGGTGGGATCGGAGGCCATGTCGCGAAAGGTCGCCGATCCGGGACAGCCGGTCAACCGCCGATGCCGGCCGGGCGGTCAACCACTGATATCGGCCAGGCGGTCAACCACTGATATCGGCCAGCCGGTCAACCGCCGTGCCTTCAACACAGGTAGCGGCCGAGATCGCCCCGCGCATGGTTGCGGTCCATCAGCAGGCAGCTCGAGCCGGTCAGCCGGTTGATGCGGACTTCGTAGCCGATCCCGTCGACCGTCTGCGGGACGGTGCGGAACAGGACCAGGGGAACGGTCATGACGGCGATGGGAATGAGCGCGACGACGACCAACCGCCACATCAACGAGCGATCGCCGAGGGGCCTCGGCCGCACGGCCGGAGGGGAAGCGGTCCCGATGCGCATGTTCTCTGCGTCGTCTTTCATCACCGTTTGCCTTTCTGGCCGAATCGGTGCCAACCTGATTAACGGAAAGGAGTTAATTTTCCATGACCGACGCGGAACAGCGTATCGTCGGCCTGGAGCGGGCCGCCGCCGACCACGAATCGCAGCTCCAGGACCTCAGCGACATGGTGGCCGAACAGTGGCGCACCATCGAGCGCTTGGAGGCCGAGATGAAGCGCCTGCACGACCGATTGTCGAAATTGGAGGACGAAGCGGCCGGGGCCGGAGGCAAGGAAACGCCGCCGCCGCACTACTGAGCGGGTGCCGGCGCAGGCACCCCCGAGCCGGCCGGTCAGGCGCGGGCGCGAAGAGCGTGCAGAAGTTCCGGCAACACCGTCGAAAGCTCGCCGCAGGGTCCCTTGAGATTCTGCCGGAACACCGCCTTCAGGGCCATGATATGAATTTGAACGACGCCGAGGTCGGCGTTGTCGAGGCGGCTGCGGCCGTCAATGAACTTGCACAGCGAATCGCCGATCAGGGAAATCAGCGGGAACCCGAAGCTGCCGCCGTGGCCGCGGACCTCGTGGGCGATATCGAACATTTCCTTGATATCGACCGGCTCGATCTCGTCGCGGCCGGCCAGGTTCCGAAAGGAGTTCCAAAGCGCCTCCAGGTCGTCGACTGCCCACCCCTGGTACCCGTTCATGAGGTCGTCGGCGGCATTGACGGCGCTGAGGATCGCGATTTCGGGCGTGGGCCCACCGGTCTTCTGGACCTTTTGTCCGAGCCGCCTGGGCGGATCGATCAGAGCTGTTTTTGGGGTCATCGCCGGTATCGGCTAACTGGCGTGGCGGCGTTCGCGTCCGCCGTAGGCGTCGCGACGGCCCGACCGGCGATCGGGCCCGAAGAAATCGGCATTGCGGACGAAGCCGCGCTGGTCGTCGGCCAGTGCCATCAGGCGCCGATAAAGATCCTTGGCGCTCAGGGGTTTGGCCAGGAACATCGAAATACCGCAATCGCGTGCCTGCTCGACACGTTCCAGTTCGGTGTAGCCGGTCAACATAATGATGGGGACATAAGGGTTGGGAGAGTCGATGTCGGTGCGGATCAGTTCGACGAACCTGATACCGCTGATCGGTTCCATGTTCCAGTCCGTGATGACCAGATCGGGGTCGTAGATCTTGAACTCTTCGTAGGCGGTCTCGGGATCGGCGAAACTCTCGATTTCGGTGATGCCGAACCCGTTCAGGAACGAAACCAGAAGCGAGCGAATCTGCCGACTGTCGTCGCAGACCAGAACGCGCAATTTAGAGAAATCGTACCCAGTCATGGCAAACTTATAGATAGCGGCAACGTCCGGGGCCGCAATTTGCGAACAGTCGCATTTCTAGCTGAACGCAGGCTTACGGGCGGTGCATTTCTTCCGGCCTCGCTCTATATATTGAGTTCGTGCCATTCGGCGCCGTCGGCGCCGCCAACTCGAGTGTACCATGCGTAGAACCGCTTCCGAACCGGCCGAGCCCGGGCCACGCAACGATCTGAAGACCATTCGCTCCCTCCTGCCCTATCTGTGGCCGGCCGGCGAACGGGAATTGCGCGCGCGCGTCGTCGTTGCCGTCTTCTTCCTTGTCGCCGCCAAGGCGATCAACGTCGCCGTGCCGATCTTCTACAAACACGCCGTCGACGCGCTGAGCGCAGATGCGGCGGCGGCCCTCGCCGTTCCCGTCGCGCTGATCGTCGGCTACGGACTGGCCAGAGTTCTCGCCCAGGCGTTCGGCGAATTCCGCGACGCGGTCTTCGCCAAGGTGGCGCAGCGAGCCATCCGCACGGCCGGGCTTCGCACTTTCGAGCACCTGCACCGGCTGTCGTTGCGCTTTCATCTCGACCGCAAGACCGGCGGCATCAGCCGCGCCGTGGAGCGCGGCACCAAAGGGATCGAGTTCCTGCTCCGGTTCATGTTGTTCAACGTTTTGCCGACGCTGTTGGAAATCCTGTTGATTTGCGGCGTGTTGTGGAAGCTCTACGGGATCGCCTACGCGCTCCTCACCTTCGTCACCCTGACCGTCTATATCCTGTGGACCCTGGTCGTCACCGAGTGGCGGTTGAAGTACCGCCGGGCGATGAACGAAACCGACAGCGAGGCCCACACCAAGGCCATCGACAGCCTGTTGAACTTCGAGACGGTCAAGTACTTCGGCAACGAAGCCCACGAAGCGGCGCGCTTCGACGGCGCGCTCAAGGGCTACGAACGGGCCGCCGTCAAGAGCGGCACGTCGCTGGCCTTGCTTAACGTCGGTCAGGGATCGATCATTTCGTTGGGCGTCGTCGCCATCATGCTGATGGCCGGGTTCGGCGTCGTCGGCGGCACCATGACCATCGGCGATTTCGTGCTGGTCAATTCCTACCTGATCCAGTTGTTCGTGCCTTTGAACTTCCTCGGCTTCGTTTATCGCGAGATCAAGCGTTCACTGACCGACATGGAGACGATGTTCGAGCTCCTGCGCGAACGCACCGAGATCGAAGACAAGCCCGGCGCGCCGGGAATTGCGGTCAACGGCGGCAAGGTCGCATTCGAGGGTGTTTCCTTCGACTACGACCCGCGCCGCCGTGTCATCGAGGATATTTCGTTCTCGGTCGAGCCCGGCAACACCGTCGCCCTGGTCGGACCCAGCGGGTCGGGCAAATCGACCGTATCGAGGCTGCTGTTCAGGTTCTACGACGTTGCCGACGGCAGCATCATGATCGACGGTCAGGATATCCGCGACGTCACCCAGGATTCACTGAGACGGGCCATCGGCATGGTCCCGCAGGACACGGTGCTGTTCAACGACACGATCTACTACAACATCGCCTACGGCCGTCCTGGGGCGACGCCGTCGGAAGTCGAGGAAGCAGCCCGCCTGGCCCGTATTCACGATTTCATCATGGCCCTGCCCGATGGCTACCAAGCCACCGTCGGCGAGCGCGGACTGAAGCTATCGGGTGGCGAAAAGCAGCGCGTCGCCATCGCCCGCACCATTCTCAAGAACCCGTCCATTCTGGTCTTCGACGAGGCGACGTCGGCGCTCGACAGCCAAACGGAGCAGGAAATCCTCAAGTCCCTGAAGGAAGTCTCGGCCGACCGTACGACGCTGACCATCGCCCATCGTTTATCGACGGTCATCGAAGCCGACGAAATCCTGGTTCTCGATCACGGCCGGATCATCGAGCGCGGCACCCACCTGGAGCTCTTGATCAAGGATGGCAAGTACGCCGACATGTGGGCCCGCCAGCAAAAAGCGGCGGAGGCGCGCGAGGCGCTCGAACGTACGGGTGAGTTGGAGGACTTTCCGGTCATCGCCCCGACCCGGGAGCCGGCCGCGGAATAACGAGCCGGCTCAGTTCGATACCAGGCTAGCCTGGCGCTCAATCCAGCCGCCGCCGAGTACCTGCTCGCCGTCGTAGAAGACGCAGGCCTGGCCAGGCGCGATGCCGGTTTCCGGCGCGTCGAGAACGACCTCGGCGACGGCGGTGGATTCGCCGTGCAGGGTAGCCGCCAGCGGCGTGCCGGTTGAGCGGATCTTGACCCGGACCGGCCGCTCGACCGCCGCCAGTTCGCCGGCTCCCAGCCAATTGACCGCGGAAAGCGTCAGGCGGTCGCGTCCGAGCGCCGCCTTGTGACCGACCACAACCCGCCGGGTTTCCGGCTCCAGACGCACCACGTAGAGGGGCTCCGCCGCGGCAATGCCGAGCCCCCGGCGTTGGCCCACCGTATAGTGGATGATGCCGTCGTGCCGCCCGACCGTGCGCCCTTCGGTATCAACGATGTCGCCCGGCTCGGCAGCGCCGGGGCGCAGTTTGACGACGACGTCGGCATAAGAGCCGGTCGGCACGAAACAGATGTCCTGGCTGTCGGGCTTGGCGGCGACCGGCAGGTCGAAACGTTCGGCGTGGCGGCGGGTCTCGGTCTTGTTCATGCCGCCCAGCGGGAAATGCAGGAACGACAACTGATCGCGGGTCGTCGCGAACAGGAAATAGCTCTGGTCCTTCGCCTTGTCGGCGGCGCAATGGAGTTCGGGGCCTTCCGGGCCGTCGAGCCGGCGCACGTAATGGCCGGTAACCAGGGCCCGGGCGCCGAGTTGGAGGGCCTGGGCCAGAAGATCGCGGAACTTGACGGTCTGGTTGCATCGCACGCAGGGAACGGGGGTTTCGCCGCGCATGTAGGAATCGGCGAACTCGTCGATGACGCTCTCTCTGAAGCGGCTTTCGTAATCGAGCACGTAGTGGGGAATGCCGAGCCCATCGGCGACCCGGCGGGCGTCGTGGATATCCTGGCCGGCGCAGCACGCACCGGGGCGGGCGGTGGCTTCGCCGTGATCGTAGAGCTGCAGGGTGACGCCGACCACGTCGTAACCTTCTTCCACCATCAAGGCGGCGGCGACAGACGAATCGACGCCACCCGACATGGCGACGACGATGCGGGTCTCGGCCGCCGGCTTATCGGATAGGATCGGGATCATTGCCGGAATATAGGTGTTCGCGGCGTCCGAACAAGATCACCAGGCCTTATCTTTTGTATTCGGTCCGGGCCAGCGCCTCCAGCGTCGCCGATCGGAAGTCGCGCCGATACAGCACCAGGACCACCCAGACCGCGGCGAGCCCGAACAGCACCGGCTGCACGAACCAGGCCAGGGTCGCCAAGCCGAAATAGTAGGCGCGCAGGCCCTTGGTGAAGGTTCGCGAGGCCCGGGTCAGGACGCGGGCGGCACGCGGCGGGTAGTCGGCCATGACGTCGGTGTCGCAATCCTCGGGCTTCGGCGCCGCGCCGATCAGGACCAGGGAGTAGTTGTACTGCCGCATGCACCACGCAAACAGGAAGAACGCATAGACGAAGATGCCGAGCAGCACGAAAACCTTGAGTTCGATGACCTGGCCGGTCGATTCGGCGGCGAATGCGAGTTCGGAGATGATGACGCGGAGCCGCTCGATATTGCCGAGAATGGCGACGATGCCGGCCAACAGCAGGATCGAGGTCGAAGCGAACAGGGTTCCGCTCCTGATATGGGCGACGACGATGTTGACGTCGGGCATACGGTTCTCGCGCTCCAACATCCGTTCCATCCATCGCAGGCGGTAGTCGTGCATGACCCGCGCCATCTCACGCTTCTTCCAGCCGAGATGGTCGGCGGCGACGGTGTAGCCGACCCAGCACCCCATCGACCACAGGAACGCCGCTACGTCGGCAATCGGAATACCGGTCAAAACACCCCTCAAGAGATCAGCCCTGCCGTAATCCTGTTCATGAAAACGATTGGCGCGCGAAGTGTACCATTCCCTCTCGACGAGGGCGAACAACCGCTTGGTTCGGCGGCTGCAAATTCTTCTGCCGGGCATTTATACAACTATAAGTAAATATCCGTCGTTTTGTGATGACGAAAAGACGAGCACGCTTATAAACGACTAATAAATAGGCGAAATCGACCCTGCGAATTGAGTTCAAACTTGAACCCGAAAGTTCCTGAAAATCCGAGACACGCTGATATCGATCTCCTACATACTATTTCCGGTAGAGGCGCGAGCCGTGGACGCCTAATGGCAAACCAACATTGAGGAAACAAGAAGCCGATGGCCGGACCCGAGACGCTGCTATCGACTGCACTCAGAAAACGGGTAATCGACCATATCCTGCGTTACGACCTGTTCCGGCACCGGACACTCGATCGGGAATTCTCGCGCGCGATCAAGAGAGGACCGCAACGAACCGGTTCGGACAGAACGGCGCGCGCGATATCGGATATCCTCTTCTATCTCTGCAAGGCGCATTACGAGGAGCATGTGCCGTCGATCTCAGACATCTACCTGAGCGCCGGCCTTTCCAAGGGCACCGTCATCGCCCACATCCAAACCCTGCAACGGCTGGGCATCGTGGAAAAAACGGCAAGTCCCCGCGACCGCCGACGGGTCCGCGTCTCCTTCACCGACCCTTATCAAGCGATCCTGTCGGCGTTCGTCGATCAGTGCTACGAGGAGTTCGGCGACCATATCGCGCCGGACAATTCCGACGGCTATCGGTTTCGCGCCGAACAGGCCGAACAGGCCAGCCGATCGAAGACCGCCTTTCTGGCCAATCTGAGTCACGATATTCGCGTCCAGTTGAACATCATTATCGGGTTTGCGGAGATCATCGAGACCGAGACCTTCGGCCCCATCGAACCGGTCGAATACCGCGACTACTTCGGCAATATCCGTGAAGCGGCGCTGCATCTCCACGGCGTCGTCAACGACGTCATCGATCTGTCGCAGATCGAATTGTCGGGGTCGCTGCCGGTGGACAACAGCGTCGTCGACCTGGCCGAGGTTCTCGAAGGCTGTATCAAGCTCGTTCACAACTCGGCAAAAGGCCGCGGCCTTCGCCTCCGATCGCGCATCGACACCACCCTCCCCGACCTCTTCATCGATCCGCGACGCCTCCGCCAGATCGTCTTCAACCTGCTGTCCAACGCCATCAAGTTCACGCCGGAGGGCGGAGCCGTTACTCTCGGCGCGGCGCCGGCGAGGAACGGCGGCATCGAGATTCGGGTATCGGACACCGGACGGGGAATCGCGCCGACCGAACTCGCCGCCATGATGGAACCGTTCAGGCGCGAAGCGGCGGCGTCGGAGGTCTCTGCCAATGGCGGCGGCCTCGGGTTGTCGATCAGCAAGGCCTTGACCGAACTGATGGACGGCGAGCTTTCTCTCGGCAGTAAACCGGGCAAGGGCACGACCGCTCGCGTCTGGTTCCCGGCGTCGCGGCTGCGCTAGAGCGGTTCACGTCGATAGGGAATCGCCGAGACGCGCTCTCCGGTCTCCTG
>CAYFMP010000043.1:0-31875 GCA_964344215.1 uncultured Thalassospiraceae bacterium | reverse complement strand
CACCGAGGCCTTCAAGATCATCTTGTCGGACCCCAACGTCGAGGGCATCCTGGTTAACATCTTCGGCGGCATCATGCGTTGTGACGTCATCGCCGAAGGCGTTGTGGCAGCGGCCAAGGAAGTCGATTTGAGCGTTCCCCTGGTTGTCCGCCTGGAGGGCACCAATGTGGAGAAGGGCAAGGAAATCATGGCCGATTCCGGGCTTCCCATCATCTCCGCCGACGATCTCGGCGACGCCGCCGAAAAGGTCGTCAAGGCCGTCAAGGAGGCGGGATAATGGCTGTACTCGTCGATAACGGCACCCGCCTGATCTGCCAGGGCTTCACCGGCGCCCAGGGCACCTTCCACTCGGAGCAGGCCATCGCCTACGGCACCAACATGGTCGGCGGCGTGACGCCGGGCAAAGGCGGCACCACGCACCTCGACCTGCCGGTCTTCGACACCGTCGCCGACGCCGTCGCCGAGACCGGCGCCAACGCCTCCGTCATCTACGTGCCGCCGCCATTCGCCGGCGATGCCATCCTGGAGGCGATCGACGCCGGGCTGCCGCTGGTCGTCTGCATCACCGAAGGCATCCCGGTCATGGACATGGTCCGCGTCAAGCGCGCGCTCGAAGGCTCCTCGACCCGTCTGATCGGCCCCAACTGCCCCGGCATCATCACGCCGGGCGAATGCAAGATCGGCATTATGCCGGGCCACATCCACAAGCGCGGCAAAGTCGGTATCGTATCGCGTTCTGGCACCCTGACCTACGAGGCCGTCGCCCAGACGTCGGCGGCCGGCTTCGGCCAGACCACCTGCATCGGCATCGGCGGCGACCCGGTCAACGGCACCAACTTCGTCGATTGCTTAGGCATGTTCATCGAGGACGACGAGACCGAGGCCATCGTCATGATCGGCGAGATCGGCGGATCGGCCGAGGAAGACGGCGCCGAGGTCGTCAAGGCGTCCGGCACCAAGAAACCGGTAGTCGGCTTCATCGCCGGGCTGACGGCGCCGCCGGGCCGCCGCATGGGACATGCCGGCGCCATCATCGCCGGCGGCAAGGGCGGCGCTCAGGACAAAATCGAAGCCATGAAGGCGGCCGGCATCCACGTCACCGATTCGCCGGCCGGCATCGGCACCACCATGGCCAGCGTCTTCAAGGGTTAAGCACGGAGGCAAACGGAAACCGGCACGGCAGGCAACACGAGTATCATTGGAGGGCGCGCCGAAGCCCAAGGGCGCGTGAGTGAGAAATGAGCGCAATCGACCCGACGGAATTTCTGTTCACCGGCAATCACGTCTATATCGCCCAGATGTACGAGCGCTACCTCGACGATCCCGGCTCCGTGGACCGGGCCTGGCAGGATTTCTTCGCCGAACTGGGCGACGACGCCAAGAACCTCGGCTCCGAGATGCGCGGCGCCTCGTGGGCGCCGTCGGATGCCGGCATCCTCGGTCACGCCGACCTGGCGCCGATCTCCGAGCGCATGGCCCTCGGCCACGAGCCCCAGGCCCGGATGCCGCACGTCGCCGCCGCCGAACAACGCGTCGGCGCCGTCAAAGTGCGCGAGGCAACCCTCGATTCGATCCGCGCCCTGATGCTGATTCGGGCCTACCGGGTGCGCGGCCACCTGCTCGCCAAGCTCGACCCGCTGGGCCTGGAGGAACGCCAAGAGCACGCCGAGCTGTCGCCCAAGCACTACGGGTTCTCGGACAAGGACTGGGACCGCGAGATCTTCATCAACTACGTACTCGGGCTGGAAACGGCGACCGTGCGCGAGATCATGAACATCCTGCACGAGACCTACTGCGGGTCGATCGGCGTCGAGTTCATGCATATCCAGGACCCGAACGAGAAGACCTGGATCCAGGAGCGCATCGAGCGCATCCACAACCAGCCGAGCTTCACCGACGAGGGCAAGCGCGCCATCCTCAACCGGCTGATCGAGACCGAGGGGTTCGAGAAGTACCTGGACAGGAAGTTCACCGGCACCAAGCGCTTCGGCCTCGACGGCGGCGAAAGCCTGGTCCCGGCCATGGAGCAGATATTCAAGCGCGGCAGTCAACTCGGTATCCAGGAGATCGTGCTCGGCATGGCGCACCGCGGCCGCCTCAACGTGCTCGCCAACGTCATGGGAAAGCCGTTCCAGGCCATCTTCCACGAGTTCCAGGGCGGCTCGTCCAGGCCCGAAGACGTCGGCGGCTCCGGCGACGTCAAATACCATCTGGGCTCGTCTTCCGACCGCGTCTTCGACGGCCGTACGGTGCACCTGAGCCTGACTGCCAACCCGTCGCACCTGGAGGTCGTCAACACGGTCTGCCTCGGCAAGGTCCGCGCCAAACAGGTGCAGCACAACGACACCGAGCGCGAGAAGGTGATGGCGCTGTTGCTGCACGGGGACGCCGCCTTCTCCGGCCAGGGACTGGTGCCCGAAGCCTTCGACCTGTCGCACTTGCTCGGCTATCAGACCGGCGGCACCATTCACATCGTCATCAACAACCAGATCGGTTTCACGACCAGCCCGAAGTTCTCGCGCTCGTCGCCCTATTGCTCGGACGTCGCCAAAATCGTCGCCGCACCGATCTTCCACGTCAACGCCGACGACGTCGAGGCCGTCACCCACTGCGCGCGCATCGCCACCGAGTACCGGCAGCGCTTCAAGAAGGACGTGGTCATCGACATGATCTGCTATCGCCGTCACGGCCACAACGAGGGCGACGAGCCGATGTTCACCCAACCCCGCATGTACAAGAAGATCGCCGAGCACCCGACGACGCTGGAGATCTACGCCAAGAAACTGGTCCACGAGAGTGTCATGAGCGAGGACGGCGTCAACGCCGCCATGGACGCCTTCGACAAGGCCCTGGACGAGGCTTTCGAGGCGGCCAGCGGCTACAAGGCCAATCAGGCCGACTGGCTGGACGGTGCCTGGACCGGGTTGTCGGTGGCGGCCGGTGACGCCCGGCGCGGCGATACCGGCGTTTCGGTCGAACGCCTCAAGGAGGTCGGCGAGGGCCTGACCCGGGTGCCCGACAACATCAACGTGAATCCGAAGATCGTCCGCCAGCTCAAGGCCAAGCACAAGATGTTCGAGACCGGCGACGGCATCGATTGGGCGACCGGCGAGGCATTGGCGTTTGGAACCCTGCTTTGCGAAGGCCACCCGGTGCGTCTGTCGGGCCAGGATTCGGGCCGCGGCACGTTTTCGCAGCGCCATTCGGTGCTGGTCGACCAGGACACCGAGGAACGGTACGTCCCGTTGAACAACCTGCGCTTCGGCCAGGCCCCGTTCGAGGTCATCGACAGTCCGTTGTCGGAGGCCGGCGTCCTGGGCTTCGAATACGGCTACAGCCTGGCCGAACCGCAGATGCTGGTGTTGTGGGAGGCGCAGTTCGGCGATTTCGCCAACGGCGCCCAGGTCGTCATCGACCAGTTCGTGTCGTCCGGCGAGCACAAGTGGCTGCGCATGAGTGGCCTCGTCATGTTGCTGCCGCACGGCTACGAGGGCCAGGGCCCCGAGCACAGCTCGGCCCGCCTCGAGCGCTACCTGCAACTGTGCGCCGAGGACAACATGCAGGTCTGCTACTGCTCGACCCCGGCCAACCTGTTCCACGCGCTGAGGCGCCAGCTCCGGCGCGATTTCCGCAAACCCCTGGTGCTGATGACCCCGAAGTCGCTGCTGCGCCACAGGCGCTGCGTGTCGAAGCTGGAAGACATGGCCGAGGGCACCACTTTCCACCGGGTGCTGTGGGACGACGAGGACCCGACCGACGATCCGGAACGCATGCTGGTCGCCGACGACAAGATCAAGCGCGTCGTGCTGTGTTCGGGCAAGGTCTACTACGACCTGCTGGAGGAGCGCGAAAAGCGCAAGATCGACGACATCTACCTGATGCGGGTCGAGCAGTTGTTTCCGTTCCCCGTCAGGGTGCTGGCCGAGGACCTGAGGCGCTTCAGGAACGCTATCGACCTCGTCTGGTGCCAGGAGGAACCCCGCAACATGGGGTCGTGGAGTTACATCCGCGAGCCGCTCGAAAAACTCCTGCGTAAGGAACTGGGGCGGCCCCACGACGACCTCTCCTATTGCGGCCGTTCGGCCGCGGCCGCTCCGGCCACCGGCCTGCACAGCAAGCACCTGGCCGAGCAGGCGGCTCTGGTCGACGAGGCGCTGACCCTGCCCAAGCCGCCGCCAAGGCGGCGGACCAAGGCGCCGGCCAAGGCCAAATCGGCCGGCAAGGTCAAATCCGGCCGCACCAAAAAGCGAGCGAGGTAAGGTGAGATGGGTTTAGAGATCAAGGTTCCGACGCTCGGCGAATCGGTCACCGAGGCGACCGTCGCCAAGTGGTTCAAGACGCCGGGCGACGCCGTCGCCGCCGACGAGGCGCTGGTCGAGCTGGAAACCGACAAGGTGACGGTCGAGGTCAATGCGCCGGCCGCCGGCGCTCTGCTCAGCATCGCCGCGCCGGAAGGTGTCGACGTCGAGGTCGGCGCGCTGTTGGGCGTCTTGGAAGAGGGCGCGGCCGGCACCGAGCCGGCGCCCGAACCGGAAGCCGCCGCCGAACCGGCTCCGCCCCCCGAACCGGCTCCTTCGCCCGCCGCCGCAGCCAAGCCGCAACCGGCCGCTCCCGTACCTGCCCCGGCTCCGAGTCCGGCTCCAAGTCCGGCCCCGGCCCCGGCCGCCGCGGTACCCGTTAAGCCCTTATCGCCGGCGGTCCGCAAGCTGGTCGACGACAACGACCTCGACCCGGCCCTGATCACGGGCACCGGCAAGGACGGGCGGCTCACCAAGGGCGACGTGCTGGCCGCCATCGAGGCCGGCTCGGCGGTACGCTCGAGGGCGGCGGTGGCGGCCACTCCGGCCGGTGGCATCGTCCCAGCCGACCAGTTACCGCCACGCCCCGCCGACGGCCGCGAGGAAGTGGTCCGCATGACCAAGCTCCGCAAGCTGATTGCCAGCCGCCTGAAGGAGGCCCAGAACACGGCCGCCATGCTGACGACCTGGAACGAGGTCGACATGGGCGCCGCCATGGATCTGCGCGCCACCTACAAGGAAAGCTTCGAGAAGAAGCACGGCGTTCGCTTGGGCTTCATGTCGTTCTTCGTGCGCGCTGCCTGCATCGCCTTGAAAGAATGGCCGGCCGTCAACGGCGAGATCTACGGCGACCAACTGATCTACAAGAACTACTACAACGTTGGCGTCGCCGTCGGCACGCCGCAGGGCCTGGTGGTACCGGTCCTGAAGGACGCCGATCAGATGCGGTTCTCGGAGATCGAGAGCACCATCGGAGACTTCGGGCGCCGGGCCCGCGACGGCAAACTCTCCATGGACGAGATGATGGGCGGCACCTTCACCATCTCCAACGGCGGTGTCTTCGGGTCGCTGAACTCGATGCCGATCCTCAACGTGCCGCAATCGGCCATCCTCGGCATGCACAAGATACAGAAGCGGCCGGTCGCCGTCGGCAACGAGGTCATGGTGCGGCCGATGATGTATCTGGCGCTGAGCTACGACCATCGTATCGTCGACGGCCGCGAGGCGGTGTCGTTCCTGGTCCGCATCAAGGAATGCATCGAGGACCCGCAGCGCATCATGCTCGACGTCTAGGCAGGGAGAACGCGCCATGAGCGATCCTTACGATCTCGTCGTCATCGGCGGCGGCCCGGCCGGCTACGTCGGCGCCATCCGCGCCGCCCAGTTGGGGCTGAAGACGGCCATCGTCGACAAGCGCGGCACCTTGGGCGGTACCTGCCTCAATATCGGCTGCATACCTTCGAAGGCGCTGTTGCAATCATCGCACCATTACGAGATGGCCGGCCACGAGTTCGCCGCCCACGGCATCGAGACGAGCGGGCTGAAGCTCGACCTCAAGACCCTGATGGGCCGCAAGGAGACCGTCGTCGACGAGTTGACCAAGGGCATCGAGTTCCTGATGAAGAAGAACAAGATCGACTACCTCGTCGGCGCCGCCCAGATCACCCGGCCCGGCGAGGTCGCCGTCAGTCCCGGCAAGAGCAGGAAGAAGCAGGTCCTGAGCACGGCCAACGTCATGGTGGCGACCGGCTCGGATGTGACACCGCTCAAGGGCGTCAAGATCGACGAGACTCGAATCGTCAGCTCGACCGGCGCACTGTCGCTTTCCAAGGTGCCGAAGACCATGGTCGTCATCGGCGCCGGCGTCATCGGCCTCGAGCTCGGCTCGGTGTGGCGGCGCTTGGGCGCCGAAGTCACCGTCGTCGAGTTCCTCGACCACATCCTACCCGGCATGGACGCCGAGGTCTGCAAACAGATGCAGCGGATACTCAAGAAACAGGGCCTGACCTTCAGGATGTCGACCAAGGTGACCGGCGCCAAGGCCGCCAAGGGCGGCGTCACCCTGACAATGGAGCCGGTGGCCGGCGGCGACAAGGAGACCCTGAAGGCCGACGTCGTGCTGGTCGCCGTAGGCCGGCGGCCGTTTACGGACGGCCTCGGTCTCGATCGCGTCGGCGTCGAGGTCGACGAGTACGGTTTCGTTGGTGTCGACGAGGACTACCAGACCAACGTCGAGGGGATTTACGCGGTCGGCGACGTCATCGGCGGCGCCATGCTTGCCCACAAAGCCGAGGACGAGGCCGTTGTCTGCGCCGAGATCATCGCCGGCGAAAGCGGCCACATCGATTACGACGCCATTCCCGGCATCGTCTACACCCACCCCGAGGTGGCCGGCGTCGGCAAGACCGAGGAACAGCTTAAGGAGGCCGGCGTCGAGTATTCCGTCGGCAAGTTCCCGTTCAGCGCCAACTCACGCGCGCGGTGCAACGCCGACGCCGACGGCTTCGTCAAGATCCTGGCCGACGCCAGGACCGACGCCCTCCTCGGCTGCCACATCATCGGCCCTGAGGCCGGCGACCTCATTCAGGAGATCGTCGTCGCCATGGAGTTCTCGGCGTCGGCCGAGGACGTGGCCCGTATCTGCCACGGCCACCCCGGACTACCGGAAGCGGTCAAGGAAGCGGCGCTGGGGGCCGGCGGCCGGGCCATCCATATTTAAGAAAAGTGTTTCCCCTATCGGTTCGGGTCAAACGAGCCACCGCCAGCAAGTCGGATTGCCGCAGCTTGATAGCAGTGCAGCCCCTGTTTCCCGATTATAGAGATAGTCGGTTCCCGCCGGAACATTGACCTTGTACAGAAGGAACCCGCCCGGAACGTCCGGCTCAACGAATCCGACATCGACATCGACGACATCATATCCTGTTGTCTCCGCCTTCCATCCCGCATCCATCAACGTTTTCTTCTGTTCGTCCGTTAGCCCGCCGGGAACGACAGGTTTCCAATTCGGATCGAAGTTTCCCATGTTTTTCATCGTATCCTCCCATAGATGGCATTTCGATTGTTAATACTCTTATATAGTTACTTAAGGTGAAAGTTCTTTTCTTATCGGAAAAGTGGCCCGGCTTCGAAGCGTGAACGGGTTTTCCTTCGGTCGCAGACCTCATTTCGATATTCATCGAAATTTTGATTGACGCCTGTCTTTCGCGGTCCTAGGTTTTGGGGCGCCGGCGGCGAGGCTTCGCTTTCCGCCAACCGGCATCCCGGAACCACGGTAGCGCGCAGACGCCATGCGAAGCCTCACGCCCGTCCAGTTGATCGCCGTCATGTGCGTGGCCGAGGTCGCCAGCATGCTGGGCGCGGTGACCTTCCCGGCCCTGTTGCCGACCTTCATCGACTCATGGAACCTCAGCAAGACCGACGCCGGCTGGATCAACGGCATCTACTACGCCGGCTACCTGGCCGCCGTGCCGGTCCTGGTCAGCCTCACCGACCGGGTGCGACCGCGCCTGGTCTACACCGTGTGCATGGTGCTCACCGCGCTCTCCAGCTTGGGCTTCGCGCTGTGGACGGAAGGGTTCTGGACGGCCATGCTGTTCCGCGCCGTCGCCGGCGTCGGCCTGGCCGGTACCTACATGCCGGGATTGAAGCTCCTGAACGACCACCTCGAGGACATCGCGCCCGGCGCCGACCACAGCCGCTCGGTGGCGTTCTATACGTCGAGCTTCGGCATCGGCACGGCGCTGTCGTTCTTCCTGGCCGGCGAGATCGCCGCCAGTTTCGGCTGGCACGCCGCCTTCCTGGCCGCCACCGCCGGACCGGTGGTGGCGCTGGCCGTCGTCTATGCCCTGCTGCCGCGCCGCGACCCCCGCCCGCACGAAAAACCCGACACCCACCTCTTGGATTTCCGCCCGGTCCTCAAATGCCGCCCGGCCATGGGCTACGTGCTGGCCTACACGGTCCATAACTTCGAGCTGTTCGTCTATCGCTCGTGGATGGTGACGTTCCTGTTCTTCGCCGCCTCCACCCATCCGGGCCAGGGCACGCTGCTGTCGGCCACCGCGTGGGCGGCGCTGGCCAACCTGCTGGGCCTGCCGTCGAGCGTGCTCGGCAACGAGATGTCGAGACGCATCGGCCGGCATAGGGCCATCACCCTCATCATGTGGACGTCGGCGGCGCTCGGCTTCATGATCGGCTTCGCGGCGGCGTGGCCGTTCTGGATCGTCGTCGTCATGGTCCTCGCCTACGGGGTGACGATCACCGGCGAATCGTCTTCCGTTACGGCCGGCGTCGTCGCCGCCGCGCCGAAGGGGTACCGCGGCGCCACCATGGCGGTGCATTCGTGCATCGGTTTCACCGGCTCGTTCGCCGGCCCGCTGCTGTTCGGCGTCATGCTCGACCTGACTTCGGCCGGCGGCGTCGGCGGCGACACCGTCACCTCGTGGGGGCTGTCGTTCGCCTTCTCCGGCGCCGTCGTCGCTCTCGGACCGATCGCCCTTTACCTGCTGCGCGGCAAGCCGCCCTGACCCTACGCCTCAGTAGGGGTTGGCGACAGCGTCCAGGGCCTTGGTGATGGCGCCCGGCGCCCCCATGATGTTCATGAAGCTGTTGGGCCCGGCCATCGACAGGTCGGGGAAGTTGATGGCGATCCGGTAGCGCGCCGAAAAGGTAAAGGCGATATCGTCCTTGACCAGGATTTCGTAGGGCAGGTGCGCCGTCGAGCGGACGTCCTTGAAATCGATCTCGCTCATGATGAAGGCGTCGTCCTGGTCGTCGCCGCCGCCGTTCTTTCCGTTCATGGCGACGCCGAAGACGACGTCCTTGGTACCCGGGATATCGATCCGGTAGACCTTGGTGATGCCCATGACGCCGGCCTTGAGGTTCTTCTCGATCGTCGCCACCGCCTCTTCGTGGTCGAGGAAGCGCTCCAGCGTCGTCTGGTCGTCGAATTCCTCCATGCCGAACATGTACTGGTAGTCGCTCAACTCCTCGTCGTCCATCCCCTCCTCCGGGCCAAACTCGGGGCCGCTGCCGACGGCCTCGGCGAGCTTCGCCTTGACCGCAGCGAGGTTGTTCTCAAGCCGGTAGGCCGAAGCCATGTAGGTGGGGTTGGTATAGGCGATCTGAATCTCGCCGTTGACCGACGTCACCGACACCCGCATGGCGGCGGCGTAAGCGCCGAGATCGGTCTTCGTCGCTTCTTGCTTGAGGGCGTCGTTGGTGACCGCGATGACGGTGGCGCCCGGATACGGCGCGTAGGCGCCGGCGATCTCGAACCCGACCCCAGCCAGCTTGTCCTTGGCCGACTGCACGACGGCCGCCATCTCGCCCGGTCCTTTCGAGGCCAGGATAAAGGGTTTCATCTTGGTTTCCGCCGCCGCCAGCTCCGTCGCCGAACCGACGACCGCCAGCAAGGCGAGCAATACGATGGTTTTTTTCATTGTCCGTTCTCCCGCGGGGCTGTTGTTACCGTCCAAGCGCAGCAGCTTAGGACGACGCGGGCCGGATCGGGTGGTACAGGGGTATTACGAGACGGCCGGGCGCGGCTTTAGCGGCTGCGCGCCCTCGGGTGGGCGCTGTCGTAGACCGCCGACAGGCGCTTGGCGTCGACGTCGGTGTAGCGCTGGGTGGTCGACAGCGAGGCGTGGCCGAGCAGTTCCTGGATGGTCCTGAGATCGCCGCCGCCGGCCAGTAGGTGGGTGGCGAAGCTGTGGCGCAGCGCGTGCGGCGTCGCCGAGTCGGGCAGGTTGAGCTTGGCTCTGACCTCACGCATGCGGCGCTGGGCGACGCCGGCATTCAGCCGCTTGCCGCGGACGCCGACGAACAGCGGACCGTCGGCGCCGGGATCGAAGGGGCAGGCCACCACGTAGTCGGCGAGCGTCCGGGCGACGGCCGGCAGCACCGGCACCACGCGCTGCTTACCGCCCTTGCCGGTGACGGTGAGCGTGGTCGTGGTTTCGGCGGCGGCGGCGAGGTCCGGAATTTGGCCGCGGTTAAGCCCAAGCGCCTCGCCGATTCTGAGCCCGCAGCCATAGAGTACCGCCAGCAGCGCCGTGTCCCTCAGGGCCACCCACGGCTCGCCCGCCAGACCGGAAACGGCGCCGAGGGCGTCGAGGGCGTCCTCCTCGGTCAGCGCCTTCGGCACCGATTTCGGCACCTTCGGCGTGCGGACGACGCCGATCGCCCCATTGCTGGCCAGTCCGCGGCGCTCCAAAAAGCGGAAGAAACTGCGCAGGGTGGAAAGCGTGCGGGCCGTCGAGGCGCGGGCCATGCCGTCGGCCAGCCGTTTCGCCAGGTAAGAGCGGAACGTCGTGGTGTCGAGGGCGTCGAGGTCGCTCAGGCCCGGCGGATAGCCGTGATGGTCGGCGACGAACTTGAGGAACCCGGCCAGATCGCGCCCGTAGGCGTCGACGGTGTGGGCCGACGTCCGGCGTTCGTCGGCCAGCCAGCTCCGCCAGCCGTCGATGGCCTGGACGACCGCCGGCTCGGCGACGAACGAGATCACGCGGCCGTCCTGCTCATGGGCCGGCCTTGAGCGCCCTATCGATACAGGTTTCGAGGATTCGGGCGAGGAACCCGATCAGCTCCGTTCCTTGTCCGGGATGAAAGGCGTTGCCGCGCGAGCCCAGCGCCATCAGGCCGGGCGGCAGGCTGCCGCTGGGCCGCAGCCGGGCCAGAGCGGCGGAGCGCACCAAGCCGGCGCCGGAACCGAAGATGCTGCCGTCGTCCTGCATGTCGCGGATCAGGCGGACGTCCTGATCGGGCCCAAGGACGGCGTCCGTGGCGCCGGCCGGGAACTGGCGGATGTGGGCCGAAACCAAGCGCGGCTGGCGGGCGCGGGCCGGCTCGTACCCGAACACGACGACGTCGACATCGAGCAGAAACGGCCAGTCGTCGGCGATCAAGCGGACCAGATGGTCGAGGTCGGTGGCGCCGAGCAACGCCAGCACGGCGGCGTGAGTGCGGGTCTGCGTCGACATGTTGGAGCGGCTGGTCTCGATGACTTCCTGGGCGCAGTTGCGGAGATCGTCCATCTCTTCCAGGCGACGGTCGAGCAGGAAACGCTGCATATCGACGACGCCGTCGCCGCTCCAGCGGTCCGGCGCCGTCATCCCGGACAGCACGTCCGGATGGTCGACGAAGAAATCCGGGTGGCGCTTGAGGAAGTCGGCGACCGATGTTTCGAAGTCGGCGTCCTGATGGGCGGCGGCGTCTTTGTCCGGCCGTTCGGCGGGAAGGTCGTCGTGTTGCTGGCTCATGCCGTACCCTTCAAAAAAGCAGCTTGGGTTTGCGAATCGCCTATTATACCAAAGGAACCCGATGTCGACGGAATTCATGAACCGATCCGACCAACGCCCCGATTCCCGAACACCTGTCCACCCGCCGGGCGGGCGCGTCGGCGTGTTGTTGCCGCTGCCGCTGGCCGGTGCCTACGATTACCGCGTTCCCGACGGCGTCGCCATCGCCGACGGCGATTTCGTCGCCGTGCCGCTGGGCCGGCGGACGGCCTTGGGCGTCGTCTGGGGTGAAGGCGAGGGCGGCGTCGACGAAGCCAAGCTCAAGGACCTCGATGCAGTGCTGTCGTGCCCGCCGCTGCCCGAGGTTTCGCGCCGCTTCGTCGCCTGGGTCGCCAACTACACCCTCAACGCCCCAGGCGCGGTACTGAAGATGGTGATGAGCGTGCCCGACGCCCTTGAGCCGCCGAAGCCCCTGACCGCCTTCGCGCTTGCCGCCCCGCCGCCCGACCTGCGGATGACCAAGGCTCGCCGGCGCGTTCTCGGAACCGCCGCCGAGAGGCCGCCCATGAGCGCCGTCGAACTGGCCCGCGAGGCCGCCGTTTCCGTCTCCGTGGTGCGCGGACTGGCCGAAGCCGGAGCGTTGAGCGCGGTGCAGATCGAGGCCGAGGCCGACGTTCCCGAACCGGACCCGGCCCGGCCCGGCCCGACCTTTTCGAGCGACCAGGCGAAGGCCGCCGAGCGCCTCGCCGAGGCTGCCGCCGGCGGCGGCTTCGGCGTTACCCTGCTTGACGGCGTGCCGGGATCGGGCAAGACCGAGGTCTACTTCGCGGCCGTCGCCGAGGCCTTGAAGGCGGGCCGCCAGGTTCTCGTCCTGCTGCCCGAGATCGCGCTGACCGCGCAGTGGCTGGAGCGCTTCCGGGAACGCTTCGGAAAGCCGCCGCTGCAATGGCACTCGGACCTGACGCCGGCGCAACGGCGGCGCACCTGGCGGGCGGTGGCATCGGGTCGCGCCGGCGTCGTCGTCGGCGCCCGCTCGGCCCTGTTCCTGCCGTTCCCCGACCTCGGCCTGATCGTCGTCGACGAGGAACACGACGCCGCCTTCAAGCAAGAAGACGGCGTCGTCTACAACGCCCGCGACATGGCCGTGGTGCGCGCCCGGCTGAGCGACGTCCCGATAGTCCTGGCGTCGGCGACGCCGTCGCTGGAGACGGCGGTCAACGCCGACAGCGGACGCTACGCCAGCCTCCACCTTCCCGACCGTCACGCCGGCGCCCGCATGCCCGACATCGAAGTCGTCGACATGCTGGCGGCCGGGCCGGCGGCGGGCAAATGGCTGTCGCCGGCCTTAAGCGGTCGCCTCGAGGAAACCTTCGAGGCCGGCGAGCAGGCGATGCTGTTCCTGAACCGCCGCGGCTATGCGCCGCTGACGTTGTGCCGCACCTGCGGCCACCGCTTCCAGTGCCCGCGCTGCACGGCGTGGCTGGTCGAGCACCGGCACCGCGGCCGCCTGCAGTGCCATCACTGCGGCTTTTCGATCCGGCTGCCGGAACGCTGCCCCGAATGCGAGACCGGGGACAGCCTGGCCGCCTGCGGACCCGGCGTCGAACGGCTGGCCGAGGAGGTCGCCGAGGCGTTCCCCGGGATCAGGCTCGATATCGCCGCCAGCGATACCCTGACCTCGCCGGCCGCCGCCGCCGACATGATCCGCCGTATCGAGGATCACCGGATCGACCTGATCGTCGGCACCCAGATCGTCGCCAAGGGCTATCACTTCCCGCTGCTGACCACGGTCGGCGTCGTCGACGCCGACCTCGGCCTGAGCGGCGGCGATTTGCGCGCCGCCGAGCGCACCTACCAGCTCCTTTATCAGGTGGCGGGCCGGGCCGGCCGCGGCCGGCGCCCCGGCCGCGTCGTCCTGCAAACCTATATGGCCGGCCACCCGGTAATGGCGGCGTTGGTGTCGGGCGACGGCGAGCGGTTTCTGGAGGCCGAGTGCGCGGCGCGCCGCGACGCCGCCATGCCGCCGTTCGGCAAGCTGGTGGCGGTGATCGTGTCCGGCTCGGACGAGGCGGCGGTCGAGACGGCGGCCCGCGATCTAGGCCGCGCCGCGCCCAACTCAGACGGCATTCGGGTGCTTGGCCCGGCCCCGGCGCCGTTTGCGCTGCTGCGCGGCAAACACCGGCGGCGACTGCTGTTGAAAGCGCCGAAGGAAACCACCGTGCAAGGGGTGGTGCGCGACTGGCTGAAGCGCGCCAAGTGGCCGAGGAAAGTCCGCGTCCAGGTCGATGTCGACCCGTACAGCTTTCTTTAGCGGCGGCGGAAGTCGGATGCGCCCGGAAATGATGCGAACTTCGTCACACGCGCCTAACTCTTTTCGCGGCGTTCCCGTTCGCCCGGTTTCGGTCCCTTGTTGACCCATCGGCGGTCGGGCCCGATGTAGGTTTCGGTGCGGATGAACGGCCGTTCGTCCTCAATGGCGGCGCGGATGCGGTTGTAGAGATCGGCCGGGGTGAACGGTTTGGCCAGGAACTCGTGGATGCCGGCGGCGCGCGCCTCGCGGACGCGGTGTTCGTCGGTGTATCCGGAGATCAGGATTATGGGGATGGTCGGGTCGGGAACGTCGCGGCCTTCGCGAACGCGGCGCGCCAACTCGGCGCCGGTCATGATCGGCATCTCGTAATCGACCAGCATAAGGTCGAACTCGTCGGTGCCCAGGATCTGCAAGGCCTCGACGGCGCAATCGGTCTCGATGATGTCGCGCATACCATAGTTTTGGACGGCGCTCTTGACCAGCGATCTGGCGAAACGGCTGTCGTCGACGATCAGCAGGCGAAGCTTCCTGATCTTGGTTTCGAGGTCGTTGTCCAACGATGCTCGCGTTTCGGAATGGCCCAGGGATGAATATGCTGTTTCTTCACCAAATGTCAGTCCCTTCGTCGCTCCCATCGGCGTCTTTTCGCACCTCCTCTTTCATATCGAACCACCTGACAAGACTAGGTTCGGGCCGACGGGCGGGGTGTGACCTCCGTCACACCGATTTTCGGGTTTTATTGGATTTCAATCGGTTAGGGAATAATCAGGGCGCGAACGGGTGTTCGATAAAATCTACCCTTTGATCTTGTTGCGGCGCTCGGCGCGGCCTTCGGGCGGTCCGTTGTCGATCATCCGCCGGTCCGGACCGATGTAGGATTCGGTGCGGATGAACGGGCGCGGGTGTTCGACGGTGAAGCGGATGCGGCTGTAGAGCGATTCGGCGGTGAACGGCTTGACGACGAACTCGTGAACGCCGGCGGCGGCGGCCGCCATCACCCGGTGTTCGTCGGCGTCCGCCGCGACGATCATGACCGGGATTTCCGGGTCGGGACCGCCGTCGCCCAGCCTGACCAATCGGGTGAAGTGGGCGCCGTCCATGTCCGGCATATCGAAGTCAGCGAGCACGAAATCGAGTTCCTCGTAGCGCAACATCTTCAACGCATCGGCGGCCGTCTCGGTTTCGATGAAGTCGCGCAGACCGTAGCTCTGCAACGCCCCTTTCAGCAGCGTGCGCGAGAAGCGGCTCGGATCGACGATCAGGAAATGCAGTTTCTCGAGCGCCCGATGGAAGGCGCGGTCGGCGGCCGAGGTATTGCGGTAGATGCCGAACGTCATCTGGCTCTTGCCGTAGTCGATGCCGTGATCGCGGGCGTGTGCCTTCACCGGACGGTCGCTCCTTGTCTCCACATCAAAGCCGATTGCAAACAATCCTAGCAGGGCGGTCCGGAAGCGATCAGTGACGGCAGTCACAAGGGCCGGCCGGGGCGCTTTTTCCGAGCCGCGCGAACCGTCCGGTATCGGCTGAATTCCGCCGTTTTCGGGCCTGTCCGAAAGGCCGTCCAGCGTGGTTGCAAGGCCCCATCGAGTATGCTACGACTGCGCCTTCGCTGCACGGGGCCAACCCCCGGCAGACGGGGGATGCCGACGGTTGTCCCGGTTCGCGATTCGGGTTGTTACCGGGCCTTTGAGGCAGCGTCGCATAGAATAACAAAAGAGGGTTTTCCCAGGTGTCATCGGAAGTCATGGGCGCGACCGGTCTAGCGGGCCGCTACGCGACCGCGTTGTTCGAACTGGCCGACGCCGACAAGCAACTCGACGACGTGGCCGGCGACCTGGCCGCCGTCGGCGCCATGATCGAGAGCAGCGACGATCTCACGCGCCTGATCCGCTCACCGGTTATCTCCCGCGACGATCAGGCCCGCGCCGTGATGGCGGTGCTCGAGAAGGCCAAGATCGGCGAACTGGCGACCAAGTTCGTCGGCGTCGTTGCTCGGAACCACCGCCTGTTCGCCCTGCCGGCCATGATCAAGGGCTACCATGCGCTGTTGGCGGCCAGGCGCGGCGAAGCCACCGCCGAGGTCGTCTCGGCCAAGAAGCTTTCCGACAGGCAACTAAAGGCGATCGGGAAATCGCTGAAATCGGCGGTCGGAACCAAAGTCGCAATCGACGCCCGTGTCGATGCCGAGTTGTTGGGCGGCCTTGTCGTCAAGGTCGGGTCGCGAATGGTTGACAGTTCTCTGAGGACGAAGCTCGGACAGCTTCGCCTTGCCATGAAAGGGATCGGGTGATGGAAATCCGCGCCGCGGAAATCTCCGCAATCTTGAAGAAACAAATCGCCGAATTCGGCTCGGAAGCCGAAGTCGCCGAGGTCGGACAGGTGCTTTCGGTCGGTGACGGCATCGCCCGCGTTCACGGTCTGGACCAGGTCCAGGCCGGCGAGATGGTCGAGTTTCCGGGCGGCATCAAGGGTATGACGTTGAACCTGGAGACCGACAACGTCGGCATCGTCATCTTCGGCGACGACCGCTCGATCCGCGAGGGCGACACCGTCAAGCGGACAGGCGATATCGTCGATGTCCCGGTCGGCAAGGGCCTGCTCGGCCGCGTCGTCGACGCGCTCGGCAACCCGATCGACGGCAAGGGAGCGATCGAATCGGAAGAGCGCTCGCGGGTCGAGGTCAAGGCGCCCGGCATCATCCCCCGCAAATCGGTCCACGAGCCGGTGCAGACCGGCCTCAAGGCCATCGATTCGCTGATACCGGTCGGTCGCGGCCAGCGCGAATTGATCATCGGCGACCGCCAGACCGGCAAGACCGCAGTCATCATCGACACTATCATCAACCAAAAAACGATCAACGAAACGGGCGACGAATCTGAAAAGCTCTATTGCATCTACGTCGCCGTCGGCCAGAAGCGCTCGACGGTGGCGCAACTGGTCAAGACCCTGGAGGACAACGATGCGCTGAAGTACTCCGTCGTCGTTTCGGCGACTGCGTCGGAGCCGGCGCCGTTGCAATTTCTGGCACCCTACGCCGGCTGCACCATGGGCGAATACTTCCGCGACAACGGCATGCACGCGGTCATTTTCTACGACGACCTCTCGAAGCAGGCCGTCGCCTACCGCCAGATGTCGTTGCTGCTGCGCCGGCCGCCCGGCCGCGAGGCCTATCCGGGCGACGTCTTCTACCTGCACTCGCGCCTGCTCGAACGGGCCGCCAAGATGAACGAGGAGAACGGCGCCGGCTCGCTGACCGCGCTCCCCGTCATCGAAACCCAGGCCGGCGACGTCTCGGCCTACATCCCGACCAACGTGATTTCCATCCGACCGGCCGTCAATGTCGGCCTGTCGGTCAGCCGCGTCGGCTCGGCGGCCCAGGTCAAGGCCATGAAGCAGGTCGCCGGCACCATTAAGCTGGAGCTCGCCCAGTACCGCGAGATGGCCGCCTTCGCCCAGTTCGCTTCCGACCTCGATCCAGCCACGCAGCGGCTGTTGGCGCGCGGCGCGCGGCTGACCGAGGTCCTCAAGCAGCCGCAGTATTCGCCGCTGCCGGTGGCTGAACAGGTCGTCGTCATCTACGCCGGCGTCAACGGCTATCTCGACGGCATCGACGTCGCCGACGTGACCCGGTTCGAGAGCCAGCTCCTCGACGAGGTGCGGGCCAAGGACGGCGCCATCCTCGAAGCCATCGCCAGCGAAAAAGAGGTTTCCGAGGACACCGACGCCAAGCTGAAGGCGCTGCTCGACGATTTCGTCAAGACTTTCGCTTAAGAAACCCCGGACCGCCGACGCAACCGTTTGGACTGAGCCCCGATGCCGAGCCTCAAGGACCTCAAGATCCGGATCAACAGCGTCAAATCGACGCAGAAGATCACCTCGGCCATGAAGATGGTGGCCGCCGCCAAGCTGCGCCGCGCCCAAGAATCGGCCGAACAGGCGCGGCCCTACGCCGAGCGCATGGAGCGCATGCTCGGCTCGCTGGCCGAAACCGTCGGCGGCGTCGAGGGGGCTCCCGAGCTGCTGGCCGGCACCGGCGCCGACGATACCCACCTGTTGGTGGCGTTCACCGGCGACCGCGGACTGTGCGGCGGCTTCAACAGCTCCATCGTCCGCCACGTGCGCAACCGGGCGCACGAACTCAAACGCGAAGGCAAGACGGTCAAGATCATGTGCGTCGGGCGCAAGGGCCATGACGTCCTCAAACGCGAGTTCGGCGGCGACATCGTCGAGGCCATCCAGGGCGTCGGCCGGCGCGGCGTCGAATACGACGAAGCGGTCGAGGTCGCCGGCAAGATCACGGGCCTCTTCGAGGACGGCGCCTTCGACGTCTGCACCGTCGTCTTCAACCGATTCCAATCGGCGATGACGCAGATCGTCACGCCGCAGCAACTGATCCCGTTCGCCCCCCATGCAGCGGACGAAGAGGACGCCGAGGCCGACGACAAGGACACCTTGGCCGGAGCCAGCTACATCTTCGAACCCGACGAACAGGACATCCTGGCCGAGTTGCTGCCGCGCAACATCGGGGTCCAGGTTTTCCAGGCGCTGCTCGAAAGCGCGGCCTCCGAACACGGTGCCCGAATGACGGCGATGGACAGCGCCACGCGCAACGCCGGCGAAATGATCGACAGCCTGACGCTGACCTACAACCGGACGCGCCAGGCCTTCATCACCAAGGAACTGATCGAAATCATCTCCGGCGCGGAAGCGCTTTAAGAGCAACAGTTACGTACGCTGACAGGCAACACACCAGAGGAGCATCAGCGATGGCAAAGAACAACGTAGGGACCGTATCTCAGGTCATGGGCGCCGTCGTCGACGTGCAGTTCGACGAGGACCTCCCGGAAATCCTCAACGCCCTGCATTGCGACAACAACGGCAAGCTGCTGGTCCTCGAAGTGGCTCAGCACTTGGGCGAGAACGCGGTCCGCACGGTCGCCATGGATTCGACCGAGGGGCTGCAGCGCGGCGTCGAGGTCACCGATACGGGCGAGGCCATCGCCGTGCCGGTCGGTCCGGAGACGCTGGGCCGCATCATCAACGTCATCGGCGACCCGATCGACGAGCGCGGCCCGGTCAACGCCAAGGCGAGCCTGCCGATCCACCGCCCGGCGCCGGAGTTCGTCGAGCAATCGACGGAAACGGAAATCCTCACCACCGGCATCAAGGTGGTCGATCTGATCTGCCCCTACGCCAAGGGCGGCAAGATCGGCCTGTTCGGCGGCGCCGGGGTCGGCAAGACCGTCATCATCATGGAGCTCATCAACAACATCGCCAAGGGCCACGGCGGCTATTCGGTGTTCGCCGGCGTCGGCGAGCGCACCCGCGAGGGCAACGACCTCTACCACGAGATGATCGAATCGGGCGTCATCGACCTCGAAGGCAACGATTCGAAGGCGGCGCTGGTCTACGGGCAGATGAACGAGCCGCCCGGCGCCCGGGCCCGGGTCGGGCTGTCGGGGCTGACGCTCGCCGAATACTTCCGCGACGAGGAAGGCCAGGACGTTCTGTTGTTTATCGACAACATCTTCCGGTTCACCCAGGCCGGCTCCGAGGTCTCCGCCCTGCTGGGCCGCATCCCGTCGGCGGTCGGCTACCAGCCGACCCTGGCCACCGACATGGGCATCCTGCAGGAGCGCATCACCTCGACCACCAAGGGCTCGATCACGTCCGTCCAGGCCATCTACGTGCCGGCCGACGACCTCACCGACCCGGCGCCGGCGACCTCGTTCTCGCACCTGGACGCGACCACGGTGCTGTCGCGCCAGATCGCCGAGCTCGGTATCTACCCGGCCGTCGACCCCTTGGATTCGACCTCGCGCATCCTCGACCCCAGGGTCATCGGCAAGGAACATTACGGCGTCGCCAGCCAGGTCCAGCAGGTCCTGCAGACTTACAAGTCCCTGCAGGACATCATCGCCATCCTCGGCATGGACGAGCTTTCCGAAGAGGACAAGCTGATCGTCGCCCGTGCCCGCAAGATCCAGCGTTTCTTGAGCCAGCCGTTCCATGTCGCCGAGGTTTTCACCGGCACGCCGGGCGTGCTGGTCAGCCTCGAAGACACCATCTCCGGCTTCAAGGGCATCGTCGAAGGCGAATACGACCATCTGCCGGAAGCCGCTTTCTACATGGTCGGCACCATCGACGAGGTTGTCGAGAAAGCCAAGAAGATGGCCGCCGAGGCGGCCTAGGGAAATGCGCGAAAAAATTCCCTCGGCGTACTTTTTCGCGTGAATTGAATATGGCCAAACCCGGCCTTGAAACGGTTCGGCGGCCGGGTTTGAACTGGATTAGCGAGGCCCTTCCGGCTATTGCCGGGGGGACTGAAAAAAGAGAAGAGAAGACGCAGAACCGCCTCGGGTCTTCTTTTCGCGAATGGAAATCGAAAGAAGTACACCGAGCGAAGCGAGGGACTTTTTTCATAGGGATGCACAATGGCCGATACGGTCGAATTTGAACTGGTCTCGCCCGAGAAACTGCTCGTTTCCGAGCCGGTCGAGATGGTAGTGGTGCCGTGCGCCGAGGGCGACGTCGGCGTCCTGCCGGGCCACTCGCCGCTGATCGCTACCGTCCGGGCCGGCGTCATCGACATCCATGAGGGTGGTGCCGTCCGCGAAAGCATCTTCGTCGCCGGCGGCTTCGCCGAGGTGTCGCCCGAGCGCTGCACGGTGCTGGCAGAGGAAGCGATCGCCGTCGGCGACATCGACCGCTCGGCGGCAGAGCAGCGGCTGGCGGCGGCCAAATCGGCGCTCGGCAAAGCCGGCGAAGAAGAGCGCGCGACGGCCGAGAGCGAATTGAGGATCGCCGAAGCGCTGCTCACAGCCGCCTCCTAAGACCTCCGAGCTCGACCTTCGGCGCGGCGTTCGCCAACCGACTGGTACCGGCCGGGCGAGTCGCGTTATGCTCACCGTATGCGCCTCTATCTGGTCCAGCACGGCACGGCGCTGCCGAAGGACGAAGACCCCGAACGCCCGTTGAGCGAGAACGGGCACGCGGATGTGAGCCGGATCGCTTCGTTCCTGGCGCGCTCGCGCCTGCCCCTGACCCGCGTCCTGCACAGCGGGAAACTGCGCGCCCGGCAGACTGCCCAGCACTTCGCCGACGTCGCCGGGCCGGACTGCGTGATCGAGCAATGCGCGGCGCCGATCGCACCCAACGATTCGATCGAGGATCTGTTGACGGCAGTCGAATCGTGGCCGGAGGATGCTGCCGGCGGCGACGTCATGGTGGTCGGCCATCTGCCGTTCATGAGCAAGATGGTGTCGCGCCTGGTGTCGGGCCAGGAAGACAACGTCGTCGTCCATTTCCAGCCCGGCACCGTGGTCGCCCTCGAGCGCGGCGAGAACGGCGGCGGCTGGTCGGTGGCGTGGGTGGTCCGGCCGGAGCTGTTGGGCGGATAGGGACTGCTTTCGCGGCGGCGGGCGCCGCCGTTAATTGACCCACGTCAATGAAGCTTTCGATCCCTTGAATTTATGATCCCCGAACATGGCGGGCTCCCGCCATCGCAATCATCCCGGAGACGTTAGCAATGAGTTTCAAGAGCGTGCTTCTAGGATTGGCCGTCGCCGCGTTGGTTGCGGCCTGGCCGTCCGGCGACATCGGCATTCCTTTGGGCGGTCCCGCCCTGGCCCAGACCTCGGTGCAGAGCGGCGTGCTCGGCCCGGAGAGCGATTCGGACCTGTGGCGCCGCGTGCGCCGGGCCGATTCGTTCACGCTCGGCGGCACCGCCATGGGATCGCCGATCCTGGTCCAGTCCAACGGCGAGGGCTGGCGCGCCGCCCACAACGGCTTCATCGCCCGTTACGGCGGTTACCTGGTGCTCCTGACGCTGGCCGTCATCGTCGTCTTCGCTTCCGTGCGCGGCCCGATCATGATCAAGGGTGGCCGTTCCGGGCGCACGTTGAAACGCTTCACCCAGGCGCAGCGGACGATCCATTGGTTCGTTGCCGTCACCTTCATCCTTCTGGCGATGAGCGGGATGATCCTGCTGTTCGGCAAATACCTGCTGGCGCCGGTGATCGGCCAGCAGGCGTTCGCCGTCGTCGCCAGCGCCTCCATGCAAGGCCACAACCTGTTCGGGCCGCTGTTCATCTTCGCGCTGCTCGCCATGATCGCCACCTACGTCGGCGACAACCTGCTGAAGGCGGTCGATTTCGTATGGCTGGCCAAGGGCGGGCTGTTCACCGGCGCTCACGTAAGCTCCTGGAAGTTCAACATGGGCGAGAAGCTTTTTTTCTGGCTGGTAGTGGTGGCCGGGCTGGTGATCTCGATCAGCGGCGTCGTCCTCGATTTTCCTATGCTGGCCGAGACCCTCGACCAGTTGCGGCTGGCCAGCCTGGTACACGGCGCCGCCGCGCTGCTGCTGATCCTGCCGGCGCTCTTTCACATCTACCTCGGCACCGTCGGCGTCGAGGGTGCGCTGGAAGGCATGACAGCCGGCGAGGTCGACGAGAACTGGGCGCGCGAGCACCACGACCTGTGGGCCGAGAACGCCGAGCCGGCCGGACCCGAGTTGGCGACGGCCGGAGAAGCGGCGCCGGCACCTCAAGCGGCGGGAGAGTGATCATGACATTCCTTGAATTCGTCGAAGGTCTGCTGTGGTACGTGTCTGCTGCTATCTTCTTGGCCGGCGCCCTATGGCGGATCGTCGTCGTCATCGGCTTCGGGCGTAAGTCCGATATCAGCGTGCCGCGGGCCTCGGCAGCGCTCGGCGCCGTCCGCGTGTTTCTCCTGCATTTCGTGCCGCACGGCGGCATGGCCCGGAAGACCGCGTTCCACGTCTTCGCTGGCTATCTCTTTCACTTGGGCCTGTTCGTGCTGCTGTTCCTGGCCGCCCCGCACGTCGTCTTCATCGAGGAGCGTATCACCGGCTTCGGATGGGAACCGTTGCCGCGCTGGGGCTTCATCGTCGCCGCCGAGGCCGCGTTCGCCGGCCTCATCCTGTTGTGGCTGAGGCGCATCACCGACCCGGTCATGCGCCGGATTACCGACCGCGACGACCATTGGGGCGCCTGGTTGACCTTCCTCGCCATGTTGACCGGTTGCCTGGCGCTGGCCGAGGCCAACGACAGCCTGCGCGCCCTGCACATGCTGTCGGTCGAGGTGTGGCTGATCTACTTCCCGTTCAGCCGCCTCATGCACGCCTTCACCTTCGTCCTGAGCCGCGGCTATACGGGCGTCAACTTCGGACGCCGGGGGATTACGCCATGAGCAGAGCAGACGACGCCAAAAGGGCCATCGACAGCTTCGTCGCCAATATCGACGCGGCACTGGCCAGCTACCTGGAGGCCTGCGTGCATTGCGGACAGTGCGCCCAGGCCTGCCACTTCTACGAAGTGACGGAGGACCCGCGCTACACGCCGATCCACAAGCTCGAGCCCATGCGCAAGGCCTACCTGCGCCACAAGGCGCCGTTCTCGGGCCTGAAGCGGGCCTTGGGGCTGGCCCCGCCGGAGGTCACCTATGATGAGTTGGAGGCGTGGTCGGACTTGATCTACGACACCTGCAATATGTGCGGGCGCTGCACGCTGGCCTGCCCCATGGGCATCGATATCGCCGGCCTCATCCGCAAGGAGCGCGAGGGCATGGTGGCTGCCGAGCTGGTGCCGGAGGGGTTGACCGGCGCCGCCGAGCGGGCCGTTGAACTCGGCAGCCCGTTGGGCATCAAGCCCGAGATCATGGCCAAGATCGTCGCCGAGCAGTCGGACGAGGTCGGCATCCCGATCGAGCTCGACAAGCCCGGCGTCGACTACCTGGTCATCCTGTCGGCGATGGAGGTGTTGAACTTCTACGAGGTGATCGGGGCCTTGGCCAAGCTGTTCAAGAAGGCCGGAGTCAGTTGGACGATCTCGACCAAGGCTTACGAGGCGACCAACATCGGCATCCAGATGGGCTCGAAGGAGGTCGCCGCCACGCTGGTCAGGCGCATCGTCGACGCCGCCGAGGAGTTGGGTGTCAAGTACGTCATCAGCCCCGAATGCGGCCATGCCTACTCGGCCTTGAAATGGGAGGGGCCGAACCTGGTCGGGCGGGCTTACGACTTCAAGGTCGTCCACATCCTCGAGCTGCTCGACCGCCTGGTCGACGACGGCCGGCTGCCGACCCGCGGCAAGGATAAACGCCGCCTGACCTACCACGACCCGTGCCAGATCGTCCGCCGCGGCGGCGTCGTCGAGCAGCCGAGACGGCTGCTCCGCCAAGTCGCATCGAACTTCGTCGAGATGGAGAACGCCGGCGTCGGCAACATCTGTTGCGGCGGCGGCGGCGGTGTCAGCTCCAACCCGCGCGCCGAGGAGATGCGCTTGAAGGCGTTCGCCTGCAAGAAGAGGCAGATCGACGACTTGGGCCGGATCGACGCCCTGGTCACGTCGTGCGCCAACTGCCGCAACGTGCTGGAAGAGGCGATCGACGAATACGAGATGGAGCTGCCGGTGATCGGCTTGTCCGAACTGCTGGCCGACTACCTCGACGAGGGGGAACAGGCGGAGGGGTGAGGTTGGAGTTTCCTGGTTAGGGTCGATCGAATCGGCGAATTTCTAGACTTAGTCCAGGACTTAGTCTATAATACGGGCACTAGGATGGAGCCCGAAATGACCGCCATCTACAACATTCATCAGGCGAAAACTCATTTCTCGAAGCTGATCGAGAAGGCGCGTCTGGGCGAGGATGTGGTCGTCGCCAAGGCCGGCAAGCCGGTGGTCCGGCTGGTCCCGGTCGAACCGCCGAAACGGCGCCGCCAACCGGGAAGCGCCCGGGGCCTGTTCACCATCAGCGAAGATTTCGACGCGCCCCTGCCCGAGGAGATGGAGAAGGCGTTTTACGAGTGAGGGCGCTGCTCGACACCCACGCCTTTCTGTGGTGGATCGACCAGCACGAGCGGTTGTCGCCCGAAGCGGCATACGCCATCGCCGACCCGGACGCGGAAATCCTCGTCAGCGCGGTCAATACCTGGGAGATCGTCATCAAGGCCAAAATCGGCCGGTTCGACATGCCGGCGGTGCTGCCGCCTTTCTTGCGCGAACAGATCGCACTCAATGGATTCGGCGTCCTACCGGTGAGAATCGAGCACACGCTGGCGGTTTACGACCTGCCCGATCGGCCCCGCCACAAGGACCCGTTCGACCGTCTCCTGGCCGCCCAGGCGACGGCCGAGAACCTGCCGCTGATCAGCGGCGACGAACACCTGGACGGCTACGGTATCGAGCGGATCTGGTAGGGAGGCTCCCCGTTTTCTCCGGAGTTTAGGCCGACCGCCGGTCCTCCGGTTCGCGCAACAACACTTCGGCTGGGATGCCGAGCACGGCGTGCAGGTTGCGGATCATCCTCAGCGACAGCTTGCGTTTGCCCGACAGCACTTCCGAGACGCGGCCGCGGCCACCGACCATCGGCTCGAGGTCTTTGCGGGTCAGGCCGCGCTGTTCCATGCAGAACTCGATGGCGGCGATCGGGTCCGGCGGGTCGATCGGGAAGTGCTTGGCCTCGTAGGCCTCGAGCAGGGTCGCCAGCACGTCGAGGCGGTCGCCCTCGGGCGTGTCCGTATCCGGGTCCAGGTCCATCAAGCGCTCGATCTCCGCCAACGCCGCCTCGTGATCCGCTTCCGTCTTGATCGGTTTGATGTCCATTGTCGCCCTCCTTGGCTTGGACCGATTTAGATCGACTCGGCGTCAATCCCATCGTATTCGTGATGCGTACCGACGAACCGAATGTAGACGATCTGGTAGGGGTAGTTGATCTTCACGACCAGCCGATACTTGTTGCCGGCGATATTGAAAACTGCTCGGTTGCCGACCAGCAGGCTAACTCTCGCGTAGACCCTCTTGATATCGGCCGGCGATTGCGAGTCGGCCCGCTTGGCCTCGCGGAACCACGCCCCGCGAAGGCCGTTCGCTATCTCCACGGCCCAGACGTTGCCAGAACTCGCGCAACGCCTTGACCGCGATAACCCGCGTGGAAGAAACTTACCATGTTCCCATTTTGGGATCAAGGCACAAAGAGAAAGCCTACCATCCCCTCTTGCCCTTCCTTTTGTGCGTCAAGGCGGCACGGGGGTAATCCTACTTCCCAAAAAACCGCTCTTGAATTGAATTGTGTAGATATTCGAGAAAGCTGTCGTGAACGGCGAAAAAGATTTTGCCGTCTTCCTTCGGAAATTTGATCCTTGGGCTGTCTCCTCGCTTTTCGACCACTACGAAAGCTTCTCTTCCGTCCTCGGTTGGCGGAAAGAAGATGTAATTGCAGTAAATGGGAGATTCCAAATCTGGCATCTCAAGTTCTCTAAATTCAGAGTTTTCTACGTGGCGGTCAATTGGCGTGACACCGAAATAGCTGGTGCCGCCTAAGTTGTTCGCGACTTCACTGTCTATTGGTTCCGACTCGATATCCAAACTGAGAAACTCTGTCCGACGAATGATCAGTAAGTCGCCCGCGTACGCAAATTTTATTGCCAGCGGGTATATGCTCAACTCCAAACCATCCTCTTCTACCGAATGCACGATCCAGAAGAGGTAAGTAATATCGCTAATTATCTGAAATCTGTTTTCAGATACACTCACAAATTCGAACCCCCCTCCAAAAAATTTGGATAGGCTTTCGTGAGAATTAATTTCCTCACCGATAAGTGAGCCGGTAGTAGCGATCACTACTCCGAAAGCCTCCCAAGCATCGCCGGGAGAACCAGAAATCTTGAAGCTTTCCTTTTCAAACGCCTTTAGGGTGGTCAAAAATGTGTCCGATCCACTTCCCGCAGTTCTTACAGTTCCCCAAAATGACATGTCTTGTCTAAAAGCATTCATTCCAAAGGAGCCGATAAGGTTTCCTGAAAGTGTCATTCCGACCAGACTAACGTCTGCAATCTCTGGGTAATCCAGTTGCTTCAAGAACTCGATGACGGTTTCGGTTGTCGTAGGTGAATCATTGAAATGGGCCTTTAGGTCATTCATCACCGCGCGGGCCGCTATGCTACGGCCTGCCCAACCCACAACGAGGTTGTCCGACAGAATGCAAAGTTTCTGCCGCATTCCTATGATGATTGGTGAAGGTTCTGATGCTTGCTTCTGGTTGAACTTTCCGACGGTGGGCAAGACTACCTGCCGACTAGTATCGGCTTCGGTAGAAATCAACAGATCGCCAATTAGAAACGGAAATCCGGGTTGGAGTTTAGCAACCAGTGTCATTTCGTTCCCGGGTCAAGATCAAAATCTACGGGTTGAGTGAGCGTGTTCACCTTCTCCCCTTCTTGCCTTTCTTCTTGTGGCGCCAGGCGGCTTTGGGCGCGGTGCCGGGGCGATCGAGGCCGAGCTCGACCGCTTCCAGGCGCCTGATCTCGTCGCGCAATCTGGCCGCTTCCTCGAACTCGAGTTCGGCGGCCGCCGCCCGCATCCGCTCGTTGAGGCTTTCCAGGTGGGCCTTGAGGTTGTGGCCGATCAGTTCCTTGTCGCCGGAGACGCCGGTATCGACCGTCACGTAGTCGTGCTCGTAGACGCTGTCGATCACTTCGGCGATGCCCTTCTTGACGCTTTCGGGCGTGATGCCGTGGGCCGAGTTGTAGGCCTGCTGTTTTTCTCTTCGCCGGTTGGTCTCGGTGATGGCGTATTCGAGGCTGTCGGTCATGTGATCGGCGTAGAGGACGACCCGGCCGTCGATGTTGCGCGCCGCCCGCCCGATGGTCTGCACCAGCGACGTCTTCGAGCGCAGGAAGCCCTCCTTGTCGGCATCCAGGATGGCGACCAGCCCGCACTCGGGGATGTCGAGACCCTCGCGCAGCAGGTTGATGCCGACCAGCACGTCGAAGGCGCCGAGCCTCAGATCCCGTATGATCTCGATCCTCTCCAGGGTCTCGATGTCGGAATGCATGTAGCGCACCCGCACCCCGTGCTCGTGCAGGTACTCGGTCAGGTCCTCGGCCATCCGCTTGGTCAGGGTGGTGACCAGGGTGCGCAGGCCCTGGACCGCCACTTCCTTGACCTCGGAGAGCAGGTCGTCGACCTGGGTCTCGACCGGGCGCACCATGCAAAGCGGGTCGATCAGCCCGGTGGGGCGAACCACCTGCTCGGTGAAGACGCCGCCGGTCCGCTCCATCTCCCACGGCCCCGGCGTCGCCGAAACGAAGATGGTCTCGGGCCGCATCGCTTCCCATTCCTCGAACTTCAAGGGCCGGTTGTCGACGCAAGACGGCAGCCGGAAGCCGTACTCGGCGAGCGTCGATTTGCGGTTGAAGTCGCCCCTGTACATGCCGCCCAGCTGCGGCACCGTGACGTGGCTCTCGTCGACCATCAGGAGCGCGTTCTCCGGCAGGTATTCGAACAACGTCGGCGGCGGCTCGCCGGGCGCGCGGCCGGTCAGGTAGCGCGAGTAGTTCTCGATGCCGGAGCAGAACCCGGTCGTCTCCAGCATCTCGAGGTCGAACGTCGTGCGCTCCTCGAGGCGCTGCGCCTCCAGCAGCTTGCCCTCGGCGTTGAGTTCGGCGAGGCGTTCCTTCAGCTCGGCCCTGATCTTGGGCATCGCCTGCAGGAGCGTCGGGCGCGGGGTGACGTAGTGCGAGTTGGGGAAGATCACCACTTCGTCGAGCGCCCCGATCTTCTCGCCGGTCAGCGGGTCGATCTCCCAGATCGCCTCCAACTCGTCGCCGAACAAACTCAACCGCCAGGCGCGGTCCTCGAGGTGCGACGGAAAGACCTCGACGACGTCGCCGCGCACCCTGAAGGCGCCCCTGAAGAAGGCCTGGTCGTTGCGCCGGTACTGCAGCTCGACGAGGCGCTTCAACAGGCTGCCGCGCTCCACCGTCTGGCCCATCTTCAGCGTCGCCGTCATCTCCGAATAGGTCTCGACGGCGCCGATGCCGTAGATGCAGCTGACCGAGGCGACGATGACGACGTCGCCGCGCTCCAACAGCGCCCGGGTGGCGGCGTGGCGCATGCGGTCGATCTGCTCGTTCACCGAGGCGTCCTTCTCGATGTAGGTATCGGTGCGCGGCACGTAGGCCTCGGGCTGGTAGTAGTCGTAGTAGGAGACGAAGTATTCGACGGCGTTGTCCGGGAAGAACTCCTTCATCTCGCCGTAAAGCTGGGCGGCCAGGGTCTTGTTGGGGGCCAGCACCAGGGTCGGGCGCGCCAGGTTGCGAATGACGTGGGCCATGGTGAAGGTCTTCCCGGACCCGGTGACGCCCAACAGCACCTGGTCCCTCTCGCCCGCCGCCAGCCCCTCGGTCAGCTCGGCGATGGCCTCGGGCTGGTCGCCGGCCGGGTTGAACGGCGAGGCCAGCTCGAACGGCCGGGCGCCTTCGACGGGCGCGCGTTTCGGCGGCGCGAAGACGGGCTCGGAGGTATCCATGCCGGCCATTATATAGGCCGCGACGTCGAACGGGGCCAGTCCGTTCGGAGCGGGGTTGCCGCCCCCGCGGCGGTCTCGTAGAGTCGGGCCGCTCTTGAACCGACGGAACGCGTCCTTGTGAAGCCAACCCTGTCCGCCTGGCTGGTGCTCGCCTTTACCGTCGCCGTCGGCCTCGCCGCCATGGAAGCCGGCGTCCGCCGGCTGGCGCCGCAGCGCCTGGTCCAGGGCTACGTGGCTCCGGACCCCGACCTCGGCACCTACCCGGTGGCCGACGCCGCCTGGCTCAACACCGAACACCAGCGCTACTGGGTGCGGACCAACGGGGCCGGCTTTCGGATGCCCGACGAGGTCGACCTGTCGCCTGGGCGTCGCCGGGTCCTGGTCTACGGCGATTCGTTCACCTTCGGCTGGGGGCTCGAGTACGAAGACACCTACTTCGCGGCCCTACAGAAATCGGCCGCGGTCCGCCGTCCGTCCCTGCAACTCTTGAACGCCGCCGTCCCCGGCTTCTCGTCCGGCCACGTCAAGAAGCTAATGGAGCGCCACATTCCGACCATGAAGCCGGCCGCCGTCGTCTATTTCCTGACCAACAACGACCTTATGGACAACGCCACCACCGACCCCGACTACCAGGTGACGGCGTATACCTTCGAGGCCGGCGGCGCCGTCAAGCTGACCGACGTCAAGCCGTACCGGCCGTGGAAGCGGTTCCTGCTCCGCTACACGCCGTATGCCTGGCTCAATCGCAACTCGCACCTGTTCGTCGCCGCCAAGGACCTCGTCAAGCGCGCCTTGAGGTGGAAGACGCGGGACCTCAGGGCCGCCGTCGACGACGACCGGACGGCGCCGGCCGCCAATCCGCCTGCCGCCGCCGCGGCCGATGCTTCCGCCGCGCCGGCCGAAACGGGCGCGCCGCCCGCCTACACGGTGTCGCTGGCGCCGGCCAACCGCACCGAGGCGCGGATCGCCGCCTTCGTCGACATCACCATCGCCCACATGGAACGCATCGCCGACCTGGCCGAGCGCCACCGGCTGCCGTTGCTGGTGGTATGGGTGCCGGGCTGGCCGGAATTGATCGGCGACGACCCCGACACCGACGAGAAGCGGCTGTTCCGGCTGGCCCGTAAACGGCTCGCCCGGCTGGCCGAAGGCTCCGGCCGGTTCGGTTTCGTCGATACCGCCGAGCTGCCGGCGGTCGAGGCGGCCAAGGCCGGTCAGCCCGCCTTCTGGCACTCCTGGGGGCATTTCTCCAAACAGGGCGCCGCCTGGTTCGCCGGCCGTGTCGACGGGCCGGTGATGGGGTTCCTGGAGGGCGCCCTGGTCGAGCGTTGAGGGCGACCGAAGCGCCGCCGCCACCCCGGTTTCGGTGTTGCGCGGGCCCACCGCCGGGCGTAGTCTCCGAAATCGCTTGCACCATCCGAGACCACCCTTGAGCGAATGGACCCGATCCCATGTCGTTTATCGCAGACCGCCTGAGCGCCATCAAACCCAGCCCCACCATCGCCGTCACCCAGAAGGCCCGCGACCTCAAGTCCGCCGGTAAGGACGTCATCGGCCTCGGCGCCGGCGAGCCCGACTTCGACACGCCGGCCCACATCATCGAGGCCGCCAAGCAGGCCTTGGACGACGGCTACACCCGCTACACCGCCGTCAACGGGCTGCCGCAACTGCAGGAAGCGATCCAGGCCAAGTTCAGCCGAGAGAACGGCCTCGACTACGGCTTGGACCAGATTCACGTCAGCTGCGGCGGCAAGCCAGTCATCTTCAACGCCATGATGGCGACCCTGAACGACGGCGACGAGGTCATCATCCCGGCGCCTTATTGGGTCTCCTATCCGGACATCGCGCTCTTTTTCGGCGGCAAGCCGGTGCTGGTCGACTGCCCGGCCGAGACCGGCTTTCGGATGACCGCCGAGCAGCTCGAAGCGGCGATCACGCCGAAAACCAAGTGGCTGATCCTGAATTCGCCGTCGAACCCGTCGGGCGCCGGCTACACGCGCGACGACCTCAAGGCGCTGGCCGAGGTGCTGATGCGCCACGAACAGGTCTGGGTGTTCACCGACGACATCTACGAACACCTGATCTACGACGATTTCGAGTTCGCCACCATCGCCCAGGTCGAGCCCGGCCTGATGGACCGCACCGTCACCATGAACGGCGTCTCCAAGGCCTATTGCATGACCGGCTGGCGGGTCGGCTATGCCGGCGCGCCCGTCGAGCTGGTCAAGGCGATGACCAAGGTGCAATCGCAGAGCATCTCGCACACCGCCGCCGTCAGCCAGATGGCTTCCGTCGCCGCGCTGAACGGCCCGCAGGACTTCATCCAAGACAACAACGCCGTCTTCAAGGAGCGCCGCGACCTCGTCGTCAGCATGCTCAACCAGGCGGGCGGCCTTGAGTGCCCGACGCCGGAAGGGGCGTTCTACGTCTATCCGAGCTGCGCCGGGCTGATCGGCAAGAAGACGCCGGACGGCAACACCCTGGAATCCGACGAGGACGTCGTCACCTACTTGCTCGAATCGGAAGGGGTGGCGACGGTGCAGGGCGAGGCGTTCGGCTTGAGCCCGCATTTCCGGATCAGTTACGCGACCGCGACGGAACTCTTGGAAGACGCCTGCCAACGCATCCAGCGGGCCTGCGCGGCGTTGAGTTAGAGCGGTTCACGTTGATATGGAATCGCTGAGACGCGCTCTCCGGTCTCCTG
>CAYFMP010000042.1:7696-32530 GCA_964344215.1 uncultured Thalassospiraceae bacterium | reverse complement strand
TGCCCGAACCGGAACCGATGCCGGAACCGGCACCCCAGCCCGAGATGGCGCCACCGCCACCACCACCGCCGCCGGCGCCGATGCCGCAGCCGATGGAGGAAATGCTCGAACTCACACCCGACATGGTGGCCAGCGATATCATGTCGGCGCCGACGGCACGGGCCTCGACCGACGTCCTTTCGGAACTGGCCGCCGCCATCCTCGATCGCCGCGACGTGCCGGTCGAATCCGGCAGCCGCGACATGACGTTGGAGGGCATCGTCCGCGAGATGCTCAAACCCATTCTTCGCGAATGGCTGGACCGCAATCTTCCTTACTTGATCGAGCGTCTGGTCAAGAAGGAAATCGACCTGATGATCAACCGGGCCGAGCGGCTCGAGGACTAGATCGCCGCGCCTGCGGCCGGCGGTGTCTTGCGTCCCGCCGTCTGCGGGGCTAGAAATTCCCGAATTTTGCGGAAGCCCGACGAGGCCCGGCGATGCTGGACAAGACCTATCGGCCCGACGAGGTCGAACACAAACACTACGCGGCTTGGGAGGAAGAGGGCGCGTTCGCCTGCGGCCGGGTCGACGGCGACCCCTACACCATCGTCATCCCACCGCCCAACGTCACCGGCAGCCTGCACATGGGCCACGCGCTCAACAACACGCTGCAGGACATCCTCATCCGCTACCGGCGCATGCGGGGCAGGGACGCGCTGTGGCAACCCGGCACCGACCACGCCGGCATCGCCACCCAGATGGTTGTCGAGCGTCAACTGGGCGAGCAGGGCAAGACCCGCCACGATTTGGGGCGCGACGAGTTTATTGAGACGGTGTGGAAGTGGAAGGCGGAATCGGGCGGTGCCATCACCGGACAGCTCAGGCGCCTCGGCGCGTCGTGCGACTGGAGCCGCGAGCGCTTCACCATGGACGACGGCCTGTCGGCGGCGGTCAGAAAGGTCTTCGTCGAGCTCTACAGGCAGAGCCTGATCTACCGCGACAAACGGCTGGTCAACTGGGACCCGCTCCTGCACACGGCGATCTCCGACCTCGAGGTCGAGCAGCGCGAGGTCGTCGGCAAGATGTGGTACTTCAAATACCCGATCGAGGACCGCGACGGTGAGTTCGTCACCGTCGGCACGACGCGGCCCGAGACCATGCTGGGCGACACCGGCGTCGCCGTCCATCCCGACGATCCGCGTTACAAGGAGCTGGTCGGCAAGCACTGCATCCTGCCCATCGTCGGCCGCCGTATCCCCATCGTCGCCGATGCCTACGCCGACCCGGAAAAGGGTTCCGGCGCCGTCAAGCTGACGCCGGCCCACGACTTCAATGACTTCGAGGTTGGCCGCCGCCAGCACCTGAAGATCGTCAACGTGCTCGACCGCGATGCCGCCATGAACGAGAACGCACCCGAGCATTACCGCGGGCTCGACCGCTACGAATGCCGCGATGCTTTGGTCAAGGAGATGGAAGGGCTGGGGCTGTTGGAGAAGGTCGAGGACAATGCCATGACCATCCCCTACGGCGACCGCTCCGGCGTCGTCATCGAGCCGTGGCTGATGGATCAGTGGTTCGTCGACGCCAAGCGGCTGGCCGGCCCGGCCATCACGGCGGTCGAGCAGGGGCGCACCAGGTTCGTGCCGAAGCAATGGGAGAACACCTATTACGAATGGATGCGCAATATCCAGCCGTGGTGCATCTCGCGACAAATCTGGTGGGGCCACCAGATTCCCGCCTGGTTCGGCCCCGACGGCGAGATCTTCGTCGAGTTGAGCGAGGAGGACGCCTACGCCGCCGCCCGTGACTATTACGGCAAGGACGACGTCGAGCTGACCCGCGACCCCGACGTGCTCGACACCTGGTTCTCGTCGGCCCTGTGGCCGTTCTCGACTCTGGGCTGGCCCGAGCCGACGCCCGAACTGGAGCGCTACTACCCGACCGACGTCCTCGTCACCGGCTTCGACATCATCTTCTTCTGGGTGGCGCGGATGATGATGATGGGGCTGCACTTCATGGACGAAGTGCCGTTCCACACCGTTTACATCCACGCCCTGGTCCGCGACGAGAAGGGCCAGAAGATGTCGAAATCGAAGGGCAACGTCATCGACCCGCTGGAGTTGATCGAGAAATACGGGGCCGACGCGCTGCGTTTCACGCTGACCGCGTTCGCCGCCCAGGGCCGCGACGTCAAGCTGTCCGAGCAGCGCGTCGAGGGCTACCGCAACTTCTGCACCAAGCTGTGGAACGCCGCCCGCTTCTGCCAAATGAACGGCTGTGCGCCGGCGCCCGGCTTCGACCCGGGCGCCGTTTCCGGCACGCTGAACAAGTGGATCGTCGGCAAGGTGGTGGAGGCCGAGGCCGCCGTCCGCGAAGCCATCGAGGCCTATCGCTTCAACGAGGCGGCCGGCGCCATCTACCAGTTCACCTGGGGGACCTTCTGCGACTGGTACGTGGAGTTCTCGAAACCGGTCCTGCAGGGCGACGGCGACACCGAAGCCCGCGACGAGACACGGGCAACGGCGGCCTGGGTGTTGGATCAGGTCCTGCTGCTGACACATCCGATCATGCCCTACATCACCGAGGAGCTGTGGGACGAGCTTGGCGAGGGCCGTTCCAACAACCTGATCACCACCGCCTGGCCGGCCTACGACGCGGCCTGGATCGACGCCGATGCGGAGGCCGAGATCGACTGGGTGGTGCGGCTGATATCACAGGTCCGCGCCGTTCGGGCCGAGATGAACGTGCCGCCCGGCGCCCAGATTCCGCTGGCGCTGAAGGACGCCGACGACCAGGCGGCGCGCTGCCTCGACATCCACGCCGATATGATCGCCGGGCTGGCGCGCCTATCGTCGCTGGACGTGCTCGACGGCGACGTGCCGGCCGGTGCCGTCCAGGACGTCATCGACGAGGCGACCATCGTGTTGCCGATCGCCGATGTCATCGACATCGACGCCGAAAAGACCAGGCTCGAGAAGGAGATCGCCAAGCAGGACGGCGAGATCGAGCGGTTCGAGAAGAAGCTCGGCAACGAGAAGTTCGTCGCCAACGCGCCGGAAGCGGTGGTCGAGACCGAGCGCGAAAAGCTCGAAGAGGCGCGTCAGGCCCGTACCAGGCTCGACGAGGCGCGGGCCCGGCTGACGGCGGCCGGCTAACCATTTCGTAACCCGAAGCTGTATACTATCGGCCGCCGAAGCCCGCTGTGGACGAGGAGGGCGGGATTGACATGCCTTTGAACGACGACGATTTCGAGATCCCCGAGCTGAGCGACCACCCGTCGCCCGAGGAGCGCGCCGAGTTCGTCATCCTGCGCCTGGAGAAGTTCATCCGCGAGGGCCGCACCATCGACGAGGGGATGTCGTTCAAGATCTGGCAGCAGATGGCCAAGACCGAGATCGCCAACGCGCTGGCCGAGGCCGAGAACATGCAGCAGAAGGACGACGTCGTCACCAAGCGCCTTTTGTTCACCACCGCCGCCGCCCTGGTCACGGTTGGCTTCTGGGGCACGGCGGTGTCGCTGCACCGGGTCGGCTACCTGGCCGGCGGCATCGTCTGCTTCGTGGCCGGGCTGTTCCTGATGGGGGTGGCCGGCGAATGGCGGTTCCGCAAGTGGAACAAGCGCAAGCGGGCCGAGAAACGGGCCAGGAGCCTGCGCAGGGTCGAGGACCTGAACAGGCGCATCAGGCGCCTCGAGGACGAGCTCGAGAAGGAATCGAAGGCACTCGACAAACAGGTTCGGGCCAAGGCCCGCGCCGCCGGGCTCTAACCCCACGCCTTCAGGAAATACGGAACGTCGAGGTCGGCGTACTTGAGGCCGGCCTGCGTCAGCATCGCCGAGACCTGGCCTCGGTGGTGGGTCTGGTGGTTGAACATGGTGATCAGCACCTCGGCCACCTTCATCGAACCCTCGACGCCGTCCATGGTGCGGAACGACATGGTGTCGCCGAAGGCGTCCTCGCCGAGGCCCGCCACGTAGTTGCGCAGGCTGGCCGATTGCGCCTCCTGGGCGGCGCGCAACGCGGCAAAGTCGTCATAGAGGATCACACTCAAGCCCTTGAGAGCCGGAACCTCGCCCTGCAGCCGCCCGAACCACAGTCTGTCGACGACCAAGAGATGGTTGAGGGTGGCGTGGACCGAGCCGAAGAACAGACCGCGGTCCTCGCGGTAGGCGTCATCGTCGAGCTCGGCGCAGGCGTCGTAGATGCGCTTATACGCCCAGATGCTGAACTCGCTCATCATCGGCAGTACGTTCATCGGTGCGTTTCTCCCCTACAGCACCCGGTCCAGCGCCCCGATCAGGCGCTCGACCTCTTGCGGCGTATTGTAGTGCACCATCGAGCACCTGACGACGCCGTCGTCGGCGTCCTCGATACCCAACGCCTCGATCAAGCGCTTGGCGTAGAAATGGCCGTGGCCGCAGGCCACGCGGTCGGCCTCCAAGAGCTTCGGGACGTCGGCCGAGGCGCGCCCGTCGACGGTGAACGAGAAGGTCGGGGCGCGCTCGGCCCGGGCGGCGCTCGGCCGCCCCAACAGCCGCACCTTGGGCTTGGACAAGAGGAACTCGACGAAAGGTTCGGCCAGCGCCTCCTCATGGGCCGCCATCAGCTCGAAGACGGCCGCTACCCGGCCGGCAAAATCGTTGGCCGGGTTGTCCAGGTGGTGGGCGGCCAGTGCCTCGAAGTAGTCGGCGATGCCGGCGAGCGACGCGATGGTCTCGTGGCAAGGTCCGGCCGGGTTGAGCTTCTTGTCGGTTTCGTCCTCGCCGATGAAGTAATGGTACTGGCCGCGCGCCTCCAAGAGACGACCGCGCTTGCCATAGAGGCAGCCGATGTGGGGGCCGTAGGTCTTGTAGAAACTGAAGGTGTAGAAATCGACGTCCCAGGCCTTGACGTCGATGGCCCGGTGCGGTGCGTAGGCGACGCCGTCGACGCAGACATAAGCGCCGGCCGTGTGGGCCTTGGCGGTGATGGCGGCAATATCGTTGATATCGCCGGTAATATTCGAAACATGCGGGAAGGCGACCAGCCGGGTCTTCTCGGTCAGCAGCTCATCCAGCCCGCCTGCGTCGAGGACGCCGCTGACCGGGTCGACCGGCCATTGGACGGTGCGAATGCCGGTCTCGGCCAGCCGCCGCCACGGCGTCGAATTGGCCTCGTGGTTGAGCTCGGTGACGATCACCTCGTCGCCCTCGTTCCATAAGGGGCGCAAGGCGTGGGCCAGGACGTAGACGTTCATCGAGGTCGAGGCGCCGATGGTGACCTCGTCGTCGTCGGCGCCGATCATCGCCGCCATCAGCCGCTTCGCTTCGGCCATGCGGTTCGCCGCCAACGCCGAGGCCGGATAGGAGGCACCGGGCTGCACCTGGGTTTCCGACATGTAGGCGGTCATCCGCTCGATGACGCTCAAGGGTACGTAGGAGCCGCCGGCGTTCTCGAAGAACGCCCACTGCCAGCAGGCGTCGGGGTAAAGCGCGCGGATGAAGTCGAGGTCGAGGGCGGGGATGCGCATGGGCGGCAACCTTTCCTGGCCTAATCGGTGCCGTAAGTGGCGAGCAGGACGAGGGCTTCCGACAGCCGCTCCGGGTTGTCGTCGAATTCGAAGCCGACCTCGCGATCGGCGCACCACACGACGCGCGCCTTGAAGTCGCCCACCCGGGCAATCGACAGCTCGACAGGCGTTCCCTGCTCGGCCTCGAGGTCGGCGGCGACGCGGCCGCCGCCGATACCGTTCTCGATGATCTCGCAGGCCGCCGTCATGCCGCCGACCTAGAGGCTGGTCTTCAATAGGATGCGCCGGCGGACGTGCCTGCGGCGCTCCACGAAGCCGTCGGGCCCGGCCATTCCGCTGACTCTCAGCCGGCGCCAAACGAGGCCAGCGCTATCACCGCGTTGGCGACCCGCTCGGGATCGTCCGTGAAGCGGATGCCGATCTGACGGTCGCGGGTCCAGGCGACCTCGGCGTCGAGCTCTCCCATCTGGCCCAGGACCAGGGTCAACTCGATGCCGCGCTCGGTCTTGGCGCGAGCGTTGATCTTGGCGCCGCCGGTCGAGATGTCGACGATGTTGCAGTCGATCTCCTTGCCGTCGAAGCGGGCGGTTGCCTGGAAGGCGACGTCCCGGCGATCGGCGCGGCGTTTGTCGGCAAAAGGGCTCATGGCGTCACTGGTCCGCATAGACGTGGGTTTCGGCCGTGGCGCCGGGGTGGGTGACCGCACCATTCTCGGTCGAGCCGACCGTTTGGGCGTATTTCCAAAGGGCGCCGGACTGGTAATCGTGTTCGCGCGGCTTCCAGTCCTTGGCACGCGCCGCCAGCTCGTCTTCGGGGACGTCGACGTCGAGAATGCCTTCCGTGGCATCGATGCGGATGACGTCGCCGTCCCGGATCAGGCCGATCGGGCCGCCGGCCGCGGCTTCCGGGCCGACGTGGCCGATGCAGAAGCCGCGCGTCGCGCCTGAAAAACGGCCGTCGGTGACCAGCGCCACACGATCGCCCATGCCCTGGCCGTAGAGCGCCGACGTGGTCGACAGCATCTCGCGCATGCCGGGGCCGCCTTTCGGTCCTTCGTTGCGTATGACGATGACTTCGCCGTCGTTGATCTGTTGCCGGGTTACCGCCTGGTAAGCATCCTCCTCGCACTCGAAGACGCGAGCCGGGCCGGTGAAGGCCAGCGTCTCCATGCCGGCCACCTTGACGATGGCGCCTTCCGGCGCCAGCGAGCCACGGAGGCCGACGACGCCGCCGGTCGGCGTGATCGGATCGGAGACCGGCATGACGATGTCCTGGTCGGTCGGGAACTCGACGCCTTCCAGGTTTTCGGCCATGGTCTTGCCGCTCACCGTCAGGCAGTCGCCGTGCAGCAGGCCGCCGTCCAACAGCGCTTTCAGCAGAACCGGCACGCCGCCGATCTCGTAGAGGTCCTTGGCGACGTACTTGCCGCCGGGCTTCAAGGACGCGATGTATGGGGTCTTCCGGAAGATCTCGCAGACGTCGTGAAGGTCGAAGTCGATGCCGGCCTCGTGGGCGATGGCCGGCAGGTGCAGGCCGGCATTGGTCGAGCCGCCGGAGCACGCCACCACCATGGCGGCGTTCTCGAGCGCTTTCCTGGTCACGATGTCGCGCGGCCGGATGCCTTGGGCCAGCGCCTCCATGACGGCGCGTCCCGACGCCTCGGCAAAGGCGTGGCGGTGTTCGTAAGGCGCCGGCGCGCCGGCCGAGCCGGGCAGCGCCAGTCCGATGGCTTCGGAAACGCAGGCCATGGTGTTGGCCGTGAACTGGCCGCCGCACGACCCGGCCGACGGGCACGCCGCGCACTCGATGTCGTGCAGCTCCTGGTCGTCGATCTCGCCGCCGGCGTGACGACCGACCGCCTCGAACACGTCCTGCACGGTGATGTCCTTGCCACGGTGCTTGCCGGGCAGGATCGAGCCGCCGTACATGAAGACGCTGGGCACGTTCAAGCGGACCATCACCATCATCATGGCGGGAAGCGATTTGTCGCAGCCGGCCAAGCCGACCAGCGCATCGTAGCAATGGCCGCGCATGGTCAGCTCGACCGAATCGGCGATCACCTCGCGGCTGACCAGCGACGACTTCATGCCCTGGTGGCCCATGGCGATGCCGTCGGTGACGGTGATGGTGGTGAATTCGCGCGGCGTGCCGCCCATCGCCTTGACGCCCTGCTTGACGACCTGGGCCTGACGACCGAGCGAGATGTTGCACGGCGCCGTCTCGTTCCAGCAGGTGGCGACGCCGACGAACGGCTGGGCGATCTCCTCCTCGGTCATGCCCATGGCGTAATAGAAAGCGCGGTGCGGGGCGCTGTCGGGGCCGACGCTGGTGTGCCGGCTCGGCAGCCTCGACTTGTCGAATACCTTGGCGTCCATCGATAGGCCTCCCGGGGGATATAAAGGGGCGGGACCGTCTCTAGAGGCGGCCCTCGCGCGTCGCCTATTGGTTTACGGCGCTTGGCGAGGCCGCGCAAGTGGCATCGGTTTCCGGGGTAGCCCAACTCGGGTCAGTCGGTCGCGCGTAAAGACCTCTCCGGAGGCATGGTAACCGTTACGGTGGCTCCTCGGCCGGGCGCGCTTTTGAGAGAAACCGTTGCGCCGTGATTCTCGGCCAGGGATTTGACCAGCGAAAGACCGAGCCCGGTTCCTTCCTGTCCGGTTTCCATGACGTTGCCCTTCACTTGGAAAAACGGTTCCATCACCCGATTGATATTTTCGGGTGCTATCCCGATGCCGGTGTCCTTCGCCTCGATCGAGATGCCGCCCGAACCGTTTAGGCGGACCCGAATGCCCACTTTTCCACCAGCCGGCGTGAACTTGATGGCGTTGGATAACAGGTTGAGGAGGATTTGCTTTACCTGGCGACTATCAGCGCGCAATTTGGGAACATCGGCCGCGACCCTGGAGGATATCGAAAGATTCGCCGCATCAGCCCGTTCCTGGACCATCTTCTTGCTCTCGCGGATGACCTGTTTGAGGTCCAGGCTCTCTTCTTCCATGACCAAGCCACCGGATTCGATCCTCGAAATATCGAGTATGTCCGAGATCAACTCCAGAAGGTGAATGCCCGACCCACAGATGTCTTTCGCATAGGTCTCATATCTTGGATTCCCAAGCGGCCCAAAGGCTTGATGGCTCAGCATCTGGGAGAAGCCGATGATGCTGTTGAGGGGAGTGCGAAGCTCGTGGCTCATGTTGGCGAGAAACTCGGTTTTGCTGCGATTGGCGATTTCCGCTTCCTCGACGGCGTTGAGCAGGGCGATTTCGCTCTGTTTGCGCTTGGTAACGTCGGTGTGAATGCTGACTAGGCCGCCCGTCGTCGTCTGACGGTCCTGGACCATCAACTGCCGCCCATCGCTCAAGAGCACGTCGAAGGAATTCGACGGATCGACCGAAATTTGGCCCCGGCGCGCGACGTATTCCGCCACCGAAGTCTCGGAGACGATGACCCTGCCACGCTCCACATCCAGTCTTTCCAAATCCTGCCACAGAGCACCGGAAGCCGCGTCCTCCTCGGAATATCCGTAGAATTCGCGGTAGCGTTCATTACAGATGACCAGCCGTCGATCGGCGTCGAACAGAACGAACCCCTCGGGAATGCTTTCGATGGCGTCGATCAGAATTGCGTGCGCTTCGCTGAGCCTGGCTTCGCTCGATTGCAGATCCCGTGTCCGCTCCTCGACGCGTCTCTCCAGTTCGTCCTTGGCGCTCCGAAGGGAGATTTCAGCCTGTTTGCGTTCGGTGATGTCGGCGGTGAACACGAACGTGCCGCCGCCTTCAAGAGTGTAGTAATCGACCTGAACCCATCTGCCATCGTTGCGTTGGAATTCGTTGCCTCGCGTGCCGTTGCGGAACAGTTCGACCCGATACGCGATCCAAGCCGCGCGGCCTTCTTCCGGGCCGTCGTAGAGTCCCCTCTCGGCGAGCGCCTGGAAAATCTCCCCGAAGGTAATGCCGGGTTCGAGGATATCGTCGACGAGGGAGAAATACTGCGTGTAGCTCCGATTGAAGTGAACCAACCGCTCATCAGCGTCGTAAATAGCGGCGCCGTCCTCGATACTGTCGATGGCGCCGGTCAGCAGGTTGAAGGTGTCGTCGCGCGCCGCCTCGGCCGCCTTGCGCTCGGAAATGTCGTCAATGATGGCTTCCAGAAAGACAATGCGGCCGTCCTCGCCGCGGACCGGCCAAACGGATTCGGCAACCCAGATGATCTGTCCGTCTTTACGGCGAAAACGGCTTTCGATCCGGATCGAGCCCTCCCGCTCGATCCGTGCAAGAATTCCATCCCGTTCTCCGGGTGTCGTGTACAGTTGGCTTCCGATATCGGTGATATTCGACAACACTTCGTCGGGCGAGGCGTAACCCATCATCCTCGCATAAGCCGGATTGACGCTGACAAAGCGCCCGTCAAGAGTTGTCCGGACGATCCCCTGAACGGCATTCTCGAAAACATTGCGGAACAGTCCTTGAAGTTCTTGCTGCTCGTCGCCGTCCGGGGGATCCTTATCTGAATCCCGCATATCTCACCACCCTGTCGCGAGCTTTCGACCCAGGGTTTAGCACACCTCGGCAAGATTTTCAGCGCACTTTGACGTGATTTTCCAGCCGCCCGGCGATGACCGGCATTATCTCGGCGCCGACGTTGGCGAAGGCGAAGCGCAACATCCGTTCCTGCCCCGGTCCGAACATCGAGCCCGGCAGGCACAGCAGATTGCGGGTCTCGGCCAGGCGGCGGGCCACGTCATGGCCGGTCTCGTCCTCGAAGGGGTGGCGCAGGTAGGCAAAGTAGGCGCCTATCGAGACGATCTCGTAACCGCTGTTGGTCCGCTCCAGCGCCGCCTCGAAGGCGGCCGTGCGCTCCGCCATCAGGCCCCGTTTGTCGGCTCGCCAGCCGGCCAGGTTCTCGATGCCCCAAAGGGCGGCGCGTTGGCCGATGTGGGGGGCGCAGATGGCCAGACAATCCATGACCTTGGCGATCTCGGCGATCAGCGCCGGCGCCGCGGCGACCGCCCCGACTCGGTAGCCGGTCAGGCAGAACACCTTCGAGAAGCTGTATAGATGGACGAAGGTTCCGTCCCAGCCAGCGCGCTCGAACAGGCCGTGCGGGCGGGCGGCGTCAGGAGTGAGGAAATCGCGGTAGGTCTCGTCGATAATCAGCGCCACGCCGGCCGCACGGGCGACGTCGAAGAAGGCGTCGAGGGTCTCGGCCGGGTAGACGGCGCCGGTCGGGTTGTTGGGGGTGACGAGGACAATGGCGCGGGTGTTGGGCGTGATCAGCGCCGCCGCCTCGGCCGGGTCGGGGAGCTGGCCGTTTTCCGACCGGCACGGCAGCGGCACGACGCCGATGCCCAGCATGTCGGCGGTCATGCGGTGGTTGAAGTACCAGGGTGCCGCCATCACCACTTGATCGCCGGCTTGGGCGAGCGCCGCCAGGCTGAGGAAGAAGGCCTGGTTGCAGCCGGCCGCGATCATCACCTGATCGGGCGCCACCGCGCCGCCGTAGGTGTCCGATATCTCTGCCGCCAGCGCGGCGCGCAGTCCGGCCAGCCCCTCGATGTCGGTATAGACGGAGGTCTTCGGGTCGCCGACGCGTTCGGCCAGGTGCGCCGTCAGGCCGGGATCAGGTGAGTAGCCCGGCACCGCTTGCGAGACGTCGATCGGCGGCATCTCCGGCCCGAAGGCGTCGGGTTTGAGCCAGCCCGCCGCCTCGGCGATCGGCGGCGCCTCGATGGCGGCGACCAGCGGATTGGGGCGGAGGCTCATTTGACGGCGGCGGCGGCCGCCTCGACCGCCGAGATGCCGGTCGGATAGGCCGCTGTCGCCTGCGTCGCCCATTCCGGGTCGCAGGCTTCGCCGGCGAAGAACAGCCGGTCGCCCAAGGGGGCGGCCAGTTGCTGGCGCTTGTCGTTGTGGTCGGGCTCGGAAACCGAATAGGCGCCGCGCGCCAGCGGATCGGCGCTCCACTTGGTGAAGTGGCCCTTGACGAAAGCCTTGCGGACGGTCGATCCGAACACCGAAGTGAGGTTTTCGAGTGCCTGATCGAAAGCCTCCTGATCGCCGGCGGCGGTCAGGTCGCGGGCGAAATCGCCGCCGACGAAGGTGACGCAGAGATCGAGCCCGAAGGGATTGAGCAGGTGATCCCAGACCCGCCCGTCGGCGCCGTCCTGAGCGAACAGCGTATTGGTGTCGGCTTCCTCGAAGACGTCGCGATCGAACTCGAGCGCGATCTTGTCGAGCACGCCCATCGGCACACGGGCGAAGGCCTCCATCTTCCAATCGGGCAAGCGCGGATCGAAGGCCAGCGTGCCGTCGGCGACGATGTCGGTCGGCACGGTGACGATCGCCGCCTTCGCCTTCAGCGTGCCGCGGCCGGTTTCGAGTGCTACGCCGGAGCCGCCCCAGCGCACCCGTTCGACCGGCGTCGACAATTCGACGGCGACCGGGCCGAGCGCCTTCAGGATCCCCGCCGCCATGCCGTCCGGCACCATCCACTCGACGCCGGTGCCGACCTGGCTGTAGATGTCGACGACCGAAACCCGATCGGTGGTCTCGCCGGCCTCGAACGGGCCGATGCGGGCGTGGGCAAGGCGCTGGAAACGGTTCGTCGGCGGGCTCAGCTCGGCGACCGAGCGGTCGGCGCCGTCCAATCCGTCCACGGCCACCTCGATGGCGTTCAGCAGGTCTTCGTAGGCCTCCGACGCCTCTTCGTACTGGGCGTCGCTGGCCTCGTCGCCGTCGAGGTACAGCCATGCCTCGCGGCCGCCTTCGTCGATGGTCTGAAAACCGGCTTTCCGGACCAGTTCGGTCAGCGGATTGATGTCGGCTGAATGCAGCCAGGCGCAACCGTGATCGTAAGGCACCCCGAAGGTCCGGCTTTCCGTGTAGGCGCGGCCGCCGATGCGATCGCGGGCCTCGAGCACGACGACCTCCAGCCCCGCCGCCCGCAATTCGCGGGCCGCCGTCAGACCGGCGATGCCGGCGCCGACGATGGCGACGTCGGGATTGCTCGGCGTCGCCGCCCGCACCAGACCGGGCAGCAGGGCCGGCGCGGCGGCGGCCCCGGCCAGAAAACGGCGGCGCGAAATCGGCCGGGTCATTCGCCGTCTCCGCCGGAGCGGTCGGGATAGCCGTGGTCCCAATGGTCGCCTTCGAGCCCGGGCAGGCCGTCGTCGAACTTGAGCCAGCCGAGCCGGTGGCCGACGTGGATATGGTCGTCGGGCGTCACCGCTTCCGGATCGTCGAGGGTGGCGGCGGCAACGTCGATCTCGTCGGTGCGGTCGTCGTGATCGTAGCTCAGCGTCGTCCCGCAGGTCCCGCAGAAGCGGCGGTTGACGCCGGGCGAGGAGTGATAGACGGCGGCCTCGCCCCGGGTGACGGCATAACCGTCGCCGGGCAGCGTCATCCAGGTGATGAACGGCGCCCCGGCCGCCCGCCGGCAGCTCGGGCAGTGGCAATGGCTGACGCACATCGGCTCCGCCACAACCTTGTAGCGAACGGCGCCGCACAGGCAGCCGCCGGTCAGTTCGGGCATGCGCTTATCCCCCCTTGTCAGTCCTCCAGTTCGCACCACACCGGGGTGTGGTCGGAGGCTTTCTCGCGTCCCCGCGGCCTCTTGTCGATACCGGCCGCGTCCAAGCGGTCGGCGGCCTGCGGCGAGCATAGCAGATGATCGATCAACAGTCCGTTGTCCTTGGCCCAGGCGCCACGCTGGTAATCCCAGTAGCTGTAGAGATGCGGGCCGTGCTCGAAGGCGCGGAAAGCGTCGGTCAGGCCGAGGTTGAGCATGGCCCGGAAGCGGCCGCGGCTTTCCGGGCGGCACAGCGCGTCGTCGGCGAAGGCAACCGGGTCGTAGACGTCGTCGTCGGTCGGGCAGACGTTGTAGTCGCCGCCGAGCACGAAGGCCTCCTCGTTCTTCAAGAGCTCTTCGATGCGCGCCTTGAGGCGGTCCATCCAGGCGAGCTTGTAGAGGTATTTCTCCGAATCGCCGCCGGCCTCGTCGCGGGTCGGGTTGCCGTTGGGGAGATAGATGGAGGCGACCCGCACCGAGCCGGTGAAGGCTTCGATGTAGCGCGCCTGCTCGTCCGCCTCGTCGCCCGGCAGCGCCGTCAGCTCGACGTCGATCGGCGATTTCGACAGAATGGCGACACCGTTGTAGGTCTTCTGCCCCGAAACGGCGACGTTGTAGCCCAACTCTCCGATTTCGAGGGCCGGGAAGGCGTCCTCGACGCACTTGAGTTCCTGCAGAAGGACGACATCGGGCGCGAACTCGGTCAGCCACTTGACGATACGCGGCAACCGCGCCTTGACCGAGTTGACGTTCCAGGTGGCGATTTTCATGGCCGGACGGCGATCCTCACCGGCCCATAGATATTAGATCGAGAACGAGGCGCCGCAACCGCAGTTGGCGGTTGCGTTGGGGTTGGAGACCTGGAAGAAGGAGCCGCCGAGGTCTTCCTTGAAATCGATCTCGGAGCCTTCCAGCAACCCTAAGGATACCTCGTCGACGACGACCCCGGTGCCGTTGTGCTCGAAAGTGACGTCGTCGTCGTTGACGGCGTCGTCGAGGTCGAACTTGTACTGGAACCCCGAACAGCCGCCACCCAAGACGGTCAGCCGCAGCATCAGCGCGTCGTTGCCCCGCATCTCGCGGATCTCGGCGATGCGCTTGGCGGCGCTGTCGGTCAGCCGCAGGCGGTTTTCGGAAGCGTTGCCGTCGGGCATGGCGGTTTCCTCGGTTTCCCTTCCAAGGGATACCATTAGAGTTTACGACATTTCCGAAGGTTATGTAATGCGGCGCGTGCGAAAGTCAATCGGGCGTGAAGCCGTCCAAGGCGGCTTCGGCGCAGGCCATGTCCTGTTCGGCGGCGCCGCCCGACACCCCGATGGCGCCGATAACGGCGTCTCCGACGACGACCGGATAGCCGCCGCCGACGGTGCTGAATCGGCCGTCCGAAGAGGTGTGGATGCCGAACACCAGGCTGCCGGGAACGCAGATCTCGTTGTATTCGTGGGTCGGACGCTTGGAGACGGCAGCCGTGAAGGCCTTGTCGTCGGCCAGCCGCACGCTCAGCACCTTGGCCCCGTCCATGCGCTTGAATGCGATCAAGTTGCCCGATTCGTCGACCACGGCGACGCACATAGCGACCCCGATCTCGCGGGCATGCGCCTCGGCGCCGTCGATCAGGCGCCACGCTTCATCGAAGGAAAGGCGGTCGATTTGAAGCATTCGGTTTCTCCTTGAACCACCGGTTCATAGCCCAGATCGCCGGATCGTCAAAACCCTTCGTTGTACCGACCGATATCGCCGTTGCTCAGGTACGGTGCGGCGAGTAGGGTCGGGCCATGACAACGAACTCGATACCGGCCGGCCGGTCGGCGCCTTACGCCTGCCACGAGAGCGCCAGCCGCGGGCGGCTATTCGATGAACCCGCAAGCGCCCGGCGCGGATGTTTCCAGCGCGACCGCGACCGCATCATCCACGCCGCCGCCTTCCGCCGGCTCGCCTACAAGACACAGGTCTTCGTCAATCACGAGGGCGATTTTTTCCGGACCCGGCTGACCCACAGCCTCGAAGTGGCGCAGATCGCCCGCTCGGTGTGCCGCTCGCTGCGACTCAACGAAGACCTTGGCGAGGCACTGGCCCTGGCCCACGACCTCGGCCATCCGCCGTTCGGCCATGCCGGCGAAGACGCGCTGAAGGATGTCATGGAGCCGTACGGCGGCTTCGACCACAACGCCCAATCGCTGCGCGTCGTCACCAAGCTCGAGTCCCGCTACCCCGAGTTCGAGGGCCTCAACCTGACTTGGGAGACCCTGGAAGGGGTGGTCAAGCACAACGGGCCGCTGACCGGGCCGGGCAATCCGAGGCCGCTGCCACGCGCCATCGCCGAATACGCCGAGGTCCAGGACCTGGAACTCTCCACATTTGCCGGCGCCGAAGCACAGGTCGCCGCCCACTCCGACGATATCGCCTACAACAACCACGATATCGACGACGGGCTCAGGGCCGGGCTGTTCACCATCGACGACCTCGCCGACGTGCCGCTGGTCGGGCCGATCTTCGCCGGTGTCGCCAACGACTACCCGGACCTCGACACCTCCAGGCGCATCCACGAAGCGGTGCGTCGGCTGATCGGCGCCATGGTCGAGGACCTCATCGACGAGACCGGCGCCCGGCTCGCCGAGTTGAAGCCGGCAAGCGCCGACGAGGTGCGGGCCCTGAATAAGCCGGTCGCCGGATTCTCGGAGCGGATGCGCGAAGACGACGCCGCCATCAAGGCGTTCCTGTTCGAGCATATGTACCGCCACTACAAGCTCAATCGCATGACCAGCAAGGGCCGCCGCGTCGTCAAGGACCTCTTCAAGCTGCTCGCCGAAGAGCCCGAATGCCTGCCGACCGAGTGGGCGGAGAAGGCGTCCAGGTACGACGCCGAGGCGACCGCCCAACTGGTCGCCGATTACGTCGGCGGCATGACCGATCGCTTCGCTTTGGACGAACACCGCAAGCTGTTCGACCTGCAAGCAAGAATCTCTTAAGAACCGGGTCTCTGGTATAATATGGGCGATTCGCCTGTCGACGGAGACGGTGCTTTTAGGACATGCCGCCCGGAAAACCGGATATCAAGGTGACGGCCTCCGACGCCCTGGAGTTCGAGCCGGTGTCGCCCGCCAAACGCAGGACGCGGCGCGGCCTTCGGCTGTTCTTGCTGTTGCTGCTGATCGCCGGCGGCGGCGGCGGATGGGTGGTCTACGGCGACCAGTTGATGGTGTTGATCGGCGACACTGCGTCTCCGGTTCCGGTCGTCCGCGCGGCGGCCGGTCCGGTCAAGGTGCGCCCCGAGAATCCCGGCGGGCTCAATATTCCCGACCGCGACAAACTGGTGTACAACCGCATCCAGGGTGGCCTGGCGCAGGCGGACGGCGGTACGGTGGAACGTCTGCTGCCGCCGCCGGAAGCGCCGCTGCCGAAGCCGCAGGCGATCGCCGGGCTAGTCGCCGAGAAAAACGCCGAGAAGAACGGGACGACGCCCGAACCGGAGGCCGCGGCGGCCGCCAAAGTCGGTCCGCCGCCGCCGAAGCCGGAGTCGCCGAAGACCATCGCCAAGGTGCCGACCGCGGAAGACGTGGCGACTGCCGAACGGCCGGTTCCGCCCGAGCCGCCGCCACCGCCTCCACAGGCTCCCGACCCCGGAACTCAGGCCAAATCGACGGTGACCGCCCAGCCGCCACCGCCGCCGGTGCCGGTGAAGTCGGTCGAAACCGCCGAACTGACGCCGGCCGCGAAGACGCCACCGCCGGCTAAGAAGGAACCCACCGCCGAAGCCGCGGCGGCCGCCAAATCCGTTGTCGACAAGCCGTTCTACCGGGTGCAGTTGGCGGCGGCGCGTTCGCCGGAGGGTGCCAAACAGGAGTGGATCCGGATTCGAAGGAAGAACCTGGACCTGCTCGGTAACCTGGGACTAACCGTGACCAAGGCCGACCTCGGCACCACCCGCGGCATCTTCTATCGGCTTCGGGTCGGCCCGCTGGCCGACGAGAAGGCGGCGCGCGAACTGTGCGCGACGCTGACCAAACGCCGGGTCGGCTGCCTCGTCATCAAGCCCGGCGGATAAGGCATGGCGGAACCCGCAACGATCCGTCCCAGGGCCGTCGTCTTCGGGTGTGCCGGACCGCTGTTGGACGATTCCGAGAGGGCGTTCTTCGGCGAGGTCGACCCCTTGGGCTTCATCCTGTTCGAGCGCAATTGCCAAACCCCCGATCAGGTCCGCGCCCTTATCGGAGACTTGCGCGCCGCCGTCGGCCGGGCCGACGCGCCGGTGCTGATCGACCAGGAAGGTGGCCGCGTCCAGCGCCTGAAGCCGCCGCATTGGCGGGCGGCGCCGGCGGCGGGTGTTTTCGGCCGTCTGGCCGAAACCGACCTGGCCGGGGCCGCCGAGGCGGTCCGCTTGAACGCGCGATTGATCGCCGACGAACTGCGAACGCTCGGCATCACCCACGATTGCGCGCCGGTGCTCGACGTCCCGGCGCCGGGCGCCCATGACATCATCGGCGACCGCGCCTTCGCCGAACGGCGCGACCTGGTGGCGGCGCTCGGCCGCGAGGCGTGCGCCGGTTTCGCGGAAGGCGGGGTTCTGCCGATCGTCAAGCACATCCCCGGACACGGTCGGGCCGCGGTCGATTCGCATGCCGACCTACCGATCGTCAGCGCCCCGCTGGAAGACCTCGAGGTGGTCGATTTCGCGCCGTTCCGCGAGTTGAGCGGGGTGCCGTGGGCGATGACCGCGCACGTCGTCTACGAGGCGCTGGATGCGGAGCGGCCGGCCACTACCTCGCCGAAGGTGATCACCGAGGTCATCCGCAGCCTGATCGGCTTCGACGGCGTTTTGATCAGCGACGACATCGGCATGCGGGCGCTTTCCGGCGGTATCGGCGAGCGCGCCGCGATGGCACGGGCTGCGGGGTGCGACGTGGCCCTGCACTGTTCCGGCGTGCTGGCCGAAATGAAGGACGTCGCCTCCAACGTCGGGCCGCTGACCAACGCCGCCGAAGACCGCTTGGAGCGGGTCGAGGCGATGCGACGGGCCGCCGGCGACGATGACACCTGGAACCCGGAGGCGGCGCGGGCGCGCTTGTCCGAACTGCTGGAAGCGGCGGCGTGAACGGCATGGGCACGATGCATGTCAGCACCATGCTGTTCACCGCTTCCGTCTGGGTGCTGCCGGTGCTGTTGGCCGTCACCCTGCACGAGGCGGCGCACGGCTGGGTCGCCTGGCGCTTGGGCGACGACACGGCGCGCCGGCAGGGCCGGGTGTCGTTCAATCCGCTTCGTCATATCGATCCGGTCGGCACCGTGCTGCTGCCGGCCTTTCTGTTGTTCGTCTCGGGCGGCCGCATGATGTTCGGATTCGCCAAACCGGTGCCGGTCGATTTCGCGCGCTTGCGAAACCCGCGCCGCGACATGGTGCTGGTCGCCGCCGCCGGCCCGGTCAGCAACGTGTTTCTGGCCTTCGTCTCCGGCGCCCTGATCCACGCCGCCTTCCTGTTCGAAGGCGACGTCCGCAACTGGCTGATCTTCAACATGGTCAACTCGGTGTGGATCAACATGCTGCTGTTCGTCTTCAATATGCTGCCGTTGCCGCCCCTGGACGGCGGCCGGGTCGCGGTCGGCCTGCTGCCGCTGCCACTGGCGCGACCGCTGGCGCGGATCGAGAGGTACGGCTTCCTGATTATCCTCGGCGCCATCTTCGTGCTGCCGTGGATCGGTGGAAAACTCGGTATGAATCTGAATATCTTTGGGTGGCTCATCGGCGGGCCGGCGGAGTATCTTATGAAGACGGTCCTGCACGCGGTCGGGATCCAGTAGGGAAACGGGACATGGCCGAAACCGACGATTTCGAGGAAGCAGACGATTTCGAGGCGCCCGCTGTGATCGACGCTTTCGTCGTCGACCTCGAAGGCTACGAAGGCCCCATCGACGTCCTCTTGACGCTGGCCCGCGAACAGAAGCTCGACCTCACCCAGATCTCGATCCTCACCCTGGCCGAGCAGTACCTGGCTTTCGTCGCCGAGGCCAGGCGGCGCAATCTGGAACTGGCCGCCGACTATCTGGTGATGGCGGCGTGGCTGGCCTATTTGAAGTCGCGCCTGCTGCTGCCCGACTTGGACGGCGAGGAGGAGCCGAGCGGCGCCGAGATGGCGGCCGCCCTGGCCTATCAGTTGCAGCGCCTGGAAGCCATGCAGAACTCGGGCCAGCAGTTGATGTCCCGCCACCAACTGAACCGCGACTTCTTCGGGCGCGGCGCGCCGGAAGTGTTCCGACCGACCGCCAACCCGGTCTGGGAGGTTTCGCTCTACGAACTGCTGAGGGCCTATGGCCGCCAACGCGGCCGAGTCGAGGGCGACGGCATCCTGCATATCGAGCCGTTCGAGATCTATACCGTCGACGACGCCTTGCATCGGCTGCGTGGGCTGCTGGGCTCGAGCAAGGACTGGCAGGACCTGTGGCGCTTCCTGCCCGAAAACCTCGACGACGGCCTGATCGCGCGTTCGGCCATCGCTTCGACCTTCGCCGCCAGCCTCGAGCTGGCCCGCGAGGGTAAACTGCGCATCAGGCAAGACCGCCTGTTCGGCCCGATCCACTTGCGAGCCGGCGACGGCGGACCGCGCCTCGAAGAGACGACGGCGGAGACCGCGCCCGACGCTGGAAACGAAAGCCCATGACCGACACCGAAAACCGTCACCTGAGATTGCTCGAAGCGCTCCTGTTCGCCTCGGCCGAACCGTTGAGCGAACGGGCGCTGGCCGGCCGGCTGCCGGAAGAGGCCGAAGTCGGGGCGCTGCTCGAGACCCTGCAGGGCGACTACGCCGAGCGCGGCGTCAACCTGATCCGGGTCGGCAGGTCGTGGGCGTTCCGCACCGCGCCCGACCTCTCGCAGCAACTGAATATGGCCCGCGAGGTGCCGCGCAAGCTGAGCCGGGCAGCAGTCGAAACCATGGCCATCGTCGCCTACCACCAACCGGTGACGCGGGCCGAGATCGAGGAGATCAGGGGCGTCAGCTTGAGCCGAGGGACACTCGACGTGTTGCTCGAGGCGGGCTGGATCAAGCCGCGCGGGCGGCGTCAGGTACCGGGCCGGCCGATGACCTGGGGCACCACCGACGGCTTCCTCGATCACTTCGGCTTGAACGATATCCGCGACCTGCCGGGCATGGACGAGTTGAAGGCAGCCGGCCTGCTCGATTCGGGACCGGCCATCAGCGCCTATCGGGTCAGCGGCGAGCACGCCGAGGGATCCGAAGGCAACGGCGCCGATGCCAACGGAGAAGGCGACGAGGCCGAGCTGCCACTGGGCCTGGCCGACGACGAGACCGAGGGCGGGGTCGACAACGGCACCGAGCCGCCGGAGCCGCTCGATCCTCTCGACGCCGAGGAAGCCGGCGAGCCGTCGCCTTGAATTAGCCGCCGCCGGCCGCCGCCGAGGCGGCGATCGCCCCGAAATACGCTGTGCATTGCCCCGTCCGGGGCTTTCTGGCAATATCCGCCCTCCCATCTGGCAATAAGAAGGTGAGAAAGCAATAATGGGTGCATTCAGTATATGGCATTGGCTGATCGTACTGGTCGTCGTGCTCGTGCTGTTCGGCGGGAAAGGAAAAATCTCGTCGCTCATGGGGGATTTCGGCAAAGGCTTGAAATCCTTCAAGAAAGGCATGAAGGAAGACGAAGTCGAGGCCAGCGACGACACCAAGGCCTTGAAGTCAGAGGCGGCGGAAGCCGCCGAACCGGCGCCGGAGAAGGATACCGCGGCGAACGGTTAAAGCGGGCACCTGTCGGGTCTGGAATCTCCCGCGCGCCCCATTTGATCGACCCGCACCTTTTCATCGGCGCCATGACCCAGGAGCATTAGTCCGCCATGTTCGACATTGGCTGGCAGGAACTGTTCGTCCTTGCGGTGTTGGCGATCATCGTGGTCGGCCCGAAGGACCTGCCGCGCGCCATCCGCACCGTCACCCGGGGTCTGCGCAAGGCCAAATCGATGGCCCGCGAACTGCAGAGCGGCTTCGACGACGTCGTCCGCGAGGCCGAGTTGGAAGAGATCAAGGCCGAGGCCAACAAGATCGCCAACTACGACATCGAGGACGAGATCAAGGGCGCCCTCGACCCCAGCGGCGAGCTCGAGGACGACATGGACATGGGCGAGGTCGAGCGTCAGATGAACGACGCCGCCCGCGACTTCAAGGACACGACCGAGCCCGAGCCCTCGGTCGACACTTCCAGCGACGAGCCTGCCGCCGACGAACCGGTCGTTGACGACGTGGGACAAGACGTCGTCGACGACATATCCGACGAACCCAAACCCATTGTTGACGACGTTCCCGACAAACCCGTCGTCGACGATGTTCCCGACGCGGCCGGGGATACGGCGGCCGAGCCCAGCGAAACCGAAAAGGCCAGCGGGTAACCGAAGATGGCCGAGGAACAGGCACTCGACGACGCCAAGATGCCGCTCCTGGAGCATCTGGTCGAGTTGCGCCAGCGGCTGATGCGCTCGGTCATCGCCATCCTGGTGCTGTTCTTCGTCAGCTATTACTTCGCGCCCGAGATCTACACCTTCCTGGTGCAGCCGCTGGCCGACATCCTCGAGGATATGGGCGGGCAAAGGCGCCTGATCTTCACGGCCCTGCACGAGGCCTTCTTCACCTACATCAAGGTCGCCTTCTTCACGGCGCTGTTCGTGTCGTTCCCGTTCGTCGCCATGCAGTTCTGGCTGTTTATCGCGCCCTCTACAAGCACGAGAAGAAGGCGCTGGCGCCGTTCCTGGTCGCGACGCCGATCCTGTTCTTCATGGGCGGCGCCCTGGTCTACTACTTCATCTTCCCGCTGGCCTGGAAGTTCTTCCTCAGCTTCGAATCGGTCGGCGGCGCCGGCGCCCTGCCGATCCAGCTCGAAGCCAAGGTCGACCAGTACCTGTCGCTGGTCATGCGGCTGATCTTCGCCTTCGGCATATGCTTCGAGTTGCCGGTGGTGCTAACCCTGCTGGCCCGGGTCGGCATGGTCACCTCGAAGGGGCTGGCCGAGAAACGCCGTTACGCCATCGTGCTCGCCTTCGTCGCCGCCGCCATCCTCACCCCACCCGACGTCATCAGCCAGATCGGCCTCGCCTTGCCGACCATCGCGCTCTATGAAATCTCCATCCTCAGCGTCAAGATGGTGGAGCGCAAACGTGGCGATACGGAGGCCGAGGACGAAGCCGAGGACGAAGACGAGGACGACGGCGAGGAGCAGGAAGGCGAGGCCGGCGAGACGGCCGAGGAGACGGCGACGACCTAGAGTCGGCGGGCTTCTCAAACCCGCTCATTCGCCCTATAAGTCCCAGCAAGACGCCACATCCGACAGGAACGCCCGAGCCCATGTTCGACATCAAGTGGATCCGCGACAACCCGGACGCCTTCGACGCCGCCATGAAACGACGCGGCCTGCAACCGCAGTCGCCGGGCCTGATCGAGCTCGACGCCATCCGCCGCGATCTTTTAACCAAGGCCCAGGACATCCAGGCCGAACGCAACCGCCTCTCCAAACGGATCGGCGAAGCCAAGGCCCGTGGCGAGGACGCGCAGGCGATCATCGACGAGGTCTCGAAGACCAAGGCGGCCGAGGCCGAGGCGGAAGCCGCCGCGCAGGCCGCCGCCGACGAACTCGACGAGGTGCTGGCCGGCCTGCCCAACTTGCCCTTGGACGATGTTCCCGACGGCGACACCGAGGACGACAACAAGGAGGTCCGCCGGATCGGCGAACCGCCCGAGTTCGATTTCGAGGCGCGCGAGCACTTCGATATCGGCGAAGGGCTGGGGCTGATGGATTTCGAACGCGCCGCCAAGCTCTCGGGCGCCCGCTTCGTGGTGCTGACCGGCGCGCTCGCCAACATGGAGCGGGCCTTGGCCAACTTCATGCTCGACCACAACATCAAAGAGTACGGTTACACCGAGGTCAACCCGCCGGCGCTGGTCAACGACGCCACCATGTACGGCACCGGTAATCTGCCGAAGTTCGGTGAGGATCTGTTCAGGACCGAGGACGGCCTGTGGCTGATCCCGACGGCGGAAGTGCCGCTGACCAACCTGGTGGCCGGCGACATCGTCGAGGAGACGTCGCTGCCGCGCCGCTACACGGCGATGACCTGGTGCTTTCGTTCCGAAGCCGGTTCGGCCGGCAAGGACACCCGCGGCATGATCCGCCAGCACCAGTTCACCAAGGTCGAGATGGTGTCGGTCGCCCACCCCGAGCGCTCGTCCGAGGAACTGGAGCGGATGACGTCGTGCGCCGAGGACATCCTGACGAACTTGGGCCTGCCGTTCCGCACCGTCGTCCTGTGCACCGGCGACATGGGCTTCGGGGCTCGCAAGACCTACGACATCGAGGTCTGGCTGCCGGGCCAGGGCCGCTATCGGGAGATCTCGAGCTGCTCCAACTGCGGCGACTTCCAGGCGCGGCGCATGAAGGCGCGCTTCAAGGACAAGGAAAGCGGCGACAACCGCTTCGTCCACACCCTGAACGGTTCCGGACTGGCGGTCGGCCGCACCCTGATCGCCATCCTCGAGAACTACCAGCAGGCCGACGGCTCCATCGTCGTCCCCGAGGCGCTGCGCCACACCATGGGCGGGCTCGAGGTCATCGCGGCCGATGGCGGTTAAGGCTAAAACACTGGCGCTCGGCCGCGCCCGGGTGCTGATCTCCAACGACGACGGCATCGACGCGCCAGGCCTCAAGCTCCTCGAAAAGGCCATGCGGCGAATGGCCGGCGACGTCTGGGTGGTGGCCCCCGAGACCGAACAGAGCGCCACCAGCCACTCGCTGACCTTGCGCCGGCCGCTGCGCATCCGCCGCGTCTCCAAACAGCGCTACGCCGTCAACGGGACGCCGACCGACAGCGTGCTGTTGGGCATCAACCAGGTGATGGCGGAAGCGCCGCCCGATCTGGTGCTGTCCGGCATCAACCGCGGCGGCAACATTGGCGAGGACGTCACCTATTCCGGCACTGTCGCCGCCGCCATGGAGGGAACGCTGTTGGGCGTGCCGTCGGTGGCGCTCAGCCAAGTCTACTCGGACGGCCGCAACGTGCACTGGGGAACGGCCGAGCATTGGCTGGAGACGGTGCTCAAGAAGCTGCTCGAATCGCCGTGGCCGAAAGGTGTGCTGATGAACGTCAACTTCCCCGGTGTCGTCGCCAAGTCGGTCACCGGCATCGAGGTGTGCCGCCAGGGCCGGCGCAAGATCGGCGGCGATTTCCAGCAAGGCGTCGATCCGCGCGGCGAGGAATACTTTTGGATCGGTGCCCAGCGCGACGAGGAGAGGTTCCGCCCCCGTACCGACCTGGAAGCGGTCAACCGCGGCGCCATCACCGTTACGCCGTTGAGCATGGACCTGACCCACGGGCCGACGCTGGCCAGACTGAAGGCGGTCTTCAAGTGAGTTCGGCGGAAGCGATGGCGCGGCTCGTCCTCGATCTGCGCCGGGGCGGCATCGCCGACGAGCGGGTGCTGGAGGCGATCGAGCGCACACCGCGCCGGATGTTCGTGCCCGAGCCGTTCCGGGACCGCGCCTACGAGAACGTGGCTCTTCCCATCGGCCGCCACCAGACCGTCTCGCAGCCGCTGGTCGTCGCCCGCATGAGCGAAGCGCTCGCCGTCACCGATCGCATGAAGGTGCTCGAGGTCGGCACCGGGTCGGGCTACCAGTCCGCCGTGCTGGCGCCGTTGTGCCGGCGGCTCTACACCATGGAGCGCCACCCGGCGCTGCTGACCGAGGCCGAGGCCCGATTCTCGGCGCTCGGCCTCACCAATATCACGGC
>CAYFMP010000042.1:0-7686 GCA_964344215.1 uncultured Thalassospiraceae bacterium | reverse complement strand
TGGTGACGGCGGCGGCCTTGGATGTGCCGCCGGTGCTGCTGGAGCAGTTGGCGATCGGCGGCGTCATGGTGATCCCGATCGGCTCGGGCGAACAGGACCAGCGCCTGACCCGGGTCGTGCGCAGCGCCGACGGCGCCGAAACCGAGGATTTGGGCGCTGTCCGATTCGTGCCGCTGGTCGACGGCCTGGCCGAGCCTTGAGCGCGCCCGAGCCTGCGAATTCACCGTTTTCGGCGGCGCCGTTGAACCGTTCCCCGGGCTTGGCGATAATTCGGGGCATGAAACGACAGCGACTTGCGGCCGCCGCCCTCGTGGCGTGCGGCCTGTGGCTGGCCGGCTGCGGCTATTCCGACTGGCCGCCCGAGGATATCAACCGGCCGAGCGCGCGGGCACCCGGCAGCGCCGCCTTCATCGGCGCCGACGCCGTCAGGGTCGGGCGCGGCGACACCGTCTACGGGCTGTCGCGCCGCCATCGGGTCAGCGCCCGGGCCATCATCGAGGCCAACGGCTTGCGGCCACCGTACCACTTGCGGATCGGCCAGCGCATCGTGCTGCCGCGGCGCCGCGACTACGTGGTCAGGCGCGGCGACACGCTGTTCGGGATCGCCGGCCGGACCGGCGCCGGGGCCTACGCCATTGCCCGCCTCAACGGTCTCAAGCCGCCCTACACCATTCGCGTCGGCCAACGCCTGGCGCTACCCGGCGCCGGCACCTTGCAGACGGTGGCGGTCAGCCGCAAAGCCGGGTCGGCGGGCGCCTCTTCGCCGACACCGCCGAAGAAACCCGCCGCCGGTAAATCGAAACCGCCGCCGACGACGGCGCCGAGGCCGCCGAGCGCGGTACCGAAACCGCCGCCGGTCACCGGCAAGGGGTTCCTGTGGCCGGTCAAGGGCCGGGTGGTGTCGGGCTTCGGGGCCAAGGCCAAGGGCTTGCGCAACGACGGCATCAACATCGCCGCCAAGCGCGGCGCCCCGGTCCGTGCCACCGAGAACGGCATCGTCGCCTACGCTGGCAACGAGCTCCGCGGTTTCGGCAACCTGTTGCTGATCAAGCATGCCGGCGGTTGGGTCTCGGCCTACGCCCACAACGACAAGCTGCTGGTCAAGCGCGGCCAGCGGATCAAGAAGGGCCAGAACATCGCCACGGTGGGCAGCACCGGCAACGTCCGAAAACCACAGTTGCATTTCGAGCTGCGGAAGGGCCGGACCGCCCGCGATCCCAGAAAATACCTGCGCCGGCCGACCTGAGCTTCATCGGCTCGCAAACCGTGCTATCCTGGAGACCCCAACTCCGGAGAAGCGGATGGCGAACCCGTTGCCGATGCGCTCGGAAGCACTGGCCTGGGTGGTCGGCGCCGTCGTCGTCGCCTTCGTTTCGGCGATCGCCTTCGCCTATGTCGGGTGGCTCGGCATCTTCATCGTCGGTTTGATCGGCATGACCGTCTCGGTGCGGCTCGAGATGAACGACGGCAACGCCGTACCGGGCCAGGACTACGACGGCCATTCGGTCAGGATACTCGCCCGGCAACTGCACGAACGGGCGCCCAAGAGCGGAGAGCAGAAACAGGCCGAGGCGGCCAGGGCCGAGAAACGCCGCCGCCTCATCTACCTGCTGAATACTGCGTGGCTGGCGATGATCGGCTTGGGCTTCGCCATGTTCGCCACCCATCAGTTGTGAATGCCGGCGTCGGTTTTCCGACCGCGCCCACCGCTCGAATGCCCAGTGCCCCGTCAATGGCGGATATGGCTCAACCACCTTTCTGCTTTGTGCTCCCAATCGGCCGCGGACATCCGAGAGGTTGCGGAACCGGCTGGATCGAAGCGATCTTCGGAGACGAGCCAAGGAAACGATTGCCGCCCGCCGGCAGCCCACCCGCGCATTGAAAACGGTGCGCCGGAAAACGGGTTCATTTGCCGACGACGGCGCGACCGATGGTGTTTTCGTCGGTGCCGAACCAGACGGTTCCGGTGGCTGCGTGATAGTGCATATGCCGAACACTTCCGGCGCCGGACGGGATCGGCGTGATCGACACGATCTCGCCCCGCGCCGGATCGAAGCCGACGAAGGTGTTGGGCGATGGTCCGGTTTCCACCACCCAGACGCGGTCATGCCCATCAACCGCCATGCCGTACGGTTCGGCTTCGCTTCCGGCCGGCAGCGCCCATTCGTCAAGCTTGCCGGTCATCGGGTCGAGACGGCCCAGAAAGCCGCGCCGGTAGTCGGTATAGTAGATGTGCCCGTCGGACGTGACGCCAATTCGCCGCGGGCGCGCTCCGGGAATTACCTTGTGTTCGATGAGCTTGAAGGTGCGAGGATCGACGGAGGCCAGCTTGTCGGTTCCGAGCAACGCCACCCATGGGACGCCATTCGGGGCGACGACGATGCCGTAGGGGCGTGCGTCACCGGTCGGAACGCGGATCAGATCGACTTTGCGGCTTGCGACGGTCAGTCGTCCTATAATGTTGCTCCATTGCGCCGTGAACCATATATGCTCGCCGCTCCGGTCAAAGACGAGCGTATGCGGATCGTTTGCCCTACCACCGGGCATCGCGATCTTCTCGATCTTTCCCGTATCGGGGTCGAAACGGCCGATATAGCCTGAAAGATTTCCGCTGTACCAGACGACGCCATCGGAACCGACGATCAGATTGTGGGGGCCGGGCTCGTCATCCAGCGTCTTTCGGGTGATCCCACCGGTGGTCGGGTCGAGGCGCGCAAGATAGTCGCCGGCTTGCCCGACGAACCAGACCGAAACATCGTTTTCCGCGAACGGATCGCGTGAACGGCCGCCGAAAGCGACTTTCCATTCCCTGATTTCGACGGGGTTCAGAACATCGCCCGCAGCCGCGGGAGCGGCTTCGTAGACGACGGCGAACACCAGAAGCAGGAATGCTCTCATGACAGGCTCCCTCCGATCGAAGCTCGACTGCTTTGAAGGAAGTACCGAGGCCGGAAATCATTGGGAGGAAATTATAGCCTGCCGGATTGGTGGCACAAGCCGACCCGAACAGCGGGCTCGGTCCATAGACGTTTTCGGTCCGCAGGCCGAACTCGGCACCGGTCATCGGGCAGCCGCTCTAAGCCCGACCCGATCGATCCGCAGGACCGCCCGGTCTTCGGCCGACCGCGTCGCCGGGGTCTGAGGAGGGCGCGCACCTGTTGCATCAACGCTTCGGCGCGGGACGCCTCCGACGGGTCGACGTCGAAGCCGGCCGCGGCCAGGGCGTGGGCGGTCCAGGTGTTGCAGGTGTTGCCCAAGTGGAAGCTACCTTTGGCCGGATAGAAGCGGCTGGTGGCATACAACCCCGGTTATAACGACGAAAAGAGCGATGCCGTACAGAACCGTGCGAACAGGCGAGTAAACCGACATCGACACAACTATGACCCAGATCAAGGATTTCACCGTCTGAAGAACGTAGATTCCCCATCAACGGTTATCTTCCTTCCCGACATTCGTTGTAGAATTGTGAAATACACTGGAAGGTGACAGAACAGAAGCGCCACAAGCGGTGGCGCTAAGGAGGATAGTATGAAGCAACGAATAGCAAATGCCGTCATCGGCGTTTTTGCTGCCACTGCTTTCATCACCGGCAGCGCCAATGCCGATACGCTCCGGCTGCTGACTTGGGGAGGTTATGCGCCGGAAAAGGTGATCGCGATGTTCAAGGCGGAGACCGGCATCGACGTCGAGGTCACCAAGTCCAACAACGAAGACATGATTTCGAAACTGCGCGCCACCGGCGGTTCCGGTTTCGATCTCGCCCAGCCGAGCCAGGACCGCGTCACCAGCGCCCAGGCCGACTTCAACATCTACAAGCCACTCGATTTGTCCAAGATCGACGCCAGCCAGATGATCGCCTCCATGCTCGAGGCGACCAAGAAAAGCACCACGCTCGACGGCAAGGTCTACGGCGTCCCGCACGTCTGGGGCACCAGCGGACTGATCGTGCACAAGAACGTCGCCTCGAAGATCAAGGACTACGCCGATCTGTGCGGGGCCGGCCTCGACGGCAAGGTCACCTACCGGGTCAAGCGGCCGACGCTGATCGGCTTCGCCTTTTCCATGGGCATGGATCCGTTTGCCGCCTACAACGACAAGGCCAAATACCAGGCAATCCTCGGCAAGGTCGAGGCCAAGCTGATCGCCTGCAAGAAGAACGTCAAGGCCTACTGGTCGGGCGGTGACGCCATGCTCAATCTGATGCGTTCGGGCGAAGCCGTGGCCGCCATGGCATGGGACGCCGGAGGCTGGAAGCTCAACAAGGAAAATCCCGATATCAAGTTCATCGCACCGAAATCGGGCGCCCTCGGGTGGATCGACACGTTCGCCCTACCGCGCAAGACCGAGAACGAAGCGGCGGCCTACAAGTGGATCAACTTCGTCATGCGCCCGAAAATCGCCTCGATGATCACATCGGCGGCCGGCAACTTCACTGCCTCCAAGGGCGGTGACGCGTTTGTCGAGCCGAAACTGAAGGCGCAATATCAGGAAAGCTTCCCGCAGGCGGACATCGACAACATCAAGTGGTATCCGCCGGTACCCGCCGGTCTCGAGGATATGGAGGGCAAGGTTCTCGACCGGGTGAAAGCGGCCAAGTCCAGCTGATCCCGACCGTTCCAACCCTGGGCCGTCGCTCCCGATGGGGCGGCGGCCCTTCGGCGATCCGTCAGAAGGCGCAACCGAGGGGGCGCAATGTCCGACGAGACTCAATCGACAGATATCGATCTTGAATGCCGTGGTCTGATCAAACGGTTCGGCGACTTCGTCGCCGTTGACGACGTTTCCTTTTCCATCCCGACCGGCGCCTTTTTCTCGATCCTGGGGCCTTCGGGCTGCGGCAAGACGACCTTGTTGCGCATGATCGCCGGTTTCCACACGCCCGATGCGGGGGACGTTCGGATCAAAGAAACCTCGGTCCTCGGTGTGCCGCCCAACCAACGTCCCGTCAACATGATCTTCCAGCACCTGGCGTTGTTCCCGATGATGACGGTGGCGGAAAACATCGCCTACGGATTGAAGCGCCGCCGCACACCAAGAAGCCAGATAGCCAAGAAAGTGAGCGAGGCGCTTGACCGGGTCGCGCTGCCGGATGCCGGCGACAAACGCATCAATCAGCTTTCGGGCGGCCAAATGCAACGCATCGCCATTGCCCGCTGTCTGGTTCTCGATCCGGCTCTGTTGCTGCTCGACGAACCGTTGGGAGCGCTCGATCTGAAGCTACGCGAGCAGATGAAGGTGGAGCTCAAGCAACTGCAGGGCGAAATCGGTACCACCTTCGTCTATATCACCCACGACCAGTCCGAGGCCCTGGTCATGTCGGACCATGTGGCGGTCATGAACAAAGGCCGTTTCGAGCAGGTCGGCACTCCGCAGGAACTCTACTACAACCCCAAGAGCCGGTTCATCGCCGAATTCGTCGGCGATTCCAACGTCTGGTTCGGCCGGGTGGATGAAGCGGCCGGGGGAAGGCTGCGGGTGACGACCGAGGACGGATTGCCGTTTCTGGCAGTGGCGGCCGAGGGGCAGGTTCTGAACACCGGCGAGCGGGCGGAGATCTTCGTCCGCCCCGAATCCATCCAGTTGTCCCACGCGGCGGCACGCTTGAAGGGTTTCGACAACACCATGACCGGACGCGTCGACAGCCTGTTGTTCAACGGCGCCAACAGCGCGGTTCTGGTGCGCGACGAGCGCACCGGCGGCAAGATTCTGGTGGCGTTGCCCCAGACCGGCGAGTTCGCCGACTTGGTCAGGGGCCAAGACCTGCATTTGGCCTGGAACGCGGAGCAGGCGAAATGTTTCCCGGCCCCGCCTTTATCCAGCAACCGGGAAGAGGCGTCATGAGAGAATCGTCGCGCCTCGGCCTTATCCTTCTCTTGGCGCCCATCGTCTTGTGGCTGGCCGGCCTGGTGATCCTGCCGCACATCGACATGCTGATCATTTCGCTGCGCATGCGGGTGGCGCCGCGCGTCTACGAACCCAGCTTCGCCAACTACATCGAATTCTTCACCGAGCCTCTTTACTGGAACACCTTCGCACGCACCGCAATCATGTCGGTGACGGCGACCGCGATGACGCTGATCGTCGCCTTCCCGGTTTCCTTCTACATCGCGAAGATGCTGCGCGGAAGGTCGAAGAATTTCCTGTTCATGCTGTGTCTGATCCCGTTCTGGGTCAGCGAACTGGTCCGCACCTTCGGCTGGATGATCTTGCTGCGCGAGACGGGTGTCGTCAGCAATGTCCTGCAATGGCTGGGCGTCGTCGATGGACCCGTCGAAATGCTCTACAACGACGCCGCCATCATGGTCGGACTCATATACACATCGATGCTGTTCATGGTGGTGCCGCTGGTCACCGTGCTCGATAGCCTCGACGACAGCCTGATCGAGGCCGGATACGACCTCGGCGGCAACGGCTTCACGGTGATGCGCGAAATCGTCATTCCCCACGCCATGCCGGGGATCGCGTCCGGCTGCATCGTCGTCTTCATGCTGACGCTTGGCAACTATCTGACGCCAACCCTGCTGGGCGGCAAGGACAGCCTGTGGTTCACCGAGCAGATCTACAATCAGTTCATCACCCGGTTCAATTGGGAGCTCGGCTCGGCCTTCGGTTTCCTGCTTTTGGTGCTGTCTTCGATCATCGTGTGGCTGGGCCTCAGACTGTCGGGCCAGACCCTGTCGCAGGCGATCCGGTGAGGAGCCAAAGGCGGTGATTCCCTCGATCCCCCAGCCAAGAGCCTTCCGCGGTCTCTATGCCGCCTATGTCATCGCGTTCTTCATCTACCTGATCGCGCCGCTGGTGGTGGTGGCGGTTTTCGCCTTCAACGATTCCCTCTTCCCGTCCCTGCCTTGGAACGGCTTTACCCTGGACTGGTTCGTCAACGACACCGAGCCCCGATTGGGATTGCTTCACGACCACGCGCTCACCAAAAGCATCGGTACCTCGGCCTTCGTCGCCTTCTGGGTGACGGTGCTGGCGGTGGCCGTCGGCACCTGCAACGCATTCCTGTTCGAGCGCGAGAAGTTTCCGTTCAAGGATCTGCTTTACATGCTGATGTTGGCGCCGTTGGTCATCCCGGGGGTCATCCTGGGGATTTCCATTCTGGTATTCTCCAATTCCATCATCAATTGGGTGGACGGACTGACGGGCATCGAACTGGACGGCCTGCGTCCCGGCCTGGCGTTGGTGGTCGGCGGCCAGTTCGCCTTCATTACGACCATCGTCACGCTGGTCGTCTCGGCTCGGCTCAGGAAGTTCGATCCGACTCTCGAGGAAGCGGCGCTGAACCTGGGCGCCACCAGGCTGGTCGCCGTCAGGACGATCACGCTGCCGTACCTCAAGCCGGCCCTGATCGGCGCCGGCATCGTCACCTTCCTGATGTCTTTCGAGAATTTCAATACCACCCTGATGTTGGTCGGGTCGAACGCGCCGTTGACGATCGAGATGTATGACCGTCTTCGCGAAGGCTCGACGCCGGTGCTTAACGCCGTTTCGATACTGCTCATGATCGGATCGGGAGTATTGGCACTGCTCAGTATTTTCGTGCAACGCGACCGCGATAGGGCCTAGCCGAACTCGATTGGTCTACAGGACCGCCCGGTCTTCGGCCGACCGCGTCAACGGAGCCTGACGAGGGCGCGCACCTGTTGCATCAACGCTTCGGCGCGGGACGCCTCCGACGGGTCG
>CAYFMP010000041.1:5625-33444 GCA_964344215.1 uncultured Thalassospiraceae bacterium | reverse complement strand
GCCAGGAGACCGGAGAGCGCGTCTCAGCGATTCCATATCAACGTGAACCGCTCTATTGTCTTGCAAAAGGGTCGTTGGCCTGTATGGTCGCGCCGCGTTACCAAGTCGTTGTTGATTTCTCGATTACCCGTTTCGACGGATAGCCAGGTTACCTCCCCGACATTGTGAACGTTGTTTGAGGATCGCCGCATCGTGTGGCGCTCCACCTAATTTTGTCGTGAAAGGAAAAAATCATGGCTACAGGAACCGTCAAGTGGTTCAACCCGGTAAAGGGTTTCGGTTTCATCGAACAGGAAGACGGCTCGAAGGATGCCTTCGTGCATATCAGCGCCGTCGAACGTTCCGGCCTGCCCGGCCTCAACGAAGGCCAGCGCGTTACGTTCGAGCTGGTCTCGGGCCGCGACGGAAAGATGGCCGCGGAAAATCTGACCATCGCCGACTGAACCGAGGACGGGGTGGCCTTCGGCCACCCCGTTCTTCTTCGAACATCGAAGAGATAGTAATTTGCCCCGCAAACCCAATTACAGGTTCGAGCGCGCCGAACGCGAACGCGCCAAGGCCAAGAAGAAGGCCGAGCGGTTGCAGGCCAAGGCGGACCGGAAGAACGCCCAGAAGGCGGCGGCCGAAGGCGACGATGACGCCGGCGGCGAGCCGGCCGACCGCGACGGTTGATTTGCAGACCCGGTTAAGACCCGGGTCGCTCCCTGACCCGTCTCAACGGGTGAAGAGATGATCACGAAATCAGCCCGCTCCCCTTGATGCCGTCGAAGATGAACTGCACGGCGAGCGCCGTCAGCACGACGCCCATGATGCGCGAGACGACGTTGAGGCCGGTGACGCCGAACAGCCGCTGGACTTGCGCCGCCGCCAGCAGCAGAGCCAGGCTGAGGGTGAGGACGGCGATCAGCGCGCCGATCACGACTGCCTGCAACTGAATGTTACCGCTGGCTTCGGCCATCAGCAGGATCACCGCGCCCATGGTGCCGGGACCGGCGATCAGCGGCGTCGCCAGCGGAAAGACGGAGATGTCGGGTTTGTTGACGGCTTCCGCTGCTTCGTCCTTGGTGGTCGTCAAGATGCCGCTGGGCCGGGCCAGGACCAAGTTGATGCCGATAAGCAACAACAAAATGCCGCCGGCCGTCCTAAGCGCCGCCAGGGTGATCCCCATATAGGTCAGCACGCCGTTGCCGAACAGCGCGAAAGCCATGAGGATGCCGGTGGCGACGGCGACGCCCTTGAAGGCGGTGGCGCGGACCTGCGGCGTCGCCTGGCCGGCCGTCAAGCCGGCGAAGATGGCGGCGACGTCGATAGGGCCGGTGGTGGCGAAGAACGTGGTGAAGGCGACCAGGCCGGTTTCCAGCAGGACCGGGTCCACGGACCTACCCCAGGTCCCCCGCCATCGCCGCTTCGTACATGCGCCTCATGTCGGCGGCCGCGGCCGGCACCGGGTTGGTCGGCGCCGTCGGGTCGATGGCCGCCATCTCGGATAGCTCGTCCAGGCGGGATTCCTCGACGCCGAGGCCGGCCGCCGTGTGCGGGATGTCGAATTCGTCGCGCAATTGCAGCGTCCACTCCAGCACGCCACGGAACGAGCGGTCGCCTAAGTCGAGGAAGCGGGCCAGGGTCGCCATCTTGTCCTCGATGGCCGGCCGGTTGTAGATCATGGCGTAGGGCATGAAGACGGCATTGGTCAGGCCGTGGTGGGTGTCGTAGGCCGAGCCGACCGGGTGGCTCAGCGAGTGGATGGCGCCCAAGCCTTTCTGAAAGGCGGTCGCGCCCATGGCGGCGGCGGACATCATGTGGGCGCGGGCCTCGACGTTGGCGCCGTTCTTCACCGCCTCGGGCAGCCAGTCCTTGATCAGCCGCATGCCTTCCAAGGCGATACCGTCGGCCATCGGGTGATAGCTCTGAACGCAGTAGGCTTCCAGGCAGTGGGCCAGCGCGTCCATGCCGGTGCCGGCCGTCAGGTGCGGCGGCAGGCCGGTGACCAGTTCCGGGTCGCAGATGACGATGCCGGGCAACATCTTCGGGTGAAACAGTATCTTTTTCGAGTGCGTCTCCTCGTCGGTGGCGACGGCGGCGCGGCCGACCTCGGAGCCGGTGCCCGACGTCGTCGGCACCGCGATAATCGGCGCGATGCCGTCCGGATCGGCCGCCTTCCAGTTGTCGCCGGCGTCCTCGAAGTCCCACAGCGGCTTGGTCTGACCGGCCATGAACGCGATCAACTTGCCGGCGTCCATGGCGCTGCCGCCGCCGAAGGCGATGACGCCGTCGTGGCCGCCGTCGCGAAAGACGGTCAGCCCGTCGTCGACGTTGCGGCCGACCGGGTTGGGGCGGACGTCGGAGAACAACCCGGTTGGCACGCCGGCCTCGGTGTTGGCGGCGATGGCCTCCGTCACCATCGGCAATCCGGCCAGGCCGGGGTCGGTGACTAGCAGCGGCCTTTCGATGCCGAGCGCCGTGCAACACTTGGCGAGTTCGGAGATGCGGCCGGCGCCGAAGCGCACGGTCGTCGGGTAGTTCCAGTTGTTGGAAAGCTTGACAGCGTTTTCGGTCATGATCGTAGGTTCCGTCCGGTGGGTTCGGGGTCGAAGGGGGCGTCGGAAAATCCTGCCCGTTTCCGGGCCGCCGGGCAAGCCAACAATGGCGCCCACACGGATGCGATCTAGAAGAGAAAGGTCGTTCACGATACAATCGAAAAAACAAGTGACACCAATCCGCGCCAAGCGGGCGGCCACGTCGAGACAGGGAGGAAATCATGGTATTTTCAAGGAAGACGAAGGGCGCCTTCGCCTTGGCGCTGGCCGGACTTCTGACGTCGGGCTGCGCCGTCGACGGACTGCTGGCGACACAGGCCACCGACACCAATATCGGCTACGAGCAAGCCAACAACCGGATGCTGTTGTTGAATATCGTCCGCGCCACCCAGCAGCGGCCCATGTACTTCACAGCATTGAAGGACTTCAACATCAACTCGAAGGTCTCGGGCTCGACCGGTAGTTTCACCGTCCCTTTCGGACAGGCGGCGACACATCAATATCAGATAGCACCGTCGCTGAGCGCCGAGCAGACGCCGCAGGTCGGTATCGACATTCTCGACGACAAGGATTTCATCAATGCCGTGTATACGCCGACCTCGGCCAAGACCCTTCGCCATTTCATCCGTCAGGGTTGGCCGTTGAAAGTATTGTTGCACGTCTTCGTGAGAAAGATAGAAACCGGCGACGGTGCACTGATCAACGATCCAGACAATAGGTACAGACTGGATCTTTTCACCCGGGCCGTCGAACTCATCTCCAGAAGCGGGAAGATAGATAAAGGAAAGACCTCATACGATCGCCAAGGGCCGTGGATAAAAGCGGACAAATTCTATGAGTCGAAGGTGGTTGCCGAGATCGTGAAGCAAACGGATTCAAAGCTTGAATTCATCGAATGCTGGTCGATGGCCGAATTCAATAGAGAAATGAGAAAGTTGACTGAGCAGGCAAAAAAAACAGCTTTGCGGGACAAGTGGAACAAGAGTCTGTGGAAATGCGGCGGTACAGTTTCGGTCGGCTCGTTCGCACCACTCGAGATTTCTGCGCCACTTGTCTATGAATACGTGCCGGCTGAATCAGGCAAGGCCGGGGAATTGAAAAAGGCGACCGACGCGATTAACGAACTGGTGAAAGAACTCAATAAAGAGATTCGGAAATCCTTCGAGGATACGGGACAGACCAATGCCAAGAATAGGGTTGCCGAAGGGGAGGCCGTGCTGAAAACACTGCTGTCGAAGACAAGCGCCAAGATTGCGGTGGACGACCCCAAGAAACCGATAAAACTGGCGCTGCGTTCCCCCCAAGGCATGCTTTACTACCTCGGCGAAGTGGCCCGCGCCCGATGGCGGTGTAACAATGACAAACTAAGAAAAGATTGCGACCGACCCAAGGTGTCGGTAACGAGTTTCCGCACCGGTAAGAAAGTAGGATTGCCGCTGTTCCGGCTGGAGAAGGGAATTGGCGGCGCTCCCGTGGCGGTGGCTGTCTCTTACGAGGGTGAGAGGTACGGTATACCGGCCGACGGAAACGACGATTTCTCGATGCTGGCACTGACGCTTATCTCTCAGATTATTGACCGGCAGAAGGACCCGAAGAACCAAGTCAATCAGCCGACCATCAATCTGTTCACCAATTAAGCCGGACTCGCGCTCTGTAATGCCTACAACGCCGTCCTCAGATGGAACGACTTCGGCCGGGTCAGGTGCTCGTAGCCGAGCACCGACAGCGTGCAGCCGCGCCCGGAATCCTTGACGCCGGTCCAGGCCAGCGCCGGATCCAGGTAGTCGCAGCGGTTCATGAACCAGGTGCCGGTCGCCACTTGGTCGCCGATGCGGGCCGCCGCTTCCTCGTCCGACGTCCACACCGCCGCCGTCAGGCCGAACTCGCTGTCGTTCATCATCTCGATGGCGTGCTCGTCGGAATCCACCGGCATGATGCCGACGACGGGGCCGAAGCTCTCTTCCGTCATCACCCGCATCGAGTGGTCGACCTCGATCAGCACCTGTGGGGCGAGGTACGGCGTGCCCGGCCGGTCGGCCGCGAAGCCGGCGATGTCGACCAGCGCCTTGGCGCCGGCGGCGACGGCTTCGGCGGTCTGGTCGCGGACGAAGTCGGCGGCCGACGCGCGGACCAGCGGCCCCAGGGTCGTTTCCTTGTCGGTCGGGTCGCCGAGCACGTACTTCGAAGCGAGGTCGACGTAGCCGCCGAGGAAATCGTCGTAGACGTCGCGGTGCACGTAGATGCGCTCGATGCCGCAACACGACTGGCCGGAATTGAAAAAGGCGCCGTCGACCAGGTTGTCGACGGCGTGGCCGATATCGGCGTCGGCGCGCACGTAGGCCGGGTCCTTGCCGCCGAGCTCCAGCCCGACGCCGATGAAGCGCCCGGACGCCGCCGTCTCGACCATTTCACCGCCCGGCACCGAGCCGGTGAAGGCCACGAAATCGACTTCCGGCGCCTTGATGACGCGCTCGGTGTCGGCGTGGTTCAGGTGCAGGTACTGGAAGACGCCATCGGGCAGCCCGGCCTCCCTGAAGGCGTCGGCGTAGCGCTCGGCGCACAACGGTGTCTGCGCCGAGTGCTTGAGGACGACCGCGTTGCCGGCCAGCAGCGCCGGCACGATCGAGTTGACGGACGTGAGATAAGGGTAGTTCCAGGGTGCGATGACGAAGACGAGCCCTAAGGGGTCGCGGCGAATGAACCGCGTGAAACCGTCCTTGTCGGCGACAGGGATATCGGCCAGGCCCTCTTCGGCGATGGCGATCATGTGCCGCGCACGCTCCTCGAAACCGCCGACCTCGAACGGCGAATAGGCGATGGGGCGGCCCATCTGCCAGGTGATCTCCTCGGCGATGCCGTCCTTGGCGGCGACGAAGGAGTCGACCGCGCGGGTGACGACCTCGGCCCGTTCGGCCAACGGCGTCCGCCGCCATTTCGCTTGCGCGGTGCGGGCGCCCGCGAGCGCCTGGGCGATGGCCTCTTCGTCGGCGAAGTTGCGCTCGACGTAAACGCTGCCGTCTACCGGCGTGATGGTGTTGAGTTTGTCTGTCATTTAAACCTCGGGGACAACTAGGGCTTTGCGCAGTCTATAAACTCGCCAAGATCACTCAAGCGATGACGCCAGAAAAACAGCACTTCCAAGTCTTGAGCGGCCTGCAAGTATTCAGGTTTAAACACGCCTTGAATGACCGCTGATGGAACAAGTTGATCCTTACCGAAACGACCCAACCAGTTTTGCGCGTTCTGAGCGACCTCTTTGTTGATACGCTTCCGGCTGTTTAGTTCGCTGTTCGAAACCTTGCATTCGATCGCCATTATCCGGTGATCGCGAAGGACGACCACTGCATCCGCTTCGTCCTCGCCAAGAACCGTGTTAATGGCGAACTCTCCGGGATCTGGGGCGTCACGGGAAATGTTCTTGATTTCTCCAACAGTTACTTTCTTGAAGCCGCAATCGGCTAAGTAACTGCAAACGCTCCCTTCAAGGTCCCTTTTTCCTTCGCTGCGGCGCTCGGTTTGAACGCGCTGCGACGCCGCTACGACGGTCGAAGCCATAACCGCTTTGTCCAGCTCTTTGTCTGTGGCTGGCCGTTTCTCTCGAATCCAAGGGAACCGTTTTGGGTCTATGACCTCGGCAATAACGTCGCGAATCTTTTGCGCATGTTCGGGGTTGTCCCGGATACTCGTCCAAGCGAGAGTATCTTCGATCAGGGTCTTTAGGTCGTCTTCAGAAATTGGCGGTGCCGCTAGATAGCGTAGCGCCATACGAAGATTGGGATCGCGAACAACTTCACTCAATAGAGAACAATCAACCGGATCGCAAAGCACCGATCCCAGATTCCGTATAAGCTCCGTGTTGCTATTGCAAAGGATATCGTAGGCCTGAAGGTATTTGTCCAAGGGTTCGTCGAGCCGATGGTGTCGAAACTCTTGTCTTGAAGTCTCGGCATCCTCGCGAATCTGTTCCTCAGACCACGGTGGGATCATTCAGCGGCGTCCTGGACCATCAGGCTCGGCAAATGTTCGGGTTGGGGAACCAAAAGCCGTTCGATCTCTTTTGGTTCGAATTTCGTCAATCCTCCCGAATAGGTTCGTCCCTGGCATCTAGTTACGTTCTCGTTCAGCCAAGAGACGTATCCCGCCAGCGCATCGTCATTGAGTTCCACTCTAGGATATAAACCGTGAGCGATATTTATATGACGCGCATGACAGAGATTTCTTGTGAAGACCGGTGGTCGCCGCCCCATGTAGGACACAAGGATTGGAGCCGGTGGCCTAAGGCCGACCCGATACCAAGGCTTTCGGTGTTTGGAAGTGTAGGTTTCCTTTACACCAGTGATTTCCGCCCATTTGAGGAACTCCTCGACCAAAAGGCGATCGTGATCGTTCATATCGTCCAAGTTCACCGGAAGATCGATCACATATCGTAAATTAGAGTCGTCAGTCAGTTCCCGCCCCGCTTCGATCAAATCCCGAGCCTTTGTAACGGCCTTGAAGAGAACCGTTTGAGGTAGTTTTGTGTCGTCTCGGTTCGTTACCCAAACCATATTCATGCCGGTGACTTGACCTCGATGAACACGAAAAAGCTCACCCAATTGGATTACGTTTTCCGAACGAGCCTGCGATTTCCGAGAGACAATATGCGGTGTCCATTTCCTGGCATCGAGTAGCCGCGCTTTTGGCAAAACGGCATTCTCCGAGGTCAGATTGCCTGCCCCCGCGAGCAGAGTGGACACACAAACTTCCTTACTAGGAGAGGCTATTTTGAAAACGGTTATCGAAGAAGTCGTCAACGTGCCCTCGAACGCCGAAGTGTCGGGAGCCATCAACGCGACCGACCGAAGGTCGAGGTTGCGAGCGAGATGATCACGAAGAGGCCTTCCGTAGTTGACGTCAAGCCATTCGGCAGACGTCAGAAAAGCGCAAACGTCACCCTGTTGGGCGATCGAAAGCACTTTCACAAAGAAATGCATGTGTAAGCCGGCAAGGGTGCTTGCGGACTGCCCAAGGGCCTTCCAGCACCGTGCATACCAACGCTTCCAATTCGCTTCGATATCATGGTGCCGGACATAGGGTGGATTACCGGTAAATAGGGTCGCACCCTTTCGATCACCAAGGTCGAGTTCTCGAAAATCCCTCACGACTACTCGCGCTTGTTTGTCGATTCCCAAGGCGCGCAGGTTGGCGCGCGTAAGAACGGCCTTCACCGGGTCGTTCTCTACGGCGAGTACGTTCGCTTCCGGGAAGGCACGGCAGGCCGCTACGGTAAAACGCCCTGTCCCGGCTCCTGTATCGATAACCGTTGAAGGCTCGACATGGAGCGCGGCTTCTTCCAAGACCGTGTTAACCAGTTTTAACGGAGTGAACGTGGTGCCACTTTTCCGTCGTTTCTGCGGTGAGTGGATATCCCCGTACCAGTCCCCTAGCGGGTCGGACCCCGACCGTATCAACCGCTCGGTCTCGTCGATTAAGTCGGAACCTGGATAGGGATCGATCCCCTTACAAACATCAAGCTCACATCGAGAAAGACAATGCCTTTCACCGAGCGATGCAAGCGCGACTGCCAAAAGCTCCCGCTCGTTACTTGGAACCTCTAGCATCGCGTGCCTTTCTGTCTGTTTGTCGGGGCCGTTAGAAAGAAGACTGAATAATGTTCATGGTATGTACCACACAAGCCTACGATAATCAAATGATCTCGAAATAGCGTTCCATTTCCCAATCGGTGATCGCCTTGCGGAACTCGCGTTCCTCCCATTCGCGGGTGGCCGCGAAATGCTCGACGAAGGCGTCGCCGAACAGCTCGCGGGCCGGCTTCGAGGCCTTGAGCTTCTGGGCCGCCTCCCACAGCGTGCGCGGCAGTTGCAGCTTCTTCGGGAACTTCTTGTCGTAGGCGTTGCCGTCGACCTCGGCTTCCGGCTCGATTTCGTTCTCGATGCCCCACAGCCCGGCGCCGACGGAAGCGGCCAGGGCCAGGTAGGGGTTGGCGTCGGCCGCCGCGATCCGGTATTCGACGCGCTGCGATTTCTCGGAGCCGGTGATGGCGCGCAGCGCGCAGGTCCGGTTGTCGACCCCCCAACTGGCCTCGGTCGGCGCCCAGAAGCCGGGGATCAAACGGGTGAACGAGTTGACCGTCGAGGCAATCATGCAGAGCGTTTCGGGCATCAGTTTCTGCTGGCCGCCGATGAAGTGGCGCATGGTGTCGCTGAGGGTATCGGGCTTTCTCTTGTCGAGGAACACCGACTTGCCCTTCCTGTCCTTCAAGGACATGTGGATATGGCCGCTCTGGCCCGGCCAGTCCGGCGACCACTTGGCCATGAAGGTCGCCATCAGGCCGTTCTTCTGGGCCAGCACCTTGGCGAAGGTCTTGAACAGCGCCGCCTTGTCGGCCGCGTTGAGGCCTGAATCGACGGCGATCGCCGCCTCCAGCACGCCGGGGCCGGTTTCCTCGTGCAGGCCCTCCAAGGCCATATCCATCTGGGCGCAGGCCTCCAGCAGCTCGCCGTAGAGGTCGGATTCGACCGAGTTGCGGATCATCGAATAGCCGAAAAAGCCGGGCTGAAGGGGCTTCATGTCGCGGTAGTTCTTGTCGCGCGCCGAATGCGGCGTCTCCTCGAACATGAAGAACTCGTACTCGAAGCCGGCGTAGGTCATGAGTCCCATCGCTTTGGCCTTGTCGAGCACCCGGCGCAGGACGGCGCGCGGACAGACCGGCTCGTGGTCGCCGGTGAACTCGCCCTGGAAGAACAGCATGCCGTCCTCCCAGGGGATCTCGCGGCAGCTATCGGCGAGGATACGGACCGGCGCGTCCGGGTAGCCGGTGTGCCAGCCGGTGACGGCGACGTTGTCGTAGAGCTGATCGTACGAATCCCAGCCCAGCACCACGTCGCAGAAGCCGAATCCCTTGTCGAGGGCGGAGAAGAACTTGTCGCGGCTCATGTACTTGCCGCGCAGTACGCCGTCGATGTCGAAGACGCCGACCTTGACGTGGTCGAGTTTGCGTTCCTTGACGATGGCGCGCGCGTCGGCGGCCGTCTTGACCTTCCTCGGGTCCATGTGCTTTTTCCCCCTTGCCGTGACACCGTCGGCGGTCCGGCTCAGCGCTCGGCCGCCGTTCGCTCGATCGCCCCAAAAGATTACCGCCTTTGGGCGATTTTGCACGTCGGAATCGACCGTGCCGGCCATTGTCCGGAGCGTCCGGGCGCGATAAGACAGATGACCGCGAAAGACCCGAGGAACCGTCGGCCGATGACCGAACCCGACCGCACCCTGGCCGCCGCCGTCGAGCTTCACCAGGCCGGCCGGCTCGACGACGCGGAAGCCGTCTACCGCGCGCTCGTCGACGCCGATCCGGACCACGCCGACGCCCTCCACCTGCTCGGCCTGATCGCCCATCAGCGGGGCGATGCCGAAACCGCGCTCGGGTTGATCGAACGGGCCGTCGAACTGAACGGGTCCGATCCGCGCTACCACGCCAACCTCGGCCGGGTCCGCCATGCGGCCGGCGACGATGCGGGGGCGGTGGCCGCCTACGGCCGGGCGCTGGAGTTGCAGCCCGACGACGCCGAGGTCGGCTCCGACCTGGCCGCCGCCCTGATCGGCACGGGCGATCACTCGGGCGCGGCCGATGCTTGCCGGCGGGCGCTCGAACTGGACCCGGAACTGGCGGCGGCCCGCACCAACCTGGTCGCCGCCCTGCAGGGTCTCGGCGACGATCTGCAGGAGGCCGGCGATTTCGAGGCGGCGATCGCGTCTTACAAGGAGGCGCTGGAACTCGACGAAGCGCGGGTCGAGGCCTGGTGCAACCTCGGCAACGCGCGCCTGGCGCTGTTCGATTTCGAGGCGGCCATCAAGGACTTCCGGAGGGCCCTCGACATCGATCCGCAAATCGCCGAGGTCCGCTCCAATCTCGGCGTGGCGCTGCAGGAAGCGGGCGACCTCGCGGGCGCGCTGGCGTCTTATGCCCGCGCGCTCAAGATCAATCCCGACGACCCCGAATGCCGCCGCAACAACGCCCAGGCCCTGCTCCAGGCCGGCCGCTTCGAGGACGGCTGGCGGGAATTCGAGTGGCGCTGGAAAACCAAACACTTCGCCGCCATCCGCCGCGATTGGGCGGCGCCGCAATGGCGAGGCCAGGCGTTCGACGGCAAGACCCTGCTGGTTCACGCCGAACAGGGGTTCGGCGACTGCCTGCAGTTCGCCCGCTACCTACCGCTGGCGGCCGAGCGCGGCGGCCGCGTCGTTGTCGAGTGCGCGGAACCGCTGGTCGAACTGATGGAACGCGTCGACGGGGTGTCGGAGGTCGCCGCCGCCGGCGCCGGCATGCCGCCGCACGATCTCCAGGTGCCGATGATGAGCCTGCCCGGCGTCTTCGCCACCGACTTCTCGAACATGCCGGCCGCGGTGCCGTACCTGAGCGTGCCCGAAACGGCGGCCGGGAAGTGGAAGGACGCCGTCGGCGGCAACGGCCTGCAGGTCGGCATCGCCTGGAAGGGCAGCCCCAAACACAAGCGCAACCTCTGGCGCTCGCCGGGGCTAGGAGCCCTGGCGCCGCTTCTCGAGGTGGAAGGCGTGCGCTTCCACTCGCTGCAGGTCGAGGGCGGCGCCGACGACCTGGCGGCAATGGGCCTGGCCGACGCGGTCGCCGACCCGACGCCCGGGTTCGAAAGCTTCGCCGACACGGCCACCGTCGTCGATCGCCTCGATCTGGTGGTTTCGCCGGACACGGCGGTGGCGCATCTGGCCGGCGCGCTCGGCCGCCCGGTCTGGCTGATGCTGCCGCATGCCGCCGACGACAGCCCGTGGTACCCGACCATGCGGCTGTTCCGGCAACGGCGTCACGGCGACTGGGCCGGCGTCGTGGCGCGGATCAAGGAATCCCTGACTGAGCGCAGAGATCGATGAATTTGCTCAAGGAATACCTGGCGCGGGACGAGTGGCGCGATTGGGAGGCCATGCTCGACCGATTGCCAATCGAGAGCGGACAGAGCGTCCTCGACCTGGGGTGCGGCCCGGGGTTGGTGAGCGCCCGCTTGGCGTCTCTTTGCGAACGGGTTGTCGGAATCGACCAGGAATCCTCCTTTCTCGAGTACGCTCGCCGGCATTGTCCGTCGAACTGCGAGTTCGTGAACGCGGATATCGGTCCCGTGAGCGGACTGTGGTCGAGCTTTGCCGCCGCCTATTTCCCGACCTTCGCCCCCGTATTGGAGCGATGGACCTCCTGCGTGGCGCCGGGAGGCTGGCTGGCGATCGTCGAGGTCGACGATCTTCTTGACGGCCATCACCCGCTTTCGGAGGAGGCGCGAAATGCTTTCAAGGAATTCATGGACCATGCACGTTCGAACGATCGCTATGATTTCCGCATGGGCCGCCGATTGGGCGGGATATGCCGGAGATTGGGGTTGAACGTCATTTCCGAGACCTCATGGGAGGACCCTGAACTGGCGTTCGACGGCGCCGCTCCACCCGAGATTCTGGCCGCGTGGACGCATCGGTTCGAGCGAATGCACACCATGAGAACCTATTTCGGCGCCGAGCGATTCCATCGAATCGCCGACGCGTTTATGAATACGATCTCGTCTCCCGAGCATACTTCCACCGCATCGGTGACGATGGTGCTGGCGCGGCGCCCCGAATAGGAAAAGCGCGCGGCGCTCGAAAGCTTTCCGCCAACGGCCAATAGGCGTTGACGGGCTGGTGTGGTACAGTTGTTTCGGCGAGAATTTTTCCCGTAAGCGGCAGCGAAAGGCCGGTCGATGTCAACACTCTCCTTGAACGAGCTTTCCCGCATGATTGACCATACCGTCCTAAAACCGGACACCGTCGACGCCGATATCGTCAGGCTCTGCGAGGAGGCGCTTCGATACGGTTTCGCGGCCGTCTGCATCTCGCCGACCTGGATCACGCGTGCCGCTGGGTTGTGTGCAGGCTCCAATGTCGCCGTCGCCACCGTCATCGGTTTTCCCCACGGCAACACGCTGTCCGCCGCCAAGGCCTACGAGAGTGAATGTGCCATCGGCGAGGGGGCGACCGAACTGGACATGGTCGTCAACATCGGCGCCCTCAAGGCAGGTGATTACGCCTTGGTCGAAACAGACATTGCGGGCGTCGTCGAGGTCGCTCATGCGTCGGATGCGAAAGTGAAGGTCATCCTCGAAACGGCTCTGCTGACCGACCGGGAAAAAGAGCTCGGCTGTGAGGTCTGCGAAGCGGCTGGAGCCGATTACGTGAAGACCTCGACCGGATTCGCCTCGGCCGGTGCCACCATCGAAGACGTTGCCCTCTTTAAACGTATGGTTGGCGATAGGCTGGGTATTAAAGCGGCAGGTGGTATAAGTTCGCTCGATGAGGCATACTCTATGATCGAGGCGGGGGCGACCCGGCTGGGCTGCTCCAGGTCGGTGGCGATCGTCGAGGAGGCGCGCGGTCAAGATGAGCGAAGAGAACGAAGGGCGTGAATATAGTGACGAGTACGATCTCAAGCTTGAAGACCTAGATCAGAATACGCGGGGCAAGGACGGATCGGCGCCCGCCGATAAATGGAAACTGTTCGAGGCCCGCTTCAACTACGCCTTCGAGGCGTTCAAGTACAACGCCGATCAGCGCGCCAAGGTCTTTCACTTCTTTCTCTTGTTCGCCGGTGCGTTGGCAACGGCTTACGGATTTCTCTTCAGAGCTGAGGCATTTTGGCCTGCGACCTGGATCGCTGGTCTAGGATTCCTAATTAGCTTCTCCTTCCGTTTTCTCGATCATCGAAACGAAGAACTCGTACATGTCGCCGAGGCCAACCTTCTAGCTCTGGAGAAAGATGTTATTTATCGCGGTTACAGACGCCCTATCTATTGGCCGCATCGGCGACCACCGACCGGGTTCGGAATGAAGATGTGGAAACTGAAAGACCCGAATGCAGAGAGAGTGGAGGACAGATATCGAGAAGATAATTGTCTGACGAGGTTAGGGAGGTTGTGGAGACGAATCTGCTTGACGAAACTAGGGAGGCTATTCTGCAAACGAAGGCCGAAGACGGAAGAATATATGATAGAGCGGCAACTGGGCATCCATCTACGAGAGGCTAGAGATAATGAGGAAATCGGAGGCTCGCCTTACCAGCACGGGATATGGATACCATTAATCCAATTCTTCGTCGCGGTCGGCTTTTTGGGAATGGCATTCTTTAGTTGGACTGAAGCACAGGGGGCTACCAATGAACCACAGGTCGCTTGTCCGTCGGGGGAAAACTGCGTCAGCCCGGCGGAACTCGACAAACGGCTGAACATGCAACGGGAGTCGTTGGTCGCCCATTTCAATTCCAGGATCGATCCTGTGTCATCGGGAATGGCTAGCCTGGCAACCAAGCTCGGCAGCCTGGAAACCCTTGTTGAGCTACAAGGTCACCCGACGCCTGATGAGATCGCCGATGCGGTGGCTCCGAAAGTCGAGGAAGCCCTGAAGGAGGGCGCCTTCTGGGGAACCATGAACAAAGCGGCGGCGTTGATCACCGTCTACAGCGGACTGTTCGGCGACGGTAGCGAAATCGACCCGGAGAAAATCGCCGAGAAACTTCGTGAGACTGTAAGACGCGAAGTGGCGGAAGGAACGGAAGACCTGACCGCAGAAATCGCCCTTACGAAATCCTCGGTATTGAATGAACTCCGGCGACTGCGCGGGAAATCAGAGCCCTCCCGCCCAGAACCAATTGGAGCGAGGGCGCCGGTGGCCAAACTGCTGTTCGCTCCAGACGACTACCAGATCGATGACAGTCACACGGGGGAAATCGAACGGGTCATCGCCGTTATGAAGCCGAACAGCATCGTCAGCGTCTACGGTTTCGCCGACAGAACGGGAAAACACGACTGGAACCTACTCCTGGCCTACCAACGTGCACTGGCAGCCGCGCGCGTTTTGATTGAACATGACATCGACAAGGAATCAATCAGGGTTCTCGTCGGTCCAGAGGATTTCTCACCACTGCAGACGCCTGACGGGGTTTCGCATCCCGAGAACCGGGCCGTACATATCTATATCGACTCTTCCGACATCTAATCACGTTCGGACCACCAACGCTCGTTGCGCTGACCGAACGGCGGCCGTCATGAGTGTCGTTTCGGCGGCCGAACGCGCCTATACTGGAGCCGAACGAGGAGGGCGCAAGCCATGAAACTGAGCGAAGACCAACTCGAACAGTTCGACGAGGAAGGCTTCCTCGTCCTGCCCGACCTGTTTTCGCCCCAAGAGGTGGCGGTGATGCAGGCGGAGATCCCGGCCATCTTCGCCGAGCGCCGGCCGGAGAACGTCCGCGAGCAGGCCGGCGACGTCGTCCGCACCGCGTTCGCCGTCCACACCTACAACGAGGTCTACCGGCGCTTCGTCCGCCACCCGCGCGTCCTCGGGCCGGCCGAGCAGCTGCTCGGCGGCCAGGTCTACGTCCATCAGTTCAAGCTCAACGGCAAGGCCGCCTTCAACGGCGACGTCTGGCAGTGGCACCAGGACTACGGCACCTGGAAACGCGACGACGACATGCCGGAAGCGCGGGCCATGAATCTGGCCGTGTTCATGGACGAGGTCAACGAGTTCAACGCGCCGCTTATGATCATCCCGAAGAGCCACAGATTGGGCGTGCTCGAGGCCGGCCACGACGTGACGACGACGAGCTATCCCTTGTGGACTCTGGACAACGACAAGATCGCCGGGTTGGTGGCCGACGGCGGCATCGTCGCCCCGAAGGGGCCGCCCGGCACCGGCTTCTTCTTCCACGGCACGCTGGTGCACGGCTCGACCGCCAACATGTCGCCGTGGAACCGGTTGATCGTCTATATTTCCTACAACAACGTCGACAACGCCATCCGCCGCTTCAAGCGCCCGGAATACATCGCGCACCGCGACTTCACGCCGTTGCAGGCGCTCGCCGACGATTGTCTTCTGACGATCGGCGACGAAGCGGTTTCCTAATTGCTTTCCTAGGCTCTGGCGAAAGGGGGCAATTTCGGAGGGGTTAAATGAATTTTGACATGCTTTAATTTTAGTACTATAGTACTAAATAGATTTGTGCCAATAGGATAAGGTAGATGCCAACCCAGAAACGCAGCTATCGATCATATGTTCAACTCTTCATACCGACAAAAGATAAGGATGGAAAAAATCTTTCGAAATCGACCGTCAAAGAATGGCAACAGCAAGCCGAGAACCTGTTCCAGCAGCATGTTGGAGGCTACTATGTATCGCCGGTCTACAGCATCGCAGGTGCTTTTCACTCTGCCAGCGACGAGTGGATTAAAGAACCTAATTACCTTCTCAAGGCGTTTGCGCCAGTAAGCGATTGCCGCAATCTCCTGCGGGCCTTGGAGGACGATCTCATCCCGCTGATGGGGGTGGGCATGAAGCAGGAGAGTATCGCGGTGGAGAGCAGCCTCGAGGGTTTGGCAATTTACGATATAGAGTGAGTGATGAAATGGCTAAGGTTGTTAAGAAAATTGTTCAAAAGCCGGAAGAAATAAAGAAAGAGAAAGAAAACTGGCTATCGATGCAGCGCGTTATCAATGTCGAGCTTCAACGAATTGATCCGCAGTATGAGATCAGCGAATTGATTAAACGGCCTGATGGATGCATTGAGTTCGAGGCCTCCATGGAGTTCAAGAAAGAACACCAAGAGGAAATAACGCGTGTCTTTTCTTTGCTGGAGTTGAAGAACGACGATAGCAAATTTGTGCAAGCAAAGTATTACCTGCCGCGAGCAATCCAGAAACGTGTAAAGCAGTGGGCAACTGAATTGGGTGTGCCCGTATCTTCCTTGGTGGCAGCTATCTTGGATGAGCGAGCGCGTAAGGAGTTTGGATAGGTAACGGTGTCCCGCTACCAATCGTGTCTCATCGAACGCATTGAGGCGGAAGCAAGAACAACCACGGCACGCTGGTGCACGGCTCGACCGCCAACATGTCGCCGTGGAACCGCCTGATCGTCTACATTTCCTACAACAACGTCGACAACGCCATACGCCGCTTCAAGCGCCCGGAATACATCGCGCACCGGGACTTCACGCCGTTGCAGGCGCTCGCCGACGATTGTCTTCTGACGATCGGCGACGAAGCCGAATAGCCGCGCCTCAGTCGTGGCGGCTGAAGCGGCCGTACGGCGCGTCCCCCATCATCCGGTTGAACGCCTGGCCGCCCATGTGGACCAGGGTCGTGTGGTCGCCGCCCTCGAAGTAGAGGTCGTCGGTGTTCATCAGGCTGTCGTCGATCACCACGTCGAGTCCGTAGGCCATGCCGGCGGCCGGAATGGCGCCGATATGGCAGTCGGTGAAGAGCGCTTCGGTCTCTTCTTCCGAAGCCAGATTCAGGTCGCGGCTCAACAGACCCTTCAAGTCGTCCATCTGGATGTGATGCGAGGCCGGCAGCACGGCCAGCAGGTAGCCGTCGCCGTCCTTCAGGACCACCCCCTTGGCCAGGTGCGAGCCGGGAACGTGAGCGGCCTGCGCCGAGTCCGAGGCCGTAGCGGTCGGCCGGTGTTCGACGGTGTCGTAGTCGATTTCGTTCTTTTCCAGGAATTGTTGGAGAGTGATTGCGATTGCCATGGCGCACCTCCCGTTCGTTTCGAAGGTTCCCCAAAACCCAAAAAGCGCAGTCGTATCATTTTAACTCGGTTCGATTCGTTAATCACCCCGATTCAGGACGATACGACCCCATGGGTACGCTACATGATCCCCAGACGCCGCCGCGCCGGCCATGACCCAGATCAAGGACGGCCAACCGCCCTGGGGCGGTACGCCGCGACCCGACGAGCGGTTTCGTCCGGGCTGCGGGCCTCGTCTACTGCCACGGCATCGAGAAGGTCTTGACGTTGGTATAGCTCTTCATCGCCTCGATCACGCCTTCCTTGTAACCGAGCCCCGAATCCTTGACGCCGCCGAACGGCGACATCTCGATGCGGTAGCCCGGCACCTCCCAGATGTTGACGGTGCCGTGCTGAAGCTCGTTGATGAAGCGGGTGATGTAGTCGAAGCGGTCGGTGCAGACGCCGGACGACAGCCCGAACGAAGTGCCGTTGGCGACGCGGATGGCGTCGTCGATGTCCTTCACGCGGATGATCGGCACGGCCGGGCCGAAGGTCTCCTCGCGCACCAGCTCGCAGTCGGCCGGCACGCGGTCGACCACGGTCGGCGGATAAAGCGCGCCGTCGCGCGTATTCCCGCACAGCAGCTCGGCGCCCGACGCGACGGCGTCGTCGACCCGGCGCTCGAACAGCTTGGCGGCGTCCTCGTTGATGACCGTGCCGACATCGGTTTCCGGGTCCATCGGATCGCCGCATTTCAGCGCCGCGGCCTTGTCCCTGACCAGGCCCGCGAAGTCGTCGGCGATTTGCTCGACGACGAGGATGCGCTTGACCGCCGTGCAGCGCTGGCCAGAGTTCCTGGTGGCGCCGTTCACCGCCAAAGCGGCGGCGCGCTCCAGATCGGCGTCCTCCATGACGATCAACGGCGCGTTGCCGCCCAACTCCAGCACGGTGCGGCGGTAGCCGGCCTTGGCGGCGATCATCTTGCCGACCGGGACGCCGCCGGTGAAGGTGATCAGGTCGATGTGCTCATTGACGATCATCTCGCCGCCGATGTCGTCCGGCAGGCCGGTGACGACCGAGAACATCTCGGGCGGCAGCCCGGCCTCGTAGAGGATATCGGCCAGCACAAGCGGCGTCAGCGGTGTCAGCTCGGTCGGCTTGCAGACCATGCGGTTGTTGGTGGCGACGGCCGGGGCGACCTTGTGGGCGACCATGTTCAAGGGGTGGTTGAACGGCGTGATGGCGCTGATCGCGCCCAACAGCGGCTCGCGCTGGGTGAAAATCTTGCGCCTCTGGCCGTGCGGCGTCAGGTCGCACGAGAAGACCTCGCCGTCGTCCATGATGCACATCTGCCCGGCCAGCGAGAACACGTCGAAGGCGCGCCCGACCTCGTAGAGCGAATCCTTCTTGCACAACCCGCTCTCGGCGGTGATCAGGTCGGAGATGGCGTCGCGGCGCTCGACCAGCAGGTCGGCCGTTTTCAACAGGATCCGCTGGCGCTGGTAGCGGGTCAGGTCGGGCTTGAAGGCGGCCGCCACGTCGAAGGCCCCGGCGACCCGGGCGCGGCTCGCCCTGGGCACGGTGCCGACGACGTCGCCGGTGTAGGGATTGCGAACCTCGATGCGTCCGGCCTCGCCGCCGACCCGAGCGCCGGCGATCCGCATCATTTCGTCCGCAGAAGCGATAAATCCGTCCATGATCCTTATATCCTTATTCCCGCCGCCCCGGTCTAACTCGTGTGGTTGAGGGCGAGGTCGAAGATGTCGAAGTTGCGCAGGCGCCGCTCGGCGTCGAGCCGTTCGACCGGCCGGGTGACGATCAGCGGCACGCGCTGCTCGCTAACGCCGCCGTGCGAACGCAGCGGTGCGTCGAGCCCGCTGAGGTCGTGGTTGGCGGCGGCGGTGCCGATGACCTTGTTCTTTTCGGAAATCACGATGAGGTCGCCGATCCGCTCCTCCGGCAATTCGAAGGCGGCGCAGCCCTCGGCCCGGCCGTAGATGCGCATGACGCCGTCGACGGAAGACAGCTCGGCCGAAATCCCGTCGCCGTCGGCGTCGGCCGGCAGATAGGCGGTGGCGAACGAACCCAAGGCCCCGTGATGGGCCACGTAAGGGTCGGTGATGGGCAGGATGACCCGGGCGCGGCCTTCGCCCAGCATGTCGTCGAGGATTTCCTGCAGGTAGATGACGTCGGGTTCGCCGGCCTCCGTGTGCTTGGCGTTCATGCCGTGATCGGCGGTCAGCGCGATGGTCGCGCCCATCGCGTCGAGCTTTCCCAGGTAGCCGTCCATCATGGCGTAGAAGGCGTCGGCGACCGGCGTCCCCGGCGCGTGCTTGTGCTGGATGTAGTCGGTGGTCGACAGGTACATGAGGTCGGGGCGGCGTTCCTCCATCAGCTTGACGCCGGCATCGAAGATGAACTCGCTCAAGTCGGCCGAATAGACGTCGGGGATGGGGCGCCCGACCAGCGCCTGGGCGCGGTCGATGCCGTTGTCGGCGAGCGTCGTCCGGTCGGCCTTTTCCGACGAGAAGCAGACGGCACGCCCGGAAGAGAAATCGAGGCCGTGGCCGAGCAAGCGGCGCAGCTTGTCCTTGGCGGTGACGACGGCGACGCTGGCGCCGTTGTCGTGGAACGCCTTGAAGATGGTGTCGGCGCGCAGGAACTTCGGCTCGTTCATCATCACCTCCTCGCCCGTATCCGGATCGAGAAAGTAGTTGCCGGAAATGCCGTGCACGGACGGCGGCGCGCCGGTGACGATGGAGAGGTTGTTGGGGTTGGTAAAGCTCGGCACCACGCAATCGGCCCTGAGATCGGCGCCGCTCGCCAACGCGCCGGCCAGGTACGGCATGTGGCCGCCGGCCACCGCTTGCTCGATGTAGGCGGGCTCGGAGCCGTCGACGCAGACGACGACCAGGGGCCGGGCGGGCCAGGCGTAAGTGCGGCCGTTGACGGTGACGGATGCGCGGGCGTCGTTCATGGGTTCGGTTTCCTCAGCCGATCGAATGAGGGGGAAGCGCGCTTGCCGACGGGCCTCCGCCGTTGCGCCGATTGCCTCGGCCGTTCAGAACCGCCTCAAGGTCTTTCGCCGCGGGCGAGGCGGGCGTTGATGTCGTCGATCACCGGCTCGATGTCGGTCAGGCTGTCGATGACGTAATGGGCGCCGGCCTTCTGCAGGATCTCCTTGGTCTTGTCGTTGCGCCGGGCGATCTCCTCCGGCGGCAGTTGGGCACCCTGTTCGGGGGTATCGACATCCATGTAGTTGGAATAGAGCGAGACGCCGACGCCCCAGCAGCCGGCCTCGAGGGCCTCGCCGACGCCGGAAACGGTGTCGTCGACCTTGACCACCGACTGGATCGGGTGGACGTCGAGCATGTCCAGGTTCTTGTAGACCATGAACGGCTTCGGCCGCGCCCCGTTGTCGACCTCGTCGCCGGCCACCGAGGCGTCCGGCTTGTAGCCCTGCTTGGCGGCGTCCTCCTCGAGGATATCGACCATCGGGCGCACGAAGCCGGTCGAACTGCCGATCTTGATGCCCTGTTTCTGCACGCGCTGGACGACTTCGGCGACGCCGGGCAGCAGGTCCGTGTAGTTACGCAGGCAGTCGAGCTGCATCGGCACGAAATCGGCGAACATGGCGTCGACGTCGCTCTGGTCCGGGTAGGAGCCCTTGATGTCCTTCCAGCGCTCCCTGATCACCGGCTCCTCGGTCAGCGCCTTGATGTGCAGGTCCTTGCGCAGCCCCATCGGGCCGCGCGCTTCGGCCATGCTGATCTCGACACCTTGTTTCTTGAAGACCTCGACGAAGACGACGGCCGGGGCGACGACGTAGGCGTCGGCAACGGTACCGCTCCAGTCGAGGATCAGCGCCTTGACTTTGCCGCGGTAGCCACGTTGAAAAACATAGTCGGGATTGTAAGCCATTTTCGTAATTCCTTTTGGTTCGGTTAGTGTGTTTGGTGGGGTTTAACTGATCAGGCGGCGGCTGGCGCGCCGGTGGCGACGCCCATGTCGGCGATGGTTTCCCGGATGGCGTCGAGCGCGCCTTGCATCTCGGCTTCGCCGAGGTGGCCGATGCAGCCGATGCGGAAAGAAGGCGCCACCGTCAGCTTGCCGGGATAGATGACGTAGCCCTTATCCTTGAGCGCGTCGTAGAAGGCCTCGAAGTCGAACTTGGGGTCGGCCGGCATCTTGAAGGTGACGATGATCGGCGCCTGCAGGCGGTCCGGCAGCAGGGTCTCGAAACCGAGCTCCCGCATGCCTTCGACCAGCACACGGCAATTGGCCGAATAGCGCGCGCCACGGCCCTCGACCCCGCCTTCCTGGCGGAACTGTTCGATGGCCGCATCGAAGGCGACGATGACGTGGGTCGGCGGCGTGAAGCGCCATTGCTTGGTGTTCTCCATGTTGACCCATTGGTCGTGCAGATCGAGGCTCAGCGAATGGGCGTTGCCGGCGGCCGCCTCGATCGTGTCCCGGCGGATCAGTGCGAAGCCCATGCCGGGGACGCCTTCCAGGCACTTGTTGGAAGACGCCATGACGGCGTCGAACGGAATCTCCCTGGCGCTCAAGGGGATGGCTCCGAACGCGCTCATGGCGTCGATCAACAGCCGGCGGCCGTGGTCGGCGACGGTCTCGGCGATGATCTCGATCGGGTTGAGCAGACCCGACGTGGTCTCGCAGTGGACGGCCAGCACGTGGGTAATGTCCGGATCGGCGAACAAGGCGGCGTCGAGGTCGGCGATGTCGGGCGGCGTGTCCTCCGGCGTCTCCAGCACGCAAAGCGAGCGCCCCAAAATCTCGACAATCCTGGCCATGCGCTTGCCGTAGGCGCCGTTGACCAGCACCAGGGCCTTGCCGTCGCGGGGAAGGAGCGTGCCGATGGTGGCCTCGACGGCGAACGTGCCGCTGCCCTGGACCGGCACGCAGACGTGAGTTTCCCTGGCCTCGGCGATATCGAGCAGGGAATCGCGAACCCGCCGGTTGGTCTCGATGAAGGTGGCGTCGCGCGACCCCCAATCGTGCAGCATGGCCTGTTTGGTGGCGGCGGACGTGGTTAGCGGGCCCGGCGTCAGCAGCCAGGGGTCGCGGTCGGTCGGTGTCATGGCGGGCGCCTTCCCCATCAGCAAGAAGCGGCGTTCGATGGCTGCGGCATTATCGGTCAAAAACGGTCAAAAAGCCACAAAAAACCGTACGCCAACGGATGTAAATTTATGGTGCCAGATGCGAGGGATGGCCGGCAAGCCGGCGAGTGGCGAGTTGCCGGATTCCGAAAAAAGGAGCAGGCTCGATTCCAATGGTACGAAGAATTGAAACGAGTTTGTAACTCTCGGAGGTTGGATGCCGGAGAAAACGCGAGAGGAAGTGGACGGCGCAGGCGAACGTTTTCCGGTGGGTACTGTTGTCAAACCCGGTATCTGCGGCATTTGTCCGGCCGGATGCGGCGTCAACGTTCATTTCGGCGATGGCAGGATCGAGCGTCTGACCCCGCTGAAGGGTCATCCGCTCGGCATGGTGTGCCCGCGCGGCGCCCGGGCGGCCGAAATCGTCTATTCGGACGAGCGTATTCTCTACCCTCAACGGCGCGTCGGCGAACGCGGCGAGGGGCGTTTCGAGCGTATCTCCTGGGACGACGCTTACGACATATGGGTGAAAAACCTCAGGCTGACCGCCGAACGGTTCGGTCCGGAGGCTGTTTGCATGTACACCGGGCGCGGAAATTTCGAATTCGGGCTGAACGAAGCGTTCATGCCAAGCCGCGCCTCTGAATCGTCGGCCAACGCCGTGCTATTTCCATTCGGTTCGCCCAACACCACCGGCGTCGGCGCCTTGTGTTACGTGGCCTACGGGATGCTGGCACCGGAGACCTGTTTCGGCGCCCACTACAAGGACATGCGCGACGATATCGACGCCGCCAATCTGGTCGTCGTCTGGGGCGCCAATCCGGCGACCGATTCCTCGCCTATTAAGCTACGTCATGTCAAACAAGCGAAAAAACGAGGTGCGCGCATCATCGTCATCGATCACCGCCGAAGTGAAACGGCGCGTGCGGTCGATGCGGACTGGATCGCCATCCGTCCGGGAACCGATGGAGCCTTGGCGCTCGGCGCGATCGCGGTCCTGATCGAGGAAAACCTGTTCGACCGTGGATTCGTCGAAAACTGGACGCACGGGTTCGACGGAATACGGGATTACGTTCGGGACTTCCCGCCCGACCGGGTCGAGCGGATTACGGGTATTCCGGCCGCCTCGGTTCGCGATCTGGCCCGCGCCATGGCCGCCGCCGAGGGATGTTCGATGATCATGTACACCGGGCTCGAATACTCGAACAGCGGCGTCCAGTCGATCCGCGCCGCGTTGACCCTTCAGGCGCTCTGCGGCCACCTGGACGTACCCGGAGGCAAGATGTTTGCCATGCCGGAACGCTGGCGCTCCAAGCGCAATCCGACCGAACTTCCGCCCGGCACGCCGGATCCGATAGGGGTCAGGGCTTATCCGCTGTTTCACGAGCTGCGCAACGAGTGTCATGCGACGGCGCTTCCCCAAGCGATCCTGGCGAACGATCCCTATCCCGTGCGCTCGATGATCATAAGCGGGGCTTCGCTGATCACGTCGTGGCCGCAACCGGAATTATGGCGCCGCGCCCTGGCGTCGCTTGATTTTCTCGCCGTCGTCGACAGGTTTCCGACAGCCGATGGGAAATACGCCGACTTGGTGTTGCCGGCGACAACCGGCTTCGAGATCGAATCTTATATGGTGTACGATGGTTACGTGCAGCATCGCGCGCGTCTGATCGAACCCCTGGGCGAGGCGCGCAACGATTACCTGATCTTCGCCGAACTGGCCCGGCGGCTCGGCTACAGGAGTCTGTGGCCGCTAACCGAGGAGGAAATGGTTCGCGACGCCTTGGTCGGTCTCGATGTTTCCCTGGAGGAATTGCGTGCACACCCCGAAGGCCTTCCGTTCACTACGCCAAAGAAGCGCTACCGCAAATACGAGACCGGTGAGTTACGCGCCGATGGCAAGCCGGGCTTCGAGACACCGACAGGCAAATTCGAGATCGCGTCCGAGCTTCTGAGAAAACACGGTTACGATCCGTTGCCGGTCTACACCGAACCTAGAGAGGGGCCGCTGGCCAGTCCCGAGCTGGCGAAACGCTATCCCCTGGTCTTCAACTCGGGTGCCCGTACTCAATCGGCCTTTCGTTCGCAGCATTTCAATATCCCGTCGCTGGTCGCCATGCAGCCCCGGCCGTTCGTTCACATGCATGCCCGGGACGCGGCCGCGCGGAACATAGGCGACGGTGACGAGGTTTTCGTCGAAACACCTAGAGGCAAGGTACGGTTCTGGGCGCAAGTAGACGACGATATCGCCGAGGGCGTTGTCGAGGCCAACATGGGCGGCGGCGGACCGCTCGGCCCGAAAGCCTGGCGGGAAGCCAACGTCAACGAACTGACGGATTTGGAAAACCGCGATCCGATCTCGGGCTTTCCCGTATACAAAGCCTTGCTGTGCGACGTGCTCAAATCGGAATCCGATCCGATGCGATCGGAAAGTTGATCTTCCTCGGGTTACCTTCCCCTACCGCGTCCGCCAGGCCTGGGTCGAGGTCATGATGCCGCGGGTCAGCAGCATATGCAGGATGCGGGCGCCGCCGCAGGTGTAGGCGATCATCATCGCCATGGCGGCGGCGAACGGCAGTTCGCCCTGGTCGTCCATGTTGAGGACCGCCACCGAGGCCAGCGTGGTGTCGGAGGAATACAGGAAGACGACCGCCGACACCGTAGTCATGGCGTTGAGGAACAGGTACATGGAAATATCCAGCATGGCCGGCAGGCAGACCGGCACCGTGACCTTGAGGAAGGTGCGGTGGAACGGCGTCTTGAGCGAGGCCGAAACCGATTCGAACTCCGGATCCATCTGTTTCAGCGCCGTCACGGCGGTCAGGTGGCTGACCGTGTAGAAGTGGGTGATCGTCGCCACCACCAGGATGGTCATGGTGGCGTAGATGAAGCCGAACGGGTTGGCCGGGTTGTTGAAGAAGAAGATGTAGGCCAGCCCCAGCACCAGCCCGGGCACCGCAAGCGGCATCATGGCGATGGCGTGAAAGGCGTTGCGCCCGGCGACGAAGCCGCGGCCCTTCTCGACCAGGTAGGCGCCGAAGAAGATGAGCGCGGTGCCGATGACGGCCGTATACAGCGACATGCGGATGGAATTGAAATACGAATCCCAGCCGCCGCCGTTGGCGAGGTCGAAATCGTAGTTGCCGAGCGTCAGTTCCAGGTTGTAGGGCCAGAACTTGATCAGGGCGGCGTATTGCGCCATGCCGATCATGCACAGGATGAACAGCGCGATCACCGAGCAGAATATGAACATGGCGGTATCGACCCGCCGGTTGGGCTTCGGCAGAAGGGGCACGGCGCGGGCCGACAGCAACGCCACCTGTTTCTTCTGGACGATCCGGTCCATGGTGAAGGCGAACACCGCCGGGACCAGCAGGATCACCGAGACGACGGCGCCCATCTGGAAGTTCTGTTGGCCGATCACCTGCTTGTAGATGTCGGTGGCCAAGACGTTGAAGTTGCCGCCGATCACCTTGGGAATGCCGAAATCGGTGAAGATCAGGGTGAAGACGACGAAGCCGGCGCTCAGCAACCCGTACTTGCAGCCCGGAATGGTCACCGTGAAGAAGGTCTTGATCTTCGACGTCCTGAGCGCGATGGCCGCCTCGTAGAGGCGCGCATCGGTGACCGAAAGCGCCGTGATGACGATCATCAGGGCGTGCGGGAACACCCAATAGCTCGACCCGATGACGATGCCAATGGGACCGTAGATCGACTCGCCGAACAACAACTCCTTGGCGGCGCCCTGTTTGCCGAACCAGTAGACCAGCGCGATGCCGCTCAACAGCGACGGGGTCAGCAGCGGAATCGCCGCGACCAGCTTGAAGAACCACTTGAACGGCATGCAGGTGCGGGTCAGCGCGTAGGCGTAGATGAACGAGGTGACGAGGACCAGGACCGAGGCGATGACCGAGATATAGAGGCTGTTGATGGCCGACAGGAACAGAGCCGGGGTCGAGAAGTACTCGGCGAAGTTGGCGAATCCGACGAAGTCGCCGGCCTTGTTCTCGAGGCTCTTGGACATCATCGTGTAGAGCGGCAGCAGCACGCAGACCAGCAGGAAGACCCCGATGCCGATCATGCAGCCGCGCATGATCCAGTCGTCGCGGCCGATCTTCGGCTTGATGCGGGGAGCGCTCAGCGCCTCGGCGGTGACTGTCGCGGCGGCGGCGTCGCTCATCGTTCAATCGCCCGGATAGACGCGGATGAATTCGGACGGCAGGCGAACCGGCAGCCTCGAGCCGACGTCGACGCCCTTGCGGCGCACCAGGTTGATGGAGAAATCGGCGTGGATGTCGTGGTCGACGAAAGCCGTTCCGCCGAGTTCGGCCCGGTAAAACGAGCCCAGGAACTCGAGGTGCACGATCTCGGCCTCGACGACGTTGTCGTCGCCGTCGGAAACGTCCTGGGCGTTGATGTCCTCGGGCCTGATCGCCACGGTGACGCTCTGGCCCGGCGCCATGCCGTCGGTCCCGCAGCTCAGTACGCTGTCGCCGATCCTGACGGCGCCTTCCTTCTCGACCGAGCCCGGCACGAAGTTCATGGTGCCGATGAAATCGGCGACGAATTCGGTCGACGGGGTACCGTAGATCTCCTCGGGCGTGCCGATCTGGTCGATGATTCCGTGGTCCATGACGACGATCCGATCGGCCATGGTCAGCGCTTCCTCCTGGTCGTGGGTGACCATGATGGTGGTGACGCCCAAGCGCCGCTGCAGGTCCTTGATCTCGCCGCGCAGGTGCACCCGCACCTTGGCGTCCAAGGCGCTCAGCGGCTCGTCGAGAAGCAACAGCCCCGGCGACGTGGCCATGGCGCGGGCCAGCGCCACGCGCTGCTGCTGGCCGCCCGACAGTTGCGCCGGGTACTTGTCGCCCTGCTCGGGCATGCCGACGAGTTGAAGCAGTTCGGCCACCCGGGACGTAATCTGGTCTTTCGGCAGTTTTCTGTTCTCGAGCCCGTAGGCGACGTTCTTGTTGACGCTGAGGTTGGGAAACAGCGCATAGGACTGGAAGACGATGCCGAAGTCGCGCTCGTCGGGGGGCAGCGCCGAGATGTCGCGGCCGTCCTGCTCGATGGCCCCGGCGGTCTGGATGTCCAAGCCGGCGACGGCGCGCAGCAGCGTCGTCTTGCCGCACCCGGAGGGGCCCAGGAAACAGACGAACTCGCTCTCGTAGACGTCGAGGGAGATATCGTCCAGCGCCGTGAAATCGCCGAACTTCTTGGTCAGGTCGCGGATCTTGAGGTACGGCGACTTGTCCGCTTCGCTCGCCATCGCTTGCTCTCCGTCTTGGCCGGCGCTGCGGCCGGTTTTCGTTGTCCTCGAACTTGGCCTTTCAAAAACGAACCGGCCACCCACCGGCGAACCGGATGGGTGGCCGGATGCGTCGATGACGCCTGCCAAGCTAGCTTATTTCGGCAAAGACTTGGAGTCGTAACGTTTCTGCCACTCCTTCAAAATGCGCGCGCGGTTCGCGGCCGAGAACTCGAAGTCGAAATCGATCATGTGACCGAGGATGTTCTCCGGGTAGTTCTTGACCGGCTTGGCGATGCCCGGATAGGCGACCACCGCGTAGACGCTGTTGTACATGGCGTTGGCTTCCTTCGAGACCGAGAAG
>CAYFMP010000041.1:0-5615 GCA_964344215.1 uncultured Thalassospiraceae bacterium | reverse complement strand
GCGATTTCCGATGTGCTTAACTCCTACGAACGCGCGCTCACCGGCGACGCCGGCCTCTGGATGAGCCTCGGCGAGCTGGGCCTCGGCCCGGGTGCGGAGGTGGTCCAGGGCCTGCTGCAGCGCCTGGGCCTCGGCCAGCTTCTTGGCGGCGTCGAGGTTCTTGGTGCCCTTGACGATGGCGGTTGCCTCCATGTCCCAGCCGGCGCCCTCGGACGGCATGATGACCTCGATCGGCGCCCCCTTGTTCTTGACCTTGGCGCCCCGGTAGGCGAACGACACCCCGACCGGGGTCTCGCCGGCGCCCGCCTGGCGGCACGGCTTGGAGCCGGAATGCGTGTACCAGGCGATGTTCTGGTGCAGCTTGTCCATGTAGGTCCAGCCGCCGCCCTCGCCGAACATCTGCAGCCACGAAGAGACGTCGAGGAAGCCTGTACCCGACGAGTTCGGGTTCGGCATCACCACATGGCCCTTGTAGATCGGCTTGGTCAGGTCGGCCCACGACCGCGGCGCCGGCAGGTTGTTCTTGGCGCCCTCGATGGTGTTGAAGCAGATGGTCGCGACCCAGGCGTCCATGCCGGTCCAGTGCGGCGGGTCGCTCTTGTCGATGAACTTCTTGTCGAGCTTGTCGCCGCCCTTCGGCATGTAGGCGTGGGTCATCCCCTCGGCCTTCAAGACCATCAGGCTGGCCGCCGACAGCCCCCAGACGATGTCGGCCCTGGGGTTGTTCTTCTCGGCCAGCAGCTTGGCGGTGACGATACCGGTCGAATCGCGGACCCATTTGATCTCGATGTCCGGGTAGACCTTGTTGAACTCGGCCGCGTAGCGTTTCAGGTCGTCGGCCTCGATGGCGGTGTAGACCGTCAGTTCGGTGGCGGCCCTGGCGGCCCCCGAAACGGCCAGCGCGGCGATCGCGGCGATGCCGACCATCGCCGTTAGTTTCTTGGTTGCGTGCATGTAGTCTCTCCTAATCTCCCTGGGGATGGCTCATCCCCCCCAATGCCGGGACTGTAGCGCACCGGGTGCGTCGCCGGTAGCGCAAATGAACCGTTTGATAAAATTGGAAAAGTTCGAACTTGTCTCCCTGTTTCCATGGCCGGCCGTCGTTCGCCGCGGCCGGTCCCCATAGGTTTCCACAAATGACCATGAGAATCTACAGGTTATGACGCTTTCGACTTATGACGCTTTCGACCGGCGACGCCGGGGTTTTCGGCCCGGCCCGGGGCGCGGGCGGCGGCGGCCTGGTATCAGTTGCGGCGGATCAGCGCCAGCCCGAGCCCGGCCCCGACCAGCAGCACACCCGAGATGCGGTTACGCAGCCGCGCCCTGGCCTCGCCCCTGAGCGCGCCGCCGAGGCGCCCGCCGACGAGCGCGTAACTGCTGTCGATGCAGGCGGCGACGATAAGAAAGGTGACACTCAGGATTCCGAGCTGCGGGACGATGGCGGCGGCCGGGTCGAGGAACTGCGGGAAGAAGGCGGCGTAGAACAGCAGAGACTTCGGGTTGGTCAGGTTGACCAGGAAGCCCTGCCAGAAGAGACGCTTGGCCGAGACGGCCAGCGTGCCGCCGCCGGCCCCCTCCGCCTCGTCGCTGCCGCCGCCAGCGACCGGCCTGAGCCGCCACTGGCGGATTCCCAAATACACAAGATAGGCGACGCCGGCCCACCTCAGCCACTCGAACCACTCCGACAGCACCGCCAGCACCGAGGTCATGCCGAGGCCGACGACGGCGAGGTGCACCACCGTCGCCGAACTGGCCCCGGCCACCGATAAGAGCGCCAGCCGGCCGCCGTGCGCGATCGAGTTGGCGACGACCATGGTCACCACCGGCCCCGGCGTCACGATCAAGAGCGCCGTGGTGGCGACGAAGGCGATGTAGAGTTCCAGCGGCATGAGCGGTGTCCTTGTTCCTGGCCGGCGCAGTCTAATCGCCCGGGCCGGTGGGGGAAAGGGGGAGTGGGGCGGGCGGGATCGGAACGTCCGGATTCAGGGGTGGAGCGGACGCTGCTATCGCCGGCTCTTGTATGAGAAACCCGGACGCGCTGCCTGAGGGGACCGTCAAACTGGTTCCGGTGTATCCGCGGGGCATGGTCCCGGCCGACGTCAAGGCGGCAACGGATGGGACCGAGGCCGAGGGACGGCGACGCCAAGCGTCGTAAGAGGAATGTTGGGATTGACGCGCGAAGGCATTTTCGTGCGAACTGTGCCGGTGGGCCAAGACCCACGTATTACAATCGTCGAGAGAGGAACCAAGACCAATGCCGAAAACCCGGAACGATGGCAAGCGATCTTCGGACCTTTGGAGCCGGCCGATGGATATTACGCCTGAATTAGCAGCACGGCTCGTTCATGGACTGGCAGTGAACCACCGCCACCGCCTCGAATTGCTGGTGCGCAAAGGGGGGCGGGCGAGCATGGTCGCCCTTCTAGGCGTCACCCACGACAACGATCTCCGTATCCTGTCCTATTTCCAGGGCGCCCTCAGTCGAAAAATCCGACGTTTAGTGGGAGATCCCGAAAAGCGACTGCACCTGATCGGCTGGGACTACGCGACAACCGAGTGGAACACCGACCACACCAAGATCGTCAATGGGGATTGCTACATCACCGACCGGACCGTCAAGGCCCTGAGCCAAGTGCTGGGAGTGGAGATCGAAGACAAGGTTCCAGCTAGCGAACGACAGCGCAGGGAGTGGTGAGCCTGTCGCGCGTTGCGCATCGCCTTGACAGGATTTCGAGATTCCGTGCACCTGGTGGCCATCGCTTATCGCTGTTCATCTCCCGGCTCCCCAACGGTGGCCCGGGCAGCATGTCCGGTTCTTTTACGGTTGGAGCAGGCCCCTTTGTTTCAGGATTCCAATGACGAAATCCTGTGGCGAACCGTACTTGGTGTAGCAATTGTCGATATTACTGATCCGGCTGCTGATGCTGATCTCCGGAAATCCAATTTTCGCCATTTCGTGACGCATTGCAGCGGCAACCCTGCTAAACGCGGCGCGGTTATAGCCATCTTCATTACGCATGCGCAGGATCGCAATGCAATCGCTAATGCTTTCATTCATCAGATGTTCGGCGCTGTTGCGCGGCGGATGCGGGCGGTCGACATCGCCGGTTTGGTGATGGGCGCATTCATGCCGGTCGATAAAGCTCTGATATTCCGGTGGCGTGGCGGCATAGTTGGATCTCAAAACAACCGGTTTACCACTGCGATCCCTGATGGCCATACCGGCCGCTATGCCGGAGCGTCCTCCTCTACTCTCAATGAAGCGGACCGTTTCCCCTTTATTATTGGTACAAGGTGGCGGATTAACGACATCATACGTCGTGAGTGTCTGTGCGTTCTGCCCCACCGCGGCGTTGGGATAGGCCATGCTCAATGCCAGACCTATAGCAGGAAGAAAGATACACCGTGTAGAACCTTGCAGCGGCATCGTACAACGACTCCTTCACTAGAAAGTCCGATCACGGCGTACCGGACAAGCTCAACCCCTTGCAATCAGGATAGCTTGGAATGCCTCAAATAGGTCATGAGCGGACCTCTGACGGACCCGTCGTTTATTTCCGCTTTTTAGGGTAAAGCGGACGTACTTCTTAGTCGCCCGCTGTGTCCGCTTCCAGCCCTAACCGGACATTACCAAACAAAGGCAACGAGGTGGATTCGCGTCGGCTCTACGAAGGCCGTAATATAGCCGGAAGCATTGGGGGAGCTCATTTGATGAGCGAAGAGGGCCGAGAAAAACGGCTATCGGCGATCCTTGCTGCCGATGTCGCAGGCTACACGAAGCTCGTGGAGCAGGACACGGACGGCACTGTCGCCGCTTGGCAGGCCGCTCGCGCCGACGTTGTCGACCCGGCGATTTCTGACTATTCGGGGCGCATCGTGAAGCATACGGGCGACGGGTTTCTCGCCGAGTTTCCGACCGTCGAGAACGCCGTCAGGTGCGCCATCGCCATGCAAGAGGGGCTCACGGCGAGCTCGCTCGATTTCCGCATGGGGATCAATCTCGGCGATGTCGTCGACGACGGCGAGGACATCCACGGCGAAGGAGTAAACATCGCTGCCCGCATCGAGGCGCTGGCCGACGCCGGCGGCATCTCTATTTCGGGAAGCGTTTACGAACAGGTACGCAACCGGGTGGATCGCCGTTTCGAGGACTTGGGAGAACACGCGGTCAAGCACGTCTCCGCGCCGGTGCGTGTCTATCGGGTCGTCTTCGACGGCGTTGGACCGTTAGAGAATGGGACCGGCGACTTGGCCCTGCCCGACAAGCCGTCCATTGTCATCGTGCCCTTCGAGAACCTGACCGGCGACGCAGAGCAAGACTATCTCGCCGACAGATTGCGCCTGGACATACAGAATGCACTGGTGAAGGTCTCGGGTGTCTTTTTGATCGCCGCCGGCAACGCGAACGCCTATCGCGGAAAACCGGCTGCGGAAGCGACTGAGGGATTCGGTGTCCGCTACGCGCTTGAAGGAAGCGTCCGCAGGGCGGGCAATCGCGTCCGGATTTCCATGACGTTGACTGACGCGGTTTCGGACGAAATCGTTTGGGCCGAACGGTTCGATCGCGAGTTGGAGGATGCCTTCGCTCTGCTCGACGAAGTCACCGCGCAAGTCCTGACAGCGATGAATGTCAAGCTGGTGGCCGGAGAGCCTGCGAAAGTCTGGCACAAGACGTTGCGGGACCTGCGGTCGCTGGAAGCGTTCTATCGAGGCATCCACGAATTCTTCAACATGGACCAACCGTCCCTCAGCAACGCGCGGCGCCATTTCGAACTGGTGTCACGATTGCACCCGGAGGCGTCGATCGGGCCGACCTGGGTCGCGCTCACCCACTGGTATGATTTTCAGAGGGGCTGGTCCGATTCACGAGAAGAGTCGAAGCAGTTGGCGAGAGAATGGGCGGAACGGGGAGCTGCGCTGGCCGATACGGACGGCCAGGCACAAACAGTTCTGAGCCATATTCACTTGCTCGACAGGGACTTCGACGCTGCGCTGGCTGCAGGCGAAGGAGCCGTTTCGAATCGACCCAACTGTACGCACGCGAACGGGTTTTACGCGAATGTGTTGCATTACTGCGGAGAGCAGGAGAAAGCGTTACGTCATATCGATCTCGCGATGCGCTATGCTCCAGTGCATCCACCCTTTTTTAAGAACATTCTCGCGGTGATTTGCCGTGCATCTGAAGACCTGGAAGGGGCCTCACAAGCCGCTGAAGCCGCCGTCGAAGCTAATCCAAACGATGTCGCGGCCCGCCTCATCCTGGCCAGCCTCGCGGTTAAACGAAATCTATCGAACATTGCGGCCGGCATAACGCAAGAAATCAGCCGTCTTGATCCAGCGTTTTCGATAGCGGAATTCGCCGCGGGCCAACCCTATCGGAGCAAAGAATTTCTGGAGCAGTTAGTCGCGGAGTTGCGCGATGCCGGTTTGCCGGAATGACCGTTATGGGGCATGTGTGGACGTCTCCCCTTTTGGCGGTTCCTGAAACCTCCATGGCACATTGCGATACCGGCTGTGGAGCCATCCACCGCATCATAAGCGGACCTTTTCCCCACCCGCCAATAATGTCCGTTATCGGGAGTAGTTCCCTGTGAAGAACCCGAAACGCCTTTGAT
>CAYFMP010000040.1:0-33792 GCA_964344215.1 uncultured Thalassospiraceae bacterium | reverse complement strand
ACAAAATATGGGAATCCCGTTTCGAGTCACCATCAATGTCGCCTGGTATAAGGCGACGCTCGACGCCGGATACGGCAACGGCAACGAGGACTCGGCCGCCGTTACCGGATCGCGTCGGTTAAGTCCGAAAGATAGAGGAAAGGAAGGCAATCCCAATTCCGACATGAGGCCGATGGAAAGTTTCCAAGAACCCTGGCGAAACAACTGAAGTCCAGGGGAATTTGGTTGGCGCGACTGGAATACACACGATACTATGTTAGCACCCTTGGGGGGCTGAAACGCTTAGTACGGTAAACGATGCCGGAAACAGCAAAGAGGCCAGTAGATGAATGTCTGCCCCGAGTTCGAAATCAACGAAGGCACTTATGAGTGGTGCGTCCGCGCGTTCTCGCTCGTTCATGAGCGGCTCGGAATCAATATCAAGGTTCACGATATCGGCAGCAAGATCGAAGCAGGCCAGATATTCCTGTTCAATCATTTCGCCCGCTTCGAAACGGTAATTCCCCAATACATCATTCATGAGGCGACAGGTGCCTTTTGCCGCTGCGTGGCGGCACCTGAACTGTTCGAATCGAGCGAGAGATTTGCCAGGTTCTTGTGGGGCGTCGGCGCGGTGCCGACCAATCATCCCGGGTTGCTGGCGTTTCTCGCCGCCGAGATTCTCCGCGGCCGCAAGGTCATCGTCTTTCCCGAAGGCGGCATGATCAAGGATCGCCGCGTCGTCGACGAGCAAGGCGAAGTCAGCATTTTCTCACCGAGCTACAAGGCGCAACGCAAGCACCACCGAGGCGCAGCCGCGATCGCACTGACACTGGAGCTGTTCAAGAAGCGAATTCTTCTTGTCCACGAGAGCGGTGACGTGTCCAGGCTCCAACGCTGGGTCGACGCGTTGGGGTTGGAAAATGCGGACACGCTGGTCACCGCGGCTCGTCAACGGACACTGGTGGTTCCTGGAAACATCACCTTCTATCCGATCCGCAACGACGACAACATCCTGCGCAAGGGCGCTGCCATGTTCAGCGGCGAGCTCGGACGAAGAGCGGAAGAGGAACTGTTGATCGAAGGCAACATCCTGTTGAAGGACACCGACATGGATGTTCGCTTCTACCGGCCGATCCCGCCGGGCATCGGCTGGAACTGGTGGGAACGATTGGCGCTCGACCAGGTCTTCAAACAGGTCGATAGCCTGCAAGACCTCTTCGCCATGAAGCGGGATTCCGACCGCTGGGTCGAACGCATGGTGTCCCTGGCGCTGGGGCGAAAGACCCGGTTGCTTCGTGACCGATACGCGCGTGGAATCTATTCGTGCGTTACCCTCAACCTTAGCCATCTGGCCGCGCGCTTGATCCTGACTTTGCTCGACAAAGGAACGACGGAGATCGACCACGAACCGTTTCACGTGCTGCTATATGTTTCGATCAAGAACGCCCAACGGGAACCATCCATTCATCTGCATCGGAGCCTCGCCAACCCCGAGCGTTACAACGGCATCCATAAAGGCATATGGCACCGATTTGAGCAGTTTCTCGACATGGCGACGTCATCGGACCTGATCGAGGTCCTGCCGGACAAATATCGATTCTTGCCCAAGCTTCAGGAACAACATTCGATCCACGAGGTCCGCCTTGAAAACGCGATAGCCGTCTATGCGAACGAGGTCGCACCGGTATCGGCCGCATGCCGGGCCATCGACAGGGCGATCCAGACGAACATGTTGGCCGAAAAAGAGACCTTCGCCAGACTCTTATTCGATGACGAAATTCGCGTTTTCGAGTGGTGCCTGAAGAATTATTCGCAACGACGACATACGCAGATCAACGATCAGGAGACAGCGACCGAGAGCGGTGAACCATACCTTCTGGTTCCGAACGACAGGCGGGAAATCGGCGTTGTATTGGTTCACGGGTTTCTTGCCTCCCCGGCGGAGCTCAGAGATTTCGGCAACAGGCTGGCCGACCTGGGATATCCGGTGATGGGCGTACGTCTTGCTGGTCATGGGACGTCGCCCTGGGATCTCAGGGACCGGCGCTGGCACGATTGGCTCGGCTCGGTCCGGCGCGGGGTCGAAATCATCTCGGCGTTCGCCGATCGCGTGTGTCTGATCGGTTTTTCGACCGGCGGCGCACTTGCTCTCAGGCTGGCCGCCGACGAGCCCGAGAGATTTGCCGGGGTGTCGGCGGTTTCCGTTCCCGTCCGATTCCGAAATAGCAACCTCGTCTTCGTGCCGGTCCTTCACGGCATCAATAAGCTGACCGAGTGGATGTCGTCGCTGGAGGGTCTGATGCCCTTCCGGCCGAACGATTCGGAGCATCCGGACATCAATTACCGGCACATACCTGTCCGTGGATTGTTCGAGTTGCGCAGGCTGGTCGACGACACGAGACGGCGTCTGGCCGATGTCACCTGCCCGGTCGCTGTCTTCCAGGGCACTGGGGACAATATTGTCGACCCGAAGAGCGCGCATATGATCATCGAAGGGATCGGGTCCGTGCGCAAATCGATCCAAATGATACCGTCAGAAAGGCACGGAATCCTGAATGAAGATGTCGGCGACACCCAGCAACTCGTGATCTCGTTTTTGACGTCCCTATCGCCCCCCGTCACCGACGTAGCCACGGTGGCGGGCACAGCACCGTCAACTGAAGGAGAGCCCCATGCCGGGACGGTTGCCTGAAGTTCGGCAAGTCTGCACGCGATGTGCACTACCGGAGAAGGATGCGGGTTGATGCCTGTCGGCAACACTCTTTCGCGTGCGCTTCGGGCGGTCATGGACCCATTTCACCGCCGGCGGGCGTCCGACGCAGTGGGGCCGCAGCACCCCTACCCCTGGGAGCGGTCCTATCCCGCCGGCATTGAGTGGCAGTTCGACATCGACCCTCAGCCGCTGCCCAGCTTGCTCGACGCGGCGGCCGCCACCTACGGCGAACAGGTTTGCATCAGTTTCCGGGGCCGGCGGACCCTTTACCGGGAAGTCGCCGACCTGGTCGATCACGCGGCGAAGGGGTTTCAGGAGCTTGGCGTGCACAAGGGGATCAAGGTCGGCTTGATGCTGCCAAATTGCCCCTATGCGGTGATCTGTTTCTATGCCGTGCTCAAGGCCGGGGGCACCGTCGTCAACATCAATCCGCTGTATTCCCGGCTTGAAATCGAACGGCAGGTCGCGGATTCCGGCCTTTGTGTCCTGGTGACGCTGAACATGAAGCCGCTCTACCACAAAGTTTCGTCCTTGGTCGAAGCCGACGGTCGCCTCGAAACGATCGTCGTCTGCTCCATGGACGAGATTCTGCGGTTTCATGAGAAGGTTCTGTTCAAACTCCTGAAGAGGCGCGAGGTCGCCAACATCCCCGTCGACGCTCAACATGTCACGTTCAAGCGGCTGATCGACAACGACGGCGCCTACGAACCTGTTGTCATCGATGCGGAAAACGATGTCGCGGTGCTTCAGTTCACCGGGGGCACCACCGGTTTTCCCAAGACCGCCCGACTGACCCACGCCAACATCGCGGCGAATACGCAGCAGATCGCGAAATGGGCCCCGGATGCGAAGCTGGGCAAGGAAAGAATCCTGGGCGTGCTGCCGCTCTTCCATGCCTTCGGAATGACGGCGGTGATGAACTTAGGGATTGTGATCGGGGCCGAACTGATCCTGCTCCCGCACTTCAAACAGGTCGAGGTCTTGGAGGCCATCGACCGCGACCGGCCGACCATCTTCATCGGGGTGCCGACCATGTATTCGGCTCTCAACGCGGTCCGCGACATCACGAAGTACAACATCTCCAGCCTGGATTTCTGTATCTCCGGCGGCGCTCCGCTGTCGACCGAGATCCAGCGCCGGTTCGAGGAACTGACCGGGTGCACCCTGGTCGAGGGGTATGGATTGAGTGAGACCAGCCCCGTTGTCACCGTCAATCCGCTCGACGGAAGCGGAAAACCCGGGTCCGTCGGGCTGCCATTGCCGGGAACGGTGGTAAGGATCGTTTCCGTCGAGGAGCCGGACCGCGTGCTGGGGCCGGGCGAACAGGGAGAGATCTGCGTCAGCGGTCCTCAGGTCATGGCCGGCTATGCCAACCGTGCAAAGGAAAATATCGAGGCTTTCGAGGACGGCTACCTGCGCACGGGCGATATCGGCTACCTGGACGACGACGGTTATCTCTATATCGTCGATCGGATCAAGGAGTTGATCCTAAGCGGCGGTTTCAACGTCTATCCGCGCATGGTCGAGGAGACGATCCACCTCCACCCCGCGATCGACGAGGTTGCCGTTTGCGGCGTGCCCGATCAACACCGCGGTGAAGTCGTCAAGGCGTATGTGACCTTGCAGGAAGGCGAGAAGGCGACGGTGGCCGAACTCAAGGCGTTCCTCAAGGATAAATTGGCACCGTTTCAAATGCCCCGGAAAATCGAAATTCGCAGTTCTCTGCCGAAAACTTTGATCGGCAAGATATCGAAAAAGGATTTGCTGGCGGAAGAATTAGCCGCCCCGTCGGAACCCGAGGCAATTCCCGCCGCCGGTGGATGACGTCCCGCAATGAAGGAGACAGCAATGAGAAACGTCGTTATTGCGGGTTATGCCCGTTCGCCCTTCACCCTCGCCGGCAAAGGTGAACTAAGGAAGGCGCGGCCGGACCAACTCGCGGCCGAGGTCGTCAAGGGCCTGATCCGGAAATCGGGTGTCGACGCCGAGGACATCGAGGACCTGATTTTGGGCTGCGCCTTCCCGGAAGCCGAGCAAGGACTAAACATGGCGCGACTTGTGGCATTTCTGGCGGAGTTGCCGCTGAGCGTCGCCGGCGCCACAGTTAACCGCTTTTGCGGATCGTCCATGTATGCCATCCACATGGCGGCCGGCGCTATTCAGATGAACGCCGGCGAAGTGTTCGTCTGCGCCGGCGTCGAGTCGATGACCCGAGTGCCGATAATGGGCTACAACCCGATGCCCCATCCCGGTCTCGTCGAACGCTTCCCCGAGGCATACATTTCCATGGGTGAAACGGCCGAAAACGTGGCCGTCAAATACCAAATCACCCGCGAGCAACAGGAGGCCTTCGCCGCCGAATCGCAAACCCGGGCTGCGGCCGCCCAGGCGGCCGGCAAACTCGAGGACGAGATCGTTCCCATCGCCAGCAACGGTGGCGCGGTCGAGAAGGATGGCTGCATCCGCCCGGAAACGACGACAGAGGCGCTCGCCGGGCTGAAACCGGCCTTTGACGAGAACGGTACCGTGACCGCCGGCACCTCGTCGCCGTTGACCGATGGTGCGGCGGCGACCTTGGTTTGCAGCGAGGACTACGCGGACAAGAAAGGGCTTCACCCCCTGGCCCGGATCAAGAGCGTCGCCGTTGCCGGCTGCGCGCCTGAAATCATGGGCATCGGCCCGGTGCCGGCGTCCAGGAAAGCACTCGATCGGGCTGGTCTGTCCATTGGCGATATCGACGTCGCCGAGGTCAACGAAGCATTCGCCTCACAGAGCCTGGCGTGTCTACGCGATCTGGAACTGGATGTGTCCCGCGTCAACCTGGATGGCGGCGCCATCGCGCTTGGCCATCCCTTGGGCGCGACCGGCGCCCGCATCACCGGCAAGGCCGCGGCCCTCCTGGCGCGCGAAGGCGGCACCTATGCGTTGTCGACACAGTGCATCGGCGGCGGACAGGGCATCGCCACCGTTCTCGAGGCCATGACATGAGCAAGATCGAGAAAGTCGCCGTTTTCGGCGCCGGCGTCATGGGCGCGGGAATAGCCGCGCATATCGCCAACGCCGGCGTACCGGTCGTGCTGCTCGACATCGCAACTGCGGACGGCGACAACCGTAGTGCGATCGCCGAAGGAGCGGTGGAAATGTTGCTGAAGACCGATCCGGCGCCGTTGATGCACAAACGCAATGCCGATCTGATCGCGACGGGCAATATCGGCGACGATATCGGGCTGATCGCGGACTGCGACTGGATCATCGAGGCGATCATCGAAAGACTGGACCTCAAGCAGTCTCTCTATGAGGAGATCGAGCGCGCCCGAAAGCCGGGTTCCATCGTCTCGTCCAATACCTCGACCATTCCGCTTGCCCGGTTGACCGACGGAATGCCCGAGCGGTTCCGGACAGACTTCCTGATCACCCATTTCTTCAACCCGCCACGATATTTGCGCCTCCTGGAGGTGGTGGCGGGCGAGCAGACCCGCACTGACGCCGTCGACGCAGTGACCCGTTTCGCAGACTTCAACCTCGGCAAGACCGTTGTTCCCTGCAAGGACACGCCCGGCTTCATCGCCAACCGGATCGGCATCTACTGGCTTCAGTGCGGCGTCGTCCACGCCATGGACACAGGGGTCTCGATCGAGGAAGCCGATGCCGCACTAGGGCGACCCGCCGGGATTCCCAAGACCGGTGTCTTTGGGCTTCTGGACATGGTCGGCCTCGACCTCATGCCGCACGTTCTCGGCGGTATGGCCGAGACTTTGCCCGCCGACGACCCGTTTCGCCAAGTCTACCGGGAACCCGAACTGATCAAACGGATGATCGACGACGGTTACACGGGCCGCAAAGGCAAGGGGGGCTTTTACCGCCTGAAGCCCGATTCGCCGGACAGGATCAAGGAAGCGAAAGATCTAAGCACGGGCGAATACCGCACGGCCGCGAAACCGAAACTGAAGAGCGTCTCGGCCGCCGAGAAAGGCGGGCTCAAGGCGCTCGTCTCGCACAATGACAGAAGCGGCCGATACGCCTGGTGGGTGCTTGCCAGAACGCTGAGCTACGCCGCCCGACTGGTTCCCGAGATCGCCGATGACATCGTCGCTGTCGATGACGCCGTGCGCCTCGGCTACAACTGGAAGCACGGACCCTTCGAGCTCATCGACCAATTGGGCACCGGCTGGATGGCCGAGCGGCTCGAGCAAGACGGTCTGGAGGTGCCAGACCTTTTGAAGGTGGCGTCGGGAAGGCCGTTCTACCGCACCGTGAACGGACGGCTGCAATTCCTCGGCGCCGACGGCCAATACCGTAACGTCGAACGGTCCGAAGGCGTGCTACTGCTAGCCGACATCAAGCGCCGCCAGGAACCGCTTGCAAGGAACCGCTCCGCCAGCCTTTGGGACATCGGTGACGGCGTCTTGTGCCTCGAGTTCCATAGCAAGATGAATTCCCTCAATCCGCTGATTTTGGCCATGATCGAAAAGGCGATCAGAACAGTGCCTAATGGATATCGTGCGTTGGTCGTTTACAACGAAGCAACCAATTTTTCGGTTGGCGCCAATATCGGTCTGCTCCTCATCGCCATGAAACTGAGGGCATGGTTCGCTGTGCGCTATCTCGTCGGTCGAGGACAGGACGTGTACAAGGCGCTCAAGTTTGCGCCGTTTCCGGTGGTCGGCGCGCCTTCAGGCATGGCGCTCGGTGGGGGCTGTGAGATCCTTCTCCACTGCGATGCCGTACAGGCCCATGCGGAGACGTACACCGGCCTTGTCGAGGTCGGCGTTGGCGTCATTCCCGGCTGGGGCGGATGCAAGGAAATGCTTCTCCGGTGGGTTGCCAATCCCGATCGGCCGGGCGGTCCGATGCCGCCGGTGGTCAAGGTCTTCGAAACCATCGGCATGGCGGAGGTGGCTAAATCGGCGGCCGAAGCAAGGGATCTTCTGATCGTGCGGCCGAGCGACGGGATCACCATGAACCGCGACCGACTATTGGCCGACGCCAAGGCGAGGGTGCTGGCCCTGGTCGAGGGCTACGCGCCGCCGCGGAAGCAGGAAATATCGCTTCCCGGCAGAACTGCGCTAGCGGCGATGTCCATGGCGGTCGAGGGGTTCCGACTAAGCGGCAAGGCCACCCCTCACGACGTTACCGTAGGCAAGGCGCTGGCCGGCGCGCTGAGCGGCGGCGATACGGACATCACCGAAACCCTGGGTGAAGATGATCTGCTTGGACTTGAACGCCGCTTCTTTGTTGAGCTGGCCCGCACCCGGGAAAGCCGGGACCGCGTCCAGCACATGCTCAAGACTGGAAAACCGCTAAGGAACTGAGAGAACCCTGCCCATGACCCAAGGCCTCTTTGCCGTCGCACTGATTCTGTTGTTGACGTTTGTCTATGTCGGGCACGGATATTGGGCCTGGACCTCGGCCTTGGCGCTGGGGCTGGTCGCATGGTACCTGGCCGGTGTCAATTCACCGACCGCGTTCACCGTCACCCTGGTCTTGGCGATCGGAGCCGCCTTGGTGTTCGGGGTTTCCGCCGTCCGCCGAAACTTGGTCTCCGCACCGGTGATGCGCGTTGTCCGTACGTTCGTTCCCAGCATGGGCGATACCGAGCGTATCGCACTGGAGGCGGGCACCGTGTGGTGGGACGGAGACCTTTTCTCTGGCAATCCCGACTGGCAAAAACTGCTGGACTTCACGCCTCAGCCGCTCAATGACGAGGAAAAGGCCTTCCTCGACGGTCCGGTCGAAACGCTCTGCGACATGCTCGACGACTGGCAAATCACCCAGGACCGCGACCTATCGGAGGAAGTTTGGGATTTCCTCAAGCGCGAACGCTTTTTCGGCATGATCATTCCCACCGAATACGGCGGCCGCGGATTTTCCGCCATCGCCCATTCGGCCGTCGTCACCAAGGTATCGAGCCGCAGCGTCACCGCCGCCGTCACCGTCATGGTGCCGAACTCCCTGGGCCCGGGAGAGCTTCTGGTCGACTACGGCACTGACCAGCAGAAAAACCACTATCTGCCGCGTCTCGCCCGCGGCGAGGAGATTCCATGTTTCGCGCTGACCGAACCGGGCGCCGGCAGCGATGCCGCCAGCGGACGGAGCCGGGGCATCGTTTGCAAGGGCACATGGAACGGCGAAGAGATCACCGGCATCCGTCTGACCTTTGACAAGCGCTATATCACCTTGGCACCGGTTGCTACGGTGGTTGGCCTTGCTTTTCGTCTCTCCGACCCCGATCACCTGTTGAGCGATATCGAGGACAGGGGCATCACCTGCGCGCTGATCCCCCGGACCACACCGGGGATGGATATCGGAAGCCGTCACGACCCCATGGGAATCCCGTTTCAAAACGGCCCGGTGTCGGGCGAGGACGTCTTCGTGCCGCTCGATTACGTCATCGGCGGGCCCAACGGCGTCGGCCAGGGCTGGCGCATGTTGATGGAGTCGCTGGCCGCCGGTCGCTCGGTTTCGCTGCCGGCGCTGTCGGTTGGCGCCTCGGAACTGGCGACCCGGGTGACCGGAGCCTACGGCACCGTGCGCGAGCAGTTCAACCTGCCGATCGGAAAGTTCGAGGGCATCGAGGAGCCGTTGGCCCGCATCGGCGGCTATACGTATTTCATGAACGCGGCACGAACGTTGACCTGCGGCGCCGTTGACGCCGGCGAAAAACCGGCTGTGCTGTCGGCCATCGTCAAGGCTTACCTCACTGAAGGCATGCGCGACATTCTCAACGACGCCTTCGATATCCGGGCTGGCGCCGCTATTTGCCGGGGGCAGAAGAACATTCTGGGCCGCGGCTTTATCGGCGTGCCCATTGCCATTACCGTCGAGGGCGCCAATATCCTGACGCGCTCGCTTATCGTCTTCGGGCAGGGCTCCATCCGGTGCCACCCGTTCGTCCAAGACGAGATGCAGGCAATAGAGAACAACGACCTGGCGCGCTTCGACCGCGCTTTCTTCGGCCATCTGAGGTTCGTCTTCACGAACGCGGCCAGAACCCTGTTCCTGGCGTTGACGGGAGGAGCCTTCGCTGCGGTCCCGGGGACCGGCGTCGAGGCCCGGTATTTCAAACGCCTGACCCGCTACAGCGCCGCTTTCGCATTCGCCACCGATGTTGCCTTGGCGACTCTCGGTGGCGCCCTGAAGCGGCGCGAGAAGATCAGCGGCCGGCTGGCCGACGTGTTGGCGTGGATGTACCTGGCCTCGGCGGCCCTCAAACGCTTCCACGCAGATGGTCGGCCGGCCGGCGACCTGCCTCTGCTCCGATGGTCGTGCGACCTGGCTTTGTGGAACATCCAACAAGCCCTTCTCGGTGTCGTCGACAACCTTCCCGGCCGGGCGGCGGCGGGAGCACTAAGGCTACTGACCTTCCCCCTCGGCGCCCGGGTGCGGCCGCCGGGCGATGACCTTGGCGCCCAGGTGGCGCGCGGGTTGCTCGGCGGTGACGAGATGCGCCTGCGCCTGACATCCGACATCTACATCCCCGACCATCGAGAGGATGGCCTCGGCTGTCTCGAGGCGGCTCTGTCCAAGGTGGTCGCGGCGCAGGAAGCACGCGACGCAGTCCGTGCCGCGATACGCGAGGGAAAACTGGATTCCGAACCCGACGACACTCTAATCGATCGGGCGGTCACGCTGGGGATTGTCGACGACGAGGATGGACAGCGACTGAACGACGCCGACGCGGCCCGGAACGCCGCCATTCAGGTCGACGTCTTCGATCCCCAAACCTATATGGGGCTCAAGGGATGAACTCGTTGCGACCGCGGCGCCGGCAGCATTGGGGGGCGCGGCAACCGATCCGTTTCGAAAACCGCCGCAAGACCCCCGCTACGGGCTGGCGGCAGACGACGAACGCCCACAACCTGCATGTCCGCTATAGGGCGAAAAGCGGACATCACACTAGGCAATACACTCGCCGCCGTCGACGACCAGCGCGTGGCCGGTCATGAACGATGAGCGGTCGGAAGCCAGAAACAGGATCGATTCGGCAATCTCCTCGATGCTCGCCCAGCGGCCCATGGGTATGGTCTCGCTGACGTACCTTTCGATCGCCTCGCGGCCGCCCATTTGACGGATGTAGGGCTCGTTGAACGGCGTATCGACCCAACCCGGGCAGAGTGCGTTGCAGCGGATGTTGTATTTCGCGTAATCGAGCGCGATCTGCTTGGTCATCATGATCACAGCAGCTTTTGTGGTGATATAGGCGAGCATACCTCGGTCGAGGAAGACGCCGGAGTTGGACGACGTGTTGACGATGGAGCCGCCGCCTTGGTCCTTCATGTGCGGAACGGCGGCCTTTGCCGCTACGAAGTGCGGCCGCACGTTGAGGCCGTAGGAATCGTCGAGCCCTTTCACGGCAACCTCCTCCAACGTGCCCTCGACCTGAATGCCGGCATGGCTGTGCAGGATGTCGATGCGTCCGTGCGTGGCGTGGGTATCAGAGACTAAACGTTCAAGTGCATCGTTGTCGGTGACGTCGGTTGGCTTGGCCTCGGCCCGGCCGCCCGCCTTGGCAATGATCTCCACCGTTTCCTCGGAGCGTTCCGGGGACAAATCGGCGACGATGACAAGAGCACCTTCACGGGCCATGATCTCGGCACCGCCACGGCCGATGCCTGAACCGGCGCCGGTCACGATGGCCACGCGATCCTTGAGTATCATTCGTTGATATCCTCCTGTCTGGCCAGCGCCGGCTCAGCCGCCGCCCGACGTCTTGGGAGCGCGCTCTCGGAGCAGGAATTGCGCAGTGATCAACAGAGTCAGTGAAACCGCTAGAACGGTCGTCGCGATGACGTTGGTTTCCGGCGTAATGCCGCGGCGAATCGACGAAAACACGTAGATCGGCAAAGTCGTTTTCGAGCCGGCGACGAAAAACGCGATAATGAAGTCATCGAAGCTGAAAGTGAAACTGAGCAAGAACCCCGACATCACGGCAGGGAAAATCTGCGGCAGCGTGACCTGGCGGAAGGTCGCCCAGGGCGTCGCGTAGAGGTCTGCCGAAGCCTCGATCAGCGAGCGGTCCATACCCTCGATCCGCGCCCGTACGATGACGATGACCAGTGCCATGGTGAACAACGTGTGGGCAGCGATAACGGAACCATAGCCGAGACCGAGACTCGGCGAACCGTCCTCTCCGTCGGGCCACAGTTCGGCGACCAATGGATTGATGACATCGAAGGCGGTGACCAGGGCGACCAGCGTGGCGATGCCGATGACGATGCCCGGAATGATGATGGCGATATAGGTCAGCGCGTCAAACAGCAGTCGCAGTGTGCCGCGCACCCGCTGCAGAGCCAACGACGCCATGGTTCCCATCAGGGTCGCCAGGACGGCCGTCGTACCGGCAATCATCAAGCTGTTGAGGAGCGCCTCGATGAGAAACGTGTTGTTGAAGGTGCGGCCGTACCAGACGGTCGCGCAGCAATCGAAGGATGCCGCATGGCGCCCGGCGTTGAAGCTAAACAACACGATCAGCGCGATCGGCGCATACAGAAACAAGTAGACGGCAGCGGCATAGTATTGCATTGCGGCGCCCCCCTAAAGGATCGACACGTCCCGGCGCCCGCGCTGCCGACCAAGCAGCGACAGGTAGAGCGTGATCGCGGCCAGCATGATGCCGACCAGGGTCAGCGCCACCGCTGAACCGAACGGCCAGTTGCGCGATTGCAGGAACAGATCGACGAGCGCGTTGCCGACGAAGAAAACCTTGCCGCCGCCGAGCAATGCCGGAATCAGGTACTCGCCCATCAACAGGATGAACACCAACAGCGCTCCGGTAATCAGGCCGGGCGCCGAGAGCGGTAAGGTTACCTGGAAGAACGTGCGAACCGGGTTCGCGCCAAGATCTTTCGACGCCTCGAGAAGGCTCTTGTCGAGTTTTTCCAGGCTGACGTATATGGGGAACACCATCAACGGCAGATAGCCGTAAACGATGCCGATCAGCACCGCGCTCGGGGTGTTGATCAGACGCAGGTCCTCGATGCCGATCATCTCGAGCAGTCGTGGAACGCCACGTCCGCCAAGAATGTAAATCCAGGCGTAGGTGCGAATCAGGAAACTGGTCCAAAACGGAACAATGACCAGCGTCAACAAGAAAGCCTTGACCCGTCGCTTAGCCTTCACCGCCAGGAAGTATGCCAGCGGATAGGCGATCAACAGGCAGAGCAATGTGCCCAGTGGCGCCAAGGTCAGGGTGTTGGTGAAGGCCTTCAGGCGAGCCGGCAGGTTGGCGTACTGGGCCAAAGTCAGGGCCGGCTGATAGCCGCCGGCCGGCGCTCTCTCACCCAAGCTGTAGACGGTGATGACGATGAGCGGCATGACGAGCAACAACAGGAACCACAGCGTCGTCGGCAACAGAAGCATTACCGTGACCCGGTTGCGGGGTCCGTCCGTGGTTTGCGTCGCCGCCATGCCGCTCAACCGTCGCGTCGATTCCAGACCGGCCTCAGGCCGCCTTGAACCGGGCCATGATCTCGGCCCGCAGCGGATCGGTCAGGGTCACCGCCGCGCCAAACTCGAGGGCGTTCAGCAGTTCCTGGGCGGGATACATGATGGGGTTCTCGGTCATCTCCTTAGGCAGGAGCGCCGTTGTCCGGTTGTCCGGCACGGGGTAGCCGTGTGCGTGGACTTCCTTGGCGTTGACCTTCGGTTCAATCATGTAATTGATGAAGGCATAGGCTGCATCGAGGTGCGGTGCGCCTTTCGGAATGGCATAGAAGTCGCTCCACAGTTCGCCGCCTTCCTTGCCGAGAACGTAGTCGATCTCCGGAATGTCGCGGTGCAGTTGCAGCCCGTCGCCGGTCCAGGCGATCGACATCCAGGCGTCGCCCGACCGCATGCCCGGCTGGTAGTCGCTGTTGATGGCGAACAGGTGCGGCTTGACCTCGAGTAGCAGCTTCTCGGCATCGGCCAACTCTTTCGGGTCAACCGAGTTGAACGAGTACCCGAAGTATTTGAGCGCATTGCCGATGGTCGTCAACTGGTAGTCGTGAACCATGACCCGGCCGCTGGCGGATGTCTTGGTAAGGTCCCAGAACTCCTTCCAGGTTGTCGGGTTACTGGCGACCTTTTTACGGTTCAACACGAACCCGGTGGTGCCCCAGTTCTTCGGCATGGCGTAGGTCTTGCCGCCGATCGCGCCGGGCTCGATAAAACGCTTGATAAAATGTTTTTCATCGTAGTTCGACAAACGCGAGAGATCGAGAGGTTGGATCAGGTCGAGTTCGACATAGGTGGAGATGGTGTAGTTGGTGGGGACAAACACGTCCCAACCGGTGCCGCCGGCCTGCAGCTTGGCCAGCATTTCCTCGTTCGAGCCAAAGACGCTGACTTGAACTTCGGCGCCGGTGTCTTTCTTGAATTGATCGAAGTTGGCCTGATCGAAGTAGTTGGGCCAGGTCGCGAGCGAGACGCGGTCGCCGATCGAACCGGCGAAGGCTTTCTTCGAACCGGCGAGCATTGGCATGGCGGATGCCATCACCGCCGTCGCCGCACCGAGACCGGTGACACCAAGGAAGTGCCGTCGCGAAACCGAACCTTTCTCGTAACGGCGCAGTTCCTCCATGAACTTCTTGGCGCTGATTGGCGCGTTATCGTCGTTCCTACTCATTTCGTTCCTCCTTAGTTATTTGACCCGCAGTAGCGTTGTTGAACATTCTGCCGGCGGGCAGTCGGCATCTGTTCTACGTTTTCTCCAGGGCTAGGGCGGATTCGGTCCGCCACCCGATCTCGACGGCATCGCCGGTGGCGAGTCCGCCGGTCATCGTCTCAGTGTGCTTGGACAACATCACCAGCACGTCGCCCAGGCCCTCGGCGGCGACCAGATACTCGGTCTGCTCGCCAAGAAAGATTCGGTTCTTGATACGCGCCGGCACGCGCACGTCGGCTTCCGCCAGGACCTCGGAGCCCGGCCGCCCGATCAGCACGACCTCTGGCCGCACGGCGATGGCGCCGTTGTCGCCGAGGCTCAGGTCGCGTCCGCCCTCCGGCATGCGCCCCCCCAGTTTCAACCCCGTGTCGAGGGTCAGGACGGCGGAGGTCCCATTGGCCTCGGCAATGGTGCCCGAGAAGAAATTCGATTTGCCGACGAAGTCCGCAACATAGTGGTTTATGGGATTGTCGTAGAGTTCGCGTGGATCGCCGATCTGTACGATTCGGCCTTCGTGCATGATGCAGATCGTATCGCTCATCGAGAGCGCTTCTTCCTGATCGTGGGTAACCAGTACGAAAGTGATGCCGACATCGCGTTGCAGGGTCTGCAATTCGATCTGCATCTCCTGACGCAGTTTTCGGTCGAGCGCCGCCAGCGGCTCGTCGAGGAGGAGCACCGTCGGTCGGTTGATCAAGGCGCGGGCCAGGGCGACCCGCTGCTGCTGGCCACCGGACAGTTCCCAGACGCGGCGCCGCTCGTAGCTCTCGAGTCGGACCAGTTCGAGGGTTTCGCCTACTCGCTTGGCGATTTCCCGCTTGTCCAGGCGGGGCTTCTGTTGGCGTAGGCCGTAACCGATGTTGTCGGCCACCGTGAAGTGAGGAAACAGCGCGTAGTGCTGGAAGACCATGTTGACCGGGCGCTTGTAGGGAGGCACGCCGACCATCGATCGACCGCCGATCATGACGTCGCCGGCGGTCGGCTGCTCGAATCCGGCGATCAGGCGTAGCGAAGTCGTCTTGCCGCAACCCGACGGTCCGAGAAAGCTGAAAAACGAGCCGCGCTGGATGGCGAGCGACACGTCGTCGACCGCGACAATGTCCGCGAAACGCTTGGTGACCTCCCGGAATTCGATATCGACATCTTGCGGGTTATCGGGTCGCGTCGGCAATGCCTTCCTCCCGTTGATGGCGCATACCACCTAACACAATGTTATTGTTAGATTTTTCTATTTAAGTGGACTACCATTCAACTTGGGTATATGCATATCATTATGTCAATTTAAGGCATATACCATATATTGCATATATCAAATTAGGTATATGCAATCGCATAGAAGCGTCGACAGGGAACCCTCGATGTGATTGCTCCTCCCAAACGAACCAAGAATGCCGAGGCGGGCAGCCCGCAATGGGTGAGGTTGCTTGGGAAGTGCATCGATACGATCGGCGACGAGGCGTTTCCGCAGGCTCTCATCGACGCCCTCAAATCGCTCACGGACTTCGATTACTCGGTCGTCTTCGCCTATTATCAGAGCGAAAAACCGCTATGTCTTTTTCATACGTTCTCGCAGAAAAAGCGGGTCGTTTTCGTCGATGACTACCTGAAGGGACCGTATCTGCTCGATCCCTTCTTCAAGGCCTGCGCCCGCCAAGTCGACACCGGTCTTTATCGTCTCCGCGATATTGCGCCCGACCGCTTCTATCAAAGCGAATACTACCGCTCCTATTACGTTCAGACCGGCCTTTCGGAGGAAATCTGCTACACCTTCTACCTTTCCAGGGGCGTGGCGGTCGTTATCTCGCTCATGCGTTCAGGCGAGAGCTCGCGGTTCTCAGCGCGGCAGTTCAAGCTTCTGGAGTCCGTCGTGCCGATCGTCGTCAGCCTCGCTCAACGCCACTGGCAGAACGTGCCGGAAAAATTCGACCTCGATACTGCGACAGGCGAACTTAACGGGGAACGTTCGGTGATCGAAGAAACGGTCAGCACCCTCTTCAGCAACCGCATTACGCCTCGCGAGACCCAAGTCGTCGCACAGGTTCTCGAAGGGCATTCTTCCGACTCCATCGCCAAGAACCTCGGCATATCCGTCGGTACGGTGCGCATCCACCGCCGAAACGTCTATGCGAAGTTGCAGATTTCTTCGCAACAAGAACTGTTTTCGATCTTCTTCAAGAGAATCACGACGGGTCGGCGATCGGAGCACATTCACGATAAATCCGATCTGACCTAAAAAGGCGACAACCACTACGGGGAGACTTCAAGACATGTCCGACGACACCAAAGAGCTTGGCCGATTGGCCGGAAAGAAAGCCGTCATTACCGGCGGCGCCGCCGGGATGGGACGGGCGACCGCGCTGGCGTTCGCCGACGAAGGCGCCGGCGTCTCCATTCTTGATATCCAGAAAGAGGCTGGCGAGGAGACGGTTCGTATGATCGAGGAGATCGGCGGCGCCGCTCAATTCATCGAAACCGATGTCTCCGACGCCGCTCAGGTCGATGCCGCCTTCGACCGGATCGCCGAAACCGTCGGTTCCTACGACATTCTGTTCAATCACGCCGGCACCATCACGGTGAAGCCGCTGCATGAATCGACCGAGGCTGATTACGATCGCCTGATGGACATCAACGTGCGCTCCGCTTTCCTGGTCTGCCGCCGCGCGGTGAAGGAGATGAGCGACAACGGCGGCGGCTCGATCGTTATTACAGGATCGATCGCCTCGGAACTCGGATATGCACTCGAATCCCTCTATTGCATGACCAAGGGCGCGGTCCTGCAACTGGCGCGCACGATCTCCGTTGAATACCGGGACCAAGGAATTCGCTGCAATGCCGTATGCCCCGGTTTCGTCAAGACGGCGCACGGCCTGCGCGAGATCGAAGAACTGGATGCTGCCGGCCAGGAATGGGAAGACGGCGCGTTGGCCGAAGCCCAGGGCCGAATCTGCGAGCCGGAAGAGGTCGCCGCCGCAGTCGTGTTCCTGGCTTCAGACGAGGCCAGCTTCATCACCGGCAACGCGCTCTATGTCGACAACGGCTGGTACGCCAAGGGTTAGAAGACCTGGCATCCTTTCCGATTTTCCGGGACCACTTCAGAAACAAGGGGTGGCTCATGGCGAACGAAACGTCACCCCAAGATTTCCGCCGTGGGTGCCCGGTGAAGGCCCCGGTGCCTCTGAGCAGAGACCCGAACGGCATCCAACATTCTGAAAAGATTGGCGCACCCGGCAGGATTCGAACCTGCGACCTCTGCCTTCGGAGGGCAGCGCTCTATCCAGCTGAGCTACGGGTGCCCCGAGGAATCGTTTGGTCGGGCGCAACTTACGCCCTTCGGCCCGGGGGGCGCAAGCCTCGCCTGCCTGCCGGCGCATCGGCCGGATCGAGCGCCGGGCTGTTGATTCCGCCGCCGCCGCACCCCACCTTTGTCGGACCCCGCCATTGCCGACGGAGGCGCCAAGTGCGCGCGTGCGACGATTGCCCCAACAACGCCAGCTGCGCCGGAACCAACCTGCATCCGGTGCTGGTTCGGGTCTATGGGCTGTATGCCGGCGGCGTCACCGACAAGTTCGACATCCTCGATGCCCTCGGCGACGACGCCGAGACGCTGCTGATGCGCTTCAACGACCGCCTCGCCGCCACCTGCTGGTCGAAGGCGGCGCTCTTGGCCATCGCCGAAGAGATCGCCCGATTGCTCGACGGCGCCGCCGACGGCGGGACGGAGGACGATGTGCGGGCGGCGATGGTGATGGCGCGGGACGCCTTCGAGCGGTTCCCGTGGCGGTTGTCGGAACTGGTCGAGCAGGCGCCCGACCTCTATCAGGCGATCCTCGACATTGTCGGACGGGCCGACGGCGGGCCGATCTCCAAACGCGCCTTCGTCAAGATCTGCAAGGAGGTCGCCTACGGCGGCGTATAGAGCAATAACCGGTTGGCTAGAACCAATCAGACTCAAGCCAATTGGATTTACCTGCTCTGTTTTTCAATGAATTAGAGCGGTGTAATCCGATCGGATCGAACCGTTCACCGATTCCAACCGATCGGTAGCCGCTCTAAACGGCGCGCGAATGGCGGCCCTTGCCGCCGGCCACATAGGCATCGAACGCCGCCGCCACCGTGCGCACGAACAATCGGCCTTCCTCGGTGACCCGCACCACGTCGCCGTCGAGTTCGACCAGGCCGTCCTCCCGCATGGCGCCCAAGCGATCGGTCTCGGGTCCGAAATCGAAATCCGGGAAGCCGTGCTCGGCGGCGAGACCGTGGAGACCGACCTCGAGGTCGCACATCAAGCGTTCGATGACGGCGCGCCGCATGCGGTCCTCGGGCGTCAGTTCGATGCCGCGGACCACGGCCAGGCAGTCGTCGTCGATGGCGGCCGCATACTGGCGCAGAGGTGCCGCGTTCTGCACGTAGCCGCGTCCGAGCCCGCCGATGGCGGAGGCCCCGAAGCCGATCAGAGTTTCCGCCGTATCGTCGGTATAGCCCTGAAAGTTACGCCGAAGGCGGTTCTCGTCGAGGGCCACGCTCAAGGGGTCGTCGGGCTTGGCGAAGTGGTCGAGGCCGATCGCCCGGTAGCCGTGTTCGCCCAAGCGCCGCGCCGCCGTTTCGGCCTGTTCCATGCGGGCCGGGCCGTCGGGCAGCGCCGCCTCGTCGATCATCTTCTGGTGGCTCTTCATCCACGGCACGTGGGCATAGCCGAAGATCGACAGCCGGTCCGGCCCCGCCCCGCCCCGCAGCTTCATGCAGAGATCGACGGTATCGGCGACGTTGCGCGCCGTCTGCCCGGGCAGGCCGTACATCAGATCGACGTTGAGGGCGTCGATGCCGGCGTTGCCGATGCGCTCGGCGGCCTCGGCCGTCAACTCGAACGACTGCACCCGGTTGATGGCCCGTTGCACATCCGGGTCGAATTCCTGGATGCCCAAGCTGACCCGGGTAACGCCGCTGCGGCCGAGCGTCTCGGCCATCGGCTCGGTCAGGGTACGGGGATCGATTTCGACCGCCACCTCCGCCCCCTCGCCGATCTCGAAATACCCGCGCACCAACGCCATCAGCCGCTCGAAGTCGGTCTCGGAGAGCATGGTCGGCGTGCCGCCGCCCCAGTGAACGTGGGTGATACGCGGCCGGCCCTTCAGGGCGCCGGCGACGATATCCATCTCGCGGGCCAGCGAACGCACGTAGGCGCCGACCGGCTGGTAGCGTTTGACGATCTTGGTGTGGCAGCCGCAGTACCAGCACATCTCGTCGCAGAACGGCACGTGGAAATAGAGCGAAGCCGGACTGCCCGGCTCGATCTCGGCCAGCCAGCCGCGGTAGGTGGCGGCCGTCACCCGGTCGTGAAAATGCGGCGCCGTCGGATAGCTGGTGTAGCGCGGCACCGCCGCTCCATAGCGCTCGATAAAATCGGTTCGGGTCATGGCCGGACTCTAGTTGGACCGCCGACGGCGGGCTTTGATCGAGATCAATCGGCAGGGTCGGAAACGTACTCGGGCCGGCGGCCCGGCCGAAATCGCCGCCGTCCCCAAGTGTAGATTGATACAGATCAATGCGATTGGCAAATCAGATCGGCACCATCGCAACTTGCCCGCGGCATCTCGGAGGGGCGCATGGAAATACGACAAATTCTTGCTGTCCTTGATGGCGGCGACCGCAGCGAGCTTGCGCTGAAAGCCGCCGTTGCCGTCGGCAAGGCGCTGTCGGCCCATGTCGAGGTGTTGCACGTGGAGCCCCTGGTCGACATGGCGCTGCCGGCCATCGGCGAAGGCGTCACGGCAGGGGCGGCGGCCAGCGTCATGGAGGCGGCGGAGCGCGACGCCAAGAAACGCACCGAGAAGGCCGAAGCCCTGTTCCAGCAACTCTGCGTCGAGGCCGGACTCGCCATCGTCGATGCCGATGTCCCCGACTGCCCGAGCGGCGCCTGCTTCTCGTGGCGTTTGGCTTCCGGGCACGACAACCCGGAGATCGCCCATCGCGGGCGGCTGTCCGACCTCATCGTCATGGCCCGTGCCGACGTTGAGGACGGCGGCGTCGATTCGACCCTGTTGGAGGCGGCGCTGTTCGATACCGGGCGGCCGGTGCTGATCGCCGGCGAGAACAGAGACTATGACGACCGCCGTCTGGTCGTGGCCTGGGACGGTTCGCGCGAATCGGCCCACAGCATCGGCCTTGCCCTGCCGTTCCTGGTCAGGGCGGAGGAGGTGCGGATCTTCGCGATCGGCGACGACGAGCCGACCGCCGACCCGGCGCCCCTGGTCCAGTATCTGGCCCGTCACGGCATCGAGGCCGAAGCCGCCGTTATCGAGCGTAAGGGCCGCACCATCGCCGAGACGCTGCTCGACGAGGCCGAACAACAAGACACCGACCTGCTGGTCATGGGAGCCTATGGCCACAGCGCGTTCAGCGAGTACCTGTTCGGCGGCGTCACTCGGACCATCCTCGAAGAGGCCACGGTTCCAGTGATTATGGCCCACTGATCCCGGCTTCGCGGCCAGCCGCGCGATCCGGCGCGGCGGCTGGATCAGAGCACCCGAATATGTTACACAGGTGCGGCAACACTGGAACCCAAAGGCCGCCCATGCCCCTGCCGGACCGACCCGACGTGACTTCCCTGGCCGATGCCGTGCCACGCGTCTCGAGCCTCGACAGGTCATCGCCGTGCGCCGCCTGTCAGGTACGGCACCTAGCCGTTTGCTCGGTGCTCGACGGCGACGAGCTCGACCGCCTGGACGCCATCCTCACCCATGTCGATCTGTCGCAGGGCGACACCCTGTTCGACGAGGGCGAGAACGCCGGGCATATCTTCAATCTAACCGAGGGCACGCTGAAGCTCTACAAGCTGCTGCCGGACGGCCGGCGCCAAGTGACCGGGTTCCTGTTCCCCGGCGACTTCCTGGGTCTGGCCGATTCGGCCGAGTACACGTGCAGCGCCGAAGCGGTCAACGAATGCCGGCTGTGCCGGTTCCCCCGTCCCAAGCTCGAAGCTTTGCTCAGGGAATTTCCGAAAATGGAAACGCGGCTGCTGGAGATCGCCCGCAACGAACTGGCCGAAGCCCAGGAACAGATGGTGTTGCTGGGCCGCAAGACGGCCAAGGAGCGGCTGGCCTCGTTCCTGCTGATGCTGTCGGACCGCGCCGTCCACCGCGGCAGCCCGGAAAACCCGGTCGCCGTTCCCATGAGCCGCGGCGACATCGGCGATTACCTGGGCCTGACAACCGAAACGGTGAGCCGCACCCTGACCCGGTTGCGCCACACCGGCATCATCGTTCTCGAGACCGACCGCCGCGTTACCATCGTCGACCGCTCGGCGCTTGAGGATATGGCCGGCGGCTACTAGGCACCCCCCGGGCACCCCCCGGGCCGCCCCCGGCCGCCGCCTCGCCGCTCCTCCCCTCGCCGCCTCGCTCTTGCGCCGTTCACCCGTCCTCCCATCGCCGCCCCGATCGCCTTGATGTAGATCAAGGCCGGTTTCGAGCCGCTCGCCTAGGGTTGGGCCGTGTTGATGGCATAGAAGGAGGATCGCGATGACGACTGGGGGAATGATGTATCTGATCATGGTACTCGTCGTTGCATTGGTGTTCTTCGGCCTGCTCGCCTGGGCCGAACGCCAGACTTGCGGCGACGATTAGCCGAACCCGCGGGAGGGAGGACATGTCCAAGGTCGTATGGAAATTGCGCGAAGACCACCGCAACATGGCCCGGCTGTTGAACCTGGTCGGCCGCGAAATCGACGTCTTCGAGAAGGGCGAACACCCCGATTACGAGTTGATCGAGACGATTCTGGACTACCTGATGAATTTTCCCGATCATCTCCACCATCCGGTCGAGGACATGATCTACCGCAAGCTCGAGGCTCGCGACCCGGAAGCGGTCAAGAGCATCGGCGATCTCACCGGCGAGCACGAGCGCCTCTATCAATCGATCCACCGGTTCTTCGCCGCCCTGCAGAACGTCCTGCAGGACGAGACTCTGCCGCGCGACTGGTTCAGCGGCGTCGCCCGCGAGTACCACGACAGCCTTCTCAGGCATATGCAGATGGAAGAGGTACTGTTCCTGCCGGCGGCGATGCGCGCGCTCAGCGCCGAGGACTGGAAGGAGATCGAAACCGAACTGGGCAACGAAAAAGACCCGCTGTTCGGCGGCGAGGCCGACCGCAGGTACAAGGCCCTGCACAAGGAGATCATGGACTGGAGCGAGGAGTTGGACGAGACCGGTTAGAGCGTCGCCCGGCCGGATAGCGCTGGTGCGGCCTACGCCCGGCTTTTGCCGAGGCGGTCCTTCAACCCGTACCAGCCGATGACCAACGGCAGGAACCACGGCCGACCGTTGTAAAGCGGCCGACCGTTGAAGGCGAAAGCGTCGAAGGCGCTTGCCGCCTCCGCCTCGCCCAAGACTCTGAGCGCCGCCTTGCGGCCCAGCCACGGCGCCCACACCACGCCCGAGCCGCAAAAGGCGGTGGCATAGTGAATGCCGTCGTGGACCGCCACATGCGGCAGGAAGTCGAACGAATAGCCCGTGTACCCCCACCACGAATGGGTCAGGCCGATGCCTTCGAGGTCGGGGAATATCTCCACCATATTGGCGTACAGATGCGCACACTTGCGCCTGGGATCGTCGGTGTCGGCGCCGCGCCGGCCGCCGAATACGATGCGGGTGTCGTCGGGTGACGGCCGGTAGTAGTTGTAGAGGTTGCGGGTGTCGCCGCACATCCGCCGCTTCGGCATCAGCCGGTCGAGCGTCGCCCGGTCGAGCGGTTCGGTGGCGATGATCTGACTGGGGATCGGGATCACCCGGCGCCTGAGCCAAGGCAGGGCGGCGTCGGTGTAGCCGTTGGTGGCAACGATGACGTCGGCGGCGGCCAACGTCCCGGCCGCCGTCTCGATCCTGAACCCGTTGTCCGCCCGATCGATGCGCGTGACGGCCGTTTCGGCGATGACCGCGGCGCCGGCCTCGACGGCACGGTCCAGCATACCCTGGTGCAAGAGACCCGGATGCAGGCCGCCGATGTCGGCCCGCACCTGGCCGCCGAAATAGAAATCAGTGCCGAGTTCGCGATGCTGGTCGGCCTTCGCCACCATCTCGACGTCAACGTCGATGTGACGGTTCATGAGGTCGGCCTCGCGGCCCATCTTGTCGTAGGCGGCCCGGGTGTTGGCGCCGGTGAATCGCCCAACCATCTTGAAGTCGCAGTCGATCGCCTCGTCCTCGATCAGGCGGGCCAGAAATTGCCGGGCCGCCACCCCTTCGCCGTAGATGGCCTTGGCCAGGTCCAATCCAAAGCGCTCGATCATGTCGCCGAACGGCAGCTTGACGTTGCCCGAACAGAGGCCGCCATTCCGCGAAGACGCCCCTTCGCCGGCCCGCATGGCGTCGAAGACGACGACGCTGCGTCCGGCTCGGGCCAGCACCAACGCAGCGCTCAGGCCCGCGTAGCCGGCGCCGACCACGCAGACGTCGGCTTCCTTCGGCGCTTTCGGTGGGCCGGCCTCGGGCCGGGGCGCCGCCTCCCACCAATAGGGCGTCAGTTTTAGATCGGGGCTGGCGGCGGGTTCGTCCATCAGTCTTCTCCAAGTTTCGCCGCCAACACGGTGCGGGCGTTCTCATCCGCGCCCGATGGCAGCGGTCGGTTGCGATCCGCGATCCAGGCGGCGATGTCCTTCCACGGCAACGAGGCGCCGAGGTCGCGCAGCAGCATGTGATAACCGAGCGGATAGAGAGCTACCCGCTGGCGCGCGCGCGCCGCCGCCGGCAGCTTGCCGAGCATCAGGGCGGTCGGTTTCTTCGGAATAATCTCGTCGCGCTGGCCGTACAGGATCAGAGCCGGCGCCTGTAGCTTGCCGGCGCTGGCCAAAGCCGCGTCCATCAGGTTGGCGAGGCCGTAGATGGTGCCGACGCGGGTATGCTTGATGACCAGCGGATCGCGCCCCAGCTCGATCAACATCTCGATGTTGTCCGACGGTTTGATGCCGAGGCCGCGCCCGGTGACGGTCAGCCACGGCAGCGTATGGGCGCCGACCCACAGCGCCCAGCGTTGATACCACGGCATGGTCGAGCGCCCCCACACGGCCGGCGCCGCCAGTATGATGCCGTCGACCGAAGGACGGTTCGCCCCGGTCATGGCGATCATCACCACCGCGCCCCCCATGCTCTCGCCCAGCAGATAGACCGGCAGGTCCGGATGGCGGTCGCGGACGGCGGCGGTGAATGCCTTGAGGTCGCTGGCGTAGGCCTCGACGCCGGGCCACAGGCCGCGATTGGGCGCCTCGCCGAAACCGCGTTGGTCGTAGGCGTACGAGCCGATCCCGCGTTGGGCCAGGTAGCCGCCCGGGTCCTCGAAGAAGTTGGAGTAGTCGTTGAAGCCGTGCAGCGCCACGATGATCGCCCTCGGCCGACCCTGCTCCGGCATCCAACGCCGGACCGGCAGGCGGGCTCCGTCGGCGGCGACGAAGGCGTCGGCTTCGAGCATCGGCGCCCGCACCGCGTCGCCCGGCGGATGAATGCGCGGCGCGCAGGCGCCGAGCACGACGGCAAGGGCGAGCGCAATGGCGCGCGCCGCTGCCATCACGCGGTCCCGTCCGGTTGGCTGGTCAGGCGGACGAAGATATCCTCCAGTTCCGCTTCCCGCGTCACCAGATCGGTGATCCGCAGGCCGGCATCGGCGACGGCGGTCAGAATCTGGCCCGAGCTGATGGTGCTCGGCGGGTACGAGAAGGCGACCCGGCGCGGTCCCTGAAGCTCGGCGTGAAAAGGTTCGAACTCGGCCGGCAGGGCGTCCAGGTCGCTGTCCAACGTCACCGTCATCTGCTTGGTGTCGAGGCGCGCCAACAGCGTCTCGGTCGGCTCGCAGGCGATCAGCCGGCCGTGGTTGATGATGGCGATGGTGTCGCACAGCGCCTGCGCCTCCTCCAGGTAGTGCGTGGTCAGCAAAACGGTGGTGCCGAGGCGGTTCATCTCCTTGACGTGGGTCCACAACTGGCGCCTGAGATCGACGTCGACACCGGCCGACGGCTCGTCGAGAACGAGTACCGGCGGCGAATGAACCATCGCCTTGCCGACCAGGAGCCGCCTGCGCATGCCGCCTGAGAGCGAACGCGCATAGGCGTCGGCCTTGTCGGCCAGGCCGACGGCGGCCAGCACCGCCTCGGTCCGGCGCCCGGCCTTCGGCACGCCGTAGAGGCCGGCCTGCAGATCGAGCAGTTCGCGCGGCGTGAAGAACGGGTCGATGTTCAGTTCCTGCGGCACGACACCGATCGAGCGCCGGGCGGCGCGCATGTCGTGCTCGATGTGATGGCCCCACACCCGGGCCTCTCCCGACGTCCTGATGACCAGCCCGGCCAGGATATTGATGAAGGTCGACTTGCCGGCCCCGTTCGGCCCCAGCAGCGCGAAAAACGAGCCGCGCGGAATGTTCATCGACACCGACTTCAAGGCTTCGACCGGCGCCTCGCGGTTGGAGGCGGCATAGGTCTTGGACAGGGTTTCGGCCTCGATGGCGAACTCGGGTTCGCTTGCCGGGGAAATCTGCGGAGCGGGACCGGACATGACGGTGTCAATATATCCGCTTCGCAGCAACGCTCAAGCGGCTCGGGAAAACATTCGGAAAGATGGGTGCGGCAGGGCTTTAACCGCCCCCCGCCAAGCGGTATCATCCGCTGGCCCGAAATCGTCAACCCCGGCCCGAGAGGCGAGGACATGGAATCGGAGACCGACATCGAGGTGGAATCGACTCGCGTCGCCTGCGACGGCGGCAGCGGTCCGTTGGGCCATCCCAGGGTGTTCCTCACCCTGGACGACGACGCTCAGGTGGTGTGTCCGTATTGCTCCAAGCGATTCGTCCTCAAGCCGGGGGCGACTTCGGCCGCCGGCCACTGAAGCGCCCGTACTTCTAGAGCCCGACGCCCTTGTGCCCGGCTACTTTCTCCGGCTTCGGCAGGTCTTCCCAGTATTCGCCGGCGGCGATCATGCAGCTCATGCCGCTGGGCAGGGAGACGACGATGGTCCAGGTTCCCTTGTCCGAGGCCAGGACTTCCAGGACGGCGCCGGCAGATGTCAGCCCCATCGAGACCGGGGCTTCCGAGTAGCGGGTGTCGAGCTTCTTGAGGATATCGGGCCTGTCGCCACAGGTCGGGGTGGCTTGCAGAATCTGGGCCTCGGCCTCGGCCGGGGCGGCGAGCGCGGCCAGCAACGTAACGCTTAACGTGGCGATCGACAGGGGTTTCATGAGCATTCTCCTCTCAACCTTTGAGCCCGTCGGGCTATACGGTCTCCCCTCTTTTCCACGGTAGTCGATTGTACTCCCTCTGTTTTTCCAGATTGTGTTCGCAGTGCTGCCGTTTCACATATAAATGTATGCGGATATTGCGGCCACCGCCAATCAAAGTTTCGTTAAAGGCGCGTGAGGGCGGCTTGGCCTTGGCGCCTAAACCGGGCTGAAAATCAAAAAAATTGCATTATATAGGAAAAAACACTTGACAATTATGAACGATATATGTATATTACGCCCAACCGATCGTCTCGAACAACCGGGAGGCAGCCTTGGACGACGACCCCGCGCTCGACCCTACCCTCGACGAACCGGCTCTCGACGAGACCGGCCTCAACCTTCGCCAGGAGCATTTCTGCCGGGAATACGTGCTCGACCCGAACGGCGCCCGGGCCGCCGTCAAGGCCGGCTACGAGCCGCGCTCGGCGCACGTCCAGGCCAGCCGCTTGTTAAGAAATGATAAGGTTCAAACCCGCATCGGCGATCTCCGGGCCGACATCGCCCGCCGCCACGGAGTCCGCGCCGATGTCATGATCGGCAAGCTCGAAGCGGTGTTCAGGCAGGCCTACGAGACCTGCCAGCCGCACGCGGCGGTGCGTGCCGTCGAGCTGCAGGCCAGGCTGGCCGGCCTCATCGGCGCGCCGAGGGAAGTGCCGGGCCGGGTCATCGACGCCACCGCCGAAGCGGCCGGACCGGATGGCGATCAGGCGCTTCGACAGCCGGCCAGGATCGCGCTAAAGTCGGCCGGTCGGGGATAGCGGACCCTCTCGGAACAAGGACAGCCGACATGAGCGACGCCGGGGCCTCGCCGGACACCGAAACCGCGCCCAAGCACGTCTTCCTGATCGACGGCTCGGGCTTCATCTTCCGGGCCTATCACGCGCTGCCGCCGATGACCCGCGACGACGGCACGCCGGTCAACGCGGTGTTCGGCTTCACCAAGATGCTGATGAAACTGATCGACGACACCGACGCCGACCACATCGCCGTCATTTTCGACAGGGCCCGCAAGACCTTCCGCAACGACATCTATCCCGACTACAAAGCGCATCGCGAAGCGCCGCCGGAAGACCTGATTCCGCAGTTCGCCGTGGTCCGCGAGGCGACCGAGGCCCTGAACGTGCCGGCCATAGAGATGAACGGCTACGAGGCCGACGACCTGATCGCCACATACGCCCGTCAGGCCGCCGCCGACGGCGCCGAGGTCACTATCGTGTCGTCGGACAAGGACCTGATGCAGCTGGTCGGCGAACGCATCACCATGCTGGACGCCATGAAGAACCGGGTGATCGGCACGGAGCAGGTGGTCGAGAAGTTCGGGGTCGGCCCCGACAAGGTTGTCGAGGTGCAGGCGCTGGCCGGCGATTCGTCGGACAACGTGCCCGGCGTTCAGGGCATCGGCGTCAAGACGGCGGCGCAGTTGCTCGACGAATACGGCGATCTCGATACGCTGCTCGCACGTGCCGAAGAGATCAAGCAGCCGAAGCGGCGTCAGAACCTGATCGAACAGGCCGACATGGCCCGCGTCTCGCGCCAGCTCGTCACGCTGAAGGACGATGTCCCGGTCGAACACGACTTGAGCTCGTTCGCCGTGCGCCGGCCCGATCCGCAGGTGCTGCTGGCCTTCCTGCAGGCGCAGGGCTTCAAGTCGCTGCTGGCGACCGTGCGGAGCCGCTTGGGCGTCGAGGCGCCGCCGCCTGAAGGAACCGCCGCGCCAGCCGCCGCCGAACCCGAGACCGCCACCGGCCCGCTCTACGAACTGGTGCGGACAGCGGATGCGCTCACAGCCTGGGTCGAGGACGGCTTCAAGGCCGGCGTCGTTTCGGTCGACACCGAGACCACAAGCCTGGACGCCATGCGGGCCGGGCTGGTCGGCGTCTCGCTCAGCGTCGAGCCGGGGCGGGCCTGCTACGTGCCGCTGGCGCACCGCAACCCGGCGCAACAGGGGGCGCTCGATTTCGGCGAGCCGGGCAACGCCGAGGCGACCGCCGACGCCGGCGGCGACGGGACGCCCGAGCAGATCCCGATGGACGAGGCGATCGGCATCCTGAAGCCGCTCTTGGAGGACCCCGGCGTCCTCAAGGTCGCCCAGAACGTCAAGTACGACATGCAGGTGCTGGCCCGCCACGGCGTCGAGCTCGGGCCGATCGACGACACCATGTTGCTGTCGTACGTGGTCGACGGCGGCCTGCACGGCCACGGCATGGACGAGCTGGCCCGCGACTTCCTCGGCCACGACACCATCAAGTTCAAGGACGTCGCCGGCTCCGGCAAGTCGCAGGTCGGCTTCGACCTGGTGCCGCTCGACAAGGCGCTCGACTACGCCGCCGAGGATGCCGAGGTGACGTTGCGCCTGCACCGCCTGTTCAAGCCGCGCCTGGTCGAGGACCACATGGCGACCGTCTACGAAACCCTTGAGCGACCATTGGTGGCGGTGCTCCGCGCCATGGAGGCCGAGGGCGTCAAGGTCGACGCCAAGGAATTGAAACGCCTGAGCGACGACTTCGCGGCCCGCATGGGCGATCTGGAAACCGAGATCCACGGGCTGGCCGGGCGCCAGTTCAACGTCGGTTCGCCGAAGCAGTTGGGCGAGATCCTGTTCGACGAGATGAGCCTGCCCGGCGGCAAGAAGGGCAAGACCGGCGCCTACGGGACCGGCGCCGAGGTCCTCGAAAGCCTGGTCGATCAGGGCTTCGACCTGCCGGCCCGGGTTCTGGACTGGCGCCAGCTCGCCAAGCTCAAGAGCACCTATTCGGACGCCCTGATGGAGCAGATCAACCCGGAAACGGGGCGCGTCCACACGTCTTACGCCCAGGCCGCCGCCTCGACCGGACGGCTGGCCTCATCCGACCCCAACCTGCAGAACATCCCGATCCGCACCGACGAGGGGCGCAAGATCAGGAAAGCGTTCGTCGCCGACGACGGCAACGCGCTGGTGTCGGCCGACTATTCGCAGATCGAGCTCAGGCTCTTGGCCCACGTCGCCGGCATCGACGCCTTGAAAGACGCCTTCCACGACGGCCAGGACATCCACGCCCTGACCGCCAGCCAGGTGTTCGGCGAACCGGTCGAGGGCATGGACCCGATGACGCGCAGAAAAGCGAAGGCCATCAACTTCGGCATCATCTACGGCATCTCGGCCTTCGGCCTGGCCCGCCAGCTCGGCATCGGCAACACCGAGGCCGCCGACTACATCGAGGCCTATTTCGAGAAGTACCCGGGCATCCGCGACTACATGGAAAGGACCAAGGACCACGCCCGAAAGGAGGGTTACGTGACGACGCTCTACGGCCGCAAGTGCCACGTCCGCGGCATCAACGAGAAGAACCCGAATTTGCGCCACGGCGCCGAGCGGGCCGCCATCAACGCGCCGATCCAGGGCGGTGCCGCCGACATCATCAAGCGCGCCATGATCCGCCTGCCCGGCGCGTTGGCCGGGGCCGGGCTGCGGGCCAAGATGCTCTTGCAGGTGCACGACGAGCTGGTGTTCGAGGCGCCGAAGAAGGAGGTCGAGGCGACCGCCGAACTCGTCGCCCGTGTCATGGAGGGCGCGGCGACGCTCGACGTGCCGCTGGTCGTCGACACCGGGTCGGGCGCCAACTGGGACGAGGCGCACTAGGGGACGCGAGCGGCCGCCCTAAGTCGACCACTTACAAGAAATCACTCAGAATAAATCCGACAAGCTATGTCAGGCCAAACCAAAATAAGCGACCAGATACCATTTAGAAATGTAAGAGATGATTCTGCAATTCGCAGTCCGAAGCGCGGCAATGGCGCAGACAATCGCTCGAGGGCTAGCTGGTTCCGATATTACGCTGGGTTCTCCGCTGGATTTGTGGAGGACGCGATCAGCCAACTCAATTTGGAGCCCGGCGCAAAGTTGCTTGACCCATGGCTCGGTGCCGGAACGACATCCGAGATCGCAATAGCACAAGGCTACCAGATCAGAGGTTTCGACCTGAATCCGGCAATGCTGCTTGTAGCCAAAGCACGATTGCTCGCAACGGAGAGCGCTGCCGATCTCTCTTTGCTGATTGATCGCGTGAACAAAGCGTACGACCACGAAGGCTTGTTGCTAGATGCGACCGAGTTCGAGTTTGACGATCCTTTGGAACAATGGTTGCAGCCAGCATCTGCGCGCGCTTTTCGGAGTTTGGAGCGTAGTATTGCCGCAGCCTCCGGCCAAGAATTTCCGCCTGCATTACCGATATGGAAGTACGTGGGCAAAGTATCCCCTGCTGATGCATTTCTGTACGTGGCCCTGTTTCGAACTTTAAGGTATTTCATTTCGAGGTTTCAGAGTTCCAATCCAACGTGGATAAAAATCTCGAAGGGAAATCCACGCATTCAACTTTCAATAGAAAGGACATATAATCGCTTCTTAAGAGAGATTTCGCTTATGCGGGATGCGTTGGGGTCGGAAGCCAAAAGAATGCCTTTTGCCGAAAAACGAAAGTGCGTAATCGACCAAGCTTCCTCGGGAAATCTACCGCTGTCTTCAAGTTCGGTCGATGCCGTCCTTTCTTCGCCACCATATTGCACGAGGATCGACTATGTACGGGCGACCTTGCCGGAATTGGCTGTAATGCATTTTCCCAATGGAGATTCCATCCGCCGTCTTAGGGATCAGATGATCGGCACACCGACGATTTCCAAGACCTGTTTCAACAATGACCGAGCTTGGGGCCGAACGTGCAATCGCTTCTTGTCGAATGTCGAAAGTCATCCCTCCAAAGCCTCTTCGACGTACTACCTGAAATATTACCGGCAGTACTTTTCTTCGGCGTTCGCCTCTTTGCGTGAAATTGATCGAGTTCTGAAAACCTCAGGCCAATGTGTCTTGGTCGTGCAGGATTCCTTTTACAAGGATGTACTGAATGACCTGCCCACCATTTATTGCGAGATGGGTAGAAAGATCGGATGGAAACTCAAACAAAAGATTGACTTTCCCGTGAAGCGAACGCTTGCAGGGATCAATCCTGAGGTCAGGCAATACCGTAGTGATTTCAGAGCCGTCGAGGCAGCCCTAGTTTTCGAGAAAACGGCCTGAGGTATTTGGGGGAAGAAATGGCGCGATCACCGAATTCAAGCCCCAAACGCGTCGTCTATTTGTGGGGAGCAGGGGCCACACAGGCCGAAGCACAAGAACTTGGGGCAACCACCAGCCTACTTATGCGTGATACTGACGATTTTGGCGATGGCCTTGCCACCAGAATACTTGGGCGGATGGGAAGCACCGTTCAATCATCTTTTGGTTCTGATCAAGGTGTAGATATCGAGAAGCTAATCAGCCTTCTGGCAACAAGCGGAGTCGACGAACATACTCAGTTAGCCGAAAAAATGCGTAGAACCTATTTTACGGAACTAAAGGTAAGTCTCGTTCATACGGGTGTACTGGAAAAACCACAACTCGCAATTCGGCTTCTAAGAATGCATGACGACAAGAAATTCAGCGAGGAGGTTGAGACTTTATCAGGAATCATCACAACCAATCACGATGGTTTGCTGCAGATCGCATCACAGGAGGTTTTTGGAAAAGTAAACCTTGGTTTCAACTTCTCTTCTCGGACGTTCAAGGATGGCCTTTCGAGTGCTATTCCTCCAATTTTGCAACTTCATGGCTCCTTCACTTGGCAGTTCGGCAGGCCAATATGGGTCGGCAGATTGGGAGCAAGTTCGAAATATTCTGACGCTGTATGGATACCGCCGACTATCCTCAAGGAATCGAAGAATTATCCATACAACAAGCTGTCTGGTCTCACCTACGAACTATTGGCAAGACGATGTGATGTTCTGCGGGTGGTAGGAGCCTCCCTAACCCAGAATGATTGGAACATCCTCTCTCTGATCTTTAACGCGCAGCGCCATCGAGAACATACGAATGAATTGCCATTTCGAATTGAACTCATCATGCCGCACGAATCAGGTGAATGGATCGCCAAAGAGTGTGCATACATCAAGAATATCATTCCAATTGGATATCTAACGGAAGGTAAATTCGCCGCGTATAAGGGCTTAGATGAGGGCCAAGAACTGGATGAGTATCAAGATATTGATAGAGAGCCCGGCATGGAGAACCCGTTGGCATATTGGCTAAGTGAGAAAGACAACTATCACCGATCACGAGAAGAGCTAAAGGTTGATGATCTAGACGAGGCTGCAGCCTAGCCTGCGGAGGAAAAGAAATGGAGCGAACTGTTCGAGACTGGTCCGTAGAAACGTTGGTAAAGGAGCGCCCACGAATAACGTTCCCGGAATATCAACGGGAAAGATCTCTGTGGCCAGTGGAGAAGAAGAGCCTTCTAATTGATTCGATGTTAACTGACATCGATATTCCAAAGCTCTATTTCAACATGCGAGATGACGGCATCATCGAGGTGATCGATGGGCAGCAACGCCTTTGGGCGATCTGGGAGTATCTCGACGGTGAGTATTCATACGATCCGAAGCGAGAGCGATCAAAGTTTGCAAACTTGACGTCTTCCCAAAAAAAGAAACTCAAAGGTTACACGTTTCAGGTCACTGAACTTAAGAATGCGGAAGATCCATACCTTCGGAAACTGTTCGTAAGGTTGCAGCTTGGCTTGCTCTTGAATACGGGTGAGAAGCTTAATGCTGCGACGGGCAAGATGAAGCAGTTGGTTTTCTCGAAACTTTCGAACCATGATCTTGTAGGAGAAATAGGAATACCCAAGCGACGATATGCGAAAGAGACACTCTGCGCTCAGATCTGCATAAACTCGTTCACAAGAGCAAAGATCGGTTCGTTCGCCCGCACCAGATATGATGATCTATTACGCTTCTTTGACGAGTACGCAGACCCAAAAGGAAAAGACCTCGAACTCTTTAATAACGAGTCCAAGAAGATTTCCAATGTAATGGATCAGTTATCGAGATGTTTAGGCAGTAGAGCTAGTAACCTCAAGAATAGGTCTTACATTTTGTCCGTTTACTTATTTCTTGAAGACCTTCTGACAAACGGAATTGGGTTCTCTGCTGGCGAGCAAAAGCAATTCTCAAAGTTTATTTTCCATCTTTGGAAGCGTCTAAAGGATGAGGCCGACTTGGGAATGGATAGAACCAACAGAGACCTTTATGAGTTCCAAACGTTCCTCAGTAGTGCGCCGGGTGAGGAGTACCAGATAATACCAGCCGACATTAACACTGACCTGTGTGGGCCCATTTTCGCATTCCGAT
>CAYFMP010000039.1:0-33857 GCA_964344215.1 uncultured Thalassospiraceae bacterium | reverse complement strand
CCGAGTGGGAGTACGCGGCGCGCGGCGGCACGACGACGCGGTTCTGGTGGGGCGAGCGGTTCGAGCGCGACCACGCCAACTGCAAGAACTGCGGCCCGCATATCGGGATTAGCGGCCTCAGGCGGGCCGGCGCCTACCCGGCCAACCCGTTCGGCCTCTACGACGTCGCCGGCAGCCTCTACGAGTGGGCCGAGGACTGCTGGAACGAGACCTACGACGGCGCGACCACCGACGGCTCGGCCCGGCTGCAAGGCGATTGCAAGCTGCGGGTGGCCAGGGGCGGCAGCCGGTTCAGCCGGTTTTATGCCGACAGCGCCGCCAACGACCGGGGCCTTCGCGTCGTCCGCGAGCTGCCGTGACCATGCGCCGCCGCCTTCCCGTCAAGCTCGCCATGTTCCCGCGTCGGGGTGCCGCCGTGCGCGTCACGCCTTGAAAACGACAAACCCGCCGGCGGGCTCCGGACACACGTGTCCTGATCACTGGTGCCTAGATACATGTTTTGTTCACTAATGTCAAGATAATTTACCGTATTCCGAGCATCGCATGGGTCAGCGGACCGCTCATGAGTTGAGCGACGCGACGGTGTCGCAAGACTGCCTTTCGCGCCGGAGCACCCTACCCGACCGCCTCTTTCTTCGCCGCCGCCGCTTCACGCTTCCGGCGCAGCGAGCGGGCGGTTTGCATGCGGTCGGCGGCCGGCTGATAGGCGACGCCGATGACGCCGGTGGCGCGTTTCCAGTCCGCCTCGGTCTCGCCCTCGCGGACCTCGAGCGCGTCGAACCCACAGCGGCGCAGGAACAGGTATTGGTCGCGGAGCACGTGGCCGACGGCGCGGACTTCCCCCGTATAGCCGTGGCGCTCGCGCAATCGCCGCGCGTTGGAATACGAACGGCCGTCGGTGAAGGCCGGGAACGGCAGGGCGACGACATCGAAACGGTCGAGGTCGTCGGCCACTTCCGACGGCACCTGTCCGGCCTTGAGGCGGATGCCGATGGGATGGTTGCGTTTGAGCAGGGCCTGGCGCTCGTTCTGCCAACGATCGAGACTGACGATGACCGGCCCCGACGCCGGAATCGCCACTTCGTCGGGAATGTGGGTCCAGGGATCGTCGATCAGTTTGCCCCGTTTAAGCAGCGGCATCTTGTCGCTCCGGGTAAAGGCGGGCCTTGAACGGCTCGAGGCCGAGGCGCCGGTAGGTGTCCAGGAAGCGTTCGCCGACGAGACGCAGTTCGAGATAGGTCTCGACGACGGTTTCGACCGCATCGACGACGTCTTCCGACGAAAACGCCGGGCCGACGATGTTGCCGATGGCGGCATCGTCCGACGGGCTGCCGCCGAGCGTGATCTGGTAGTACTCCTCGCCCTTGCGATCGACGCCGAGGATGCCGATGTGGCCGATGTGGTGATGGCCGCAGGCGTTGATGCAGCCGGAAATCTTCAGGCGCAGCTCGCCGATGTCGTGCTGGCGCTTGAGGTCGGCGAAACGCCTTGAGACACGTTGGGCGACCGGGATCGATCGGGCGTTGGCCAGCGCGCAGTAGTCGAGCCCCGGGCAGCAGATGATGTCGCCCATCAGGTTGATGTTGGGCGTGGCCAGACCGATGTCGCGGAGTTCCAGCCACAGTTCGTACAGTTCGCTTCGCTTGACGTGGGCGAAGACTAGGTTCTGTTCGTGGGTGACGCGCAACTCGTCGTAGCTGTAGGTCTCGGCCAGATCGGCGATCGCTTCCATCTGGTCGGCCGTGGCGTCGCCGGTGGCGCCGCCGACCGGTTTGAGCGACAGGTTGACGATGGCGTAGCCGGGCTGTTTGTGGGCCACCGTATTGGTCTCGACCCACATGGCGAAGTCCGGGTCGGCGGTCATGCGCGTTTCCAACTCCGGCGTCTCGGCGGCCAGGGCCTCGTACGGCGGCGGCGAGAAGTGCGCGGTGATCCGCTCGATCTCTTCGGCCGGCAATTGCAACGGGCCGTCCTTGATCTCGGCCCATTCGTCCTCGACCAGTTGCTTGAGGTCCTCGATGCCGAGCTCGTAGACCAGGATCTTGATCCGCGCCTTGTACTTGTTGTCGCGCCGACCCATCAGGTTGTAGATGCGCAGGATCGCCTCCAGATACGAAAGCAGGTGGCGTTCGGGGAGGAACTCGCGGATCGTCTGGGCGATCATCGGGGTCCGCCCCTGGCCACCGCCGACCATGATCTCGCAACCGGTTTCACCGTCGGCGTTGCGCACCATGGCGATGCCGATGTCGTGGAAGCGGACGGCCGTACGGTCGCTCTCGGAACCGGTGACGGCGATCTTGAACTTGCGCGGCAGGAACGAGAACTCGGGGTGCAGGGCCGACCACTGACGAATGATCTCGGCCCAGATCCGCGAATCCTCGATCTCGTCGAGCGCGGCGCCGGCGAATTGGTCGGCGGTGACGTTGCGGATCGAATTGCCGCTGGTTTGAATGGCGTGCATATCGACCTCGGCCAGTTCGGCCAGGATGTCGGGCGTCTCTTCCAGCTTCGGCCAATTGAACTGCAAGCACTGACGGGTCGTGAAATGGCCGTACCCCTTGTCGTAGCGTCGTGCGATCGAGGCCAACTTACGAAGTTGCTCTGAAGAGAGCATGCCGTAGGGGATGCCGACCCTGAGCATATAGGCGTGAAGCTGCAGGTAGAGGCCGTTCATCAACCTCAAGGGCTTGAATTCGTCTTCCGTCAGTTCGCCACTCAAGCGTCTCGCGACCTGCTCGCGGAACTGCTCGACCCGTTGGTGGACCAGTTCGCGGTCGATCTTGTCGTAACGGTACATGTCCAGCTCCTTATCCGGGTTCCGCTCGGCCGCGGCCGCCGCCCGGGCGGCCGAACTGCGGGTGGCTCGACGGGCCGAAGGCACGAATCCGTTCGCGGTAACTGACCGGCTGGAGGCGCTCGCCGTCGCCCTCCACTTCGATCGCGTAAGGATCGACGACCACGACTCCGTCTTGCCGTGATTGCACGGCGGCGATCGCCGTCTCGACGTCATCGGCGGTGTCGATGACGCGGCCGTCGGCGATCGTTTCCGTCCAACCGCCATCCGCGACCAGGAAAACGACGCGGCCGTCGTTCAAACGGTTCGCGGTAATCATCTGCAATCCCATGCGGGCGTTCCCTCGTTCCTCGACGGTCAAGCCGCGGCAACCGGCCAATTCAGCATATTATACATTAATATTAAGTGAAAAAATTATATATGATTAAAAAAATTTGTAAATTAAATTATTATCACAAATAAAATATGTGTATTATATTCCAGTACCGCGAAACAAGCTTGTCTTTCAGGACGGCCGGGCGGAGGATGGCCGGCGACACAAAACCGTCATTTGCGACTGGCCGCCTTCACATATATTCACCTCCGTTATGACCTCCTCGCCAACGAAAGTCTTGTTTCTGTGCACCGGCAACTCGTGTCGCTCGGTGATGGCCGAAGTTCTCCTCGACCGGCTTGGCGAAGGCCGTTTCCAGGCATTTAGCGCCGGCAGTCAACCGGCCGGCGCCGTCAATCCTTACACCCTCGACCTGCTGACCTCGCTCGGCTACAAAACCGGCGCTCTCAGAAGCAAGTCGTGGAACGAGTTTGCCGCCGCCTGGGCGCCGGCTATGAACTTGATCGTCACTGTCTGCGACGACGCGGCCGGAGAGGTCTGTCCGGTATGGCCGGGTCGACCGGCCAACGCCCACTGGCCGTTCCCCGACCCGGCCGTTTTCTCCGGCACGCCGGAGGAGACCGGCGCTTACTACAAGAAGGTCTATGCGATGATCGAGGCTCGCATCGAGCGCTTCGTCGCCGACCCGGAGGATCTGCGATGACGCGGCCGAATTGGGATACCTATTTCATGCGAATCGCTATGGTCGTGGCTTCCCGGGGAACATGCGCTCAAAGAAAGGTCGGATGCGTTCTTGTTGCCGAGGACCACCGCATACTGGGGACAGGATACAACGGCCCGCCGTCAGGCCGCCCCAACTGCACCGATACCCCCTGTCCAGGCGCCACCTCGAAACAAGGCCAAGGCCTCTATACCTGCGAAGCCGTCCATGCCGAGGTCAACGCGTTGATGCAATGCACCGATGTTCGGTTGATCGACACGGTCTATTGCACCGTTTCGCCGTGTTTCAGGTGTATGGGACCATTGCTCAACACAGGCGCGCGGTCGATCGTCTACCTCGAGGAGCACCACCATCCGCAACCGCGCGAACTCTGGGAAAGCATGGGACGGTCTTGGATTCAGCAGAAGAGCCTGGAGAATCTGCAATGACGGATGGCGAAGTTCGCTCGGAGGCCGCCCCCGCGATGGGATTGTTCGAGCGCTATTTGACGCTCTGGGTCGGCCTTTGCATCGTCGCCGGCGTCGGGCTCGGGAATCTGTGGCCTGCCCCATTCCAAGTCATCGGCAAGGCTGAACTGGCGCGCGTCAACATGCCGGTAGCGGTGTTGATCTGGTTGATGATCGTGCCGATGCTTCTGAAGGTCGATTTCGGCGCCCTGCACGAGGTCGGCCGGCATTGGAAGGGGATCGGTGTCACCCTGTTCATCAACTGGGCGGTAAAGCCGTTCTCGATGGCGGCGCTGGGTTGGTTCTTCCTGCGCTACCTGTTCGCGCCGCTGCTGCCGGCCGATCAACTCGATTCCTATATCGCCGGGCTCATTATCCTGGCCGCCGCGCCGTGCACCGCAATGGTTTTCGTGTGGAGCAACCTGACGGGTGGCGAGCCGCACTTCACTCTGTCGCAGGTGGCGCTCAACGACACCATCATGATCTTCGCATTCGCGCCGATCGTCGGCCTGTTGCTCGGCCTGTCGGCGATCGTCGTGCCGTGGGAGACATTGTTCGTTTCGGTCGTCATCTTCATCGTCATCCCGCTGGTCGCGGCCCAGGCTTGGCGAAACCGGCTGCTTCGGAAAGGCGGCCAGCGGTCGCTGGAGCGGGTTTTGAAGACGTTGCATCCGATGTCGCTTGCCGCCCTCCTCGCCACCCTGGTCCTGCTGTTCGGCTTTCAAGGCGAGCAAATTCTCGACCAGCCGTCGATCATCGTGCTGCTGGCCGTGCCGATCCTGATCCAGGTCTATTTCAACTCCGGTTTCGCCTATCTGCTCAATCGCCGGCTCGGGGTTGCGCACTGCGTCGCCGGCCCGTCGGCGCTGATCGGCGCCAGCAATTTCTTCGAACTGGCCGTCGCCACCGCCATCGGCCTGTTCGGGTTCGATTCCGGCGCCGCCCTGGCAACCGTCGTCGGTGTCCTGGTCGAGGTGCCGGTGATGCTATCGGTGGTGCGTATCGTAAATTCGACGAAAGGCTGGTACGAGGGGACCGTCCCGGTCCAAATAAATTCCTGATGCCGAACAAAAGGGCCTTGAAAAACAACGACAATTGAGGTTATCTCCGTGGCCCTTGAGGGTAACCCCTGATCGAGATTTCTCGATCAAATTCCTGCCATATTGTTTCGGCAGAAAGTTCCGCCGGAACACGACGATTGACGATGATCGAACTCAACGACCTACGTAAGACCTTCGGCCATCTGGTTGCCGTCGACGGCATTTCGATGTCCGTGGCGAAGGGCGAGATTCTAGGCTTCCTGGGCCCGAACGGCGCCGGCAAGTCGACCACCATGAAAATGGTCGCGGGCTTTCTGGCGCCCACTTCCGGCAGCGCCCGGGTCTGCGGGGTCGACGTCGAAGACGATCCGGTGACGGTGAAGAGGTCATTGGGTTACCTGCCCGAAGGGGCGCCGGCCTACGGCGACATGACGGCTGCCTCGTTTCTCGATTTCGCCGCCCGGGTGCGCGGATACGATACCAAGGAGCGCAAAGCCAGAATCGACGCCGTCATAGACCAGGTCGATCTGGCGGGCGTCCTCGACCAGCCCATCGATACGCTTTCGAAAGGCTATAAGCGCCGGGTCGGTGTCGCCCAGGCCATCCTCCACGATCCGCCGGTGCTGATCCTCGACGAGCCGACCGACGGGCTCGATCCAAACCAGAAACACCAGGTGCGGAGCCTGATCCGCGCCATGGCGTCGGACAAGGCGGTGGTCATCTCGACCCATATCCTTGAAGAAGTGGAAGCCGTCTGCACGCGCGCCGTGATCATCGCCAACGGCCGCCTGATGGCCGACGGGACGCCCGATGAACTGGTCGCCAAATCGCCCCTACACCACGCCGTCTGCCTGGAGGTCGAAACCGCCAAGATCGGCAATCTGGAAAGCGACCTGGCCGGCATGGCCGAGGTCGGCGCCGTCGAAACCATGGGCCGGACGGGGGGCCGCACGCGATTGCGCGTCCTGTCCGCGAGCGGCGCACCGATTGCCGTCGATGTCGGCGCGCTGGTCCATGATCGCGGTTACGAGGTGGCCGAGATGTATACGGAAAAAGGGGCTTTGGACGAGGTCTTCCGGCAGATCACGACAAAGAATGGGGAGACCGAGCATGCGTAATGTCGCTGTCGTCGCCCGCCGTGAACTGCTCGGCTATTTCGCGACGCCGCTGGCCCTGGTGTTCATCGTCATCTTCCTGGCGCTGACCGGTGCCTTTGCTTTTTACGTCGGCGGATTCTTCAACCGCGGACGGGCCGACCTCGACGCCTTTTTCGTCTATCACCCGTGGCTGTTCCTGCTCCTGGTGCCGGCCATCGCCATGCGGTTGTGGGCCGAGGAACGCAAGACCGGCACCATCGAGTTGCTGATGACCCTGCCGCTGTCGACCACCGACGCCGTGCTCGGCAAGTTTCTCGCCGCCTGGGCGTTCTGCGGAATTGCGCTGACCCTGACTTTTCCGATGTGGATTACGGTCAACATCCTGGGCGAACCCGACAATGGCGTCATTTTGGCCAGTTATATCGGAAGCTGGGTCATGGCCGGCGCTTATCTTGCCATCGGATCGTGCCTGTCAGCTCTGACCAAGAACCAGGTCATCGCCTTTATCCTGGCAGCCACCGTCTGTTTCCTTTTCACCATGAGCGGCGCCGAACTGGTCCTCAACTTCTTCCGGGTGTGGGCGCCGGACGCCTTGGTCGACGCCATCGCCCAGATGAGCTTCATCACGCATTATGGGGCGATCACCAAGGGAGTCATCGACCTTCGCGATCTGGTCTTCTTCACGTTGCTGATCGTGTTCTGGCTGTTCGCCAACGTCATTGTCGTCGACCTCAAGAAGGGGAGCTGAGGAGCGATGGCGATGACCCCGAAGACGTCGTCGTCGGCCCGTTTGGCCCTGATCGGCTTGGCCTGTGCCGTCGTCATTTTCGTCTCTCTCAACGTCCTGTCCAACGCCGCCCTCAAGGGATTGCGCTTCGATCTGACCGAAGGGGAGCTGTTCACGCTGTCCGACGGCACCCGCGACCTGCTTGGCCGCATCGACGAGCCGATTACCGTGCGCCTGTATTTCAGCCGGCGTATGGGCGAGGTGCAGCCGTCGTATGCCGCTTACTTCGCGCGCGTCCGCGAACTGCTCGAACGCTATTCCGATCTGTCGAACGGCTTGGTTCGCTTGGAACTCCACAACCCCGAACCGTTCACGGCAACCGAGGATCTGGCGGTGGCATACGGCCTGCAGGGAATCCCCTTGGATGATTCCGGCGAGCTCGGCTACTTCGGATTGGCCGCCACCAACAGCGTCGACGACCTCAAAGCGATCCCCTATCTGACCCCGCAGCGCGAGGCCTTCCTCGAATACGATCTGACCAAGATCGTGCATAGCTTGGCCAGCCCCAAGAAGAAGGTGGTCGGCATCCTCAGCTCGCTCCCCGTCAACGGCGCTCCGGCGCCGGGCCAACAAGGGCGTTGGGGATTTCTCGAGCAGGTAGCGGATTTCTTCAAACTGCGCTCGATCTTCACGACCGACGAGGCGGTGCCCGACGAAGTCGACATCCTGCTGATCGTCCATCCCAAGGGCTTGAGCGAGCGCATGCTTTATTCGGTCGATCAGTTCGTGCTCGGCGGCGGCGAAGCGCTGGTAATGGTCGATCCCAACTCCGAATACGAACTCGCCACCGCCCGCGGAGCGCCGGGCGCCGGTCCGTCCGACTTCAACCGCCTGCTGGAAGCCTGGGGCGTCAGGCTGGCCGACGGCAAGGTTCTGGCCGACCTCGATACGGCGCGCCGCGTCAATGTCCGCCAACAGGGCAAGATCGCCGTCGCCGACTACGTCGCCTGGTTGTCGCTGCGGCCGGCCAATTTCGACCGCGCGGACGCCGTCACCGCCGATATCGACCGCATAAACGTCGCCACCGCCGGTATCCTGGAGAGCGTCGAGCGGGATGGGATTACCGTCACGCCGCTGGTCTCGACCGGTAGGCGGGCGATGCGAATCGATAGCGGCGCCGTCCGCGCCAACCCGGACGTCGTCAGGCTGTTCCGGGAGTTCAAGCCGGAAGGGCAGCCTTTGATGTTGGCGGCGCGACTGAGCGGGACCGCCAAATCGGCGTTCCCGGATGGCGCGCCGAAACCGAAAAAGGCCGCGGCCGGAGTCGATACCGGCACTGCCTCGCCGGTTACCGCCACCGCCCATCGCGACGTCGCCGGCGAGCCCATCAACGTGATCGTGCTCGCCGACACCGACATGCTGCTCGACCAGTTCTGGAACGACGCCCAGCAGGTGCTGGGGCAGACCCTGCGGGTGCCATACGCCAACAACGCGGATTTCGTTGTCAGCGCGCTCGAGAACCTGGCCGGCGGCGCGTCGTTCGCCGGGTTGAGGGCACGCAGCGAATCGGCGCGGCCGTTCACCATGGTGCAGGGCATCCAACAGCAGGCCGAACTGAAGTACCGCGCCAAGGAGCGGGAACTGGTGACCCGCCTCGAAGCCACCCAGAAGAAGATCGCCGAGCTTCTGACCCGTGAGAACCAGACCGGAGGCGCCGTCGTCACTCCCGAAGACAAACAGACCATCGACCGCCTGCGCAGCGAGACCATCGAGCTTCGCCGCGAGTTGCGCGATGTTCAGCACGCGCTTCGCGAGGACATCGACAGGCTCGATCTGTGGCTCAAGTTCCTGAACATCGCCGCCGTTCCCTTGGCGCTCGGCGTCGCCACCCTGGCTCTGGCGCTGGTTCGCCGCCGCCGCTTGGGCGAGGTCGACGGAGGTATCCGATCATGAAGCCGAAAACCTTCATCGCCCTGGCCGTGGGCGCCACCGCCTCGGTGATCGCCGCCGCCGCCGTACTCGGCGTTCAACCGCGTTACGAAGATCCCGCCGGCAAGGGCGAGGCGATCTTCCCCGGGCTGATCGAGAGGGCTTCCGACGTCGCCGCCGTCACCGTCCGGCAAGCCGGCAATAGGTTAACCTTCGAACGCACGGCGCAGGGCTGGACGTTGGCCGAGAGCGACGGCTACCCGGTTCACGACAACGTCATCGCCCGCACCATCCTCGGTGTCGCCGAGTTGAAGTACCTCGAGCCGAAAACCCGCCGCAAGGACCGCCTGACGCTACTCGACCTAGGCGATCCGACGGCCAAGGGCGCCAAAGCCAAGCTGCTCGAACTGGCGGCCGCCGACGGCGGCAGCCTGGCCCGTATCGTCGTCGGCAAATACAACTACTCGATGCCGGAAGTTTTGACCGGCGGTCTTTACGTCCGTAAGAACGATTCCGACCAAGCCTGGCTGGCCCTCGGCGCCATGGAACTGGGGGTCGAGCCGCGCGACTGGCTGAAACGCGAAATTACCGACCTCAAGCCCGAACGCGTGCAATCCGTTTCGGTCCGGCAAGCCGACGGTGAGACCTTGGTGTACGTCGCCGACGCTACCGCCAAGCACGGCTTCCGGTTGGACGACCTGCCGCCAAGCAAGAAGCTGAAGAACGAATACCTGGTGCGATCCGTCGGCGGCTTGTTGGAGGGATTGCTGCTCAACGACGTGCGACGTGCCGATTCCGTACAATTGGACGCGGCGCAAGCCATCGGCGCCGACTTCACTCTGAAGGACGGGCTCCACATCGGTCTTTCCCTGTGGGACGCCAAGCCCCGCAACTGGCTGAGCGTGAAGGTTCGCTATGATGGCGAGCCGTCATCCGCCGTCGCCGACGAAGCGGCAGAGATCGCCGCCCGCACCAAGGGCTGGCTGTACGACATTCCCGACTACACGGCTGCGCATCTGCGCAAGCGGTTCGATAACATCACCGAGGACAAGAAGTCCGATTCATGACCTACCCTCAAAGGGATTGGATGGTCGGAAGTTTGGCATTTCATCCACGTTACTGCCCAAAGAGGTAGTTTTTAGCCTACACGAAAGATTTCCACTTGCCCCTAACCGGGTGTGTCGGGCTGACGAGCCTGAACGTAACCTGTCGCCACGGTTTCAGCCTGCCCACTCGGATAGTTGCCCCAAACGGTCCGTGGCCAGGAATACCCTGAGGAGCGCACTATGGACGGATCGATTTATCAAACCGCAAACAAAGTCGACTACAGGCCGGGCTGGCACTTTCTTCAGCTGCCCGGACCGACCAACATTCCGGAGCGCGTCCTGCGGGCCATGCACCGCACCGCCATCGACCAGCGCGGCCAGGAGTTTGCGGTTCTAGCGAAATCCATCCTCCGGGACCTGAAGGGCATCTTCAAGACCAACCAGGAGGTTTTCATCTTCCCCTCTTCGGGAAGCGGCGCCGGCGAAGCGGCCATCGCCAATACCCTGTCGCCCGGCGACGGCATCCTGGTTTTCGATTCCGGCCAGTTCTCGGTATTTTGGATCAAGATGGCCGAGCAGTTCGGTCTCGACGTTCACGTCATGGAGAACGACTGGCGCCGGGCGCCGAATCCGGATGCCATCGAGCAGAAGCTGCGCGCCGACACGGAAGGCAAGATCAAGGCGGTCCTGGTCGTCCACAACGAAACCTCGACCGGGGTGTCTGCCCGCATTCCGGAGATCCGCAACGCCATCGACGCCGCCGGCCACGATGCTCTTTTCATGGTCGATACCATCTCGTCGCTGGGTTCGCTCGACTACCGGCACGACGAATGGGGCGTCGATGTCGCCATCGGCGGCTCGCAGAAGGGTTTGATGTTGCCGCCCGGCTTGAGTTTCAACGCGGTCAGCGAGAAAGCCCGCAAGGCTTCGGAAACCGCCAAGCTCCCCCGTTTCTACTGGGATTGGGAGTGGGCGCGGAGCATGAACGGGGACGGTTTCTTCCCCTATACGCCGGCCATCCAACTGTTCTACGGACTGCGTGAATCGCTCGACATGCTGGCCGAGGAAGGGTTCGACAACGTGCTTACCCGTCACGCCCGGCTCGGCCAGGCGACGCGACTGGCGGTCGAGGCCTGGGGACTGGAAACGGTGTGTGCGGACGAGCGCGAATACAGCGATTCGGTGACCGCCGTGTTCGTGCCGGAAGGCCATGACGCCGACGCCTTGAGGGCGCAAACACTGGACGAGTTCAATATGGCGCTGGGTGGCGGATTGGCCCGGCTCCAGGGGCGCGCCTTTAGGATCGGTCACATGGGCGATTGCAACGACTTGATGATGATGGGCGTCCTATCCGGTGTAGAGATAGGGCTGGCCCGAGCCGGAATACCCCACGAACCACGGGGTGCGAAGGCCGCCGGCGATTACCTCGCGACAGTGGCCCGGTAGAACCGAGACATCCGGGGCTTTTCGGTTCCGCAGGGTCTGTCGCCCACTTTAATCGCCGCCGGTCACATCCGGGCCGCCGCGCCGTCCGCGGCGGCCCGGACCTCCCGGCCCCGATCCGACCTTTCCCGAAATTCGTTTACCTACCCTATCCATAAGTGTAGGTTCGTGGGCGTGTTCACGCTGGGAAGGATGCCCGTGACCGAAACCATTGCCGAACCGACCGACGGCGCGGACGGCGCTACGCCCGAAACCATCGATATCGTGCTGGCCGACAAGACCCAGATCGTCCTGGGCGGCCTCAAGCTGTTGTTCGGTGAAGACGCGCGGTTCCGCGTCGTCGCCACGGCGAGCGACGGCGAGCGTTTCATGGAGGCGGTCGAACGCATCCCGTTCGATGTTGGTATCATCGGCTGGGTGATGCCCTACCTGGACGGCCGCGGTGTCCTCTCTGCGTTGCGCGAGCGCGAAACCCGAATCCCCGTCATCGTATACACGGGCGCCGCCAATCGCGATCTGCCGCGCCAAGCCATGGCGCTCGGCGCCGCCGGATTTTTCTCGAAGAGCGAACCGCCGGAACGGCTGCTCGACGTCGTCGCCGCCGTCGCTGCCGGCCAGATGGTGTTCCCGCAACTCGACGTGCGCGGTCTGCATGACGACCCGCTGAACGAACTGACGGTGCGCGAACACGAGCTGTTGGGCTGCCTGGTCCAGGGCCGCACCAATCGCCAGATCGCCGCCCAATTGGGTATCTCGGTCAATACCGTCAAATTCCACCTGAAAAACCTCTACGGCAAGATGGACACGGAGAACCGGGCGCAGACCGTCGCCCGCTACCTGACCCTGCAACAGAGTGACGACGATGGCTGAACTGCTGGCGACCCGCCCCATCGTTCTCGGCATCGTCGGCGACTCGGGAGCCGGCAAGACGACGCTGGCCAAGGGCGTGGCGCAGATCATCGGCCGCGACCGCGTGGCCTTCGTCTGCGTCGACGACTACCACAGCTTTTCCAGGGCCGAACGCCTCGAGCGCGGTTTGGCGGCGGCCGACCCGGAAGCCAACTTCCTCAGTATCGCCGAACAGGATCTCGACCTCTTAAGGCGCGGCAAGCCCATTCTCAAACCCGAATACGATCACACCGCCGGCGAGCGTCGGCCGCCGGTATATGTGGAACCCAAACCCTATATCATCGCCGATGGCCTGCTCGCTTTCGCCACCGAGCGGCTGCGCGATTGTTACGACGTCAAGGTCTTCTTGGAGCCGAACCCGGAATTGCGCGTCCGCTGGAAGACCGGCCGCGACACCGTATTGCGCGGCTATACGGAAAGCGAGGTCCGCAACACCATTCACATGGCCTCGGTCGCGGCGGCACGATTCGTGGAGCCGCAGCGGGCCTATGCCGACATCGTCATCGGCTTCCATCCGCCGGAAGACGACAACACCGAGACCGGTTCCGGCCTCAACGCCCGCCACATCCTCCGCCCGACCCTGCCGCACCCGCCGCTGGCGCCGCTGCTGCAATCGGCGCCGAGCGACGGCCTCAGCCTGGAATTGTCGCGCGACCACGACGGCAAACCGGTCGACATTCTCGAGGTTCGCGGCGATATTGCCGCCGAGACAGCCGGGCGCCTCGAGGAGTTCCTGTGGGATCTGGTCCCCGAAACCAGCACAATCCATGAGAACATCGGTCTCTACGCCGACGCCCGCGACCAGGCCGTGAGCCACACGCTGGCCTTGACCCAGCTGCTGATGGCCTATTATCTGGAACATGCGGCGATCAGCCGCCGCTCCGCCATTTGAACTCGCTCCGGCCCCGGAACCCAGATGCCCGACGCGCCCTCTTCTTCGACCATCGATCTCACCGACGACGCCAACTTCGCGCACTGGACGCCGGTCACAATTCGCTACTCCGACCAGGACGCCATGGGCCATGTCAACAACTGCGCCTACGCCGCCTATACGGAAGCCGGCCGCACCATGTTCCTCGGTGCGCTGTTGGACCCGGCCCGACATCCCGGCATCGATTTCATCCTGGCCAGCGTCAAGATCGACTATCGGGCCGAGTTGCACTATCCCGGCACGGTCGACGTCGGCACGCGTATCCTGCGTCTCGGCGGCAAGTCGATGACGCTTGGCTCGGGCCTGTTCAGGGAGGGCGTCGCGGTCGCCACCGCACACAGCGTCAACGTCTTCATGGACGTGGCGACCCGCGCGACGATCGCTATTCCACCCGACATCCGCGACCGGCTCGAGCGCGACCCGATGCAGGCCAACCCGTAACCCGAAGAGAATTTGCCCATGGCCGACAGAAACATCGATGTCGTCGTGGTCGGAGCCGGCAATGCGGCGATCTGCGCCGCCCTGTCGGCCCGCGAGAACGGCGCCGAGGTCATCGTCCTCGAACGCGCCCCCTTCGACGAGCGCGGCGGCAACAGCCGCTTCACCGCCGGCATCATGCGAGTGGTCTACAACGGCCTCGAGGACCTCGAACGGCTGGTCCCCGACCTCAGCGAAGAAGAAAAGGCGACTTCCGATTTCGGCTCCTATTCCCGCGACGAGTTCTTCGACGACATGGGCCGCGTCACCCAATACCGGACCGACCCCGACTTGGCCGAAACGTTGATAGACAACAGCCTCGAAACCGTCGTCTGGATGCGCGAGAAGGGCGTGCGTTTTCACCCGGCCTTCGCCCGTCAGTCCTTCATGGTCGACGGCAAGCACAAGTTCTGGGGTGGCCTGGTCATCGAAGCCGTCGGCGGCGGCGCCGGCCTCGTCGATTTCCTCATCCAGGCGGCCGAGCGCGAGGGTATCGATATCCTCTATGGCGCCCGCGCCCTGGATCTGATCACCGACGGCCCGGCGGTCAAGGGCGTGCACGTCAGGCAGGACGGCGAAGACTTCGAAATCCGCGCCAAGTCGGTGATCCTGGCGGCCGGCGGCTTCGAGGCCAACGCCGAATGGCGGACCCGCTACCTGGGACCCGGCTGGGACCTGGCCAAGGTCCGCGGCACCCGGTTCAATACCGGCGACGGCATCAAGATGGCGCTCAACTCGGGAGCGTTGCCGTGCGGCAACTGGTCGGGCAGCCATGCCGTCGGCTGGGACCGCAATGCCCCCGAATTCGGCGATCTCGCCGTCGGCGATCTCTTCCAGAAGCACAGCTACCCCTTGGGCATCATGGTCAACGCGAACGGCCGGCGCTTCGTCGACGAGGGCGCCGATATCCGTAACTACACGTACGCCAAGTACGGCCGCGTCATCCTCGAACAGCCCGGACAATTCGCCTGGCAGGTATTCGATTCCAAAGTCATCCCGTTGTTGCGCGACGAATACCGCATCCGTCAGGTCACCAAGGCTTCCGCCGATACCATCGCGGACCTGGGCAGGAAACTCGACGACGTCGACGCTAGAGCCTTCGTCGCCGAGGTCGAGGCCTTCAACGCCGCCGTCCAAACCGACGTTCCCTTCAACCCGGCCGTCAAGGACGGCCGCGGCACGGTCGGCCTCGATATTCCCAAGTCGAACTGGGCCAACCCCTTGGATACACCGCCGTTCGAGGCCTATGCGGTGACCTGCGGCATCACCTTCACGTTCGGCGGCGTGCGCATCAACACCGACGCCCAGGTCATCGATACCGACGGCCGGCCGATCGACGGATTGTTCGCCGCCGGTGAGATGGTCGGTGGTCTGTTCTATTTGAACTATCCGGGCGGCAGCGGTCTGACGGCGGGCGCCGTTTTCGGAAAGATCGCCGGCGCCTCGGCCTGCCGTTCCCTTTCTTGAAAGGCGGGACATTTAAAACCCGAGTTCAGGCTGCACCGTGCGATCGGCCGGGAAGCGAACGACGACGCGGGTGCCCCCGCCGACCTCGCTGTCGATGCGAAGCGTGCCGCCGTGCATCTCGGTCAACGTGTTGGTCAAATACAAACCAAGCCCGGTTCCCTCGTGCGAGTGCGCGGTGCTTTCGCGGACCTGCTCGAATGGATTGAGGACCCGCTCGAGCTGATCCTTGGGGATACCGACGCCGGTATCGATCACCTCCAGGTTCATGGATCCCGATTCGTCGAGGTACGCCTTGACCAGGACCCGGCCCTTGGGCGGCGTGAATTTGATCGCGTTCGATATCAGGTTGAGGAGGATCTGCTTGACCCGAACCTCGTCGCAGCGAAGCCGGGGCAGGTCGGCGTCGATCTCAGCGGTAGTGGTGATGGCGCCGCTGGCGGCGCGCTGGGCGACCATCGTGACGACTGCCTCGACCAGCGCCGATATCCTAAAGTCGCTCTCGGAGAACTCCATCTCGCCGGCTTCGATCTTCGAGATGTCGAGGATATCGCTGATTACGTTGAGCAGGTGAATGCCGGCGGTGTTGATGTCTTCGGCGTAGTTGGCGTAGTTCTCGTGGCCAAGCCGCCCGAAGGGTTCCTCCATCAGCATCTGCGAGAAACCGATGACCGAGTTCAAGGGCGTGCGCAACTCGTGGCTCATGTGGGCGAGGAACTCGCTCTTCGCCCGGTTGGCCAGTTCGGCCGCCTCCATGGCCTCGCGCATTTCCGTCTCGGCCTGCTTCATGGATGTGACGTCGGTCTCGATTCCCCCCAGTCCGAGGACCGTCCCGTCTTCACCGAGTATGGGGAAACGGCTGACCGTGATGACGCGCCGCTTGCCGTCGGGCATCTCGAAATCCATCTCCCGGGAATCGACCCGTTTGCTCTCGATGACCCGGTTCTCGACCTTCTCGTTCTCTTCTACCCGCTCCATCGGCAACCAGTCGAGGGCGCGGCGCCCGACGATGGCGCTCCGATCGATCTCGTACCATGATTCGAAAGTGTCGTTGACGGTGATATAGCGCCCTTCTCGGTCCTTCAGAAAAATGGCGGCCGGCGAGTTGCCGATGAAGCCGCGCAACCGTGCGTCGCTCTCGCGCAGGGCCTGGGCCGCCTGCTCGCGGGCGGTGACGTCGGTGCCGGTCCCCCGATAGCCCTTGAAGACGCCGTCGTCGTCGAACACCGGCGTGCCGCTGACGCTGATGCGGACGTAAGTGCCGTCCTCGTTCCTGACGTCGTATCTGAAATCGCGGATCGGCCGATGCGCCTCCATGTCGGCCAGGTGCCGGCGCCATTTGTCGTTGTCGGTCGGTTCGGTGGCTGCTTCCAGCCGGGTCAGGCCTAGGTTCTGCGACGGATCGAAGGCCGCCGACGCCTCGCTGCGTTCGGAGAAATAGCTGAACCGCAGGTTCTCGTCCATTTCCCAGAACCAATCGGAGGCGGAAGCGGCGAAATCGCGGAAGCGGGCTTCGCTCTGGCGCAAAGCCTGGGCCGCCCGTTCCTGCTCGGTGATGTCGGAACCGACACCGCGGTAGCCCTTGAAGTCGCCGTCGTCGTCGATCACCGGAATGCCGCTGGTGGAGATCCTGAGCAGAGTGCCGTCCTCGCGTTCGAGGTCGTATCGGAAGTCGCGGAAAGGGCGATGAGCGTCGAGATCGCCAAAGTGTTTCCGCCACTTTTCATCGTCTGTCCTCTCGGCGGCGACCTCGCGTCGGGTCATGCCCAGGTATTTGCGGGGATCGAAGCCGGTGATCTCGTGGTTACGCTCCGAGAAAAACGTGAACCGCAGGTTCTCGTCCATCTCCCAGAACCAGTCCGACGCGGCCGCCGCGAAATCCCGGAACCGGGCCTCGCTGTCGCGGAGCGCCACCCGGGCGTTCTCGCGTTCGGTGACATCCGCCCCGGTGCCGCGGTAGCCCTTGAAAACGCCCTCGTCGTCGAACACCGGCTTGCCGCTGACGCTGATTCTGAAGAAATCGCCGTTGACGGTTGTCATGCCGTAGCGGAAATCCCGGAACGGCCGGTGCGCCTCAAGGTCGGCAAGATGCTCCCGCCATCTCGGATGGTCGGAATCTTCCGATGTGACCTCGCGTCGGGTCTTGCCGATCAGCAAGGCGGGGTCGAAACCGACGATCTCCTCGATACGGCCGGAGAAGAAACTGAACCGCAGATTCTCGTCCATCTCCCAATACCAGTCGGAGGAGGATTCGGCATAGTCGCGGATCCTGAGCTCGCTTTGCCGCAACGCCTCGTCGGCGCGTACCCGGTCGGTGACGTCGAGAAGAGTCGTGCAGACTGCCGGCCCGTCTTCCCAATCGACCCGGGCCGGGCGGTTGTTGAGCCAGATGTCGGAGCCGTCCCTGCGCTTTCCCTTGATGACGTAGTCGCCCGGAACGTCGTCGCCGCGCAGCCGTGCCTCGTGGTAACTCCGGAAGCGCTCTTGTTCCTCCGGCGCCAAGAGCCCGGCGACGCTTTCCAGGGCCATCACTTCGGCCGCGCTCTCGAAGCCGAACAGCTTGGCCGGCGCCGGGTTGGCATACAGGGGTTTGAGGTGCCGGTGAACCAGAACGCCGGGGGTGATGCGCTCGACCAGATCGCGAAAACGAGCCGTTCCGGCAGTCACCGGTTCGGTGCTTGAAAGGGATCCGTTCTGTTTCTCTTGCCGGCTATGTGATCCCGACATTGTTCGCGCTCTCCCAGGGGGAAGTCGAAGATAGCCGCTAAACGCGCCGAGGCAAACCTCAGGTTGTTCACAGGCCACGGACCGTTCGGCGCCGGTCGGTCGGCCCGGATCGTGGCAGAGGCCGGAAAACCAAACCTAACTTATTGTTTTGTTTGCATTCCCGATTCCCGAATACATCCCGATGTCCGCATTTGTCCGCATATCGGGAGCCGTCGGCGACGCTTCCGGCAACGGCGGTTGCGGCCTCGGCCCGTCGGATCGCCTCGCCGCCGGCATAAATCCGGAAAGCTTGGCCTGCGCCTCGACGGCGCGGACGGCGGCCAGCGTATGATGTTGCTCGAGCGCCTGGTTGTACGCGTACTCCAACTTGCCGATGAGGATGTCCCGATCGCGCGCCTGGGCGCGGCCCCATTCGAGCCTGATCTCGGCGATACGGGCGATGATCCTGGGGTCGCGAACCAGCCGGTATCCCTGCTTGCGCGAACTCGGCGGCGAATAGCCGGCCTCCCGGGCCGCATAGGCGGCGTTGCCCAAGCGAACGAAGGACTGGCAGAACGCTTCCTGGCGTGGGTTGAGACGTTTCACGTCGCTCCCTTTCGATTTGTGTATTATTTCACGTCAAAGATTCTATATAGGATTAAGATCACTATTTGTCAAGAACAAAAAGAGTTCACGCCATCGCCTAAAAATACACCCACGGCCGCGCCTGCCGGTCCCGGTCCTGGAAGGCGGCGATGTCGGCCTCGAGTTTCAGGGTCATGCCGATGTCGTCGAGGCCTTCCAGCAACGCCGTGCGCCGGGCCGGATCGATGTCGAAGGCGACCGGCTCGCCGTCGGGCGGTACGACCACGCGGGTTTCCAGATCGACGGTGAATTCGGGTAGAGCGTTGTCCGGGTAGGTGCCGGATTCCGAAAGCTCGGCGAACCGCCGGATCACGGCGTCGGGCAGGACGATGGGCAGCACTCCCGATTGGAAGCAGTTGGCGTGGAAGATGCCGCCGAACGAAGACGCCATGATACAGCGGATGCCGAGCCCGCCAAGCGCCCACACCGCCCCTTCGCGCGAGCTGCCGCAGCCGAAATTGGGGCCGGCCAGAAGGATCGGAGCGTCTCTGAATGGCTCCCGGTTAAGGACGAACCCGGGGTTTTCCGAACCGTCGGCGTTGAAGCGCAGCGGCTCGAAGGCAAAGGCGTGCATGTCGGCCGGGCCGGCCAGTACCATGCGGGCCATCGGGATGATGGTGTCCGTATCGACGTTGGGCGTGAGCAGCGGCGCGGCGACGCCGGTCAGGCGGGTGAACTTCTCCATGCCTCACATTCTCCTGACGTCTGTGATATGTCCCTTGACGGCGGCGGCCGCCGCCATCGCCGGGCCGGCCAGGTGGGTGCGGCTGTCCTTGCCCTGACGGCCGACGAAGTTGCGGTTCGAGGTCGAGATGCAGCGTTGCCCCGGCGCCACTTGTTCGCCGTTGGCGCCGACACACAGCGAGCACCCCGGCTCGCGCCAATGGAAACCGGCATCCGTGAAGACCCGATCCAGGCCTTCGGCCTCGGCCGCCCGTTTGACGGCGCGCGAACCGGGCACCACCCAGGCCTCGACGCCGGCGGCGACCTTGCGGTCTCGAACGACGGCGGCGGCCTCGCGCAGATCGGACAGACGGCTGTTGGTGCACGACCCGATGAACACCCGATCGACGGCCAGCCCCTCCATCGGGCGGCCCGGCTCGACGCCGCTGTAGGCGAGCGCCGCTTGAAGAGCATGGCGCCTGTCGGCGTCGTCGGCCGATCCGGGATCGGGAACCGCCTCGTCGATGCCGACGACGTGCTCGGGGCTGGTCCCCCAGGTTACCTGTGGGGCGATGCCGGAAGCATCGACGTGAATCTCGCGCTCGAAGCGGGCGCCCTCGTCGGACGTCAGCCCCTGCCAATGCTCGACGGCCGCGTCCCAGTCGTCGTCCCTGGGTGCGAACTGGCGACCCTCGACGTAGTCGAGTGTCGTCTCGTCGGCGGCGATAAGGCCGATCTTGGCGCCCATTTCGATCGACAGGTTGCACACCGTCATTCGCCCCTCCATCGACATGGCGCCGATCGCCGAGCCGGCGTACTCGACGGCATAGCCATTGCCGGCCGCCGCCCCTTCCCGGCCGATCAGGTGAAGGATCAGGTCCTTAGGCCCGACGCCGTCCTGCAACGCGCCGCCGAAATCGACGCGCATGCGTTTGGGACGATTCTGGCGAATGGTCTGAGTCGCCAACACGTGAACGATCTCGCTCGCCCCGGCGCCCCAGGCCAGGGTCGCCAGGGCGCCGTGGGTACAGGTGTGGCTGTCGCCGCAGACGACGGTTGTCCCGGGCAGCGTGATTCCGGTTTCCGGCCCGATCACGTGGAGGATGCCGAAACCGGGATCGTCGGCGCCGAAGTAACGGATCCCGTTGGCCCGGCTCAGTCTCTCGAGCGGCGCAACGCAGGCCTCGAAGCGCTCGCCGCCCGCGACGCTACCGGGCTCGGTGGATACGGTGTGATCGGGACAGGCGACGACGAGCTCGGGATTGCGAACCGCATACCCTTTGTCGTCGGCCGTCTTCAGGGCCCGGGTGCCGCTCAGATCGTGCAGCAACAGCCGATCGACATGGAGGAGCGCGGTAGCGCCGCCAAACCCGGCGACGACGTGGGCCTCCCACAGTTTGTCGAACAGGGTTCGGGGCTGGAACAAGGCGGACTCCCGGTCGCAAAGGCGTCGCCCCAGAATCGGCGGCGGCTGGCACAGCGTGCAATTGCTCTGTATAACAGTGCCTGGGCAAAAAGTCAGTTTGCACACCAGGGAGAATCAACCGATGAGAAAGAGATTTGTGGCCGCGTTGGCGGCAGGAGCGCTGCTGGCCGGGCCGGCGTTGGCCGACGGGTCGGTCAAGATCGGCATGATCACCACGCTATCGGGCGGCGGCAGTTCGCTCGGCAAGGACGTCCGCGACGGTTTCCAACTGGCGCTCAAGATGAAGGGCGGCAAGCTGGGTGGTGCTGCAACCGAACTGATCGTCGTCGACGACGCCCGCAAGGTCGGCAACGCCAAACAGATCGCCGATCGCATGCTGAAAAAGGACGACGTCGACATTGTCACCGGCATCATCTGGTCGAACCTGGCCTTGGCCGTCGTTCCGACCGTGACCCGGGCCGGCAAGTTCTACATCAGCCCCAACGCCGGGCCGTCGAAGCTGGCCGGCGAAGGCTGCGACAAGAACTATTTCAACGTCGCCTGGCAGAACGACAACCTGCACGAGGCAGCCGGCCAGTACGTCCAGGACAAGGGCTACGGGAACGCCTACATCCTGGCCCCGAACTATCCGGCCGGAAAGGACTCGCTGGCCGGCTTCAAGCGCTTCTACAAGGGCAAGATCGCCGGCGAGGTCTACACCAAGCTGGGACAGGTCGATTACGCCGCCGAACTGGCCAACCTGCGGGCCGCCAAGCCCGAGGCCGTCTTCTTCTTCCTGCCGGGCGGCATGGGCATCAACTTCGTCAAGCAGTACGTGCAGGCCGGGCTGATGAAGACGACGCCGCTGTTCGGCCCGGCCTTCTCGTTCGACGAGGGCATTCTCAAGGCGGTCGGCGACTCGGCGATCGGCGTCTACAACACCTCGCAGTGGAACAAGGACATCGATAATCCGGCCAACCAGGCATTCGTCGAGGGTTTCCGCAAGGCTTACGGCCGTTATCCGTCGCTCTACGCCAGCCAGGGCTACGACGCGGCGATGCTGATCGACAGCGCCGTCGCCAGCGTGAATGGCGACGTGTCGAAAAAGGACGCTTTCCGGAGCGCCCTGAAGGCGGCCAAGTTCGCCTCGGTGCGGGGTTCCTTCAAGTTCGGCTCCAATCACCACCCGGTGCAGGACATCTACGTCCGCGTCGTCCACAAGGACGGCGACAACGTCACCAACAAGATCGTCGGCAAGGTGTTCTCGAACCACGCCGACGCCTATGGGCCGAAGTGCAAGATGTAGGCTGAACCGATGAATGGCGGCGGGATGCTCGCGAACGGGCGTCCCGCCGTTTTCATAATCGACGTGAACCGCTGTAGGCGGCCAGCATGACGATTTTGCTGTTTCTCGAGCAGACCCTGAACGGCATCCAGCTCGGCGTCATGCTGTTCCTGATGGCGTCGGGCCTGACCCTGGTCTTCGGCATCATGAACACCATCAACCTGGCGCACGGCTCGTTCTACATGATCGGCGCCTACGTGGCGGTGGCGGTGACCCGGTGGACGGGAAGCTTCCTGATCGGCGTCGGCGTCGCCCTGCCGGTCGCCGCGCTGGTCGGCATGGCCGTCGAGATCCTGGCCCTGCGCCTGCTCTACAAGCGCGACCACCTGGACCAGGTGCTGGCCACGTTCGGGCTGATTCTGTTCTTCAACGAGCTGATTCGCATCCTCTGGGGACCGCAGGCCTTCTTCATCAACGTTCCGGAAGCGCTTTCGGGCGCCGTCGAGATCATCCCCGGCGCCCCCTACCCGGTCTACCGGCTCGCCATCATCGGCGTCGGCGTGGCGGTGGCGGCGGGCTTGCGGGTGTTGATCGTGCAGACCCGCACCGGCATGCTGATCCGGGCCGGCGCCTCGAACCGCGAGATGGTTTCGGCCTTGGGCGTCGACATCGACCGCCTCTACACCATCGTCTTCGGCCTCGGCGCCCTGCTGGCCGGGCTGGCCGGCGCCATGGCCGGACCGATCCTGGCGGTCGAGGTCGGCATGGGCGAGAACATCCTGATCCTCACCTTCGTCGTCATCATCGTCGGCGGCATCGGCTCGATCCGCGGCGCCCTGATCGGCGCCCTGCTGGTCGGCCTGGTCGATACCTACGGCCGCGCCTTCCTGCCGCTGGTCTTCCGAACCTTCTTCGATCCTTCGGTGGCCGACGGCGTCGGCGCCTCGTTGTCGTCGATGACGATCTATATTCTGATGGCCGGCGTCCTGATCGTCCGCCCGCGCGGCCTGTTCCAGGCCTATGGCTAGCTTAGGGACGACCCGCAAGCGGCTGGTCCTCGGCGTCGGCCTGGTGCTGCTGGTGGCGCTGCCGGTGCTGGCCGACGCCGCCGGCGAGGCGTTCTTCATCAGCCTGGCCAGCCGCATCCTGATCTACGCGCTGGCCGCCGTCAGCCTCGACCTGATCCTCGGTTACGGCGGCATGGCCAGCCTCGGCCACGGCGCCTTTCTCGGCGTCGGCGGTTACGTGGTCGGCATCCTCGCCTTCCACGCTTCCGAGGATCTCGCCATCCCGTTCCTGCCCGGCGCCTGGGCCGGCACCTACGAAGCCTGGATCGCCTGGCCGGCGGCGGTCGTCGTCTCGGCCCTGGCGGCGCTCGTCATCGGCGCCTTGAGCCTGAGGACGCGCGGCGTCTACTTCATCATGATCACGCTGGCCTTCGCCCAGATGCTGTTCTTCTTCTTCGTCTCGCTGCAGGCCTACGGCGGCGAGGACGGCATCAACATGTGGCGGCGCAACGACTTGGCCGGCCTCGACCTCGCCAACGACGGCGTTTTCTACTACGTCTGCCTGGCAGCCCTGCTGGGCTTTCTGTACCTGTGCCGGCGCCTGGTCGATTCGCGTTTCGGCCAGGTCATCCGGGCCGGCAAGCAGAACGAGACGCGGCTCCGGGCCTTGGGCTTCCCGACGACGCGCTACAAGCTGGTCTGCTTCGTCATCGCCGGCGCCGGCGCCGGCCTGGCCGGCGCCCTGGCCGCCAACCAGAGCGAGTTCGTCAGCCCCGGCCTGATGCACTGGACGCGCTCGGGCGAGATCATGATCATGGTCATCCTGGGCGGCATGGGGACGCTGTTCGGCCCCGTGTTCGGGGCCTTCGCGCTGCTCTTGATGGAGGAAGTGCTGTCGGCCTACACCGAGCACTGGATGATCATCCTCGGTCCGGTCCTGGTGCTGGCCGTGCTGTTCGCCAGGCGCGGGCTCTACGGGTGGCTGGCCGGGACGGAGGCGGTCGATGGCTGAGCCGCTTCTGCAAGCCGATCTGCTGGTCAAAGCGTTCGGGGCCTTGCGGGCCAGCGACAACCTGTCGCTCGACGTCGCGGCCGGCGAGATCCACGCCCTGATCGGCCCCAACGGCGCCGGCAAGACCACCGCCATCGCCCAACTTTCGGGCGAACTCAAGCCCGACGAAGGACGCGTCCGCTTCCAAGGCGCCGACATCACCGGCTTGGCCGTCCACGCCCGCGCCCGACTCGGCCTGGCACGGTCCTACCAGATCACCAGCATCTTCCCGGCTTTCGCCGCCGAGGCCAACGTCGCTCTCGCCATTCAGGCCGGCGCGCCGCACAGTTTCCAATTCTGGAAACCGGCGGCCGGCGATCCCGACCTGGTCGAACCGGCCCGCCGCGTCCTTGCCCTGGTCGGCTTGGGCGAGCGCGCCGGCGTCGCGGCCGCGGCGCTGTCGCACGGCGAGCAGCGACAGTTGGAGCTGGCCATGGCGCTGGCCACCGAACCGGTCATGCTGCTGCTCGACGAACCGATGGCCGGCCTCGGCGCCGAGGAAACCGGGCGCATGGTCGGCACCCTGCGGGCGCTCAGAGGCAGGGTGACGATCCTGCTGGTCGAACACGACATGGACGCCGTCTTCCAACTGGCCGACCGCATTACCGTCCTGGTCAAGGGCCGCGCCATCGCCACCGGCGCGCCCGGGGCGATCCGGGCCGACGCGCAAGTCCGCGCCGCCTATCTCGGCGAGGTCGCCTGATGCTGGAACTCAGACGCGTCGAGACCTTCTACGGGGCCAGCCAGGTTTTGTTCGGCCTCGACCTCCACGTGGAGCCCGGCGAGGTCGTCACCCTGATGGGCCGCAACGGCATGGGCAAGACGACCACGGTGCGTTCGATCATGGGGCTGACACCGCCCGGCGCCGGCACCATCACCTTCGAGGGCGCCGAAATCCACGACCGCTCGTCGCACAGGATCGCCCAGCTCGGCATCGGCCTGGTGCCGGAGGGCCGCCAGGTGTTCCCCAACCTGACGGTGCGTGAGAACCTGATCGCCACCGCCGCCGACCGCATGGGCGCCGCCGAGCCGTGGTCGCTGGGGCGCGTCGTCGAGCTGTTCCCGCGCTTGGGCGCGCGCTTCGACAGCTACGGCCGCACCCTTTCCGGCGGCGAACAGCAGATGCTGGCCATCGGCCGCGCCCTGATGACCAACCCGAAGCTGATGATCCTCGACGAGGCGACGGAAGGACTGGCGCCGATGATCCGCGACGAGATCTGGGCCTGCCTCGAGCACAACCTGAAGGCGGCCGGCCAAGCCATCCTGGTCATCGACAAGCACCCCGAAGTGATGGCCCGCATCGCCGATCGCCATTACGTCATGGAGAAGGGCCGCATCGCCTGGACCGGAACGTCGGCCGAGCTTTTGGCCGACGAAGCCATGCAGCACCGCCTGCTTGGAGTCTGATCTTGACGGTAAATCCAGATACCGAAAGCCGCTACAACGCACGGGCCGCCATCCCCGATCACCCGCGGATCTTCGAGGACTGGCAGGCCAGGAGCGCCGCCGTCCGGAAATCCACGAAATGCCAACTCGACATCGAATACGGGCACACGCCGAGGCAGGCCATCGATTTGTTCCCGGCTCCGCACCTGGCCGACGGCGCGCCGCTTCTCGTGTTTCTGCACGGCGGTTACTGGCAGGCGCTGGACAAGTCGTTCTTCAGCTTCCTTGCGCCGCCGCTCATCGAGGCCGGCATCGCCCTCGCCGTCGCCGGCTACGACCTGTGTCCGGATGTGGAGATCGACGAGATCGTCGACCAGACCCGCCGCGCCGCCGCCTTCCTGTGGCTCAACGCGGAAGCCTTCGGCATCGACCCGAAGCGGATACTGGTGGCCGGGCATTCGGCCGGCGGCCACATGGCGGCGATGGCGCTGGCCGCCGACTGGCCGGATCTGCACGAGGACCTGCCGACCGATATGGTGGCCGGCGCCGTTTCCATCAGCGGCGTCTTCGAGCTGTCGCCGCTGATCGACACCTCGATGAACGACAAGCTGGCGCTCGACGCCGACAAGGCCCGCCGCAACAGCCCCGTCTACATGGAACCGGCGGCGGCGCCCTTGGTGCTGGCCGTCGGCGCGGACGAGAACGCCGGTTTCCACGACCAGGCCCAGCGCATGGCCGAAGCCTGGGGCGACAGGGTTTCCGAACTGACGCGGATCATCCTGCCCGGCTGCCACCACCTGGCCGCCGTCGAGCAGTTGGCCGAACCGACGAGCGAGCTGTTCGCCGCCGTCAAGCGATTGGCGTTTGCGCCCAAGCCCTGAGCGTGGCCGGCCCCGGCCAAATTGCCCAAGCGCGGGCGCGATGCTAAAGTCCGCCGCCCCGCCCGTCTCGCGGGTCGCTGCCGGAGCTCCGTTTCATGACCTTGTCCGACGCCAGGAAACGCTACATCGCGGTAATGTCGATGATCGGCGCCGGCCATTCCGTGAGCCACTTCTACCTGCTCGCCCTGCCGCCGCTGTTCCCGCTCCTGAAAGCCGAGTTCGATGTCAGCTACGCGGCTCTGGGGCTCTTGATGACCGTGTTCAACGTTGTCACCGGCCTCACCCAACTGCCGTCGGGGTTCCTGGTCGATCGCATCGGCGCCCGGCCGGTGCTGGTCGGCGGCCTGGTGCTGTCGGGCCTCGGCCTGATGCTGATCGGCTGGGCCAGCGAATACTGGATGATCCTCGCCCTGGTGCTGATGATGGGCCTCGGCAACAGCGTCTTCCATCCGGCCGACTACGCCATCTTGAGCGCCTCCATCGACCCCGAACGAGCGGGGCGCGCCTATGCGTTGCACACGTTCTGCGGCAACCTCGGCTTCATGCTGGCGCCGCCGGTGATGATCCTGCTGTCTTCGCTTTGGAATTGGCGGACGGCGGCCGTGGTCGCCGGCGCCGTCGGCTTCGTGGTCGCCGCCGCCATCCTGTTATACGGACACCTGCTGCACGACGAGCGGGCGGCCGGTCATGCGGAAGCGGCGGCTCGGGAAGGCGGCGGCGGAGCCCGGCGCGGCGTTCGGCTGTTGTTGTCGCCGTCGATCCTGACCATGTTCCTGTTCTTCGTCCTCATCGCCATGGTCACCGCCGGCATCCATTCGTTCTCGGTGACGGCGCTGGTCGAATACCAGGGCGTCAGCCTGGCTTCGGCCAATTCGGTGCTGACCGGCTTCCTGGTCGCCGGCGCCTTGGGCGTCCTGTTGGGCGGCCCGATCGCCGATCGCACCACCCGCCACGGCCTGGTCGCGGCCGCCGCCATGCTGGCCTCGGCGGCGCTGCTGTTGACGGTCGGCAACGTGCGGCTGCCGGTGGTGGCGCTGATGGCGGCCCTGGTCGGGGTCGGGTTGCTGCAGGGCAGCGTCCGGCCGTCGCGCGACATGATGGTCCGCGCCGTCACCCCGAAAGGCGCGTCGGGGCGCGTCTTCGCCTTCGTCAGTTCGGGCCTCAACGTCGGCGCCGCGGTAACGCCGGTGCTGTTCGGCTACCTGATCGACATCGGCGAGGCGCGCTGGACGTTCCTGCTGATGGCGGCGATCCTGATCCTGGCGATGGCAACCGTCGGCGTCGCCCGGCGCGAGCGCCGCCAACCGGCGCCGGCGCCGGCCGAGTAGCGGCGGCGGAGCGGTATTCGACCGGATCGGATCGTTCGGGTTCAAGTTGATGGGATCTGCTCGCTCTGATGGCGTGCGTCGTCTTGGCGCTGCCGTGTAATATCTGTCCCATAGTGCCTCCCGTAATGATGGATCAGTATAATCAATGCCATCACACTCCGGGACTAAACACCTACTAAGCGGTCGTTTCCGAGAATGCGTTATTGACTTCCTCGTTTAGAGCGGGTCACGTTGATATGGAAGCGGCTGAGATCGGTGTTGCGGCCTGCCGGCGAGGAGAGGATGCGAAGGCGATGTGGGGCATCGGCGAGCTTCCTCGACGACGCCGGAAGGTCGAAAAACCGACCGCGGGCGCGTTCTCCGGCCCCCCGGACGGCGTCGCGGCCCGTTTCCGATGGCCCCGCATCGCTGCGCGAACCGCTCCTTGCCAGGAGACCGGAGAGCGCGTCTCAGCGATTCCATATCAACGTGAACCGCTCTAGCCGGCAGTGGAAATCCTCGTCATCTACCATACCTCGTGAAACGCGATAGCATCATCGTTTACATTTCCCAATCCGATCACCGGGAAGTCGCACGGAAATCGAGATCGCCAAATTGCGGAAAATTTTAGTATTGGAACGAATATCGGGGAGTGATCTCAAACATGGGGTCTTTCGATGCAGCCGTCGTCGGTGGCGGAATCATAGGCGTAACAGCCGCGTTCTTCTTGGCGAGACGCGGCAGGAAAGTGGTGTTGCTGGAACGGAACCGGTTGGCTCATGGAACCACCGGTAACAGCCTCGCCTGGATAAACGCCAGTTCCAAGGCGGCCAATCGCGACTACCATCATCTGAACGCGCAGGGGTTGATGGGCTACAATGAGCTGGCATCGGAATTCGGCGAGGAAACGCTGGGCCTTGTCCCCTGCGGCGAACTTTCGATGGCGCCGACCGCCGATCACGCTCGCCGCGCCGCCTTGCGCGAACAATGGCGTTTGTTGCGGGAGCTCGAATACCCGGTCGCCTGGATAGAGTCCAAGAACCTGCCGAATCTGGAGCCGTCCATCAAATTCGAACGGGAATACGAAGCTCTCCTGAATTTCACCGAGCTGGCGTTGGACGCGCCGCGCTTCGTGCGCTTCATTGCCGATCGGGTGGCGGCGCTCGGCGGCGATATTCTGGAGAACACCGAGGCGCTGGCGCTCGACATGGACGATTCGGGAGAGATTCGCGGCCTGGATAGCACCGACGGTCCCATCGCCGCCCGAAAGGTGCTGCTGGCCGCCGGCCCGGACAGCGCCGAACAACTGGCGCGACTCACCGGATTCGACGGCTTCGCCAACCGATTTCCGGTGCGGCGTTCGGCCGGCTTGCTGTTGACCACGCCCGACCTATCGCCTCGTCGTCCGCTCCGCCGGATCGTCTATTGGGAGGAAGATCCGGAATTGCACGTGCTGCCCCATTTCTTCGGCGGCTTGAGAATGGGCGCCGGCGACACCGATGGCATGATCGCTGAAGACGATGGCGAAGAGACCAGACGGGCGGCCGGCGAACGGCTGCTGCGCCGGGCCCGCGAACGGATCGCCGGTTTTCCGGACGACTTGAGCGTCGACGATTGCAACATCAGCATCGGTTACCGGCCGATGCCGGAAGACGGTCAGAGTATCGCGGATGCCCTGCCCGGCGCCGACGGCCTCTTTGTCGTCGCTACGCACAGCGGCATCACGCTGGCCCCGGTGCTCGACCGCCTCATGGCCGAATTCATCGACAGCGGAACGCGACCCGAAACCCTATCCCCTTTCTCCCTCGGCCGCTTTCCCGGCTTCTAGAGCGGTTCACGTCGGCGCCGGGCCCCGCCTCCGGACCATCTCTTCCACTCTCCATTTGGTGCTTGACGAATTTAGACGCTTGTCCTAATTTTCCGCACCGGGCGGCAGCGAATCGTCGTGTCCGCAGGTCCGGCCAGAGAGGAGATTCTCCATGAGCGGCATTCCGACACGCGATCGCATCGTCGAGGCGGCCGATCAGTTGTTCTACCGGCAGGGCTACGAGCACACTTCATTCTCCGACATCGCCGATGCCGTGGGCATCTCGCGCGGCAATTTCTACTACTACTTCAAGACCAAGGACGAAATCCTGGACGCCGTCATCGATGTGCGCCTGGCCGATACCGGGAATATGTTGGAGCGCTGGGAAATCGAAGGCGAACACCCCGCCGACCGCATCCGGAGCTTTATCCATATTCTGATCGCCAACCGGGCCAAGATTAAGCGCTACGGCTGCCCGGTCGGCACACTCAGCACCGAACTTGCGAAGTTGAATCATTCCGCGCAAGCCGAGGCGAACGAGCTGTTCACGCTGTTTCGGACCTGGTTGCGCAGGCAGTTCACGCTGCTCGGCCGCGAGGCGGACGCCGACCGGCTGGCGATGCATCTGCTCGGCCGCAGCCAGGGCGTCGCGACGCTGGCAAATGCCTTTTGCGACGAGCGATTCATCAAGCATGAAGTCGAACAGATGTGCGACTGGCTGAACTCGTGCACGGGAAAGGCCGCGTAGGCCGAGAGCCCGGCATACCAGGTCCCAGGGGGAACAAGACGGATGTTCATCGTACTACTCAGGTTTTCCGGCAACAAAGATCAGGCCGGCCAATTCATGGAAGGCCACAAGGAATGGCTTCAACGCGGTTTCGACGACGGCGTGTTCCTGGTGGCCGGCAGCCTGCAACCCAACGCGGGCGGCGGGATCGTGGCCGACGACACGTCGCTGTCCGATCTGCAAGCCCGGGTCGACGACGATCCGTTCGTCGTCGAGGACGTCGTCAGCGCGGAGATTCTCGAGATCGCGCCATCGAGAACCGATCGGCGGCTGAACTTCTTGCTCGACTGAGCAACGACCGCTTCATCCTTTCGCCACAAGGACTTCAGACACGTGAGCACAACGATATTGGGTCCGGACGGGCAATCGCGGTGCAGATGGTGCGGCGCCGCTCCGGAGTTTCTCGGCTATCACGATACCGAATGGGGTTTCCCGGTCAGCGACGATCGTCGCTTGTTCGAGAAACTGAGCCTGGAGGGTTTTCAGTCCGGACTGAGCTGGCGCACCATCCTGGCCAAGCGCGACAACTTCCGGGCCGCGTTCCACGGTTTCGATTTCGACAGGATCGCGCGCTTCACCGAGCGCGACGTCCAGCGTCTGCTCCAGGACGCAGGGATCGTCCGCCACCGCGGCAAGATCGAGGCGGTCGTCAACAATGCGTGTCAGGCCCGCGAGCTGGTCGAGCGGGAAGGTTCGCTGGCGGCCTTTATCTGGCGTTACGAACCGGACCCGAAGCAGCTCGCCGAGCCGCAATCCGTATCGACCTCGACCGAATCGACCGCCCTGTCGAAGGACCTGAAGAAGCTGGGCTGGAGGTTCGTCGGGCCGACCACGGTGTACGCCTTCATGCAGGCCATGGGGCTGATCAACGATCATGTCGAGGACTGCGTGATCAGGGCCGAGGTCGAACGCGCCCGCGGGGATTTCAGGCGACCCGGGCGCTGACGGAGGGCGCGCCCCCTGCAAAGGCGGGATGGTGGAACGAACCCGCCGAGCCTACCTTGTTCGAGCCGCCTCTCAAGGCGGGTCCCAGCCCCTGAGCCGGGGAATCCAGCGCGGCACGTTGGCCTTGTAGAGCCTGTAGTCGTCGCCGAAGCGCGCCTCCAGTCCTTTCTCTTCCGAAAGCGGAAAATAGATCGCGTTGGCGGCGAAGAAGACGACCAGCCAGGCCGCCAGCGGCCACGACCCGAAAGCCAGCGCTTCGGCGCCGAGCATCATCAAGACGCTGGAGATCATCGGATTACGCACATGCCGGAACGGGCCGCGTACGACGAGCTTTTGCGGCGGATCCCACGGCGCCGGCGTGCCCCGTCCAATAGTGGCGAACAGCCGCATGGTCCAGACAGCGAGGGCGAGACCGGTCAGGCCCAAGACGTCGGCCGCCACCATGCGTGGGTCGGTGGCGGCGGCCGGGATCGCGGCGTAAGGCGTCCCTTCGGTAGCCCACAGAATGGCCGCCGGCACGTAGACCAAGGCGGTACCGGGCAGGATGAGGATGGTGCGGACCAGGCTCCAGTTCATGGACGTCTTCGCACCGTCCCGTGTGCTCCCTACTCGGCCGGTTCCGGTTTGAGGCCGCTTTTGCGTTTGGGTTTGTCGTCGGAGCCGGCGCCGCGCCGCCCCTCGACGATGCCGCCGACCAACCCCAGCAACGGCGGAATGATGGCCAGCGTCAACACCGCCGACAGCGCCAGCCCACCCAGCACGACCGAGCCCAGGCCCCGGTACAGTTCGGACCCGGCGCCGGGAAACAGCACCAACGGCGCCATCCCGAAGACGCTGGTCAGGGTCGACATGAAAATCGGGCGGATGCGGTTACGGGTCGCCTCGGTGGTGGCGTCGATGACGCTCATGCCGTCGGTGCGGATATGATAGAGCGTCTGGTGGACCAGCAGGATGGCGTTGTTGACGACGATCCCGATGAGGATGACGAATCCCAACAACGTCAGCATGTCGAGCGGTTGGAAGATGAAGCGGTTGACCAGGGCCAGCCCAAGTACGCCGCCGGCCGTCGCCAACGGCACCGAAAGCATGATGATCAGCGGATAGACGAAGCTCTCGAACAGCACCGCCATGACCAGGTAGACGATGACCAGCGCGATGATCAAGTCGAGAACCATGGCGTCCCAGGTCTGGGCCAGTTTGTCGGCGGTGCCGGAAAGGGTGAGGCGGACGCCGGGCGGCAGCCCATCGGCCCGCAGCTTCGAGATGACCCCCTGGTGGAGAGTGTCGAGGGCGGCTTCCAGAGGCACCTGCTCGGGCGGGCGGATCTGAAGGGTGACGGTGCGCTCGCGTTCCAAATGCCTGATCTGTGTCGGGCCCGACGTGACCACGATGTCGGCCAGCGAACTGGCCGGTAGAATGACTCCGGAACGGGTCACCACCGGCAACTGATCGACCCCTTGGGTTTGGCGGATTTCATCGGCGCGGCCTTTCAGCATCAAATCCCTGCGTTTCGAGCCGACGGTGATTTCGGCGACACGGAGCCCGTCGTTGAAGGCGTCCAGGGTATCGCCGAGTTCGCGGGCGGTGATGCCGTTGTCGGCCAGCTTGACCCGGTTCGGCACCACCCGAACTTCCGGCGCGCCGAGCTCGAGGCCGGGCCGCGGCCGTATCTGGGTACCCTGCGAACGCGGCATGACCTGCTCCGTCAATCCGACCGCTTTCAGTGCGGTGTCGAGAGTCGACTCGAGTTCGGGGCCGGAGATGTTCAACTCGATGACCCGGCCGCCGCCGATGTGGCGGCCGAACAGCGAACGCTGCGAGATCAGGCCGAACGAGCCGGGCTCGCCGAAGGCGGCCTTGCGGAGCACCGGGATCAGCTCGGAAACGCGGCCCGGGTCTTCGGCCGCCGCGCCCAGGAAGGTGCGGCCGCGCGAGGCGACGAAGAAGAAGCGCTTGATCTTCGGCGGTTCGCCGGGCTTCGACTCGGCGCCGGTGACTTCGCTCAGCAGCGGCCTGATCTCGGCTTCGAACTTGCCGGCGATGATCTCCGTGGTCTTCAGGTTATAGCCCGGCGGCGGCACGATTATTCCGAAGATCAGGTTGCGGTTGCCGTCCGGCAGGTAGTCGAGTTTCGGCAGGAACAGCCAGGTTGCCAACGCAGCGGCCCCGCAAACGATGGCAACGACGCCGATCGAGCGGACCCGGCTGCCGACGACGCTCTTCGTCAGGGCCATGACAAGGCGTACGAAACCGCCAGCCACCCCGTCGATGACCGGCACGTGAAAACGGCCGACGGCGCCCTTGCCCGATCTGTCGACCAACAGGCGGTTGGCGAGCGCCGGGATGACGGTGCCGGCGACGACCAGCGACAGCAGAACGGCGACCGACAGCGCGACGGCGATATCGCGGAACAACTGCCCGACCTCCAGCTTCATGACCAGGATCGGGATGAACACCATGACCGTCGTCAGGGCCGAGACCAAGACCGCCGGCCACACCTGGGCGGTGCCCCTGTAGGCGGCCTCGGCCGGCGGTTTGCCCGCCTCGCGGTGGCGGTAGATGTTTTCGAGCACGACGATGGCGGCGTCCACCACCATGCCGACCGCGAAGGCGATGCCGGCCAG
>CAYFMP010000038.1:0-34161 GCA_964344215.1 uncultured Thalassospiraceae bacterium | reverse complement strand
TAGAGTCCGGCCGCGAGATCGCCCAGGGACTCGCCGACCCGGGTTGGCGGCCCGTCCGGCTCGCCGGTCAGGTCCATCAGACCCGAAAACGCCTGGGCGATCAGGTCGAAGGCGGGAAGGGCCGCATACGGTCCGCTTTGCCCGAACCCGGAGATACTGGCGTACACCAAGCCGGGATTGACCTGCGACAACGCCTTGTAGTCGATGCCCAACCGATCGGCCACACCCGGCTTGAAATTCTCCACCACGGCGTCGGCCCGGGCGGCCAGTTCTTTGGCCAGTCTGGCTCCCTCGGGTTTCTTGAGGTCGAGGGCGACGCTCCGTTTGTTGCGGTTGACGAGCTGGAACAGCGCGCTCTCGCCATCACGGAACGGACCGACGTGACGGTACTCGTCGCCTTGTGGTGGCTCCACTTTGATGATCTCGGCGCCGAGATCACCGAGAAGTGCGGTGCAGAAAGGCCCCGCCAGGACGCGGGTGAAATCGAGAATCAGGATGTCGGAAAGTGGTTTGCGCGTTGACGGAGCTTGCTCAACCATGACTAGGTTCTCCCCGGGGTTCTCAAGAGCCGAGTATGACCGAATTTCCAGGCCGAAAATAACGTTCGTTTCCGGGCTATCGCTTTTAGTGGGCCCGGGCCCGCTCGATCGGACTATTATGCGGGGATCGGCAGGCTAACGAGACTTCCGCGTGCGTCACAGCAGATAAGGCTGGCAGGAAAATGACCGAACCCACCGTACTCAGCGCCATCGATCCGTCCGGTACCGCCACCGTGACCCTGAACAGGCCCGACATCCACAATGCCTTCGACGACGCCCTGATTGCCGGCCTTACGGCGGAGCTGACGGCGCTTCGCGAAGACGAAGCCGTTCGCGCCGTCGTCCTGGCCGGCGCCGGCAAGAGTTTCTCGGCCGGCGCCGATCTCAACTGGATGCGGCGCATGGCCGATTATTCGGAACACGAGAACAGAGAGGATGCATTGGCCTTGGGCGGATTGTTCTCGACAATCCGGTTCCTGCCGAAACCGACCATAGCCCGCGTTCACGGAGCCGCTTTCGGCGGCGCTCTCGGCTTGATCGGGGCTTGCGATATCGCGATCGCCGCCGACGAGGCCGTGTTCGCAATCTCGGAAGCCAAGCTCGGCCTGATCCCGGCTGTCATCAGCCCTTATGTGATCGCCGCCATGGGCGAACGCCAAGCCCGCCGCTACGCCCTGACCGGCGAGCGATTCGGGGCGGCCGAGGCGCTCAGCACCGGGCTGGTCCATCAGGTCGTCGCCGCGGATGAGCTGGACGGGGCCATCCGAACCATAACGGACGAATTGGCGAAGAACGGCCCCAACGCCATGGCCGAAATCAAGAGCCTGATCGCCGCTGTCGCCGGGCGCTCGATCGATGCCGCTCTGATCGAGGAAACGGCGGAACGGATCGCCCGGGTGCGGGCCGGGGAAGAAGGCCGCGAAGGGGTCGGCGCCTTTCTGGACAAGCGCAAACCCAACTGGATCAAGGAATAAGGTCCGTCCGTCGGCCCCTTTGCGGGCAAATCGATTCGGGTTAGATTTCGATGCGAGATCAACTGCAGGGCTATCGCGGACCGCTCGTCGATGCGCAAGATCGATTTCAAGAACCTCAACATTCTTTTGGTCGACGACTACGGGCCGATGCTCAACATCCTGAGCAAGATTCTTCGGGAATTCGGGATCCAAAAACTCGAGATGGCGCGGAGCGGCGAGGAGGCGCTCCAGAAAATGGATGAGAAGACACCCGATATCGTCATCACGGATGCCGTCATGAAGCCGATCAACGGCATGCAGTTGACCAAGAAGATTCGCGACGGCTCGGCCGGCGTCGATCCCTTCCTTCCGGTCATCATGATTTCCGGGCGAACCGAGATCCAGACCATCGCGGCGGCTCGCGACATGGGCGTTACCGAGTTTCTAGCCAAACCGGTGTCGGCGAAACTGGTCTACCTGCGGCTTTGCAGCGTCGTCGAGAACCCAAGGGAGTTCGTTCGCACGGAATCGTTCTTCGGGCCGGATCGGCGGCGGCGCCAGCTCCAGGTGTCGGGCGGCGATCGCCGGGCCACCAAGCACGATTACCGAGCCCAGACCCGGGCTCAGGAACGAGCCTGACCGCCATGCACCTCCCCAAATCGGTCAAGATGGTCGAGGTCGGGCCCCGCGACGGGCTTCAGAACGAAACCGGCGTTGTGCCGGTATCGGCCAAGATCGGTCTGATCGACCGGCTGTCGGCCAGCGGTCTGCGGTTCATCGAGGCGGGCAGCTTCGTGTCGTCCAAATGGGTGCCGCAGATGGCGGATACGGCCGACGTCATGGCCGGCATCGAACGCAAGCCGGGTGTTGTCTACAGTTGCCTGACGCCAAACCTGAAGGGATTGGACGCTGCCTTGGCGGCGGGTGCCGACGAGGTTGCGGTGTTCGCCGCCGCATCGGAAACCTTTTCCCGGAAGAACATCAATTGTTCGGTCGCCGACAGTCTAGAGCGTTTCAGGTCGGTATGCGGGGCCGCCAAGGACGCCGGCGTCCCCGTTCGCGGATATATCTCGTGCGTCCTCGGCTGTCCCTACGAAGGCGCGGTGAAGCCGCAGGCGGTCGTCCGCGTCGCCAACGACCTGGCCGAGATGGGGTGCCACGAGATTTCTCTGGGCGACACCATCGGGATCGGTACTCCCGGCGTCGCCCAGGCAATGATCTCGGCCGTCTCCGAGCATGTTCCCGTGCGACGGCTGGCGGTGCATTTCCACGATACCTACGGGCAATCCCTGGCCAACATCCTGGCGGCCCTGGAAGCCGGCGTTGCCGTCGTCGACAGTTCGGTAGCCGGGCTCGGCGGTTGCCCGTATGCGAACGGGGCTACGGGCAACGTCGCTTCCGAGGACGTGCTCTACATGCTCGACGGGCTCGGCATCAAGACCGGGGTCGACGCAGCGGCATTGATGGCGGCCGGCACCTATATATGTAAGGCCCTGGAACGCCGGTCCGGCGCCAAGGCGGCGCTGGCCAGAGGAGGCGGCGGATGACCGTACACTTGATCAAGCTCTGCGTCGGTACCGAGGACGTCGGCCAATTGGCACGGTATCAGGCGATGCGACTCGATCAGGCCCGGAATCGGGGCGAGGTGCCGAGGTTGCGCCACGTCACCCGCAACACCCCGAAACGGGCCGACGAGATTCTCGACGGCGGCTCGCTCTACTGGGTCATTCGTCGACTGGTTCAGGTTCGTCAGCGGATCATCGGCATCGAAGCCGTCCGGCGCGAAGACGGGCGGCCGGCCTGCGCCTTGATCCTCCATCCGCAGCTGGTGCGGACCGAGGTCCGCAGGTTCCGCCCCTTTCAGGGATGGCGTTACCTGCCGGCCGAGGAAGCGCCATTCGACTTGCCGGACGGAGACGGTGCCGTCGACGACGTACCGGCGGCAATGGCCGCCGAACTAAGGGAGCTTGGGCTGCTGTAGGAGAGCGGGTCGACGGCCGAATATTCGGTTTCGTCACGAAACTGGAAAAACACCGGGATTTCAGGTATTTCTATCCTACAACGCAGGCGAAGGTACACTCACTGTCGTTGACGATCGATGAGGGGGCTGCGCTTATGGCCGACAAGAAACTCGAAATAATCGAGCCACCGAACCCGTTGAAGGACAAGGTCGGGACCGGCGGACCCGGCGCCGTCGACGCGGCGGCGCTGGAGCGCGCCGAGAGGGTTATCGAGAACCTGTCCGACAACTACCTCGAATGGGTAGAGGAAGACCTGAAGAAGATCGAAGTGGCCTATGAGGCCCTGAAGGCGGCGGACGGCGACCGCAAGGCGGAATTGGAGGCGGTCTTTCAGGTTTCCCATGACATCAAAGGCCAGGGCGGCAGTTTCGGCTTCAATTTGATGACCGCGGTCGGCAACGAACTGTGTCGGCTGATCGAAAAGCTGGAGACGGCCGGAGATCCGGAAATCGAGGCCATCGGCCTGCACATCGACGCCATGAAACTGATCATCACCGAACGGATGAAGGGCGAGGGCGGCAAACCGGGCGAGAAGATGCTGTTGGGACTCCGTCAGGTCTGCGACAAGCTGCTTACCTAGTCCGAATCCCTCGGATCATGTTTCGCCCTTGAGCTGACTGCTGAACTCCTCGAGCCAAGCCAGCCGGGCTTCCAGTTCGGCGATTTCATAGTCCAGCCAGTCGACGAGATAGCCGCCGCTTTCGGCATGGTGTTCGCGGAGGTCGATGAGGCGTGTCAGTTCGATCCCGGAGACCTCGGCGAGGAGATCAGCCTGGGCACTCTGGTCGCCCTCGTCGAGCAGATGCAGGAAACGGAACTTGAGGGCGACGATCAGTTTGTTGAGATCGGCCGCCGACGCCCGAAGGTTGGCGGTCAGCAGATTCCGGAACTCCTCGCGGCCGGCCTCGGTGATGGCAAGCTCGGCGTCGTCCTCGAGACCGATGCCGTCAATCGGCTCGACCAATCCCTCGTATTTGAGAAGTTCGACTGAGGTTCCCATGACGTCGAGAGACGGCCCCAATACCCGACTGATGAAGTGGCGGGTTTGTTCGGCGAGCGCGCTATATCGCATCGGCCCGCCGGCCAACGTGCCCAGCGCGCACAACCGAACCGCTTCCTTCGGTGTCAGGGTGTCATCAACGTACATAACGAAGAGCCTTCCGCCGCGGCCCGCCGAACCGGCGTGCCTCGCGCCCTCTATAGCAGGCCGCGCCAGCCGGGTCCAATGCCGCGCTTAAGCGGCGCGTTTGAGCCCGAATCGGTCCCACACCTCGCGCAGGGCGGCGAGAAGATGGTCCATGTCGGCGTCCGTGTGCAGCGGCGTCGGCGTGAAGCGCAGTCGTTCGGTGCCGCGGTCTACGGTCGGGTAGTTGATCGGCTGCACGTAGATGCCGTGCTTTTCGAGCAGGCGGTCGCTGGCCTGTTTGCACAGTACCGGATCGCCGACCAGCAGCGGCACGATATGGCTGACCGACGGCATCACCGGCAGGCCGGCTTCGGAGAAACGCTGTTTCAAGGTGGCCGCCCGCTCCTGGTGTTTTTGGCGGATTTCGTTGTGTTCCTTCAGGTAACGGATGCTGGTGCGGGCCGCCGCCGCGACGCCGGGTGGCATTGAGGTCGAAAAGATGAAGCCGGTTCCATACGACCGGATGAAGTCGCACATCGCCGCCGAACCGGCGATATAACCGCCGACCACGCCGAAGGCCTTGGCGAGCGTGCCTTGAATAATGGTGATCCGGTCCATCTGCTCGTCGCGTTCAGCGACCCCGGCGCCGCGTTCGCCGTACATGCCGACCGCGTGAACCTCGTCGAGAAAGGTCATGGCGCCATGTTTTTCGGCGACGTCGCAAATCTCCTTGATCGGGGAGATATGGCCGTCCATGGAATAAACCGATTCGAAGGCCACCACCTTCGGCCGGTCGGGCTCGATTTGGCCGAGAATCTCTTCCAGGTGATCGACGTCGTTATGCCGGAATATCTTCTTTTCGGCACGTGAGGCCAGGATGCCCTCGATCATCGAGTTGTGGTTCTTGGCGTCCGAAATGAACACGCAGCCGGGCAATTGGCGGCCGAGCGTCGACAGGGCGGTCATGTTGGCGACCCAGCCCGATCCGAAGATCAACGCCGCCTCGGTTCCGTGCAGGTCGGCCAGTTCCTCTTCGAGCAGGACATGATAGTGGTTGGTACCGGAAATGTTGCGGGTGCCGCCGGCACCGGCGCCGCACTTGTCGATGGCGTCGTGCATGGCGGCGATGATTTCGGGGTGCTGACCCATGCCGAGATAGTCATTCGAGCACCACACTGTGACGTCCCGGGTCGTACCGTCCGGCGAATAGTTGACGGCGGTCGGGAAAGCGCCGGCCTGGCGTTCGAGGTCGGCGAATATCCGATAGCGCCCTTCGTCCTTGAGTTCGGAAATACGGTCTTCGAAGAATTTCTGATAGTTCATGATCACATCGAACCTGGGCATTTGGCTCTCCTTCCGAGAGTCAGGCCGGGTCGGTCTCCTCGACCCACGCGGCGGTTTCTTCCAGGGACTTTTCGAAGATTTCGAGCATCTCGTCGATTTCCTCGTCGTTGATGATCAACGGCGGGCAGAACGCGAGGCTGTCGCCCAAGGCCCGGATGATCAATCCGTTGTCGTAGGCGCGGTCTTGCAGGTACGCGCCAACGCCCGATTTTGGATCAAAAGGCGTTTTGTCTGCCTTGATCTTGGTCAATTCGATGGCGGCGATCAAACCGATACCGCGGACTTCACCGACAAGTGGATGATCGGCGAACCGGCGCAGCCCATCCTGCATGCGCGGGCTGCGTTCGCGAACGTATCCGACGATATTGCGTTCCTCGTAGATTTTCAGGGTTTCCAGGGCGACCGCCGCCGGCACCGGATGGCCGGCATAGGTGCTGCCGTGTCCGAAAATACCAAGCTCGGCGCTCTGGTCGGCGATCGATTGATAGATCCCGTCCGAAATCATCAGCGCCGAGATCGGCAGGTAGGAAGCGGACAATGCCTTGGCCACGGTCACCATGTCGGGCGTGATGCCCATGGTTTCCGAACCCCACATGTTGCCGGTCCGTCCGAAACCGCAGATCACTTCGTCGGCCAGGAACAGGATGTCGTAATTCTCCGTGACCTTCTGGACCTTCTCGTAGTAGGTCGGTGGCGGCACGATGACGCCGCCCGCTCCCAACACTGGTTCGGCGAAGAAGGCGGCGATCGTTTCCGGGCCCTCGTCGAGGATCATCTTCTCCAGGTTGTCGGCACACCGAGTAGCGAACGCCTCTTCCGTTTCGCCATCCTCGGCGAAGCGGTAATGGTGCGGGCAATCGGTATGCAGGATACGGTCGATCGGCAGGTCGAAGGCGGTATGGAGGTGCGGCAAGCCGGTCAGGCTGGCCGAACAAACGGTTACGCCGTGGTAACCCTTGATGCGCGAAATGATCTTCTTCTTTTCGGGCTTGCCGATGGCGTTGTAGTAGTACCAGATCAGCTTCACGGCGAGATCCGTGGCTTCCGAACCCGAATTCGCGAACAGCGCCTTCGACATCGTCGGCGGCGCCAGATTGACGAGCTTTTCGGCCAACTCGATGGTGATGTCGGGGGTGCGGCCGGCGAACCCGTGATAGTAGGGCAGGCGTTTCATCTCTGCCGTTGCCGTCTCGACGAGACGCTCCTCGTCAAAGCCGAGCGACGAACACCACAAACCGGCCAAGCCCTCGATGTAGCTCTTGCCGGCGTCGTCGAACACACGGACGCCGGCGCCGCGGGTGATGATCTTGGGCCCCAATTCCTCGTGTTTACGCATATCGGTATAGCCGTGCACGTGATAGGCGATATCGCGGCTGGCGGCGGAGTTACCGAGGTTAGTCATGTTGGGCACTCGTTTTTCATGGTTAAGGGCACCGCACCATAGAGGGGTTCACCGGTTAATAAAACCCCGGGGTTGGGGCTCCGGCTCCCTCGACCGGGTCATGAAACAACCGGCAGTTCGACGGTTACCGTCGTGCCGTTTCCGATCTCGCTCTCGATGCCGAATTTTCCATTGTGAAGCTCGACCAGAGACTTGGTGATCGACAGACCCAAACCTGTTCCCTCCTGAGTTACGTGAGTTACATAAGGGTTGGGCGCCGCCCTTTCAAACGGGTCGGTCAAACCCGGGATCGAGTCGGCCGGAATGCCGAGGCCGTTATCGATGACCCTGATCGCGTTCCCGCACTCGCAGGCCTCGACCGTCACGGCGACATTTCCTCCCTTCGGCGTAAACTTGACGGCGTTGGAAAGGAGGTTGAGGAGGATCTGCTTGGCGGCGCGGCGGTCGGCGTCGAGGTCGGCCAGTCCGTCCGACACCTTGGTGGTGATTTCGATCTCCTTGAGGTCGGCGTGCTTCGCGATGATATGGGCGCACTCGACGACGATATCGCCGACCGGCACAGCCTCCTTGCGCAGCTCGTGCTTGCCGGACTCGATCTTGGCGAGGTCGAGCAGGTCGTTGACCAGATCGAGCAGATGCTGGCCGCTGGTTTCGATGTCGCTTGCGTATTCGATATATCGGTTCTCACCAATCGGTCCCAAATATTGCTGACGGAGGATATCTGCGAAACCGAGAATGGCGTTCAAAGGCGTTCGCAACTCGTGGCTCATAGTGGTCAGGAACTCGGATTTGGCCTGGTTGGCCCGTTCCGCGTCAATCAAGGCCCGCTGCTGGGCCGCTTCCGCCTCATAGCGCTCGGTAATGTCACGCATGGTACCGATGAGATGCCGTTCGTCGCCGATGCTGAATTCACTGACGTTGAGCTCGATCTAGAAGACCGTGTCGTCCTTGCACCGTGCCCGGACTTCGCGGGCGCGGCCACCGATGATTTTTCCCTTGCCGGTTCTCTTGTAGTTTTCGAAGTAGCCGTCGTGTTCGGACCGTTCGGGCTCGGTCATCAGGACTTTCACGTTCTTGCCGAGAATTTCGTCACCGTCGTAGCCGAACAATTTCTCGGCGGCCGGGCCTCGGCGGTTGTCCGGCGGCCGCGGGGCGTTTAGGTTTCGATTCTCCCGAGGTGAACGACGAATGAATAACGGCAGATCCGACGGTTTCGAGTTTCCGCAGGGCGCCGCCTATGTGGACGGCGAGTTCTGCTCGATACCGGAAGCGCGAATTCCGGTTCTCGATTTCGGCTTCCTCCGTTCGGACGCGACCTATGATGTCGTCCATGTCTGGAAGGGATTGTTTTTCCGGCTCGACCTGCATGTCGAGCGGTTTCTTCGCGGTATCGCAAAGCTACGCCTGACCTTGCCGTTCGCGGAGGACGAGTTGGTCCGGATCCTCAAGGAATGTGTGAAGAGGGCGGAACTTGAGGACGCCTATGTGGAGATGATCCTGACCCGCGGCATGCCGCAGGACGGCAGCCGCGATCCGCGCCAGGCGGTCAACCGGTTCATTGCCTTCGCCATTCCGTTCGGATGGATCGCCGACGACGATCAACGCAGCCGTGGTCTCAACCTACACGTCAGCGCCATCCCCCGCATCGCTCCGGCGTCGGTCGATCCGACCGTCAAGAACTATCATTGGCTGGATTTGGTCGGCGGTTTGTTCGAGGCCTATGACCGGGGTTGTGAAAACGTTGTCCTCTCCGACGGCGCCGGCAACGTCGCCGAAGGGCCCGGTTTCAACCTGTTTGCTGTGCGCGAAGGTAGAGTAACGACGCCGGCCGGCGGTGTCCTCGAAGGCATAACCAGGCGCACCGTTCTGGAACTTTGTGATGAGCTTTCCGTCGCGGCCGCAACCGGCGATCTATCGGTCGGTGAACTCGGGTCCGCCGACGAGGTCTTCATCACTTCGACGGCGGGCGGCGTCATGCCGGTAACGCGACTCAACGATTCCGCCATCGGCGACGGCCGGCCCGGGCCGGTGACCGCCGCCGTTACCGAACTGTACTGGGCCAAACATTCAGATCCGGACTGGACGACGCCGGTCAAGGATTGATGCGACAAGGACGGCACGGCCTTTCCGGCACCTCCGCGGTTTCGAAGGAGGCCGTACTTTGACGCAAATCATGGCCGTCGGTCGTCACATGGTCTTTCATGAGGCATTAGGAAAATGCGGTCTCACCACTCATCAGGAGGGGGCCATGACAATTCAGGATATCCTCGTCTATGTCGACAACGGCAAAGCGTGCGAAAACCGTTTGCAGGCGGCAATCCAGGTAGCGGCAACCCACGAGGCTCACCTCATCGGGCTATATACGCTCTCCGATCCGGACCTTCCCGGTTATGTGGAGGTCGAGATTCCCGTCGATATTCTCGAGTTGCAGGCGGAAAGGGCGGTGGAGGCCGCCAAGCGGGCCGAGGAGGCCTTCGAGGAAGCGACCGAGAAGGCCGGCATATCGGCCGAGTGGCGGTGCCTAGAAGGCGACGCCATCGAGATTCTGATCTCCCAGGCGCGTTACGTCGATCTTCTGGTCATCAGCCAGCACGATCCGGAAGACAGCATGGCGAGCATCATTTACGACATTCCCGATCAGGTCATCCTGGAAGCCGGTCGGCCCGTCCTCGTCGTACCCTACACCTATCGTGGCGACGGCATCGGCAAACGCGTGATGGTCGGCTGGGACGCCAGCCAATTGGCCTCACGCGCCATCCACGATGCCCTGCCGTTCCTCGAAAGGGCCGACAAGGTCACCGTTATGGTCATCAATCCGGAAGTCGGCATCAAAGGTCACGGCGACTTGCCCGGCGCCGACGTGGCGGCCCATCTGGCCCGTCACAACGTATGCGCCGAGGCCGACCACGTCACCAACACGGACGTCAATACCGGCGATCAATTGCTGTCCAGAGCCGCCGACCTCGACGCCGACCTGGTCGTCACCGGCGCCTACGGGCACGCCCGTTGGAAAGAATTGATCCTCGGTGGAGTCACCCGTCACCTGCTCGAAAGCATGCCGGTGCCGGTATTGATGTCGCATTGAATCAAGCCGTGCGGGGTTCTCTCGTCGCCCGCGGGTCGAGCGCGTCCTGCAGGCCGTCGCCGAGGAAATTGAAGGCGATGACGGTGACGAAGATCATGATGCCGGGGTAGAAAGCCAGCGCCGGCGCTTCCCAGATCAGTTCCTGGGCATTGGTCAACAGGTTGCCCCAACTGGGAATCGGCGGCTGAATCCCCAACCCCAGGAACGACAGCACCGATTCCAGCAAGATCACGTTGCCGGCCGACAGGGTGGTGGCGACGATGATCGGCGAGGCCAGATTGGGCAGGATATGAACGGTCATGATGCGCGCCGCGCCGGCGCCCTGGGCCTCGGCGGCGAGGATGAAATCGCGCTCGCGCAAGGCCAAGGCACTGCCGCGTACCAGCCGCGCCACCGTCGTCCAGCCGACCACGGCGACAATGGCGACGATGCGATAAAGGCTGACACTTTCAGACTGAACGAAGGCATCGGGCAGGCCCAGCTTCGAAAGGTCGAGCGCCGCCAACACGATCAACAACGGCAGCAGCGGCAGGGCGATGATGCCATCGGTGAAGCGCATCAGGAAGGCGTCGAGCCGGCCGCCATGGTAGCCGGCGAGCAAGCCGACGGCGGTGCCGATGAGCGCCGCGCCGAGGGCCGCCGTCAGGCCGACGAACAAAGAGACGCGGCCGCCGTACAGCAGCCGCACCAGCAGGTCGCGGCCCAACTCGTCGGTGCCCAGCGGGTGGGCCGCGCTCGGCCGGCCGAATCGATTGAACAGATCGACCCGAGAGGCGTCGAGGCCGAGCCCCATTTCAACCAGCGGCGCCGCCACCGCCAGCACCGCGAGCACCACCAGCACCAGGGCGCTCGCCACCGCTAGGCGATGTTGCAGGAAACGCGCACACGTCAGCGCCCACACGCTCTGTCCCTGCCTGGCCGCGGCGCTCATCGTTCGGTCTCCCGAAACGAGATCCTCGGGTCGAGGGAAACATAAGCGACGTCGGCCAGGAAGTTGCCGACCAGGGTGAGCAGGGTGGCGAAGAGCAGGGCGATCAGCGCCAGGTTGAAATCGTTGCCCATGATCGAATCGAATATCAGCTTGCCCATGCCGGGGTAGGCGAAAACGGTTTCGGTGACCAGGGCGCCCGAGAACAGGTAGCCGAAATCGAGCGCGATGATGGTGACCACCGGGATCAGCGCGTTCCTGAGCGCATGACCGATCACCACCTGGGATCGGCTCAAACCCTTGGCCCGGGCGGTGCGGATGAAATCGCGGCGCAACGTCTCGATCATCGAGGCCCGCATGTAACGCGTGTGGCCGCCAACCGAGGCGATGGTCAGGCTGGCCACCGGCAGCACCAGATAGCGGGCGTCGTCCCAAATATCGGCGGCGCCCGAGAGGGCACCGACGCCGCCGGCCGGCAACACCCCGAGAACGACCGCGAACACGATGATCAGAAGCAAGGCCAGCCAGAACGGCGGTACCGAGATGCCGGCGAAGGCCATCAGGTTGATGGCGTAGTCGAGTTTCGAGTAGGGCCGGAGAGCAGCGACGATTCCGGCCGGCAGCGCGATGGCCAGAGCCAGAACGAAGCTCAGGCCCAACAGGACAACGGTATTGCCGAGTGCCGGACCGAGCACCTCGAGAACCGGGCGCGCGTGCAGCCTGGAAAAGCCGAAGTCGCCGCCTAGCGCCGCAGCCAGCCAGTTGCCGTAGCGCTCGGTGATCGGCCTGTCGAGGCCGTAGAGTTCACGTAGGCGGGCCGCGTCCTCCGACGTGATCTTGGGGTCGGCGGTAATCATCAGGTCGACCGGGTCGCCCGGCATCAAGCCGATCAGGGCGTAAATGACGAACGACATTAGCCCCAGCACGATGACCGACTGAACTAGGCGGGAGACGAGGAAGTGGACCATGACGCGGCGCCTACCGGGCCACCCGCCAGTTCTCCACCCACAGCGTCGTCGGGTTCTGGTGGCCGGTCGGCTCGACGCCTTCGAGCCACTTCGGCAGGATGTAGGGGTTGGCTCGGAAATAGAGCGGGATAACAGGCAATTCGAGGGCGTAGATTTCCTGCAAGCGTTTCCACATGGCCTTGCGTTTATCCCGGTCCAGCTCGACCTCGATGGCCTCCAGCAGCTCGTCCATCTCGGCGTTCTTGAAACCGGTATAGTTCTGACCGGCGTAATTGTTGTCGGCGCTCGGGATATGGGCCGAATGCAGTGTCGTCCTGGGAACGCTTTCGGGCGCCGAGATCCATGCGTACATGGCGAGCCCCGTGAACTTGCGCTCGGTCACCGTTTGCCCGAAGAAGACGCGGGCCGGTTCGTTGCGGATGCGGACGTCGATGCCGGCCGCCCGCCACTGGCTTTGCAGGACCTGTTCGACCAGTTCGCGGGTCCGGTTGCCGGCCGTCGTCATGATCTCGAGGCTCAGTCTTTGGCCTTTGTCGTCGTGGCGAATGCCTTTCTTCCGCGCCGCCCAACCGGCCTCGTTCAATAAGGCGGCTGCGCGCTTCGGGTCGAACCGGTATTTCGGAATGTCCTCGGTGTAGACCCAATCGAGGGGATTTACGTTGGAATGGGCGACCGGCTGGCGGCCGGCGAACAGCTGAGCGCTCAGAGCTTCGCGGTCGAGGGTGTATATCAGGGCGTGACGAACCCGTCTATCGCGAAGGATCGGGTTGTCGAGGTTGAGATCGATGTGCTCGTAGATGAGGCCCGGCTTGAAGATCATGTTGTAGGACTTGCCGTGGCGTTTCTCGAAGGCCAGCGCCTGGTCGATTGTCAGCCCGAGCTCGCCGGCGATCATGTCGATGCCTCCCGACAGCAGGTTGGCCTCAAGGGCGGCGGTGTTCTCGATGACCCGAACGACGATGCGCTTGAAGACGGGCGGCTTTCCCCACCACAGCGGGTTCGGTTCGAGCACGACGTGCGAGCCGGACGCCACCTCGGCGATCACGTAGGGGCCGAAATACAGGCCTTCGTTCATGGTGTCCGTATCGAAGGCGGTACGGTGCTTGTACTTGACCGGGTCTGTGAAATTGCCCTTGTCGATATGAGCCGGCAGCAGGTTGAAGCCGTTGATGGCGTTGTAATCGAAGGTCAGCTTGTCGAAATGCAGGGTGAAGGTCTTGTCGTCTTTCGCCTCGATCTTGTAGAGGCTGCGGTAGAACTCCTGATCGCTGACGCCGGTCTTCTTGTGGCGGCCGACCTTCCAGGTGAAGACCACGTCCTCGGTGGTGACCGGCGCACCGTCGCCCCACTTGGCGTGCGGGTGGATGGTATAGGTCAGGGCGATGCCCTGTTTGCCCTTCGGTGTCTTTTCCGGTTTGGCGAGGCCGTTCTCGATGGTCGGCAGTTCGGTGCACAGCATGCACACCAGCTTCCAGTCCTTGTCGTAGGTAGTGAACGGGCGCGCCGTCATCGACAGGATGTAGGTCTTGGCCAACATGCTGTCGATGTTGGGGTGGAAGGTAGAGGGGAACTGAGTGATGCCAATGACCAGTTGGTCCTTGGTGGCGCGCGCCGGGCCGCTCCAGGCCGCCGCCCAGGCGAAAACCCCGATCAACAGCGCGACCGATGCTCTCCTCATCACCGCGAGACTATCACGGGGCGTCGGGGCCGCAAAAGAAGGGAAGCCACCGACCCGGCGCCAACCGGGCCGCCGATCGCGTCAATCCTGGTGGGCCGGCGTGCCCGGTGCGTGGGCGTGGCCTTTCTTCTTGGCGTGAGTGTGCCCGACCTCCTCGGCATGCGCCTCGGGCGCCGCCTGCTCGCCGTGGTCGTGATGCATCATCTCGCGCGCCTTCTTGGTCAGGTCCTTCTCACTGAAGGCGTGCTGCGCCTCGTCGTCGTGCAGGAAGGCGATCATGTGGGCCAACTCTTCGCCGGTGAAGTAGATCTGCTCGCCGAAGGCGCCTTCCTGGGCGGCGATCATGCCGGGCGCGTGGTTCCACATCTTGGCCGCGAAATCGAACGGGTTGACCAGCCCCATCTTGCGATGCGCGTCCATGGCCGGCGCGTCGTGGCCGCCGACGCCGTTGATGGCGTGGCAGGCGACACAGCCCTTGTCGACGAAGATCCTTTTGCCGCGCTCGGCGCTCATCATCGGGATGACCAGTTGCGTGCCGTGTCCCGGATCGACCGGCACGGCGCCGGCGACGTGATCGCCCGCGGCCGGCTGTATCACGATCGGGATGGCGAGAACCGCAGCTGCAACTGTCGCGACGATGGTCTTGAGCATCATGCCTACCTTTGGTTCGAAGTTGCTTGGCGCCCCGATACGTTATCAATCTGCTGGCCGACATGCGTTGACGTAGGTCAAGAAACTTAAGCGTCGTCGGACCCGCCGGAGATCAATTCGTCCGGCGAGCCGTCCGTATAGAGCCCGCATTCGGTTGGCTCGATGCCGAGGCGGGTACACAAGGAGACGATCTCGATCTGGTCGGTCAGGCTCTTTTCGCCGTCGGCTTCGCTGACGGCGCAGCAGATTCGCAACATCAGCGCGCCGCTTTCCGGGTCGTCGGCGACCTTCCGCATGGCCTCGAAGGCGGTTTCGTGGCCCTGCCTGGGATGGGCGAGGATGGCGTCTGTGAACTCGTTGAACAGGTTGACGCCGTCGTGCGGGTCGAACACCTTGAGCGCCTCCAGGGTTTCCATGATTTGGTCGACTCGCACCCGCTCGGCGAACGAGACCTCGCCGTCGGCCGCCGCCACCATCGCGCAGGCCGCCATCACGCCTTCCAGGAACGGTCGGTTCCGCTCTCGCTCCATGTGGGTTTGATAGTTGTCGATCAGGCTCTTGAGTATCCCTGCCATAGCCCTCTCAAACTCACCCCTAGGCGGCGCCCCGCCCGCCGTTCGCCGCCGACCAGCCGATGGGGTCGGCCAGAAACGCCCTCACCCTCTCGATAACGTCCGCATCGAAGTAGCTGTCGCGCTCGGCGACGGCGAGAACGTCGTGCCAGGTCGCCAGGTAGTGGAGGCGGACACCGGCTTCATCGAGCGTATCGAGAGCGCCGGGGAAGGCGCCGTAGTAAAACACCACGAAGATGTCCGTCACTTCGGCCCCGGCGCCGCGCAAGGCCTCCACGAAGTTGATTTTCGAGCCGCCGTCGGTGGCCAGGTCCTCGACCAGCAGGACCTTGGCGCCATCCTCGAGGTTCCCCTCGATCTGGGCGTCGCGGCCGAATCCTTTCGGTTTCTTGCGCACGTAAAGCATCGGTTTGGAAACCGCCTCGGCGATCCAGGCGGCATACGGGATACCTGCCGTTTCTCCGCCGGCGATGATGTCGACGTCGTCGAGCCTGGCCTCACAGCGCAGCATGTCGACGCCCAATTCGACGATCCGCCGACGTGCTTCGGGGAACGAAATCACCCAGCGACAGTCGATATAGACGGGGCTGGCCCAGCCGGCGGTCAGGGTATAGGGCTCGCGCGGACGGAAGTTGACGGCCTTGATGTCGAGCAGCAGTTTCGCCGTTTCCAGGGCGGCATCCGTTGTTTGCATCAGCGGTACCTCTTCTGGCATAAAGTATTCCTCGTATTCGGCCCTGTCTCGTCGATGTCCACCACCCATCGACTTTTTCAACGGCTACCCGTTTTTAAGAAGATTCAGGCCGCGTGACAACGAATTCCGGGCATCCCGCTGGGAGAGGATTGATCATGAAGATTGCCATCTACGGAGCGGGCGCCATTGGCGGATACCTCGGCGTCCAACTTGCTCTGGCCGGCCATGACGTCTCGCTGATCGCTCGTGGGGCGCATTTGGCGGCAATGCGTGAGAACGGTCTGAAACTGCTGATTGACGGCGAGGAGAAGATCGCCACCACCTGTTTTTGTACTGACGACCCGGAGGATGCCGGCCCCCAGGATGTGGTGATCGTCGCCTTGAAAGCGCACCAGGCCTACGATGCCACTGGCTGCTTCGAGCCGCTGCTCGGTCCCGACACGATGGTGGTGACGGCGATGAACGGCGTGCCGTGGTGGTATTTCTACAAGCTCGAAGGGTCGTACGAGAACCATCGTCTCGAGAGTGTCGATCCGGGCGGCTGGCAGTGGGAGCAGATCGGTCCCGAGCGGGCCGTCGGCTGCGTCGTCTACCCGGCCACCGAGATCGTCGAGCCCGGCGTCATCAAGCACACCTACGGCAACAAGTTCACCTTGGGCGAGCCCGACGGCACCACCACTGAGCGCATCCAACGGTTGAGCGACGCCATGAACGAGGCCGGCCTGAAGGCGCCGATCCGCGACAACATCCGCGACGACATCTGGATCAAGCTTTGGGGCAACCTCTGTTTCAACCCGATATCGGCGCTGACCGGGGCGACGCTGGACATCGTCGCCACCGATACGCCGACCCGCATCCTGGCCCGTTCCATGATGATGGAGGCGCAACAGATCGGCGAGGCACTGGGCGTTCATTTCCGGGTCGATATTCATCGCCGGATCAACGGCGCCGCCGAAGTCGGCGCTCACAAGACCTCGATGCTCCAAGACCTGGAGAAAGGCCGGGCGCTGGAGATCGATGCCCTGGTCGCCGCCGTCCAGGAGATGGGCCACCTGGTCAACATACAGACCCCGTTCATCGACGCCGTTCTCGGCCTCATCCAACAGCGCGGCCGCACCCTCGGCCTTTACCCGACCCTGCCGGCCGACCTGCCGCAGGAACTCGATGCACGCGAGCTGGTCGATTAGCAGGGCCGGCGTCGTCGGTTGGGGCTGATCCGGTGAACCGGCGCGAGCGACGACGGCAGGGCAGACGGAACCGCAAAGCCGAACCGCCGGCCACGCGCGCCGCCGTCGTCGACGAACTTCTGACGCGCGCCTCCCAACATATCGAGGCCGGCGAGACCGATGATGCCGAGGCGTTGCTTCGGCAAGCGACTGCGCAAGCACCGACCGACGCCGAGGCCTATCATATGTTGGCCCTTATCGCCTACCAACAGGGCCGGTTGGTGGAGGCCGGCGAGTTCATTCTCGAAGCGACCACCCGCGACGATACCGATGTGACGCTGCACGCCAATTGTGGCGCCATGATGAACATGCTGGGGCGCGCCAGGGAAGCCGAAGCCGCCTGTCGTCACGTCATCGAGTTGCAACCGGACCACGCCGAGGCCCACAACAATCTAGCCGTGGCGCTCGAGGTTCAGGGTCGGATCGAGGAGGCCTTCGCGGCCGGTGCCGAGGCCGTCCGGCTGCGGCCCGACTACCCGGAAGCCCATATCAACCTAGGCCTCAACCTGCGCTCGGGAAACCTGATCGAGGCCGTCGAGACCTACGCCGAGGCCATCAAAGCGGCGCCCGCCAATCCGATGGCGCGCGCCAACCTGAGCGTCGCTCTGCGCGAACTGGGGGAGATCGCCGAGGCGGAGAACCAGAGCCGCGCCGCCATAGATATCAACCCCGACTATGCCGAAGCCCATAATGCGTTTGGCAACGTGCTCGTGGTCAAAGGCGAACCGGAGCAAGCCATTGCCGCTTTCGAACGCGCAGCCGAGCTGCGGCCGGAATATGCAGAAGCGCGGATCAATCGGGCCGCCGCCCTGTTCAAGAGCGGCCGGAGCGGCGACGCCGAAGCCGCCTACCGTGACATCGTCGACGATCACGATGAACTCGCCGAAGCCCACGCCGGGCTCGGTGTCGTGCTGCTCGCCGCCGGCCGGCTCGACGAGGCAACCGCTGCCTTCCGGCGTGCCGTCGAACTCAACCCCAACCTCGGCGACGCCCAGTACAACCTGGTTTGCGCCGACGGAGCGAACCTGAGCGGAGGCGAGATCGACGCCCTCGGCGATCTGGCGAATGACGACAAACTGTCGCCGCGCGACCGGATCGGGCACTTCTTCGCACTCGGCGAGGCGGCCGACCAGCAGGGCGACGCCGAATCCGCGTTCGTCGCCTTCGAATCCGGTAACGCCCTGCGTAAGAGCGAATTGAAGAAGATTGGATGGGCGTTCGATCCCGACGCCTATGACAGGATGGTGGATGACATCATCGCCGAATTCGACACTGTCCCGGCAGGCGGCGATCGGCCCGGCAATCTCTCCGAAGTTCCCGTTTTCGTGGTCGGGGTGCCGCGCTCCGGGACTACCCTGATCGAACAGATCGCCGCCAGCCACCCCCTGGTTCATGGGGCCGGCGAGATCGAATCGCTGGATGGCGTGACGCCCGGCGATGCCGGTGCAGCCGAAGCGGTCCTGGAGCGCCTTCGCGCGCCGGCTGGCGAGGTGCGGGTGATCGACAAGACGCCGTCCAATCTTCTCCATCTCGGAGCGGTACAGTCACTGTTTCCCAGGGCCCGAGTCGTCTTGTGCCGGCGCGACCTGCTGGATACGGGCGTGTCGTGTTTTTTTCAGAACTTCGTCGACGCCCACCCGTGGACAACCGACCTCGAACACATCGGTCGCTTGATCCGCGCCAGCGAGCGCTTGGCGGGATACTGGCGGAAAGCCTTGACCCTACCGCTGCTCGACGTCGCCTACGAGGACGTGCTTCTCGATCAGGAAGGCCAGACTCGACGTCTTATCGAATTCCTCGGGCTCGAATGGGACGATGCCTGCCTGCGATTTCACGAGACCGAGCGACCAGTCCTGACGGCCTCCAACTGGCAGGTCAGAAAACCGCTTTACAGCGCCTCGAAGGGACGCGCTTCTCGTTACGAAAGCCATCTTGTCGCTTTGCGCGCCGGACTGGCTGGAGAAAAGCCGCCGGCCTAGTCGCGGGTGATATTGCGTTCCGGCGGGAAGCTGGCGGTAACCGTCGAACCGCGGCCGACCTCGCTGTCGATTCTCAAGCGTCCTCCGTGCAATTCCATCATCGATTTGGCCAGCGGTAGACCGAGCCCGGTTCCCTCCTGGCCGTTGGTCATGACGTTTTCGATCTGCCCGAAAGGCGTCATGATTCGCGGGATTGCCTCGGGCGGAATTCCAACTCCTTCGTCGGCGACCCGGATATCCAGCCCACCGCAATCGCGACGGCCGGCCGAAATCGTGATCCGGCGGCCCTCGGGCGTGAACTTGATGGCGTTCGACAGCAGGTTCAAAGCGACCTGTTTGACGCGCAGGCGGTCAGCCTTGAGCACCGGCAGGCCTTCCGCCAGATCCAGGGATACGGCGATCTTTCCTTCCTTGGCCTGCTCGGCGGTCATGCGGACGCATTCGGCGAGAAGATCGGCGACGTCGACCTCGTCCTCGGTGACCTTCAACTCACCGGCCTCCACCTTTGCGAGGTCGAGGATTTGGTTGATCAGTTGCAGCAGATGTTCGCCCGAACCCCTGATGTCGCTCGCATAGCCACGATAACGCTCATCGAGCGGACCGAAGGTCTGGCCATGGAGAATCTCCGAGAAGCCGATGATGGAATTCAACGGCGTGCGCAGTTCGTGGCTCATATTGGCCAGGAACTCGGACTTGGCCTGATTCGCCAGATCGGCGTTCTCCTTGGCCCGGACAATGGCGTCCTCGGCCCGTTTGCGGACGGTGATGTCACGCAGCAAAGCGATGAAAACCGTCTCGCCGTCCATTTCGATCTTGGAAACCGACGCCATCGCCGGAAACACGGTTCCGTCCTTGCGAAGACCCGAGACCTCGGCGCGATCGTCCATGGAAAGCTGCCGTTTCTCCGAAGCGGAGAAGTAGCCGACGTGGCGGCGGTGGAGCTGGCGCAGACCCTCGGGGATCAGGATTTCCATCGATTTGCCGATCGCTTCGTCCGCCGCATGCCCGAAGATGTGTTCGGCGCCCGGCGAGAACATTCGGATGATGCCGTCCTTGCCGATCATCATGATCGCTTCTGGGGCGAGTTCGAGGACCGTTTCAAGACGGGTCGCGCGGTTGCCGATCTCACGCATCAGCTTGTGGGTGAACCAAAAGAAAGCGATGGTGGCGGCGGCGAAGACTGGCAACATGAGGAGGGCGGCAATCGATGCGGTGCGGCCGCTTTGTAGCATATCCGCTTTCTGGCCGGAGAAGACTTGGCGGCTTCGTAGCCAGCCGGCGTCGAGCACCCGTAGAGCGGCGAGGGCGGGGGCGTCGTCGATCTTTACCAAGCGATCGATGTCGACCGGTTGATGGTCCTGGGCCACCAGCTGGCGAGCCTCGATCAGCCGTTCTGCGTATTCTTCGACGACGGAGCGAACGTCGCCGAGCGCTGCCCTTTCCTCGGCCGAGAGACTGAGGCTCTCGTATTCGTCGAGTAGCCCATGCATGTGTTCGAAATGTGTCTCGACCTTGGCCGCCTCGCGCTCGTTGCGGCGGAGAACGTAGTTCTTGAAATCGTGGATCATGCCGCCGTAGCCGAAGTGGCTTCGCAGCTGGGTGAGGAGAACGCCCTTCTTCTCGACGAAGTCGTGAGTTACGGCTTCGACGTCGAGAATGCCGGTGATGTTGCCGGCGATGAACAAACTTGCGGAACCGAGCAGAACCGCCACCAGTACGGCCGCCGCCGCCACCGCGAAAGCGGACCGCCGCAGCCGGCCTCTTTCCTTTTTTCCCCCGTAAGAAGTCGCCATGCTCACTCTTCTCGGCCATTACCCGGGTTGGCGAGCGCTTGGACGCAGGCCTTGATCGGTACCTCCACGATCCGACTTCGAAAGCCGCCGATCAATTATCCTTGCGGCGCGGGACGTAGCCGTTGTCGCCCAACGCCTTGAAATACTCGAAAACGTCGGGGTGGTCGATCGGGGCTCCTGTTTTGTCGATTTCCAGGTTGCGTTCGGCGACATAGGTCCGGTGTCCGCCGCCGTCGACCAGAACGTGGTACCAGGGCGCATCCTTCGGCGGCCGGCTCTTGGCGACGTTCTCGTACCAATCCTCGGACCCGTGGAAATAGGGATCGACGTCGAAGATCACGCCGCGGTATTCGAACAGCCGGTGGTGAATGATCTGTCCTACCGAGAACTTGGCTGAACTTCGTGTATCCATGAGAGATGCCGTCCGTTGGTCGAATATGATGGTATGTCGGCGAGTATAACGGCCGGTTGCGCTGATTGCCATAGTATTCAACAGATGACGATGTTCCTCTGGTTCGACGCAAGTGGTAGAAGGAACGGGCCGAAGCGATACCGGGCCGGGAACAAGGAAAGACGTGGTGTCATCGACTTCTGAGATCGATCGACCGATCTGGCTACTGCTTGACGACCGACCCGGCAACCGCAGCCAGTGTCTCGGCGTAGCGCACGCCTTGGACCTCGAATTCAGAGAGATGAACCTCGACTACGGATGGGCCGGGCGCCTCCCCAACTTCCTGCTGGGAGCTTCCTTCGCAGGATTATCGGCGGGGAGCCGGGATGCGTTGCGGCCACCTTGGCCGGACGCGGTCATCGCCGCCGGCCGCCGAACGGCGCCAGTGGCGCGGAACGTCAAGCAATTGAGCGGCGACCGAACCAAGATAATCCAAATCATGCACCCGGGCGGCGCTGTTGGGGAAATCGACCTGATCGCCGTCCCCAACCACGATGCCGTCGCCGATGCGCCGAACATCCTGAAGACGACCGGCGCGCCTCATGGACTGACCGCCGAAATCCTCGCGAAGGCGGCGCAAGAGTGGGGGGCGCGACTGTCCGGGTTTCCGAAGCCGCGGGTGGCGCTGATCGTCGGCGGTTCGACCCGGCGCCGCCGTTTCACCGACGGCATGGCCCGGGAATTGGGTTGGATGACCTCGAACATGGCGGCCGAGGCCGGTGGCTCTGTGCTCGTCACAACCAGCCGGCGCACCGGGTCGGCCGCCGATGCCCTGATCGGCGAGATCGAGGTGCCGGCCCGGGTTCACCGATGGGGAGAGGGCGACGACAACCCCTACCAAGGGTTCCTTGCTCTTGCCGATGCGGTCGTCGTCAGCGGCGAATCGATGTCCATGGTCTCGGAAGCCTGCGCGGTTCCGTCTCCGGTCTACATCTACGGGCCTCAGGCCTTGATTACGGCCAAGCACCGTCGTTTTCACGACGAACTTTTTGAGCGCGGTTACGCCCGACCGTTCGACGGCACGTTCGCCGAATGGACGCATCCTCCGCTTAATGCGGCGGCTGACATCGCCGCCGCCATCCGTCTCGTCCTGGCGGATTGAATCCGGTGCCGAGATTCGCCGCCAATATCCGGATGATGTTTCAGGAGGTGCCGCTCCTGGAGCGGTTCGGAGCCGCTGCGGAAGCTGGTTTTCGCGGGGTCGAGCATCAGTTCCCCTATGGCGGGCCGGTCGATGAGATCCGTACGCGGCTCGACGATACTAGCCTGGAAATGGTTCTGATCAATGCACCGCCCGGCGACTGGGAGGTGGGCGAGCGCGGCTTGGCCGCCGTGCCGGGCCGGACCGAAGAGTTCAAGGCCACTATCGACGAAGCCATGGCGTGTGCCCTGCGTCTGGGCTGCCGGCGGGTTCACGTGATGGCGGGGGTGCCCGGCCCTGAGACGTCGACCGAGACGGCGATGGCGGTTTATGCCGAGAACCTGAGGTACGCGGCCGAAACTCTCGGAAGGGAAGGGATCGCCGTCCTTATCGAACCGCTCAATGCCATCGACGTGCCGGGATACGTGCTTGGCAGCGCCGTGCAGGCCCGCGCCGTCATGGCCGTCGTCAACAGGCCCAACCTGTTCCTGCAATACGATCTCTACCACGGCGCCATGTCAGGCGAGGACCTACTCGAAACGGTGCGCGACAATCTCGATGTAATCGGACATTTGCAGGTCGCGAGCGCGCCCGGCCGACACGAGCCGACGACCGCCGATGCCGACGGCGAGATCAACCACATAGCCCTGTTCGAGGCCATCGACGGAATGGGGTACGGCGGCTGGATCGGCTGCGAATACGAACCGTGCGAAGGAACGCTGAAGGGACTCGGCTGGGCTTCGGTGTTCGGTATCGGCAAGCCGTTCCGCAGCGTCGACTGAACGTGCCTATTCGTCGTAGGCTCGGACTTCCTGGCTCTGTTCGCCCAATCCCTCGACGCCGAGCCGCATGACATCGCCGGATTTCAGGAAACGCTGCGGAGTTTGACCGAGCCCGACCCCGGGCGGCGTGCCGGTGGCGATCACGTCGCCCGGCAACAGGGTCATGTAGTTGCTGATGTAGCTGACCAAGTGTCCAACCCCGAAAATCATCGTCGAGGTGTTGCTGTCCTGCTGGCGCTCGCCGTTCAGTTCGAGCCAAATGTTGAGGGACTGCGGATCCTGGATTTCGTCGCGGGTGACCAGCCAGGGGCCGAACGGCGCGAAGGTGTCGGCGCTCTTGCCTTTTACCCACTGACCGGTGCCGTCGAGTTGGAAACCACGCTCGGAAACATCGTTCATGACAGCGTAACCGGCGATGTGGTCGAAGGACTCTGCTTGGTCGACATAGCTCGCACGTTTGCCGATGACGACCGCCAGTTCGACCTCCCAATCGCCCTTTTCGGAACCGCGCGGCAGCACCACCGGATCGTTGGGGCCGCTCAACGAGGTGATCGCCTTGGTGAACAGGACCGGTTCGTCGGGGATGTCGAGTTTGGTTTCGCGCGCGTGATCGGCATAGTTGAGGCCGACGGCGACGATCTTGCCGACATCGGCGACGGGTTGGCCGAAACGGACCGGTCCCTCGACGACCGGCAGCGACTCCGGCTCGATCTTGGCCAACGCCGCCAGTCGATCAGGGGCCAAGGCGGCGGCATCGATTTCGTTGATCTTGTCGGAGAGGTCTCGAACCCTGCCTTGTTCGTCGATGAGCCCGGGATTTTCCGCGCCGGGCGGGCCATAGCGTAGAAGCTTCATGGGGGTCCTCGTATCGAGGCGCGCCGCTCGGGGGGCCGCCGTTTCCCTTGGTCGGTTGGACAGCCGCCACATAAGCGGCCTTTGGCGGTCAGGTCAACCATCCATATCGGTTGGATCGGTCAGTCTCGTTCAAACAATAATTTAGATAAAAATTTATATAATTCTGAGTAAATAATATGAATAAATAATATAATTGTAATAATTATGTTAGTTTATATAATAAAAAACAAACGGCAGGACTTGGAATATTGGTAAAGCAATGCTGGTTTCCGGTTTGAGACGTCTATGCAAACTTTCCCGATGCCGCCTCGGCGCGGTGGCGGCGACGCCGGCCGTTGCCGGTCTTCTGATCGCCGGCATGGTGGCGCCGCTAGTGGACGTTTCGCGGCAGCCGCGACCGGCTGTCGCCGACGAGTACGATGCCGTGGCCGGGTATCTGGGCGAGGGGAGCTTGCCCGTCGACGCTTTCTGGGCGGCTCGCCACCATGGAATGCCGCTGCCGGCGGCGCTGAACGGGGCCTCTCGGTATCAAATCTATCTGTTCGAGCAAGGCCGGCCGTTCGCACGCAAGGGACGGCGGACCGTATACCCGCTCGGCGCCGCCCTGCCGGAGGATTTTCAAGTGATTGTACCCCATCGACGCGGGTTCTGACGCCAACAGGGGATATACGTGCCGCTCCGAGTTCTGGCGGCACGGAGGTGCCGGGAAGTGGACGGGGGTCGCTTTCCGGCACCCTTGTCTTGGGATGCCGACAGCATCTCACCCGGCTTGCCGGATTCTGACAAAGTGCCTATAAAACCCTTGTACAAAAGGAACTTTTGCAGTGAATACTTCTGCCGTGAACAAGGAATACCTCGAACTGACCCGATTGATCGAACGGCTGCACCGTAGGTTCATCGACGTCCTACGGGCCGAGCTCAACCGGATGGGAGTCAAAGACATTAACGGTGTTCAGGCATTGCTGTTGAATAACATCGGCGACGAGGAGGTCGTCATTCGCGACCTCGTCGAACGCGGCTACTATCAGGGGTCGAATGTTTCCTATAACGTCAAGAAGCTGACCGACCTCGATTATCTGGAACAGGAACGTTCGGCCCACGACAAACGCTCGGTTACGGTCCGTCTTACCGACAAGGCGAAGAACGTGGTCCGGGGAATCCGTGAAATGGAGGACAAGAACGCCGCCGCTTTCGTGTCGCGCGATCTTGCCGAGGGGGAAGTGGATAGAGTCTGTGGCGCGCTCAGGGTTCTTGAGCGAACCTGGGCCGATCACATACGCTACGGGGATTGATCGTCCGGTTCGCTGCGATGAGCCGGGCCGGTGGTTTGGAAACTCTTGCGATGCCGGAAAGCGGTTCGACCGTCGAGCAGAAACTCCAGAGTCTTCGGAAGTCCTTCGTCGATTCGAGCCTGCAAGCGATGATCGATGACGTCGTTTCGCGGACCGAGACGTTGATCGACAATCCCTCGTCAGAACCGTGCTCGGAGGACTTTACCGCCTTCGATCAGGCTACCCGGAGGTTGGTTGGATCGGCCGGAACGTTCGGCCTCAGCGAGATATCCGAAGTCGCCAGGGGCCTATGGGAAGAGGTCAGCGGTCCGGAAGGCTCGGGGCGACTGCCGCCACCGCCGAACTGGGATGAGGTTCGGATCAAGCTCGGCAACCTGACCCGTCTCGCCGTTAGCGAGATCAACGCCGAGAAGACCCGTCAGCTCTCCCCGTTGCCTGCAGAACTACCGGCACCCGAAGTCAAGGCCGCGGTGCGGCGGGTTGTCGTTGCCCAATCGGAGCCGGGCGAGATCGAGCATGTCAAAACCGATCTCGAGACCTTCGGCTTCGAGGTCGCGGTGGCCGACCGGGCCGAAGCCGTCAGCGCCGCCCTGCGCGATCTTTCTCCCGTTGCCCTTGTCGTCGAACTGGGGTTCGGCGGCTTCGACACCGGCGGTGCCGACGTGGTGGCCGGATTGCGCGGGGCCGGCAACATCGCCTGTCCGGTCGTGTTCCTGTCGGCGCGAGGCGATCTGGAATCCCGATTGGCGGCGGTCCGCGCCGGCTGTGACGCCTACATGGTCGAACCGGTCAGTGGTTTTGCCCTGGTCGATGTGCTCGACCGACTGACCGGTGTCGAAGAAGCCGAGCCCTATCGCGTGCTCATCGTCGATGACGATCCCGACGTGGCGCGCCATATGGAAATCGTGCTGCGATCGGCGGGCATGATCACAGCGACGGTGACCGACCCGGCGTCGATCATGGGGGCGCTCGACGCCTTCGTTCCGGAAATCATCCTGCTCGACATCTACATGCCGAGGTGCGGCGGCCAGGAACTTGCCGAGGTGATTCGCCAGCAGGAGAGCTTCGTCGGCACCCCGATCATCTTCCTGTCCGCCGAGACCGATCCCGACACCCAGATAGCCGCCTTGAGCCATGGCGGCGACGACTTCCTGACCAAGCCCGTGATCCCCGAGCATCTGGTGACGTCCGTCAAGACGCGGGGACGGCGCTATCGGATATTGCGTTCGCGCATGGTCCGCGACAGCCTGACCGGGCTGATCAACCACTCGACCACAAAGCAGATGTTGGATACGGAGATCGAACGGGCCCGGCGCAACAAGGCGCCGCTCGCCTTCGTCATGCTCGATATCGATCACTTCAAGGCGGTCAACGACAATCACGGACACGGCGTTGGCGACCAAGTCATCCGCAGTATGGCCCACCTGTTGCGCCAAAGGCTGCGCAGCATCGACGTGATCGGACGGATGGGCGGCGAGGAATTCGGCCTGGTGCTTATCGGGACGGCGGCCGACGAGGCGTTTATGGTGGCCGACCAAATCAGGGAGGCGTTTTCCGATATCACGCATCGGGCAGGGGAGAATTCGTTCACGGTGACGGTGAGCTGCGGCGTGGCGGCGTTTCCGACCCATGATACCGGCGCCACCCTCATCGAGGCCGCCGATAGGGCCCTTTACGAAGCCAAGAACAGCGGCCGCAACCTGGTGGTTCAAACTTGAACCGGCGTGTCGGCCAATAGGGCGAGACCTCTGGCGTCGGCGATCGAGTCCCCGGTCAGCACCTGAAACCGTCCGTCACGCAGTTGCATTACCTTTTCGCGTTCGCCGGGGTCGCTGCCGTGTCCGCTCAGGACATGAAAGCCGCCAGCCAGGCCGGCGTTCAGCCCGGCCGCCAGGTCGCTGGCCCGGTCGCCGACGATCCACGACCGGCCGAGGTCGATCGGCAGCATCTCGGCGGCGCGGATCAGCATACCGGGGTTGGGTTTGCGGCACGGGTGATCGGGCGTGTCGTAGGGCGGACGAGCGTCGGCGTGGTGTGGGCAGGCATAAACCGCATTGACGAAGACGCCGGCGTCGATGAGGTCGTCGGCGATCTTCTCCTGAACGGCGATAAATGCGTCCCAACCGTAACGCCCATATCCGATGCCGGCCTGGTTGGTGACGACCACCGCCGGCACGCCGAGCCGGTTGCAGCGGCCGACGATGTCGACGGCTCCGGGAATCAGGCGGGCGTCTTCGGGGCGGTGCAGGTAGTTGACTTCCTCGACGACGACGCCGTCGCGATCGAGGAACAACGCGGCGCGGCGGGGACCGGCCGCAACCCGATTGACGAGCTGCGACCAGACTCCGTCGTCGATCTCGGCGCCGTCGGGCAGCGAGTCGGGGTATCCAGCCTGATTACCCATGTATGCAATTCCCGCTTGATTTTCGATCCACTCCTACTATGCTTAACCCGACCTGCGGGGGGAAGCGCGTAATCGTTGCCAGGAGGACGACGGCAAATGAAGGACGACACGCAGGAAATGCAGCAGCGGCTTTCGAATTGCACGGTGCGGTGGGCGCTGGTCGCTTTTGGTTGGTCGATGGTCGGGCTCGGTCTGATCGGCGTTTTCGTGCCTGGACTGCCGACCACGGTGTTCCTGATCGTCGCCTTCTGGGCCTTTTCCCGGAGTTCCGAGCGCTTCCAGATGTGGCTCTGGAATCACCCGCGGTTCGGGCCGTCGATCCGCAATTGGCACCAGCACCGCGTCATCCCTCTTCGCGGCAAGATCGCGGCCGCCGTCATGATGGGAGCCAGTTTCGTTTATGTCAGCGCCTTCGTCGCCGAAGACTGGGTGGTGCCGGGCTTGCTGGCGGCGGTCATGGTGCCGGCGGCGGCTTACGTCATGAGCCGGGCCAGCCATCCCCCCGATCCGAGCGCGTCGTCAGCCGGCTGATCACGGCCCTCGTCACTGCCGTCTGTTCCTGATCGCCTGGCTCCGCTAATCTGCCGTCATGAGCGGCTCCCTCGAAACCTTGGGCCTCGCCGCCTTTCTTTTCGTCGCGACACACCTCGTGTTGCCGACCGCGGCGGTGCGCGGCGCGCTGGTCGGACAGCTCGGCGAAAACGGCTATCTCGGGCTCTACTCGCTGATTTCACTGGCGCTGCTCGGCTGGATGATCTCGGCCTACGGCAGCGCTCCCGAGGTGACGCTGTTCGAGCCCAACACCGGCATGCGGCACGCCGCGCTGACCCTGATGCTGGTCGCCTGTTTCCTGTTCGTCGGCGGCCTGACGGCGCCCAACCCGACGTTGGCGGCGACGCCGGGCCGCGGCCTCGAGGACGGCCCGCGCGGCGTCCTCAAGATCACCCGCCACCCGCTGATGTGGTCGTTCGGTCTGTGGGGAGGCGCCCACCTGCTCGCCAACGGCGACGCCGCGGCATGGATCCTTTTCGGGTCGATCGCCTTTCTGGCCTTGGCCGGGACGTTGCACATCGACGCCCGCAAGCGGGCCCGTCTCGGCCAGGCCTGGTCGGATTTCGAGGGACGCTCGTCGAACCTGCCGCTGGCCGCCATCGCCAAGGGGCGCACCCGCATGGAGGGCGGCGAGTTCAAATGGTGGCAGACGGCGTTGACGCTGGTTCTCTACGGCGTCCTGCTGATCGGTCACGGCTTGGCAGGACGCGATGTCCTACCTAGCGTCTTTCCGTGAGTTGTCAAACCCTACGGTGATGCGGCCAGAGTACCTCGTCGAAAGGCTTGTGCTATTGACTTACTCGGTAATTACTCATAATATATCCTTATTTCGAGTAAATTCGGAGGGTAATCAAATGAAAAAGGTCCGTTGGCAGATCGATTTGACGCCGGATGGTGCTGAATTGTTGACGCACCTGATGCAAGTCGGACAACTCAGCACGAAAAAGGAGCTCATCGACAATGCGGTGGCAATACTAGACTGGGCTCTTGAACAGGCGACCAAAGGAAAGTCCATTGCCTCCATTGATGAGCAGAATAAAGAGATTGCGGAACTTCATATGCCGATCCTCCGCAACGCAGCTCGTCGCAGCGCCAGATTAGGCCGATCGGAGAAAGAAGAGATTTCGGATGCGGCCACCGCGACAGCGGCGCTAGAAATCTAAATAGGTTGCGAAGGCGAAAGGGGTCTACTCGAAAAAATTTCGATATGGTACTAGTTGCTATTTTAGAGAGTAATCTTAGAATTGCTCCATGGGCCTAAAAAAGATCGTCCGTGACAATGGGTGGCAATGGGTTGTTCACAACCGGGGGCCAGCGAAGATAGTTGTTGAGGTCAAGGTCGAAAACATCATCGTGGTTAGTAACCCTACAGTGATCAACGCCAATGGAGCTGCCATCGGCAACCTTAACACCGGGGAGCAGACCAACTTTGGCACCATCGAGGCTCAGGTTCATTTGTTGGCTGAGAATGGCCAGCAGGACTTGGCTGACTCCCTCAAATCGTTGACTGAGGCCGTAATGTCCGACCCCTCCGATCTGTTGCCGGAGGCACGGAAGGAGGCGCTGGAATGGTTAGCGTTTCTGGCTGAACAGGGAAATCTCGACAACACAGACCGGAAATCCAGCGTTGTGAGGTCAGCTTTAGATTCTCTCGCTGAAATATTTTCCGCCGCAGGAGGCCTAGCCACGGTCTGGCAACAATGGGGACCATCGCTCGTCAAGTTCTTTGGCTGTTGATTCGACCGCTCAACGAAGAAATCAGCCGCCGGTAAAGGCCTGGATGCCGGTCTGGGCGCGGCCGAGGATGAGGGCGTGGATGTCGTGGGTGCCCTCGTAGGTGTTGACGCTTTCCAGGTTCATCATGTGGCGGATGACGTGGAACTCGTCGGCGACGCCGTTGCCGCCGTGCATGTCGCGGGCCATGCGCGCGATGTCGAGCGCCTTGCCGGCCGAGTTACGCTTGATCAGCGAGATGTTCTCGGGCGGGCAGTCGCCCTCGTCGAGTAGCTGTCCGACCCGCAGACACGCTTGCAGGCCGACGGTGATCTCCATTTGCATGTCGGCCAGTTTTTTCTGGATCAGCTGGGTGGCGGCCAGCGGCCGGCCGAACTGTTTGCGGTCGAGCGTATATTGGCGCGCCGCGTGCCAGCAGAACTCGGCGGCGCCCAAGGCCCCCCAGGCGATGCCGTATCTGGCCTTGTTGAGGCAACCGAACGGGCCGGACAACCCTTCGGCGCCGGGCAGCAGGTTCTCTTCCGGAACGAACACCTTGTCCATGACCACTTCACCGGTGATCGAGGCGCGCAGGCTCATCTTGCCCTCGATCTTCGGCGTCGACAGGCCCTCCATGCCGCGCTCCAGGAGAAAGCCCCTGATGACGCCGTCGAGCTTGGCCCAGACGACGATCAAGTCGGCGATCGGCGCGTTGGAGATCCACATCTTGTTGCCGGTCAGCAGGTAGCCGCCCTGCGCTTTCTCGGCGCGGCTCCGCATGCCGCCCGGGTCGGACCCGAAATCGGGTTCGGTCAAGCCGAACGCCCCGACCAGTTCGCCGCGCGCCAGCTTCGGCAGGTACTTGGTCTTCTGGTCTTCCGACCCGTAGGCGTGAATCGGATGCATGACCAGCGACGACTGCACACTCAACACCGAGCGGTAGCCCGAATCGACCCGTTCGACTTCGCGGGTAATCAGGCCGTAGCAGACGTGGTTGAGACCGGCGCCGCCGTACTCCTCCGGCAGCGTCGGCCCGAGCAGCCCAAGCTCGCCCATCTCGTCGATGATGGCACGGTCGAAGGTCTCGTGGCGGAACGCCTCCAGCACCCGCGGCATCAGCTTTTCCTGGGCATAGTCGCGGACCGTGTCGCGGACCATGCGCTCGTCCTCGGCGAGTTGACGGTCCAACAGGAACGGGTCGTCCCACTGGAAAGGCGAGTTGCTCGGCATCGGTCGTCCTCTAGAGTGCGATCGTTTCAAATCCTAACCATTTGAAACGTGAATCGCCCTCGTTTCATAAGGTCAGGGGATTAATCACGTCCTGGACCATTTCAATCCAGGACGATAAGGCCCTGGATGGTTGGAACGGTCAAAGCTGCCACGGATGACGGCAAACGGCAAGCAGGTGCGAGCGCCCGTCCCCGGTGTCGTCCAAGTGCTTGATTCGGTCGGACACCGAAAAAAATGACGGAACGCACCCCAATTCCGGCACGCTGATAAACTTAGCATTTATTATCATTTCGACGGCCCAGTCCTTCGACGCGCGAGCTTCGCCCGCCGCTCGGGACGAGGTGAGTATCGGCCTCATGCCGAGGAGGCGCTTTGACGCCGTCCCGAAGTACGAGGGCAAACAACACCGCGCCCTTTTTCTCCCTCTCCACGATGGAGAGGGCCGGGGTGGGGGGAGCCCCTAACTCCGCTTCACAGCCGCACCGAAAATGCCGACCGATCCGCAGCGAAGATTCACAATTTCAAAGAGCAACGCCCGCCGTTGGCTAGGCCTTTGCATCCACAAAAACCAGCATCGACGAGATATTTTCGCTTAATATAGGATTAATGACATTGTTTGTCAAGAACAAAAAAAGAGTTTTTTTGAAATTTGATCCAGACGGACAGAGGCGCAAGGAAGTCCGCTTTGTTTCTCGAGGCGGATGTAGACGAAGGGTACGATTAAAATCTGCTTTTAACCGATTCTGTTGCAAAACTCGGGACGAAACGGCGGTTGCGCAATGACTGAAACATTGGGGAGCCAAGCGCGATTCATTGTTGCATGCCGGAGCCTGACCGCGAATCAATCCTGCGCCTGGGGCGCGTCAAAATAGTTTTGCAACAGAATCAACCCGAAGCGGACCTTAGCAAGCAAACACTCCCGGTCCCCGACGCATTGATTCGACCTATATGAGGTCTATTCGGTCTTGATAAGTGTTTTAAGGTATTGCCGGGTTTCGTCGTCCCAGCCACTTGGATCCTCGCCGTGGGCGACGACGGCATGAAGCTCCATCAACTTCCAAACCTCATCCTCCGTGGCGGCAACGACTTTTCCGGGGCAGGTTTCCATGCCTTCACAATCCTTGCAAGCGTACGAGTAAGCTGTCGTCATCGTTCTCTCCTTTCAAAACTCGGGAAATGTCGGCAAACCGTCGGCCAGCTTGATCCACGGTTGCTGATTGGAAACGTAGACGTGCGTTTTTGGCGACGCGATGGACGGATTGTCGAGCGTCGTCGCGGCAAACCAGGCGTCGTCCCGCCAATCCTGCCCGTCAACGTCGTACTCGGCGGCATAGGTAAGCGTCGTTCCGCAATCGCCGCAAAAGCCGCGTTTGATTCCGGACGTTTTCTCGCAAATCCTGATCGCGCCTTTTGTAACGATGAAGTCGTCAGCCTGAACCTTGGCCCAGGTTACGAATGCGCCGCCGAGTGCCAATTGGCATGACCGGCAGTGACAATGCCCTGACCAGGTTGGCGGGCCGTTGATTTCATAGCGTACCGCGCCACAGTAGCAGCCGCCCTCGTGTTTTTCCTTCGCATCGCCCATTCTGATCACCTTTCGGGATTACCTTAGAATTCATGAAATAAAGGTAGTGGGTTCGGTATGGCTAGTCGCTCAAAAAGCCTTTCTATACTTGAACGATTAGCCAATCCATGCGAGTCAATAATACTTCTGTTTTGTAAGAAATTATTACAGATGGATTGGCTGAACCTTCCACCTCTCAACAGCCTGCGGGCATTTGCCGTCGTCGCTGAAACCAGTAGCTATACCCTCGCGGCGGAGCGGCTCAACGTGACCCACGCCGCCGTTAGTCAGCAGGTTAAGGCGCTCGAAGACCGCTTGGGAATGGCCCTCGTCAGGCGAGAGGGGCGCGGTATTCGATTGACAGCCGAGGGCACGGTTCTCGCGCGTGATCTGGGCTCCGGATTCGCGACGATTGGGCGAGGTGTTGAACGCCTCCTGGAAACGGCGGAAGAACGCCCCGTTCAAGTCACCATGTCGCCCGCGTTCGCTGTCGAGTGGCTGATGCCGAGAATCATGGAGTTCCAATACGCGAACCCTGACATCACGCTGCTGCTCAATCCGACAGCGGACGTGGTCGAGCTGAAACCAGGCGGTATCGACATCGCAATCCGTTATCGGGACCGACGCCGCCCGGACGTCGACGTTACGCCTGTCTTGATTTCCGACATGATCGTCATTGGTACGCCGTCGCTAGTCGGCGACCGCGACCTTAGCGATCCGGCAACCTTGATCGATATGCCTTGGCTACAGGAACTCGGTACGAACGAAGCCGCTGAATGGTTGACGTATCACGGAGTCGTTGTCGAACGTCCGCTCACAATCAACCATATGCCGGGAAATCTGATCATGGACGCAGTTCGCCGAGGCGACGGAGTCACCTATACGGCCCGCGCGTTTTTCAGGGACGAACTTGCCTCCGGCAAGATTGTCGAGTTGTTTTCGGAACCGGCTTTCGGCATCTACTATGTCGAAACGTTGCCGGGTACTCTCCGGCCTGCCGTAAGGGCGTTTCTGAACTGGCTCTTCTCGAAAGCCGAAACTGTTACGGTTTAAGTGCTGCGCGCTCCGATTGTCCGCCCCTGATGCGGTGGACGGCTCCCACCACCGGCATCTAAGTGCCAAAGTGTGGTTGCTGTAACCACTAGAGCGGGTCACGTTGATATGGAATCGCCGAGACGCGCTCTCCGGTCTCCTGGCAAGGAGCGGCTCGCGCGGCGA